>CALUMX010000001.1 GCA_944321875.1 uncultured Muribaculaceae bacterium
GTGCGCTTAACGTACTTTGTTTCTGCCTTTTCCATAATGTTACCTTTTTTGTTGTAACGCTATTTTAGGACTAGACAATCTAATACAAAAAAGAGGCGGCACTCCATAACGGAGCACCGCCTCAACACACAATCTGAGTCCAATGTTTCTACTTGGTTCTAATTACCGAATGAAGCACATTCCCTTTCTTATCAATCATAAACAGTTTCAATGACTTCTTGTCAGCCGTCACCACCGAGAAGCCCGGCTCACCGCTACAGTACACCGTGCCTTCCGTCGGCTTCACGTCGCGTGCCAGCGAACCGGATGAATTCACGACATAGTCAATATCGCTTCCCTTCATGCGGATGTGCTGGAAATTGTGGATATGTCCGCAGATATACATGTCGACATGATGCTTGCGAAGAATCGTATCCAGACGCTTCTGCATGTCCTGACGTTCCTTCACCGACTTCTCCGTGTCGGCATAGATAGGATGGTGACCGGCAACAATCACCCAATCTTCCTTAGCAGCCGTCAAAACGGAATCCACCCACTGAAGCTGACGGTTGTAGTCGCGCTTCGACGCGTCAGGATAGTCCTCCGTATCCTTGCGGTACTTGTCAATCATCGGAGTTGTATCCACCCAAACGACACGCACCGTCGTGCCCTCTTCCTCAAAGGTCTTCGTGTAGTAGAACGCCGGCATCTCCCAACGGCGGCTGACCGCAGAATAGTCAATCACCGCCTGCGTGTTGCCTCTGTACTCGTGGTTACCGCAAATCGGGAACCAGTCAATCATCAAGTCCGGATGGCTGTAAATCAACTCATAATTGGTCATCCACAAAGGGTCGCTGACACTCTGCACCCCCTCAAAGTGATGCACATCGCCCGTTGCCAGCACGAATTCCGGGTCGACCACCTCGGCCATCTGCCCCATCAGTTCGGCAATCGGCTTTTGGTCATAATATCCGTTACGGCCCAAATCGTTGGCAACGTAAAAATTCAATTTGTCCTCAAACATTGCAGGGTCGTCAAGACGCTGCTGTGCTGAAACAGCCGCCGCACCCATCAGCAATGCCGCCAAAAATATTTTTCTCATACTGAATGAATAATCTTATTTATCAAATATACCTCTTATTTTCCAAATGCACCAAACCAAGGTTGCGGAGTCGGAGACACATAGTTCTTTCCGTTGACGGTCATACCACCGGCAAAATACGGTTGCATCTTCTCGTCGTTACCGCTGTATGCACCCTTCAGCGCAGGAGAATCGGCAGTCAGATGGAAATCCCAGTTCTCGTCATAGACATAGCTTGTAAGCGGATTCGTATTGTATGGGAAGTTGACAAACTTCGGGTCAGTAGCATCGTCACCGGCAGAAGCACTCACTACGCTGTGCAAGTCGACGTTCGGACTGTATTTCTCGTTAGGAAGCGTATAGCCAAGGAAAGCATTTGTTGTTCCGTCAGCCACATCCTGGTCCAAAGTACTTTCAGACTTTCCGGCAGCATAGTAGTTGTAATCGATAACCGAAGCATCAGCGTAACCTTCCTCCGGGTTGTTAGGAATCTCCCATGACGGAGTCATCGCCTTAAACTTACAGTTGACAAGCAGGTTGTTGAACACGCTTACCAATGCGTTCTTCTCTACGTAGATGCAACCGCCTTTCACTCCGTCACGACGCCATCCGGCATTGATAATCGTATTGTTGTAGGCTCTTACCATTGCCTGCGCACGTCCGCCCTCGTCGTTCTGACCTGAGCTGGAGAGTTTCAGACCGTTGGTATTCGGGCTGTACATAATGTTCTGTGCCACGTCGACCTTGCAACCAGCCTTGACATTCACGGCCTCGCCGCCGTCAGAACCGTTGGCATAGAACTTATTGTTGGTGATGATACCGTTACCGCCCATCATATAGATAGCGTCGGAAGCACCGTAGCGGAGCACTGAGTTAGTCACCACATATCTACCGTTCACGTTGTTGGTAGTGATTTGCGGATCAAAGTCCTCACCGGCCTCATAGATACCCTTGACAGCAGAAGGTGAATCCTTCAAGACGGCACCACCCGTATATTCGATAACCGTGTTGTCAATAACAAACTCGCCGCACTTGTCGGTAGCTACGATACCACCCCACAGACCTGCGAAGGCATTTTCCTCCGTACGCTCGTTCTCCTCAACCGACAAAAGCACAGGATTTTCCTTTGTGCCCTGGCAGTAGAGATTACCGTCAAGGATGAACTCAATCGGAGTGTGGCTGACACCGACGCCGTTAGAGCTGAAAATGACCTTTACGCCCTCTTCAATCACCAACGATTCGCCTTCCGGCACCGTGATGTGTCCGCTGACGCGCACAACGCTGTTCTTCGTCCATACACCAGAGACGTTGCCCTGAACATCCTCGATTTCCGGACCCTCTTCAGGGGTTCCATTACCACCATTGTTTTCTTCCTCACAAGCTGTAAACGATAATGACAAGGCAACAAGACCAGCCATCATCCATGTCTTAGTTTTCATAATTCTTTTGATTTTATAATGTAATCTTATTTTAGAGTTTAAAACGGAATCCAATCACGAATGTCTGCCCCGTGTGCTCCTTGCGCTCAAGAATACCCTTTGAATTGCGCTGAATCTTGTCGGGGAAGTTCACGTTCTGGCTATTGAACGGAATGTATCTGACCAACTCGCTGTTCAGCAGGTTGTTTGCCTTCACAAACACGCAATAACGCTTTTTGAACGTCTTTTCCAGCGATAAGTCAAGCTGGAAGTAACCGGCTTCCCAGATGTCGTCGTTATAATATTTTGAAACCTCCGAAAGTCGTTTGCCCGTATATCCTCCGGCCACCTGACCCTCCCAGCCGTGACGGCCGTCGCGGAAGAGCAATGAGAGGTTTGCCATGTGGGCTGCCTGACCAGCCAGCGGACGGGTCTGCTCCACACTGCGTGTCACGGTCGTAATGTCGCCGTTTGCGTCCGTCTGCTCCACGATGGCGGTTTTCTTCGTTGTAATCTCAGAATTGGTAAATGTATAGTTGGCCTTTATGCCGAACCAGTTGAAATATTTCATCACGTCAACCTCCACACCCAGGTTACGAGCCGTTCCATAGTTGGCCGGCGTGAAATAGGTGTCCTGTCCGGACGTGTCAAAACCGTATTCAATCGGGTCTTTTATCTTCTTATAGAACAATCCCACCATGAACTGCTCGGAAGAGCCGGGGAAATACTCATAGCGCAAATCGAAGTTGTCGGCTACCGTGTGTTTCAAATCCGGATTACCACGCTCGCTGTAGTCCTCGTTGATGATTTTGTAAGGCACAATCTCGAAGAAGCTCGGGCGGTTGATGGCACGGTAGTAGGAAGCGTGAATCTTGGCATTCCGATGAACGTCATACTTTATATGAACGTCGGGCAACCAGTCGTAGTAGTTCTGCGAGCCTTCATTGCGTGCACCCTCCGTAGCGAAATGCAGGTAATATCCCTGGTCGGTATGCTCGACACGCAATCCGGCTATCGCCTCCAGACGGGCAATGGAGAATTTCACCGAGCCGTAACCCGCTCCAATCTGCTCCGACGCATCGTAGTTCAGAGGGTCGCTCAACGAACCGTAACGACGCACATCCCAAAGAATCTCGTCAAAATTGTTCCAGTCGCGGCCTCTCATCTGAGAAAGTTGCGATGAGATGGGACTGAAGAAATATTCATGGAAGAAACTTGTACGCTGCTTGTCGCGAAACATACCGCCGATGGCAAAATCAAACGTAGCGGCCGACGGCTTCCAGCGGTAGGTCAAATCCACATATCCCGCAAAATCACGGTCAGAGTTATGCTCCCAACGGCGTGTCGTTCCGCTGCGCGACACGGTTTCCATACCGTTGCTGGCCGTCGTCAGGCAAATCTCGGCGTTGTCAGGAGTCTGGTTGTAGGCTTTCGAAGCAACGGCCGACCATTTCAGCTTCAAGGCGTGATTCTCAAGAAATCCGTGTTCGCCTTTGAGCGTGGAATTGAAAATATACTGGCGGTTCCAGCGCATTCTGACTTTCTCCCACTCCGGATTGACAGCATCGCGCACCTGAGCGTTGCGCATGTCCATATAGCCGGCATAGAGCGTATATTTGTGATTCCGCAACGCGTAATAGTCGAGCTTCAAGTGTGTGCCCAACCGCATCTGCTGTTCCGAATAGGAACGGTCCGTCACACCCGTATAGGTGGAACCCGGCTGATAATGCAGCTCGCTGTCCTTGCCGCGATAGCTGTTGCTGAAGCTTGCAGCCACCATCAGGCCGAGGTTGTCGCCGAAGAAACGGTCACCGTAGGAGAATCCGGCCACCATATCGGGCAATGCCGCCGCATTCGTCATGTGAAGGTTGGATGTCGTAAAGTCCGTCATGCTCACCGGCGCGTCAAGCCCCTTTATCTCGTTGGGCGAACGGCGGTTGATGTCGGAATGGCGGAACGACTGAAAATCGTTGTTGAAGAACAGCGCGCTGTAGCCCGTCTCGACATTGAACGTCAGTTGACGCTGTGCCGGAGCATCCTTCATCTCCAGATTGACAGCACCTCCGATTCCATCACCTTCCAAGTTAGCCGTCAATGACTTATGCACCTCCAGACGGTCAAGCAGCTCTGAAGGGAAGATGTCAAGCGGCACAAAACGGTTCTTATTGTCAGGGCTCGGAATTTTCACCCCGTTGACCAACGTATAGTTATAGCGCTTGTCCATACCGCGCAGGATGGCATACTGGCCTTCACCCGTGTTGCTCCGCTCCACTGTCACTCCCGACATACGGCGGATGACATCTCCGACCGTATGGTCTGGCGATATTTCCATGGCTCTCGCGCTCATTACGTTCACCACATTCATTGATTCCTTCTCGATTCCACGGGCTGCAGCCTCCGTACGGCCGCTATTGTGTCCCACCACAACAACTTCCGACAACTGATTCGCCTCGCTTTCCAATGCAATCTCTACATAATCCTCGTTAGAAGCCACCTGTTTCTCAAATTTCTTATAACCCATATAAGAACATACCAGAGTGCAGGTCTTATCGTCCACACTGAAAGAATAGCTTCCGTCCAATCCTGATATAGCCCCTTTTTGCGGAGATTCTTTCAAGGAGATACATGCTCCTATGATTTCCTCTCCTGTCGATGCGTCCCTGATTTTGCCTTTAATGACTTTGGCATTTGCAACAATTGAAAGACACAACAAAATACCCGTTAAATACAATTTCATAATCACCTGTTTTTTCTGCCGCAAAATTATTCACACGGTATCACCCGGTTATTTCAGAACGGTAAAATTATTATAACAAAACCATAACACAACGACCGCCCAAATTCCCGGAATAAGGCGACAAACCATTAATAAACAGCCATATACGGCAATAACATTTTTGTAACAAGAAAAATTAAGAGTCCCGCGGAATGAAAAACCGACGGTATTTTGTAAATTTGAATGGAACAAAAAAACAATCTACCGCTATGATACAAAACGAACGAACACTGCGCCACCAGCTCGTGGTGGAAGCTGCCCACAGGATGATGACGGCGGCCCGTACGGCACCGAAGGGAAAGGGCATCGACGTCGTGGAAATCGCATTGGTTTCCAACCGTGCCGACCTGGAAACACTCGCTGAGGCCATGCGCCGGAAAGCGGCCGAATCGGGCATGAAATTCCTGCTGCGCGACGCCGACAATATCCTGCAGGGTGAGGCCGTCATCCTCATCGGCACACGCCGCCAGCCGCAGGGACTGAACTGCAAGTACTGCGGATATGCCACCTGCGACGAGAACCCTGCGGCCAATCCCTGCGCCATCAACAGCATCGACGTGGGCATCGCTGTCGGCTCTGCCTGCTCCATGGCCGCCGACCTGCGCATCGACACCCGCGTGATGTTCTCTGCCGGATGGGCTTCGGAATCCCTGCCGTGGCTGCCCGGCTGCACGCAGACCATTGCCATCGCCCTCAGCGCATCGTCCAAGAATCCGTATTTCGACCGCAAGCCGAAAGAAGAGAACAAATAAGGTGCGCCTACAAAATAAGAAAGCGGGAAGAAGTTGCAAAACGACTTCTTCCCGCCTTTTTTATAGGAAAAAACGACTAAAACCAATCCTTGAATTCTGCCACCTTGGCTTTGCTGATGATGACGCGCTCCGCCGTCGGAACACACAGATTGACAGCAAGCCGGCCGTTGAACCACAGACTGATGTCCCTTACGGCCTTTCTCGACAGCAGATACTGACGGTTGGCGCGGAAAAACTCCCGAGGGTTCAATTGCTCGGACAGCTCGTCGAGCGACTGTGGAAAGACGTATTCCTCATGATTCTCATCGACCGCCTTCACCAGACCGTCCGAGATATAGAAAAACAAAATCGTCCCCACCGACACCGGACGCAGCCGGTCGCCCTTGACGGGCACCAGGAAATGCGTCTTGTAGCTTTCCTCCCTCTTCAACTCGCGCAGGATACCTGTCAGGTCGGTCGGTGGGACCGGCTCCGTCCTGCGGCTGCACAAGTCCTCCAGCTTGTCGAGGGCTTTCCTCAGGTCGCTGCCGCTGATTGGCTTCAGCAGGTAAGCGATGCTGTACACGTTGAACGCCCGCAAGGCATACTCATCGTAGGCAGTCGTGAAGATGATGGGACAGGTGATGTTCACATGCTCGAAAATCTCGAAAGCCGACCCGTCGGCAAGGTGTATATCCATAAAAATAAGGTCAGGCATGGCATGCGTCTCCAGCCAGCCGATGGAATCGACAATACTGTCGGTCTCGCCGACAATCTCCATATCGGCCGCCACCTCATTTATCACCGCCTTCAAGTTGCGCAGGGCGGCACTCTCATCCTCAATAATCAGAACTTTCATATGACAGGTATTTTTACGATAAACTTTCCGCTGTCCTCCATCACGACAATGTCTCTGCGGTTCAGCAGCCGGTAACGCTTCGACAGATTGTCAAGCCCGACTCTCGTCCCCGAACTTCCGGTGAGTTTCGGCTGCCTGGCATTCTCTACCACCAGCATGTCATCCTCCATATAAATCTTGACAGTCAGCGACTTGCGACGGCTTATCTCATTATGCTTCACGGCGTTCTCCACCAGCATCTGCACGGCCATCGGCGGCACACGGCGGTCCATCATTCCCTCCGGGATGTCGATGTCAAACCGCAGATTCTCCTCATAGCGCATTTTCAGCAGATAGATATAGGAATTGACAAACTCCAGCTCATCGCGCAGCATGACCAGGTGCGAGCCGTTGTCCTGCAACGTATAGCGCAGCACTCTCGACAGTTCCTGCAGATAGGCCTGTGCCTTGTCGGACGACTCGCGGATAAGCATCGAGAGCGTATTCAGCGAGTTGAAGAGCATGTGCGGATTCAACTGACTTTTCAGCGCCTCATACTGGTTGGCGATGTTCTCCGTGCGCAACAGTTGGTTTTCCAGCTTCACCGTGTTGTTCCGCCGGTTCTGATAAAGCAGGAAACAACTGCCTGTGACAACCGTGGAAATCAGGAAGTCACGGAAGGGATGCAGATAGTGGTGAAGCATGGCGTCGATGGCCGGAATGCCCAAATTATGATGGAGAAAGACAAACGCCTTCCCCAAAATATTGCTCAGTATCCAGACCACGACAAACGAGCACAGCACTTTCAGCCAGCTTATCTCGCGCACCGTACTGTTGAACTTGAACAACCGCTCGTTGACGAAAAACAGCAGAAGCAGCGAAATGTAGGTAAACAGCATCTCATTGCCCACCTCCGTCCAATGCATGCCGGGGAAAATGATTTCCTCAACGTCGGGACTGAACAGGGAGATTATCTCCGGAAAATGGGTAAGGAATGCCACCATGATGGAGATGGCATTCACGATTAACAGATACTTGTTGGACAATATACGCTTCATGCCCTAAAGTTATCGACTTTTTTCGGCATAGACATACATACCGGGGCGGAATTCCGTGCCCGGATTCTTGATTCGCAGATAGATTTTCACCGAGCGGTTCTCGTCGTCGACCATCTGGTCTACCGACAACAGCGTGGCTTTGAACGTCTTGTCGGCAATACCGTTGACATGGAAGTCGAATTCGTCGCCAATCTTCAATTTATCCAAATCCTTCTCGTAGGCCGTCAGCTCCAACAGGAGGGAAGCCTTGTCAATCACGTCGCAGATAGGGTCGCCTGCGTTGAAGAACTTACCCACATTCCCGTTCATGTTCGTCACATAACCGCTGATAGGTGCCTTGACCTCCAGATAGGAGGAGATACCCGAATCCTTCAGACGGGCAACGTCCACGCCGAGCAGCCTCAACTGAGCGGCCGCGGCATCCACACGGCTCTTCATCGAGTAATGCTCCGCCTTGCTCTGTTGCAGACGCTTCTGCGAGGCGGCTTCCTGCGATGAAAGGTTCTGCTGACGCACGAACTCCTTTCCCAGGAACTCCAGCTGTGAGGATGCGTCCAGGTATTCCTGCTGAAGGGTGATGAATTCCGGATTCTTCAGCGTAGCGATAACCTGGCCTTTCTTCACATACTCACCGGGGAACATGTCCATGCTGTTGACCGTGCCGCCCATCGTGAGCGTAACGGTGACGTGCTTCTGCGGAGGAAGTACGATAACGCCGTTGAATGCCGGCGGATTGACCACCGCCGTCGCTCCCGTCACGGCATCCACCGCCGTATCCTTATCCTTTTCTGCCGGTTGCTCAACAGCCTGCTCTGCCTGAGCCGTTTCCGAATCCGCCGCGCCCTGACCGCTTCCGCAAGCCGCGAGCAACGGCAACAATGCCAATGCTAAAAATATTTTTTTCATCTTTCCGTTTGATTTATTCTGTATATAATTCCAATTCCAACACGGAGACATTGTAGTTGAACACCGTCTCCATATAATTCTTACGAATGTCGCGCGCCACAATCAGGCTCTGAATCAGTTCAGCAATGCCCGTCTCGCTCTCCTGAAACTTCAGCAACGCGCTCTCCTGAAGCGAAGTAGCCTCACGCAAGGCCGCCTTCTCATAGTAGTCGAGGCTCTTGCGCTGCTGCTGAATGCGTCCGCGAAGCTCGTCCACCTTGTTCTCCAACTGTGTCCGGCTGTCCTCCGCCTCCCACTCTGCCACGGTCATGGCAATCCGGGCCTGCTTCGCACGGCTCTGCTGCGGGAAGAACAGAATCGGGAACGACACGCCCACCGTCCAGGAGTTCAGGCCGCTGAGAGGCGACATCTTCTGCCGGGAATAGCCTACGGAAAGCTCCGGGAAAAAGCGGCTGCGTTCCACGCGCCACATCTCCTTCTTCTCCTCCACTCCTGACGACAGATAGTTCAGGTGGTCGGCCGAGACGATTGACGGCTCTTCCCGGAAAGGAAGAATCGCCAATACGCTGTCCTGAGGCAGAATATCCTCACCCGCATAGCAAGCCCAGCCGAAACGTTTCTCCGCCAGACGAAGCTCCTCGCCCGCCTGCAGCCAACGCGTGTGGATGTCGGCCGCCGTGCTGGCTATCATGTTGCGCTCCGCCAGGTCGATGTCGCCCTGCTGATAGCGGAGGTCGCCGCTTGCCTGCAACTTCTCGGCCAGCTCCTTCTGTTCGCCGTAGAGCTGATACAGATTGTAGGCATACAGATAATAGGCCCATGCACGCTTCACCTCGGCCGTAATCTCTTTCTGCACAAGATTGCGGAAATGCTCGCCTCTGGCTGTCTGTGTCTTGACCAATGCGTTCTTGTAGAACGGAGTCAGCAGGGAGCCGAGCGACTGCTCGACTACCAGTTCGTTGTCCTTCTTATATTCTCCGTTGAGTTGACCCCAGGAGTAGCTGAGCGATGTGCTGCCACCGTCCCACACCTCACCGCGGGAAGCCCGTACGCGTTCGATTTCAGCATTCGCCATTTTCAACCGCGGATGATTCTGTACGGCTATTTCCACAGCTTCCTCCAGCGTTACCTTCCGCGGCGCATCGGCAGCCTGTGCCGTACCGGCAGCCGACAGCAATACTGCCACGACCACCGCCATGCCCTTGCCCGAAAGTCTTTTCCTGCGCTTCCAGGCATACGTCATGCTGTTGACCAGTTTATAGAATGCCGGAACAATCACCAGCGTCATGGCTGTCGATACAATCAGACCGCCAATCACCACCGTAGCCAACGGACGCTGTACCTCAGCTCCGGCCGATTTCGCCAGCGCCATCGGGACAAAGCCCAGTGATGCCACCAAACCCGTCAGGAATACGGGACGCAGCAAGTGCTGGCAACCGTGGGATAAAATTCTGCTCGTACACATCTTGTATTTTCTTTCCTTGCTCAAATCATTGAAATGGTTAATCATCAGAATACCGTTGAGAACGGCCACACCAAACAGGGCGATGAAACCGACTCCGGCCGAAATGCTGAACGGCAGACCGCGCAGCCAAAGGGCTACGATACCGCCAATCAGCGAGAGAGGAACGGTGGAGAATACCACCAGCGAGTAAACCACACTCTTGAAAGCGAAGAACAGCAACAGCAGAATCAGCACCAGTGCAATCGGAATGACAACCGACAGCGTGTCGATGGCCTTCTGCAGGTTCTCAAACTGTCCGCCGTACTCAAAGTAGTAGCCCGGTGGCAGCTTCACGTTCTTTTCGAGCGACTCGCTGATTTGCGAAACCACCTGCTGAATGTCGGCGTTGCGCACGTTCACGCCAATCACCACGCGCCGCTTCGTCGCGTCACGGTTAATCTGCAACGGTCCTTCCACCAGGTCGATGCTTGCCACCTCGCTCACCGGAATCTGCACGCCTTCGTTGGAACGCACGAACAATTTGTCGATGTTCAGATTCTTCACCTTGTCCTTGTCAAGGCGCACCACCAGGTCAAATCTCCGCTCGTTCTCGAAAACCACACCGGCAGTCTCTCCGGCATAGGCAGAACGGATAATCGTATTCAGTTCCTCGATGTCAATGCCATAGCGGGCAATCTTCGAGCGGTTGTAGTTGATGAGCAGCTGCGGCAATCCCATCGTCTGCTCGACAATGACATCCGACGCGCCCGGCACCTTCTCCACATAGCGGGCTGCCTCCTGTGCCTTCCGGAAAAGCTCATCCATGTCCTCACCGTAGAGCTTGATGGCGATATCTGCCTTCGCACCCGTCATCAACTCGTTGAAACGAAGCTGAATGGGCTGGCTGAAGTTGAACTCAGCGTCCGTAATGCCTTCCAGCGACTTCTTCATCTTGGCCACCATTTCCTCGCGGCTGCTGGCCGAAGTCCATTCGTCGAAGGGCTTCATCACAATCATCACGTCGGCATCCTCAACCGCCATCGGGTCGGTCGGCACCTCGGCCGTACCGATTTTAGCCACCACATGCTTGATTTCCGGGAAATCAGCCTTCAACTTTTTCTCAGCGGCGAGCGACACCTCGATGCTCTTCGACAGCGAGCTACCTGCCGGGAGGGTCATCTGCATGGCGAAGTCACCCTCGTCGAGCGTCGGGATGAATTCCGCTCCCAGACGCGTAAACAGCACCAGCGAAAGCGCCAGAATACCGAACGAGATGGAAATCGTCCACCAGATATGGCGCAATGCCAGACGAAGCGTACCCTTATACCAGCGGTTGAGCCAGTTGAAGAAGCGGTCGGCAAGCGTCGGCTTGAACGACTGCGTACGCTTCAGCACCACGGATGCCATCATCGGCACATAGGTGAGCGACAGCAGCAAGGCTCCGATAATACAGAACACCAGCGTCTTCGCCATCGGCGTAAAATATTTACCCTCAATTCCGTCCAAAGCCAGAATCGGGAAGAACACAATCAGGATAATCAGGACGGCAAACGTGGCACTGCGCACCACCTTGCCCGCACCTTTCTCAATTTCGGCATCCATTTCCTCACGGGTCAGCCTGCGGCCGGCCAGCGACTTACCGTAGAGATGGGCCAGAATACCTTCCAGAATCACAATCGAGCCGTCAACCACGATACCGAAGTCGATGGCACCGAGGCTCATCAGGTTGGCCGAAACGCCGAACAGGCGCATCATGATGAATCCGAAGAGCATGGCCAGCGGAATGACAGAGGCCACAATCAGACCCGCACGCAAGTTGCCGAGGAACACAATCAGCACGAGGAACACGATTAACGCACCCTCAATCAGGTTGCGCACCACGGTCGAGATGTTGCGGTTGACGAGTTCCGAGCGGTTCAGATAAGGCTCCACGCTGACACCCTCAGGCAGCATCTTCTGCACGGCAGCCACACGCTTCTCCAACTCTTTCGTTACAACGTTGGCATTCGCGCCTTTCAGCATCATGGCAATACCGCCCACACATTCGCCCTCGCCGTCCTTCGTCATGGCGCCGAAACGCTTGGGCGCGCCGAAACGCACCTTACCGATGTCACTCACATGCACCGGCACGCCGCCACGGTTGGTCACGACAATCTGCTCGATGTCACGGATGTCCTTTATCATACCCTCCGAACGGATATAGTAGGCTCTCTCCGATTTCTCGATGTAGCTTCCTCCCGTGTTCTGGTTGTTGCGGCTCAAGGCCGAGAACACGTCGCTAATAGTGATGTTGAGCGAATAGAGAGTCTCCGGGTCGACAGCCACCTCATACTGCTTGAGATAGCCTCCGAAACTGTTGATTTCCACAATGCCCGGAATGCCTGAGAGCTGGCGCTTCACAATCCAGTCCTGGATGGTGCGCAACTCCATGGCGTCGTATTTGTCCTCATAGCCCGGCGCCACCTTCAGCACATACTGGTAGATTTCGCCGAGACCCGTCGTAATCGGCATCAGCTCGGGCGTTCCCAATTCCGGGGGTATTTCGCCTGAGACCGTCTGAATCTGCTCATTGACGAGCTGACGGGCATCCAGCACCGGCACGTCCTCCTTAAAAACCACCGTCACCAGCGAAAGTCCGAAACGGGAAACCGAGCGAATTTCCTCCACATTCATGATGTTGCTCATGCTCACCTCTATGGGCTGCGTAATCAGCTGCTCCACTTCCTGCGGAGCAAGTGTCGGCGAGACGGTGACAATCTGCACCTGATTGTTCGTAATATCAGGCACAGCGTCGATGGGCAACGTCAGCATCGAATAAATTCCTCCCACCAGCAAAAGCAATGTAGCCAGCACCACAATCACCTTTTTCCGGAGAGAGAACCGCACAATCTTCTTAAACATATCCTTTCCTAAATTATTTTGTTATTATTCGTCTTTTGCCGCAAAAATAGCCGTATGTCCCTACCGATTTTATTTTAAAATGTGAAGCTGACAAATTAGGAGTTGGAATCGCCGAATCTGCCGGTGAAAAAACGGGCAAAAAGGACTCTGTCCCGGAAAAACGAAGTAAAGTAGTAGTGTTTTTTATCCTTTCAGGTCCCGAAAAACTTACTTTTGCACCACGGCCGGCAGCTCGCACTCCGGCTGATAGCAAAACCTTACTAAAAACAATCGCACTTAAAAAAACATTTACCCTATGAAAATTTACAGCTCCCTATTATGTCTGCTGGTCGGCCTCTTCGCCATGTCATGCAGCGAGGAGAAGGAAACTCCGACACCACCATCCAATTCCGTCAACTTTACGGTAACAGCCAACGGCACCGACATCACTCTCAGCTGGGATGCCGACGGCAAGGCTTATGATATCTGGCGCGCCTGCGACGAAGATGAGTTTGAGAAAGTGGGCGAAAACATCAAGAACAGTCCGTTCACCGAGCGGGTCGACAAGCCCGACAACACCTGTCTGACCTACCGCATGGTCGAAGCCGGTGGCGACGTCTACAGCCAGGAAGCCCGCAAGACGGAGCAAAGCGTGCGCATCAGCCTGCTTTCCGAGGATGAACTGCTCGACATCGTGCAACAACGCACACTCAAATATTTCTACGATTTTGCACAGCCTGACAGCAAACTGGCCCGCGAGCGCGACTCCAGCGGCGACGTAGTGACCACAGGCGGAACAGGCTTCGGCATCATGGCGCTGATTGCCGGTGCAGAGCGCAACTTTATCTCCCGCAACGATGCCTACAACCATATCCACAGCATCGTAGAGTTCCTGAAGAAGGCTCCCCGCTTCCACGGTGCATACGCCCACTGGTATAACGGAAAGACGGGTGCCGTCAAGCCGTTCAGCGAGAAGGACAACGGCGGTGACCTCGTTGAGACTGCCTTCCTGATGCAGGGTCTGCTTACGGCAAAGGCTTATTTCGGAGCAGAATCGGCATCCGCCGAGGAAAAGGCACTGGCTGCCGACATCGACCAAATCTGGCAGGAAGTGGAATGGGACTGGTACGAGCGTGACGGCATGCTGAAATGGCACTGGTCACCCGACTATGACTTCGCCATGAACCTCGGCATCTCGGGTTGGAACGAGGGTCTTATCGCCTATGTGCTGGCTGCCTCCTCTCCTACTCACCCGATTGAGAAGGCTACCTACGTCAACGGCTTCACGCACAACGGTTCCATCCGCAACGGCAACAGCTTCTACGGCATCACGCTTCCGCTCGGAAGCCAGGCCGAACAGGGCGGTCCGCTCTTCTTCGCCCACTACTCGTTCCTCGGCCTCGACCCGCGCGGACTGAAGGACGACGTATGCGACAACTATTTCGAACAGAACCGTGCGCACACGCTCATCAACCGTGCTTACTGCATCGAGAATCCGAAAAATTACAAGGGATATTCCGAGAACTTCTGGGGTCTGACAGCTTCCGACTGTCCGGTAGCCGGCTACATCGCACACGCCCCGGGCAACAACGACAACGGTACGGTCAGCCCGACAGCCGCTCTTTCTTCCATGCCTTACACGCCGGAAGAGTCAATGAAGGTGCTTGAATACCTCTACCGCGAGCTTGGCGACGAGGCTTTCGGCGAATACGGCTTCTATGATGCCATCAACTTGAGCGTCGAGAAGGACAAGCAGGTTGTAAAATCGTACCTTGCCATCGACCAGGGTCCGATTGTCGTAATGATTGAAAACTACCGCTCACAGCTTCTCTGGAACCTCTTCATGCAGAACAACGACGTCATCAACGGTCTGCAGCGTCTTGGCTTCACCCGCTGATACGTATTTCCGAAAACCAATAAAAAAACCGTGCGGCACTCAACTCTGCCGCACGGTTTTTCTATTTTTTCTCCTCTTAGGGATAATTCCTCAAGGATTGTTCAGCTCCATTTCTTGTATTTCAGATAGACGAAGACAAAGACGGCGACACACACCATCAGCCCCCATGCCACAAAATAACCGTACCTCCATTCCAGTTCGGGCATCCAATGGAAATTCATTCCCCAAATACCGGCAAGAAAGGTCAACGGTATGAAAATCGTCGAGACAATCGTCAGCTGCTTCATGATGCTGTTCATGCGCTGGTCGTTGTTCGACAGATAAAGGTCGACGAGCGACGAAAGCATGTCGCGGCATCCCTCCAACGTCTGCAGAACAAACTGCAAGTGGTCGTTGACATCGTTGAAAAACGGGCGGCTGGCTTTGTGCAGCAACGCGCTCTCCCGGTAGAAAAGCCGTCCCAACTGCTCCTTCAAGGGCAGTACCGACTTCTTTATCAGCCGGAAATTGCGCCGGTGGAGCTGTATGACGTCAATACCAGGCTGCTGCTCGGGCTTGGTCGAAAGGAAACATTCCTCCAGGTCCTCCAGCTCATCCTCCATCTGCGATATGACGGACATATAGTTGGTCATCACGCTGTTGAGCAACACGCTCAGCAGATAGTCCGAATGGCGCGAGCGTATTTTCAGCACATTATTCCTCAATGCCGCATAGACATCGTCGAAGAAATCGGTCTCCATCTCCGTAAACGTCAGGATGAAGTCCGCTCCCTGCACGATGCAGAGCTGCTGCACGCCGTAGATACCGTCTGTCCGCGGAAGCAGATGCTTCAGAATAACAGCGTTGTAGCGGTCGTGTACCTCTATTTTAGTCAGGTGTTCCGCATTGAGAATGTCCTGTGTGAGAAGGAATTCAATTCCGAAATGGCAACAGATATCCTGCACCAGCTTCGTGTCACGCAGACCGTGAACCTGAATCCAGTTTATCGCATCGGGCCGCAGAAGCGACAGCATCTCATCAAAATCCCGGCAATTGTGCGACTCCACGTCGGTCACATTGTAACTGCACAGATGCACATGGGTAGGTGTCTGGCTGTCACCCGTGTAACTCAGACCCTCGCTCAACAGATTGTTATTTGTCATATTTCCTGTTTTTATCCAATTTTGATATGCCTTGCCTGCCCGACGCTGTTTCCTCCGGCACCCGCACGGCTTTAACGCACGGGAAGGAGTGTGGCCGGGAGAGCCACTTTCTGAAGGTCAGTGACCGCCAGCGGCTTCTTGACAGCCTCATGGGCTGCATGCTGCGCGATAAGACGCTGATATTCCGATATGCCGACAGGCGCATAGGCATTGCCCACGACAGAGCGGCCGAAGATGGCCTCAAACCATGTGCAGGCTGCCGTATAACGGCCGTAGAGCAGGTTCAAATGATAGCCGTCGCGGTTAAGCGTATCGCCAAGTTTGGAAGTACGGGCATTCTGAATGGCCGTACCCGACGGAATCAGAATGTCAAACGGCAGTTGTTTCATAACCTTGCCGGCAGCATCAGTGATGGCCTTATACATCACCGACTGCGAGCGGTCGTAATTCTTGAACCCGTCGTGGTTGGAATCCTTTGCATAGGCCCACGTCATGTGGAACATAATCTTCGCCGAAGGCTTCACATGGGCTTTCACGTATTCAAACAACTCACTCACATAGGGATTATACGTTTGAAACTGACCGGAGAAATGGCTGGCCTGCTGAAGGCTCACATAGTCCCAGTCCTCATCGGCAAGAGCCTTGTCGATAGTCATGTCGGGAGTCTTCACCATCACGCCGTTCATCACCTTGCGGTAGTTGTAGTCCTTAATGTCGTTGTGCATGTTGTTGGCATGACGCTCCAGCGAACATCCGGGGTGGTAGAGGTTGGCTACAATCACCTGAATACCGTCGGCCTCTGCCAACTCATAGAAATTCTGCTCAATGGCGTCTTCCGAGAAACTGTTGCCGATGGCAAGGATTTTCACCACTTTGTCGGCAGCCTCCACCGAGAAGCTGCCCAATGCCAACAGCAAAAAAAGCGAGAATAGTAGATAGAATGGTTTGCGAATCATAATATACTTATTTAAAATCAATTAGGAACTCAATAAGCGACTTCTTCTCCGGCAAGTCAAACTTCTTGCGCAGACGATAGCGGGCAGCCTCCACACCGCGGATAGTCAGGTTGGTGACTTTCGCGATGTCCTTCGTCGACAGGTTCAGACGCAGGAGGGCGCAGAATTTCAAGTCGCTGGCCGTCAGCGACGGATAGCGGTCGCGCAACTTCTGGAAGAAGTGGTTGTGAATCATGTCGAAATTCTTCTGATAGATGCTCCAGAACTCCAAGTTGCTCGTGCCCGACTCAAACTTCTTGAGCAGAGCCTCCATATCCTTCTGACTCATAGAGCCTTGCTGCTTCTGAGTGATGGAGTCCTTCAAGCTCTCGATAATCTGCTCCTTGGCATACATATCGAGAGCGAGGTTGGCCAGTTCCTTGCTCTTCGACGAAAGTTCCGACTCCAGCAGCTGCTGCTGTTGCTGTGCGATGAGCTTTTCCTGCTCAAGCATCTTGATGTTCTGCTTGTCACGCTCTACCTCATATTCCTTCTTACGCTTCTCCAACGCCTTGTTGGTGTGCCATTTGGAATAGAAGAAGATGCCGATACCCAGCACAATCACATAAATCAGGATGGCATAGACCGACAGATAAGCCGGACGGGGTACCGTAAACTTATAGGTCACCGTGCTGACAACCTCACCGCGCTCGTCAATGGCGTCGGCTTGCAACGTATAATCGCCGTAGGAAAGGTTGCTGAACACGACCATCGGCTCCTGGTTCTGCTGCTCAATCTCGTCAGCTCCCGTAAGCCGGTAGTGGAAACGTATCTTGTCTTTCTCAAAATTGGGGAAACTGAACAGGAACGTCACGCTTCCCTCGGAGTTCACACTTTCATTACCATCGTTGCTGACAGGCAATGAGACAACGTCGCCGTTACCTCTCTGATAATAGACGGAACTGATTATCAACTTGGGTGTAAACCGCTTATTATCGGTCGATTTTCCAATCCGGCAACGGGCCACGGCATTATTCAGGTTGAAATAGACCATATCGTCGTCCTGAACGAACACATGACCGTTGTTCTCATTGTTCTGCAAACCGAAGAAGTCGACCGGAATGTATCTGACACGCTTGAAGTTACCGTTCTCAAACTTCAGCTGCACATACTCCTGCTCGCCCGAAAGCCAGAACAGATTGTCGGTAACAGGAGTCGAGGAGTGGATGTTGCCGACAAGCGACAGCACATCGTTCAAATCCTTGTAAGGCACAATCTCTCCTGAAATATCGTCATAGGTATAGAGCTTTCCACCGCCGGAGAAGACAATCCGGCCTCTGATTTTCATCACATAGTTGGTCGTCGCGTCGTCACCGTCGAGCGTACGGAAATAGTGCATGTTGGTCACTTTCGTCAAGTCACGGTTCAACTCTATACGATAGATACCCACGTTCATATTGGCAGCCCACACCGTACCGCTCTGGTCCACCTCCAACTGCCTGACAGGAGCCGAGAAACCCTCCACGTACCCCGAAATTGCCCAACGGCCGTTATGCTTCCGGTAAACGCGAAGTTCCGAATAAGTGGATTCAAGAATCACGTCCTCGCCGTTCAGATGGCAGAGCACCATCGACGTACTACTGCTGCGCGAGCCGGGGACAGGAACCACGTTGCCATTCTCCAGCTCCAGCGTCTGCGTGTTATGTCCGACAAACGTCTGATTTCCAAAAGTCGACACATGCCAGTTCTGCCCTCCCGTACCGTCAACCAGGTGAATGTTTCCGGTCAGGAAATCGTAACGGTAGAAGCCCTGGTTCGTAGCGAGATACATATCGTTACCGTGAATATCTACGTCGTAAATCATACCCAACTGGTCCTCACCCCGCTCAGGCATCATGATGGAGAACTCCGAACCGGTGTGAATCAGCGCCACACCATTGTCGAGTGCCGCCCATACATTGTTTCTCCGGTCACAGAACAGACCAAGTACGGAGTTGTTGTTCAGACCGTTTTCGATATTGTAACGCCAGCGCAGCTTGCCGTCCAACCCGATGGCATAGATACCGTCGAGAATCGTACCCACGATGAGCAGCGAGTCTTGCGTCATGACCGCACGGTTGATTTTAAAGCGCGAGAGCTTGCCGTCCACTTCTGTCTCGAAACGGCTCACCTCCGTCCCGTTCAGACGGTACAATCCGCTCGTTTCCGTACAGAGAATGGCTTTGTCATCACCCATTCCCATGGCTGCCACCACATTGTCTTTCAGCACACTGTAGGGGATAATCTCATTGAAGTTACGGCCGTCGAAAAGGAAATAGCCCTTTCCTATCATCTGAGCGTAGAGCTTACCGTTGAGCTTATGGAAATAGAGCGGCCGTTTACCTGAGTTATACCACCTCTTCACCGTCTTGCCGTCGTAGGTAAAATAAGAGTTGAACGACTGGAAATAGATGACGCCGTTCAGCTCCCAGATGTTCCATATCTCCTCATTGACCATCTCCGACTTCTTCAGCGGCGCACTGAGCGACTTGTAGTTCAGCACTCCGTTGCCGTCTTTCTGGAAATAGCCGAATTCCTCATAGGAGCCGACATATATCTTTTCGTCCAGCACATACAGACTGCGGATGACAAACCGTCCCGGAATCGCCACCTGCTTCCAGAAATAGCCGTCATAGATGAGCAGACCCTTGTTGTTTCCCACGTAAATTTCCCCATTCTCACTCTGCGACAGCGACCAGTTCTGAATGCCCATCCCGGCACCATAGTCCTTCGTCGTATAGTTAGTCACCACCGGCTTAAAGCTGGCGGCGAATCCGGCCATACTGCCGGCTATGCAGCACATCAATAAGGCGAGTACCCGGAATATGTAGGTAAATTCTTTAAATTTCATGGAATAAATTGTAAAATAGTGGTTTGCTACTTCTGTCCACAAAGTTAGCAAAGATTATCAAACTTCATAATCCTTCCCCTAAAAGGCTTTTGCTTATTTGACTATTTTAACACTTCGAAAAACACCCCTTCCGGAATCGTATAAGACATCCACAGCACTTCAAAGACGTGGTATTTTTAGCGAATATATTGTCATTTAAGGTGTTAAATCTAAAAAACGTACCAAAAACGTAGTGTTGTACAACATAAACGTAGTGGCGTAGTATACAATTATTTATTTTAAAAAATGTAATAATGTTTCTTTGCAGTGTGAAAAACAATTTACCGATAAATTTAAGCACAATAAAAATGAGAAAGCAATTCTTTACATTTTTACTTGGTCTTACGTTTGTTTCCTCAGCGGCATTCGCCCAACAGACAAAGACAGTAAAAGGTACGGTGGTTGACAAAGACAACCTCCCGGTAATCGGAGCCACCATTATGGTAAACGGCTCATCAATTGGTACAGTTACCGACATCGATGGTAACTACACATTGAACAATGTTCCTGAAAACGCGATCATCTCCTATTCTTATATAGGTATGAAGTCTCAGGAAGTAAAAGTTGCAGGACAATCCGAAATCAACATCACAATGACTCCGGATGCCCAGAATCTTGAAGACGTTGTCGTAATCGGTTACGGTTCGGCAAAGGCCAAAGACTTGACAGCTCCTATCGCAGTAGTAAAGGGTGACGAATTGATTACTCAACCGACATCTTCACCGATGGCAGCCCTCCAAGGTAAAGTTCCAGGTGTAAACATTCTTAACTCAGGTACTCCGGGTGCCGGTCCTAAGGTAAAAATCCGTGGTATCGGTTCATTCTCTGACTCTACTCCGTTGTATGTAGTCGACGGTATGTTCTACGACAACATCGACTTCCTCAACAACGCCGACATTCAGGAAATGTCAATCCTGAAGGACGCTTCTGCATCAGCTATCTATGGTGTGCGTGCCGCTAACGGTGTTGTCATCATCACAACAAAGAAGGGTCGCAAGAACCAAGATGCAAAAATCACTTACAACGGTTATGTAGGTATCCAAAAGGCAACCAACGTATTGGAAATGACCAACTCTTCTCAATACGCAGAATTGCTCCGCGAAGCTGGCGAAGATGTCTATGGCAGCTATCTCCAATCATCCATTAAAAACTGGGGCGGTGACTACGAAAGCAATCAATACAATGCCGATACAGACTGGTATGACGAAATGCTCCGTACAGCCGTTATGACTAACCACAGCCTCAGCATCACTGGTGGTAGCGAAAAGGCTACTTACTCTGCCGGTCTTAGCTATCTTTCACAAGACGGTATCATGAATATGGAAAACTATTACCGCCGTCTTAACTTCCGTGCAGCTTTGGATTACGACGCAACAAGCTGGTTGAAGATTGGTTTCAACGGTATCTTCAGTAATTCAGAACAACAGTTGCCTAACAACACAGCTTGGGTATATGGCTACGATATGGCTCCAATCATGCCGGTTTACGATGCCAACACTACTACAAGCAAGGACGGTTGGGCTTCTCCACAAGATTTAACTGGTATCAGCTCCAATCTCTACAACCCGATGACTGCGTTGGAAAATTATGATTCCCGCAACGATAACTATCAGGTATTGACTAACTTCTATGCTCAACTGAACCTCATCCCGAGCAAGTTGACATTCAAGACTAACTACAGCTATGACTACTCTAACATCCGTGGAACAAACTTCACGCCGACATACTATGTAAGCTCATGGCAGAAGAACGAAACCAACTCTTTGACAAAATCGGTTTCAACTTACTACAAGTCTATCTGGGATAACACATTGAACTACAACGACCGTTGGGGCGACCACAAACTTGGCGTAATGCTCGGTCACTCAGCTCGTTGGGAAAACTATCGCTACCTCTCTGGTACAGCTACCAACATCCCGGAAGGCGCTGACGAGTACAAGTACCTCAACCTCGGTAACTACGAAGGCCGTACATTGAGTGACAATGGTACTTCATATCGCGGTCTCTCTTTCTTCGGTCGTGTAAACTATGACTACGCAGGCAAGTACCTGTTGATGTTCACAATGCGTGCCGATGGTTCTTCCAAGTATCAGGAAAAGTGGGGTTACTTCCCATCAGTAGGTGGTGCATGGGTTATCTCTGAGGAAGAATTCATGAAAGACCAGAAAGCATTTGACTTCTTGAAACTCCGTGCAAGCTGGGGTCGTCTTGGTAACGATAAGGTAGCTGCCAGCGACGGTTTCGCATCTATCGCTACCGGTAACGGTGCATCAGGTGTATTCGACGGCGTTGTCGTTGACGGATGGCAGAACACTACTTACTTCAGCTGGTTGCGCTGGGAGGTTGTTGACGAAGCCAATGTCGGCTTGCAGTTCACAACTTTGAACGACCGTTTCGATGTTGACGTTGACTGGTATCACCGTATGACAAAGAACGCTGTCATCAGCCCGCAAATCCCGATGACTAACACTTACATTGCAAAGAACACAGGTGAAATCCTCAACACAGGTCTCGACCTGCAAATGACTTGGTCAGACAAGATTGGTAAGGACTTCAGCTACTATATCGGTGCAAACCTTTCTTACCTCCACAATGAAGTAAAAACACTTGACGGCGGTCTGCAACTCGTACGCGGTGGCAAGACTGTACAAAAAGTTGGTGAAAAGATGAACTCATTCTGGGGCTACAAGGTAGCAGGTGTATATCAAACAGCAGAAGAGTGTGCAAATGACCCAATCGCTGTAGCCAACGGCTTGAAACCTGGTGACTTGAGATATGAAGACTTGAATAACGACGGTAAGATTGACGGTCAAGACAAGCAAGTTCTTGGTTCTTACATTCCTGACTTCACTTACGGTATCAACCTCGGCTTCTCTTACAAGAACTTTGACTTTGCTATTTCCGGTTACGGACAGGCTGGTGCTGAACTTTTCAACCGTAAACGTGCACACCGTTACGCTTGCTCATACTTCAACTTCGATAAGGACTTCTATGAAAACCGTTGGACAGGAGAAGGAACATCCAATACTTACCCTTCAGCAGAAGGTATGACAAGAACTTGGAACATCGGTGACCAGAACGTCAGCTCATTCCTTGTTGAATCAGCCAACTACTTCCGTATCCAGAACATCACACTCGGATACTCATTCAAGAACGTGAAGATGGGTAGCTACACAATGCCGGGCATCCGCTTGAGCTTCACTGCTGACCGTCCATTCACTACATTCAAGGCAAACAGCTTCTCTCCGGAACTTTCTGACCCGGAAGGATGGGATACAGAAGTATATCCGTTGACAGCGACTTACACATTCGGTGTTCAACTTGATTTCTAATCACTTCACTCACAAAATTCTCTAATATCAAACAACATGAAATTGATTAAAAGAACATTAGCATACGCAGCGTCCGCACTTCTTCTTGTGAGCGGAACTGCTTGTAGCGACTTTCTTGACAAAGCACCGGAAAACAAGGTGCCGGAAGAAAGCATCGACTACACTAACCTCAACAACATGTACCAGCCGGTTTCGGGTGTGTACGCAGTAGTAAGAACTGGTGGTCTGCACTGGATTACATTACCGTTGCTCATCGTTCGTGATGACGATGTTTGGTCAGGCCGTCACGATGACCAGGGTGACTTGGTAACAATCGGTGAGAACTTCATCTATAACAACAGCTTCTGGGGTCTCAACGAGTCTTGGAACCAGCACTACAGCATCATCCGCTATGCCAACACAGCACTCAACGACTTGGAGCAATTTAAAGCAAACATCACTACCGATGCTGACATGCTCCGCTACAAGACTTATAGCGGTGAGGTTCACTTCCTCCGCGCTTACGCTTACTACCGTCTGACTCAGCTCTTCGGTGACGTAACTATCCTGAAGGACAACTTGCAGTCTGACAACACTCGTTCAAAACGTGACGTTGTTTACCAATACATGCTCCAGGAAGACTTGAAGTATGCAATGGAAAACCTTCCGGAAGTTCACCCGGCCAACGCTGAGCACAAGGGTGCCGTTACAGCCTATACAGCTGCCGCTCTTGCAGCAAAGGTTAACTTGCAGATGGGTAACTACGAAGAAGTAGAACGCCTGACTGACTACATCATCAACGACGGTAAGTTCAAATTGTATGACGATTTCTACAACCTGTTCAAGACAGCCGGTAAGCTCTGCAGCGAATCAATGTTTGAGGTTCAAGTTACTAACTTCGGCGTAGGTTCAGGTGAGGAAATCCGTCCGGGAGAATGGTATGTATTCCAAGGTCCGGTTAACGACGGTGTCGTTTCAGGATGGGGATTCATCGGCTACCGTGACCAATTCGTTAAATGGGCAGAAGACCGTGGTGAGACAGTTCGTGCCACTACTACCTTCCTGAAGGGTGGCGAGACAACTCCGAGCGGCGACTACATCAAGGGTACTGACAATATCACAGCTACTAACTGCTGGAATGGTAAATC
The DNA here is from genome assembly GCA_944321875.1 of uncultured Muribaculaceae bacterium. Taxonomy (GTDB): domain Bacteria; phylum Bacteroidota; class Bacteroidia; order Bacteroidales; family Muribaculaceae; genus Limisoma. The sequence continues at coordinate 24,474 of CALUMX010000001.1, forward strand.
TTACCTGCCGGCTAACGAGACAATCGAAGGTCGTGGCTATGGTTCTGGCAACAACATCCGCGTGCTCCGCTATGCTGACGTTCTTCTTATGAACTCTGAAGCTAAGGTTCGCCTCGGCAAAGATGGTAAGTATGGTTACAACGAAGTTCGTAAACGCGCTCACATGCCGGAAACTACATCTAACCCGTCAATCGAAGAAATCCTCGACGAACGTCGTATGGAGCTCGCAGGCGAATGGGGTGAGCGTTACATGGACCTCGTACGTACAGGCCAGGCTCAGACAGTGCTCAACGAAGGTGCTGACAGCAACCCGACAGACCGCTACATCATTGTCAACGGATGGACTCCTGACAAGACTTACTATCCTATCCCATTAACTCAAATTGAAAACGCTCCGGAGTTGGCTAACGCTCCGAAGGAAACTCTCGAATAATGATTTCAAGATTGATTTCAAATATTCTCATCAGCTGTGGATTTGCGCTTGCCGGATTGTCGGCAAGCGCCGCTCCCGGCGATTCAGTCGTTGTTGTCAAAGGACAAGTCAGCGACTATTTTATTACTGTGACGAAAACCCGTATTGTGGAAGGCATCGTCCGCGACGAGAACGGCAAGCCGCTGGAAGGCGCTACCGTCATGTTCTTCGCCTCTCCGATGCACTGCACAACCGATGCCAACGGACACTATACAATTAAAGGCTCTGAAGCAGACCGAAAATTGTATGTTTACTATCCCGGAAAAGAGATAGCAAACATACAACTCGAATTGACCGACCTGAACGTTGATGTCACTCTGGTAAAGGAAAAGGGCAGAAAAATCATGTACCGCAAGGCCGCTCAAGCCACAAAATGGTACAATCCTGCATCCTACAAGGCTCGCACATACTGTAACCCGATGAACATCAGCTACAACTACGAGCCGTTCAACAATAACGTAAAGCCTAACGGCTCCTTCCGTTCGGCTGCCGACCCGATGGGACTCACCTACAAGGGTGAATACTTCCTCTTCTCGACCAATCAGGGCGGTTTCCACTACTCAAAGGATTTGAGCAACTGGGATTTTGCTCCGGCAAGCTTCCAGCGCCATCCGACCGATGATGACCAGTGTGCCCCGGCGGCATTCGTCAGCGGCGACACGCTGTTCTACACAGGCTCTACCTACTACGGTCTGCCAATGTGGTACAGCGAGAATCCGAAAGGCGGACGCTTCAAGAAAGCCATCGACTGCGGTGTGCTCCCCTGGTGGGACCCTTATCTGTTCCTCGACGATGACGGTAAGCTCTATCTCTACTACGGTTCCAGCAACGAATACCCGATGAAGGGTGTACAGGTGAGCCGCGACGATTTCCACCCCATCAGCAAGATTCACGACCTGCTGATGCTCCACCCGAAAGAACACGGATGGGAGCGGTTCGGAATGAACAACGATGATGAGACTACTCTCGACCCCTTCACTGAAGGAACGTCGATGACAAAGCACAACGGAAAATACTACCTGCAATACGGTGCTCCGGGTACGGAGTTCAAGGTATATGCCGACGGTGTCTATGTGGGCGACTCTCCACTCGGCCCGTTCACCTATCAGAAGCACAACCCGATGAGCTACAAGCCGGGCGGCTTCGTTCAGGGAAGCGGACACGGAGGTACGTTCTGCGACGTGAAAGGCAACTACTGGCACGTATCCACCTGCATGCTGTCGCTGAAATATAAGTTTGAGCGCCGCATCGGCCTCTACCCGACGGCTTTCGATGCCGACGGCGTAATGTACAGCTCAGCAGCCTTCGGCGACTACCCTAACTGGAACGCTGATTTCGACATCAAGAATCCGGCTGACCGCTTTACGGGATGGATGCTCCTCTCTCTCGGCAAGAAAGCCTGCGCTTCAAGCACCGACAGCATCTATGTGGCTTCCAACCTTACAGATGAGAGCATGCGTACTTTCTGGGCTGCCGAATCAGGTGAGCCGGGCGAATGGATTTCCATCGACCTCGACGGCGTGAAGACCATCAAGGCTATCCAGCTCAACTATTACGACTACAAGACCGTACAGCACAACCGTGCAAACGACGTGTACTACCAATACCGCATCTACGCTTCCAACGACGGTAAGAACTGGGAGCTGGTTGTCGACAAGAGCGACAACGACCGCGACTGCCCGCACGACTATGTGGAACTGCAGTCTGACCTCCAGGCTCGCTACCTGAAATTGGAGAACGTACACATGCCGTCCGGCCATTTCTGCCTGTCAGAGTTCCGCGTGTTCGGCTTCGGCGATTGCGAGAAACCGGCTCCTGTAAAGGGTCTGCGCGTAGACCGCGACAAGAACGACAAGCGAAACGCTATGATTCGCTGGGAGAAATCGGCTGATGCCTATGGTTACAACATCTACTACGGTATCGCACCCGACAAGATGTACAACGCCATCACCGTCTATGGAAACAACGAATACGACATGCGTGGTCTCGACCGGGATACTGAATACTACATCACCATCGAAGCTCTGAACGAAGCAGGCGTGTCACAACAAGCGAAAACCATCAGGAAATAATAAAACGATACTTCAACTATGAGAAAATCTATTTTTACAGCGGCCGTGCTTGGCCTTGCCGTACTTGTATCGGCTTGCGGAAGCACTAAAAAGCAGGCTCCGTCCATGACGATTGCCGAAATGGCAGAGCAGCATCCGGCAGAGTTTGAGAACGACAGTGTATTCCTCGACTACATTCAGAAGGTACACTTCAACTATATGTGGGAAGGTGCTGACTCAACTTCCGGTCTTGCCAAGGAAAGAATCCACCTTGACAACAACTATCCGGAAAACGACCAGAACACAGTTACCATCGGCGGTAGCGGTTTCGGCGTAGCCGGCCTTATCGTAGCGATGGACCGTGGCTTCATCACCCGTGAGGAAGGCGTGGAGCGTCTGACAAAAATCGTGAACTACCTGACTAAGGCTGACCGTTTCCACGGTGTATGGCCTCACTGGCTCGACGGTCCGACAGGCAAAGTGAAGCCTTTCGGCAAGAAGGACAACGGCGGTGACCTCGTGGAAAGCGCATTCCTGATGCAGAGCCTTCTTTGCGTACGCCAATATATGGACGCCAATGTTGAGACTGAGAAGGTCGTAATCGACGGCATCAACAAATTGTGGCACGAAATGGAATTCGACTGGTACCGCAACGGTGGCAAGAACGTACTCTACTGGCACTGGTCGCCTGAATATGCATGGGAAATGAACTTCCCGTTGGAAGGCTACAACGAATGTCTTATCACTTACGTCCTCGGTGCGGCATCTCCGACTCACGGAATCCCTGCTGAATGCTACCACGAAGGATGGGCTCGCAGCGGCGGTATCAAATCAGACGCCAAGCCTTACGGTCTTCCTTTGGAACTGAAGCACAACGGTGCTGAGGAAATGGGTGGTCCGCTCTTCTGGGCTCACTACTCTTGGATTGGTCTTGACCCACGCGGCCTGAAGGACCAGTATGCTGACTACTGGACAATGCTCTGCAACCATGCACTCGTTGACTACAAATACTGCGTTGAGAACCCGAAAGGCTTCAAGGGCTACGGTGAGAACTGCTGGGGACTTACAGCCAGCTATTCTGTAAACGGCTACTCAGCTCACTGCCCGGGCAACGACCTCGGTGTCATCACTCCGACTGCCGCTCTCTCCAGCTTCCCTTACACTCCGGAAGAGTCAATGCGCGCATTGAAGTACTTCTACAGCAAGGGTGACAAAATCTGGGGCAAGTACGGTTTCTACGACGCATTCTCTGAAACAGACGACTGGACACTCCCGCGCTACCTCGCCATCGACCAGTGCACAATCGCACCGATGATTGAGAACTACCGCACAGGTCTGCTCTGGGATTTGTTCATGAGCTGCCCGGAAATCCAGCAAGGCTTGACAAAATTAGGTTTCACAATAAATAAATAACAATCTATCCAATGAAAATCTTTAAAGCACTTTTAGCATCAGCAATGATGCTGTCGGCATCTGCAGGTACAGTCGCAGCTTCCGACAATGCCAAAATGGATAAGTTCATTGACGACTTGATGAGCAAGATGACTCTTCAGGAAAAAATCGGTCAGTTGAACTTGCCTGTAACGGGCGAAATCGTTACAGGTGCTGCAAAGAGCAGCAATGTTGCCGAGAAAATCCGCAAGGGCCAGGTAGGTGGTCTTTTCAACCTCAAGGGCGTAGACCGCATCAAGGACGTTCAACGCATCGCCGTTGAAGAAAGCCGTCTGCACATTCCTTTGCTGTTCGGTATGGACGTAATCCACGGTTATGAGACAGTGTTCCCAATTCCTCTGGGATTGTCTTGTACTTGGGATATGGCCGCTGTTGAGAAATCCGCACGTATCGCTGCCATCGAGTCAAGTGCCGACGGTATCAGCTGGACATTCAGCCCGATGGTCGACATCTGCCGCGACGCTCGCTGGGGACGTATCTCAGAAGGTAGCGGTGAGGACCCATTCCTGGGCTCACGCATCGCTGAGGCTATGGTAAAGGGTTACCAGGGTGACCTGAAGAGAAACGACGAGATTCTCGCCTGCGTTAAGCACTTCGCTCTTTACGGTGCGCCGGATGCCGGCCGTGACTACAACACAGTCGACATGAGCCACCTCCGCATGTACAACGAATATTTCCCGCCTTACAAGGCAGCCATCGAAGCCGGTGCAGCCAGCGTAATGGCATCTTTCAATACGGTTGACGGTATTCCTGCCACTGGTAACAAGTGGTTGATGACGGAAGTGCTCCGCAACCAATGGAAGTTTGACGGTTTCGTCGTAACAGACTTTACTGGTATCTATGAAATGATTGCTCACGGTATGGGCGACCTTCAGCAGGTTTCTGCACTCGCATTGAAGGCTGGTGTCGACATGGATATGGTGTCAGACGGTTTCATGGGCACTCTCGAGAAGTCTGTAAAGGAAGGTAAGGTCAGCGAAGAGGAAATCAACACTGCCTGCCGCCGCATGCTCGAGGCTAAATACCGCCTCGGTCTGTTTGACGACCCTTACAAATTCTGCGACACTAAGCGTGCGAAAAAGGAAATCTTCACTCCTGAGCACCGTGCGGTAGCTCGCGAAATCGCCGGTAAGTCATTCGTACTTCTGAAGAACGAAGGCAACCTGCTTCCGTTGCAACGCAAGGGTAAGATTGCCCTCATCGGCCCGTTGGCCAACACTCGTGCCAACATGCCGGGTACTTGGAGTGTGGCTGCCGTTTCAAGCCGCTACTCTACTCTCCTCGAAGGTTTGCAGAAGTCAGTAGGCAACAAGGCTGAAATCCTCTACGCAAAGGGTAGCAACCTGATGTACGATGCCAAGATGGAAGCTGACGCTACCATGTTCGGCCGCGAAATGCGCGACAACCGTTCTGACAAGGAAATGCTCGACGAGGCTTTGAAGGTAGCTGCTCAGTCTGACGTTATCGTCGCTGCTCTCGGTGAGTCTTCAGAAATGAGCGGTGAGTCCAGCAGCCGTACCAACCTCGAGATGCCGGATGCACAGCACGACCTTCTCAAGGCTCTTCTGGCAACAGGCAAGCCGGTTGTACTCGTTCACTTCTCAGGCCGTCCTACAGTATTGTCTTGGGAAGAGGAGAACGTTCCTGCCATCCTCAACGTATGGTTCGGCGGTAGCGAGGCAGCTGATGCAATCGCTGACGTAATCTTCGGTGATGTTGTACCGAGCGGTAAGCTGACAACTTCATTCCCGCGCAACGTAGGTCAAGTGCCTATCCACTATAATGAGTTCAACACTGGCCGTCCTTTGCTTGGCGGTTGGTTCACGAAGTTCCAGACTGGTTATCTTGATTCACCCAACACTCCGTTGTATCCGTTCGGCTACGGTCTGTCATACACAACATTCGAGTACAGCGACATCACTTTGAGCGCAAACTCAATGACAGAAAACGGCAAAATCACTGCTTCCGTAACTGTTAAGAACACGGGAAACTACGACGCTGACGAAATCGTTCAACTCTACATCCGTGACCTCGTGGGCAGCGTTTCCCGCCCGGTTAAGGAGCTGAAGGGCTTTGAGCGCATCAGCCTGAAGAAGGGTGAAAGCAAGACTGTCACATTCACTATCGACGCTGAGCTGTTGAAGTTCTACAACTCTGAGCTCAACTTCGTTTGCGAGCCGGGTGAGTTCAACGTTATGATTGGCCCGAACAGCCGCGACGTGAAGACAGCTTCGTTTGAATTGAAATAAACAATCTATTAGATAACATTATCAATATCTTAGAGAAGATATTGTTTCGAAAAAAGCCTGCCTGTCATTTTGTATTATCTATCTTTCATCCGGACAGGCAGCTTTTTTCACCGGGAGAATGGCTTCTCTCTTCCGTGCTTGAATATTTGTTGGCAAGGAGGGCGCACTTAACGCCCCTTTGCCCTAACAAATAGTCGGATTCTGAAGACTTATGATTCTCTACATATCCAGAAATGGATATGCATTATTTCATTCAACAAACTCCTTCATTTTTCATTAGTAGAAGAGACTGTAGTGCATACAGTCTCTTTTTTTGTTTACAGGTGTGGCGAGAACCGCCTTTTTCCATAAATTTGCATGAAAATATACTCCATCCGCAATGAAAACACTTTTAAGACTGGCAGTGGCCTGCTTCCTTCTTTTGCTGGCCTGCCCCACCATCCAGGCACAACCCGACACGCTCCGCCTGCGCGTGATGACCTACAACCTCCGATTCGGCGAACTCGCATCGCTCGATGAGCTTGCCGCCCATATCAAGGCCTTCAAGCCTGATTTCGTGGCACTGCAGGAAGTGGACGTACGCACCAACCGCTCCATGACCCCTCACCAGAACGGAAAGGACTTTATCTCTGAACTGGCCTATAAGAGCCACATGCTCGGACTGTTTGGCAAAGCCATTGACTTCGCCGGAGGCTACTACGGTATCGGCATCCTCTCCAAATATCCCTACACGAAGGTGGAGAAACTCCTTCTGCCCAACCCCGACAACGAGGAACAGCGCGCCTTGCTGTATGCCGCATTCGAGGTGGGAAAGGACACCGTGGTGTTTGCCGCAACCCATCTCGACGTAGTCTCGGAAAAGACACGCACCCTGCAGGCTGAATTCATCAGCCGCCACTTTGCCGGCAGCCAACAGCCGGTCATCATCGGAGGCGACTTCAACGCCGAGGACGACTCTCCGACAACCGCCTTCATGAACCGCTACTGGACTCCGCTTTCCGACAAGGCTCTCACATTCCCTTCCAGCGGACCGAAAAAGAGAATTGACTATCTTTTTGCCCTTCCGCAGAAAGGATGGCGCGTCGTGCAGTCGCAAGTGGTGAGGTCACTGCTCTCCGACCACTGCCCCATCGTCACCGACATCGAATACATCCGATAGAAATAAAAAACACAACCGCATCTACGGTTGTGTTTTTTTGTATTTATAAAGTCCGTCCCAGTCGTTGTAATCCCCGGCAGAGACCAACCCCGGATAATCGAGCAATTCCTGATGCCCACGGGAAGAAATAACGTAAATCACCGTGTCGGAAGGCAGGGAGAACCGCCGGATGTCGTCCGTACTCCCTACTACGACCACCTCCTGCCGGTCGCCCATGTCGGGAGCCAGCAGTTTCGGAATGTTTCTCTCATCCTTATCCTCCGGCGAGGCATAGACTATCAGCCGCTGCACGCCTTCCAGCGAGGCTCGCTCAGAAGCTCGGTAGAGATAGAGGTTGTTATATTCCACCCAGCCGAAAGCCGTAAAACAAACCATCGCCACCACCGTAACCCGACGCATGGTCTGCGCTATGGCAACCAGCAATAAGCCCATATAACACATCAGAAGCGGGAAAACCGGCACTACAAAGCGCGGCTCCTTCCACGGAGCAAGGAAGAATATCACAACACCCCACACGAGTACGCAAGCCAACAGCCATCGCTCCGGCATCAGCAAACGCTGACGGTGCACGGCCAGCACGCCAATTCCGGCAACAAGAAGCAACGACACGAACGGAGTGAACGTATACATTCCCATTATGTAAATTCCCACCCTTACCGCAACATAGAGATTGGTCAGAAAGCCGTCGGCCGACGTATTGGAAACGACCTCCTCTGTCCTCACATCCGTCAGGAAGTTGAAAAAGCCTCTGTACATCGCCAGGCACAGCAGCAAAGCCGCCGCAGGCACCACTACGCAGACCGCAGCATTCCGCCATTCCCGACGGCGCACACAAGCCACCAGAAGCCACAGGAGCGTGAGCGCGACAAAGAGGGCGTTGAAGTAACCGCAGGACAGGAGAAGTGCCGCCAGAACGGCTCCGGAAGCCGTAAAACGCACCGTCAGTAAGGGAATACCTTCCCTCTGACGGCTGACGGCCAGCAAACTCCAGTAAGCCCATGCCGTCATCAGGCATTCCGCGAGCGCATACTCACGCACATAAATCGTATTGTTCACCGAGGCTCGCGACAGGAACGCCAACGCAAGCACAAGACACACAAGCAGTCCGTCGCGGGGAAAGAAGCGTCGGAGCAGTTTCCACAACAAAATAAAGGAAACGGCAAAAATCAACAGATTGAGTCCGCAGCCGTACCATTTCAGCATATCCATCGATGGCGTCTGGACCGGAGTCAGCGCACAGCGCAGCAACATGTAGTAAAGACTGGCATGCGACAGGTCACGGTTGTCTATGTGCAGGGCCGCGAGGTCTTCAGCCAGACCGCCAAGTCCGCCCTGCCGGTCCACATAGGACAGCGCACGAAGTTCCTCGCCCGTATAGACACGGTTCAGCTCAAACGTCTGGTCACCCCATCCCGGCTGATTGTAGGCCAGACAGAGCGACGTCAGCTCATCACCGTAGAGCGTTTCCTTTTCACTAATCCAGTAGAGCCTGACCGAAAGAGCCAGCAGGAAAATCAGCACCACCGCCCAGGTTGAGCGGGAGCCGGAGAAATATGTATTTTTCAAAAGCTGAGAATTTTATTGAACGTTAGGCAAAACCAAGATGGAAATGGTCGATGAAACGCTTTGCCTTCGGGTTGCGCTCCACCATTTCAAGCAGCAGTTCTTTCTGAGTCCACAGTTTTTCCTGTGTTCCGGCCTCTCTCACCTTCACCCGCAACTGCAGATTGTCGTTCGAAACCTGTCCGCGCAAAAACGTCATCAGTTCCGGACGCTTGCTCTCCACCTTGTCGACCTGCGCCTGATTGTCAACGACAAACTCATAAGTCTCGCCGTCCACCTTGACCGGAAACGAGGCCTTCATGGCATTGATGAGAATAATCTCGTCGGGATGCGACCTGACAAACTCACACCACGCTTCCCGGAATTCCTCTTCGGTAAAAGCCTTCGTACGCAGCGGATGCGACTGCGGTTGAGACGCCTCGGCCACTTCCGTTTTCTGTGCGGCAGGTTGTGGAGATGCCGCTCCGCGTATCGACATCGTCGGTACACCCACAAGACGTGGCGCATTGCCGCCCACCGCCTTTATCGAAGGCATCACATGTACCTGTGGCGCAGCCTGACGCACCGACGGCTGAGGGCTCACCGGACGCGGCTGCACACTCGGTGCGGCAGAGGGCTGCGGAGCTGCCGTGCGCATCTGTTGAGCCGGTTGCAGTGCCTGTGGAGCTGAAGTCGGAGCCGGGGCTGCCGTATGAGTCTGCCCCTGTTGTCCACCGTTTCCCTCCAGCTTCTTCAAGCCCTGCTGAGGTTGTGGTGCAGGCGCATTGCCACCGAAAAGCTGGCAGATTTTAATAAGCGTGAGCTCAACAAGGAATTGCTTGTTGGTCGCGTTTGTATAGCTCAAGTCGCAGGTATTGCACAAATCCATCGACTGATAGAGATGGTTGAGCGAGCAGCGTGCCGACTGGGCGACGTAGCGCTGCGCAATGTCGCCTGTCACCTCCAGCAGTGATGCCAGGGCAGGCGTATGGGCCACGACAAGCTCCCGCAGATGGGAAGCCAGTCCGTTGATGAATACCTTCGAGTCAAAACCGTGGTCACGCACGTCCTTAAACAACAGCAGCGACTGCTCCACATTGCCTTCCAGGAAAGCGTCGACCAGACGGAAATAATAATCATAGTCAAGAATATTCAGGTTGTCGATGGCAGCCTGATAAGTGATGTTGCCAAGCGAGGAAGCAGCCACCTGGTCGAAAATCGACAAAGCGTCGCGCATCGCACCGTCGGCTTTCTGCGCAATCACGTTGAGTGCCTCCGGCTCTGCCGTGTAGCCCTCACATTCGGCCACATACTGCAGATGCTCGGCAATATCGGCCGGCGTAATGCGCTGGAAATCGTATTTCTGACAACGGGACAGGATAGTAGGAAGAATTTTCTGCCGTTCCGTCGTAGCAAGAATGAAAATCACATAGGAAGGCGGCTCCTCCAGCGTCTTCAGAAACGCATTGAACGCCGCCGCCGAGAGCATGTGAACCTCATCGACGATAAACACACGGTAACGTCCCATTGAGGGCGGAATCAGCACCTGGTCGGTCAGTTGGCGGATGTCGTCGACACTGTTGTTGGATGCCGCGTCCAGCTCAATGATGTTCATGGAACGCTGCTCGTTGAACGCCTTGCACGATTCGCATTCATTGCAAGGCTCGCCGTCCGGCGTACGGTGCTCACAGTTGATAGCCTTGGCAAAAATACGGGCCATCGTCGTTTTTCCCACACCGCGCTGTCCGCAGAACAGATAGGAATGCGCAAGACGGTCGGAAACGACCGCATTTTTCAGCGTATTGACGAGTGCGTGCTGCCCGACGACCGACTTGAACGTCGACGGACGGTATTTTCTGGCTGATACGACATATTTTTCCATAGCTTCAATCCGTGTTTACTTCCACAAAGATAGTGAAAGGCGAGCGCAGTGGCAAAATGAAACACAGTTTTCGATTCTGACAATGCCGAGCCGCCTCCTATCTTATGCAAAGATAGTGAAAGGCGAGCGCAGTGGCAAACGTAAAACGCAGTTTTCAAGAAAGTCTATCCCGAAGATGTTGCTAATCTTTTTTGTTCCTTGAAGATTTCTTATGCACTTGATTCTTTGTTAATGATTTCTCTTCCGATTTCAATCGTCTCTCAACTTTTTTCACATCCTCTCCAGCGGGCAGTTGTTCCGGGACGATGCCTCTTTGCAACAGCATATTGCGCACTGCCGTGTTATTATCAATATGCTCTCTACAAATTTGCTCCTGTCCGTATAAATCTTTTTGCTGCACGTTGACGGATGTCATTTCCGCAGCAAAATCTTTAGCTTTAATACTGATAGTCGGTAGAAAATCAGCTAACGGCCGTTTGTCCGGTGCTCCTAATTTTCTTTTTAACAAAGCGGTATCTAAATGAAACAAAGCCTTATCTCCCTTTGAGCGTATAACTGCAAAACCACTATTATCAACTCCTCGCTCATATATGATACCCGACAAGCGATTTTCCGTCTCCGCTAATTTATTACGTGCAGTAACACGCTCATAATCAAGAATTCTTTGCTGTACAAGCTCTGCCCTCCGTGTCTGGACAGCAAAATAATTCTGCGCAAATGCCACTTGAGGTTTACGGGAGTCTCCGTTTTGGGCAACAAGATAGCAGGCATATCGTGTCAACATATAGTCATTAACCTCACGCTGAGCTCCTTTTGCAAGGTCTATCATTTTGCTGATGTCAGCAAAATGATAACCGACTTCCTGTCCGGCATTGGTACACGCTGTTTTTGCTTTCTCTATGATATTCTCAAAGTTACGCCACTGAGCGTACCCTAACAAGCTTGACAAATCTCTGGCACTCCAACACTCTACTCCTTGGTATTCATTGGCTATAGATTCAAATTGCTGGAACAATTCATTTATTTCTTCGGCTTTCATGAGTACTTATTTTTTCCTTTAATAATGGCAATTAGTATCTTATGCAAAAATAAAGAAAGACGAGCGCAGTGGCAAAAGTTAGTCCAATAAAAAGACGAGGGGAATTGCGTCAACCGCAACTCCCCTCGCTATTCGTTGAATTCACACACCTTTACATGCGGGCTGCCGTCATGACAACCTCACTCAGGGTCGGGTGAGTGTGAATGATGTTACGCAAATCTTCTACCGTGCCGTTCTTCGTAATCAACGCACAGGCTTCCTGCACGAGGTCGGACGCGTGCGGACCATAAATGTGGCAGCCAAGTAGCTTGCCGTCTTCCGCTACAATCAGCTTGCAATAGCCTTCCGATTCTCCAAGACACAAAGCCTTGCCGTTGGCGCGGAAAAAGGCCTTCTTCGCGCTGTAAGCCACGCCCTGCGCCTTGCAGTCGTCCTCCGTCATGCCTACGGTAGCCACTTCCGGCATCGTGAACACAGCGGCCGGCATCACATCGAGTCGCAACTCGTCGTCACGGCCCATGATGGCATGCAGCGCACGCTCGCCCTGGAACGATGCGGCATGAGCAAGCATCATCAGTCCGTTCACGTCGCCGATAGCGTAGATATGAGGCACGGATGTCTGCATGCGGTCGTTGACAACGATACCGCGGCGGTCGGTCTCCACGCCTACATCCGCCAGATTGAGCGATGCCGTGTTGGCTCTGCGGCCCACTGCCATCAGCACCTTGTCGGCAACGACCTCTGCCGTCTTGCCCTTGCGCTCATAGATGACCTTCAAGCCGTCCTCAACAGCCTCGATGGCCGTAACACCCGATTGTGTCTCAATCGTGATGCCACGCTTGCCGAGACTCTGACGCAGACGCTTTGCCAGGTCGGAATCGAAATGAGGAAGCACTTCCTTGGCAAATTCCACCACCGTCACCTCACTGCCGAACGTGCGGAAAATAGAGGCGAACTCCAATCCAATCACGCCCGCACCGATGATGCACAGACGTTTCGGAATGCTGTCAAGGCTGAGCATCTCGCGCGACGTAATCACCCCCGGCAAATCGTGTCCCGGAATCGGCAGCATGGCCGAAACAGAACCCGTAGCGATGATGATATAGTCGGCCGTAAATGTCTCGCCGGCAGCCTCCACCGTATGCGCGTCGACAAAACGAGCCGTTCCCTTCACCAACCGAAGGTTGGGAATGGAAAGAAGCGTCTCCACGCCGCTCTTCAACTGCGCCACAATGGCTTCCTTACGGACCATGACGGCAGGGAAGTTGAGCGTATAGGACACGTTGTCCACTCCGTAGCCTGCGGCTTCGGCGAGGTCGGTAAGCAGCGATGCCGTGCGGCACAGTGCCTTTGTTGGGATGCAACCCTCGTTCAGACATGTTCCGCCCACCTCGTTGGCCTCGATGAGCGTCACGTCGAAACCGTTGCGCGCAGCCGTCGCGGCGGTTTCATAACCGCCGGGACCTGCACCTATGATGATTATTTTTTGCATAAGCTTTCGCGATAAGTCAGAATCGGGTTCTTGGCAGCGGTAGTCTCGTCAAGACGGCGCACCGGCGTGTTGTGAGGTGCCGAATGCAGCTCTTCCGGATTGGCGATAGCTTCCTCGGCGATGCGGCGCATCACTTCGATGAAGCCGTCGAGTGTCTCCTTCGATTCTGTCTCGGTAGGCTCAATCATGATAGCCTGATGGAACAGAAGCGGGAAGTAGATAGTCGGCGCGTGGAATCCGTAGTCGAGCAGACGTTTCGCCACGTCGAGCGTAGTGATGCCTGTCGACTTGTCGAGCAAACCGTCAAATACGAACTCGTGCATGCAAGTCATGTCAATCGGCAACTTGTAGCAATCCTTCAGGCTCTCCTTGATATAGTTGGCGTTAAGCACAGCCAACGGACCGGCCATACGGATGTTTTCCTTGCCGAGAGAGAGGATGTAGGTGTAAGCGCGGATAAGCACGCCGAAGTTACCCATAAAGCCGGATACACGGCCGCAGGAAGTCTCCGACGTAAGCAACTGATATTTGCCGTCAGCACCAAGCACTACGCGCGGATTGGGCAGACAGTCAGCCAGATGGGCAGCCACTCCGACAGGGCCAGCACCCGGACCGCCACCACCGTGAGGTGTGGAGAATGTCTTGTGCAGGTTCAGGTGAAGCACGTCAAAGCCCATATCACCCGGACGTACCATACCGAGCAGCGGGTTGAAGTTGGCTCCATCGTAATAGAGTAGACCGCCGCAGTCATGTACGAGCTTCGCAATTTCCTTAATTTCCGATTCAAACAATCCGAGGGTGTTCGGGTTAGTCATCATGATACCCGCAATCGTGTCGTCGAGCAACGGACGGAGCGACTCAATGTCGATTCTGCCGTCTGGTTTCGACTTCACTTCCACCACGTCGAGTCCGCACACGGCTGCGCTGGCCGGATTTGTTCCGTGAGCACTGTCGGGCACGATAATCTTCGTACGCTTCATGTCGCCGCGCAACTCATGGTAACGGCGAATCACCATCAATCCTGTCAGCTCGCCCTGCGCGCCGGCAAACGGATTCAGCGTGAAATTGGCCATACCTGTGATGGCTGAGAGCGAGCGCTCGAGGTTGTAGTAAAGCTCAAGCACGCCCTGTACGGTCGATTCCGGCTGCAACGGGTGAATGTCCTTGAAGCAGGCAAGCGAGGCCATCTCCTCGTTGATTTTCGGATTATATTTCATGGTGCAGCTTCCGAGCGGATAGAAGCCCGTGTCCACACCGAAGTTCATGTTTGACAAGTTTGTGTAGTGGCGCACTACGTCGAGTTCGCTCACTTCCGGCAGTTCGGCAGCGGCCGTACGGCGCAAACCTTCAGGAAGAGCATCTGCAGTAGTGTTCCAAGGAGAAACAGGAAGTGAATATCCGCAACGTCCCGGTTTCGATAATTCGAATATCAATTTATCGTAGTATTTCATAACTAAATGCTCTTTATCAGGTCAATCATTCTGTCGATTTCTTCACGGGTGCGACGTTCGGTTGCCGCAAACGAAACATAGCCTTCCTCCGTAGCGAGAGCGCCGAAGAAGCCGCCGTCGAGCAATGCCTGTTGCAGTTTCTCGACAGGGATGGTAGTCTTCAGTACGAACTCTTTCAGGAACGGACGGTCGAATACCGGAGCAAACAGTCCGGTAGCCACCAACTGGTCGTGCAGGTAGTGAGCGGCACCATACGACTGGTTGCACACTTCCTTCAGTCCCTGCTTGCCCATCAATGAGAGATAGATAGTCACATAGAGAGCCATCAGCGACTGGTTGGAGCAGATGTTGCTGTTTGCCTTCTCACGACGGATGTGCTGCTCTCTTGCCTGAAGCGTAAGTACGAACGCACGCTTGCCGTCGACGTCGGTAGTCTCACCCACGATACGGCCCGGCAACTTGCGCACATGCTCTTTCTTGCAAGCGAGGAAGCCCACATACGGACCACCGAAGCTCATCGGAATACCGAGTGTCTGGCCGTCGCCACAAGCCACGTCAGCACCCCATTCGCCCGGAGTGCGCACCACAGCCAGAGCCGACGGGTCGGCATAGACCATGAGCAAGCCCTTCTGAGCGTGAACGGCATCAGCAAAGCCGGTAAGGTCCTCAACGATACCGAAACGGTTGATGCTCGGCACGAGCACACCGGCTACGTCGCCGGCCTCGAGTTGAGCTTTCAGGTCGGCAAGGTCGGTATTACCATCCTTGTGAGCCACTGTTCCGATAACCACTCCGTGATATTTAGCATAGGTTCTCACCACCTCAGCCACCTGCGGAAGCAAAGTGTCGGCGATGAGCACGCGCGTCTTCTTGCGGGTAGCCGCCATTGCCATCATCATGGCCTCGGCAGCAGCCGTAGCGCCGTCATACATGGAAGCGTTGGCACACTCCATGCCTGTCAGCTCGGCAATCATGCTCTGATACTCAAAGATGTAGCGAAGCGTACCTTGTGAGATTTCAGCCTGATAGGGCGTGTAGGCCGTCAGATACTCAGCACGGCTAATCAACGCCGGAATCACAGCCGGCTGATAGTGGTCGTAGGCACCGCAACCGCACATCACCGTAACCGGCTTGTTCTTGCGGCCAAGACCCTCGAAACATCTTCTGATTTCCATTTCCGACATGGCAGACGGAAGGTCGTACTCCTTGCGGTAGACCACGTCGGCCGGTACGTCGGCATAAAGCTCTTCAAGACTTCCGACACCGATGCGCGCCAGCATGGCGTTCACATCGGCGTCAGTATGAGGAAAATAAGCAAAAGCCATAATACGGGAAGATATTAATGTTCGTTTTCGCAGAATGCTGCATAATCCTCAGCGTTCATCAAGTCTTCCAATTCAGAAGCGTCGCTGAGTTTCACCTTAATAATCCAGTTTTCGTAAGCGTCCTTGTTGATGAGTTCAGGAGCGTCGGCAAGAGCCTCGTTCACTTCTACAACTTCTCCGCTGATTGGCGCAATCAAATCGCTGGCAGCCTTTACACTCTCAACAGCACCGAAGTCAGAATCCTTCTCCACCTCGTCGCCTTCTTCCGGCATATCGACATAAACGATATTGCCCATAGCCTGTTGAGCGTGGTCTGTGATACCTACATAACCGTATTCACCTTCTACTCTGACCCATTCGTGTGATTCGCTGTAATATAAGCCTTCAATTGTCTTTGCCATAATTGTAATGATTTTGTTGGTTTGTTTTATTTGGTTTATTTATTTTTTGTATTTCTTGTCGTAGAAACGCTTCTTGCAGACTACCGCCTTGAAGAGTTTCTTTCTGATTTTGATTTCCACTTCCGTGTCGAGAGCGGAGTAAGCCTTCTCAACGAGAGCCGTACATACGCTGCGGTCGGTGGAGATGGTGTGATAGCCCGTAGTAACGACACCGACAGTGCGGCCGTCGGCAATCACTTCGTATCCGGCGCGAGGAATAGCCTTTTCCTTCAGCTCGATACCCACAACCTTCTTCGTTGTGCCTTCTGTCTTCTGCTTCAATACGGCTTCCTTACCGATGAACTCTTCCTTGTCCATCTTCACGAACATACCGAGACCCGACTCAATCGGAGAGATTTCCGGGCTGAGCTCGTGACCGTAAAGCGGCAAGCCTGCCTCAAAGCGGAGCGTGTCGCGGCAACCGAGACCGCAAGGCTTCACATGAGCGTCGGTCAGCAGGATATCCCAAAGGCGTACGATTACCTCCGGAGCAGCGTAGAACTCGAAACCGTCCTCACCCGTATAGCCCGTACGGCTGGCAATCAGCGGAGCGTCGTACCAGGTGATTTCCTTGAATGTATAGAAAGCGAGGTCCGACAATTCCATGTCGAGCACGCGTTCTGCGATTTCCTCCGCCTTCGGACCCTGCAATGCAATCTGTCCCCAGCGTTCGGAAGCATTGTCAATCTTAACGTCGAAACCTTCTGTCTGACCGCAAATCCATTCCACATCCTTGTCGATGTTGGAAGCGTTCACAACGAGAAGCCAAGTGTTTTCAGCAGTCATGCGGTAAACCAACAGGTCGTCAACCACACCGCCGTCAGGATAAAGCATCATACCATAGAGTACCTTGCCGGCTTCCAGCCCCTTCACGTCGTTGGTGAAGATGTGGTTTACGAAGCGCTCTGCATCAGGACCCGATACGAAGATTTCGCCCATATGCGACACGTCAAACATTCCGACCGTCGTACGCACAGCCGTATGCTCATCGATGATGGAGCTATACTCAATAGGCATCATAAATCCGGCGAACGGGCTCATCTTTGCGCCCAAAGCCACATGTTTGTCGTATAGGCAGGTTTTTTTCAAATTTTCTTCCATGGTGATTAATGATTAATGGATTATATTTTTTTGATTAGATGTATCAGTTGGTCGTTTGTCAGGTTGCGTATGTAGTCGCCCGCCTGCAAACCGGAGAGGGAGGCCACGGCCTCGTCCACTGTTAGGCCTGCGAAACGCCGGGTCAACTCGGCTGCCAGGTCGTCGAGGGCGAAAAAGTCGCCGGCGATATGCACCTGGCGTATTTTCTCATGACGCATGTTCAGGCTCAGAATCACCTCGCCCACCCCTTCTATTTTCTCGCGTGCCGAAACCGAATAGGCCGGATTGCTTCCGTTGAAGAACCCGTCGTCGAGATAGGTTTTCTCGATTTCCTCGATGCGTGCCACCTCCTCGGGCGTCAGCATCCGGGTGCCGTTGGTGAATTCATTGATGATAAATGTCTTGAAATCCTCAATACCCATATCGGTATGCTCGCTGAGGTTGGTCACGTGCTGGCGCACGGAAGCCACACCCTTACTCTGGAGCTTGTCGGTCGAGGGAGTAATAGCCTCGACAAGATGGTCGAAATTGGTATTGAACAGCATGGTACCATGTACGATGCACTTGCCGGGCACTTTGTAGAATGCGTTGCCCGACACTTTCTTGCCGGCAATCTGGATGTCGTTGCGGCCGCTGACTGTAGCGGGTATGCCGATTTTACGCAGCGCCAGCTCTACGAGGCGCAGATAACGGTCAAACACAAAACCCACGTTCTCACCTTTGACTACATAGGAAAGCATCAGGTTGCCCTGGTCGGAATAGACACAGCCGCCACCGCTCTTACGACGAAATATATTGATTCCATTTGCCTGACAATAAGGCACATTCACCTCTGCTTCCATCAGTTGATTCCGGCCGAAGATAACGGTCGGATTCACCTGCCAGAGAAAAAATGCGTCCTCGTCCAGCTCCCGTGCCACAAATTCCTCCATGGCCAGATAGAATATCAGACGGCGCTGAGTATTATCAGGTAAAACGATGTGTTTCATTATGGTCTTGATTAATCAATTCTCAAAATTACGTTTTCTATTTGCAACGGCAAAGAATTTATATGTGTTTTTCAACATATAAAACAGCAGCCCCGTAACTATGTCGTTACGGGGCTGCCGCTATGATATGCTTCCTTCGTCATCAGCTTCTCTTGCCGGTGATGATGGTCTTGATTTCGTTCAGTTTGTTCAGCGCCTCCATCGGTGTCAGGTTGTTGATGTCGGCATTCAGAATCTCGTCACGCACCTGGCTCAGCACCGGGTCGTCGAGCTGGAAGAAGGACAACTGCACGGCCTGTCCGCCGATGTTGTCGGTCACCTTCTCCAGACCCTTGTTCACGCTGTCGCGCGAGCTGGATGCCTCCAACTGCTTCAATACCTCGTTGGCCCGCTTCACGATGCTCTGCGGCAGACCCGCCAACTTGGCCACATGGATACCGAAACTGTGCTCGCTACCGCCTTTCACCAACTTGCGCACAAACACGACCTTGCCATCGATTTCCTTGACCGACACGTTGTAGTTGACGATGCGCTTGAAGGTTTTCTCCATCTCGTTCAACTCATGGTAGTGAGTGGCAAAAAGCGTCTTGGCTCTCATCCGCGGATGTTCGTGGATGTATTCCACGATTGACCATGCAATCGAGATGCCGTCGTAGGTACTCGTACCGCGTCCCAGCTCGTCGAAAAGCACAAGGCTGCGCTCGCTGAGGTTGTTGAGAATGGCGGCCGCCTCGTTCATCTCAACCATGAAGGTCGACTCGCCCAGCGAAATGTTGTCCGACGCGCCGACACGGGTGAAGATTTTGTCAACGATGCCGATACGCGCCGACTGAGCCGGCACGAAACAGCCAATCTGGCCAAGCAACACGATGAGCGCCGTCTGTCGCAGAAGAGCCGACTTACCGGCCATGTTCGGACCGGTAATCATCATAATCTGCTGTGTATCGTTGCCCAGACGCACGGAGTTTGACACATACTGCTCGCCGGGAGGCAACTGCTTCTCAATCACCGGGTGACGTCCCTCGCAGATGTCGATGTCGAGCGAGTCGTCAATGACCGGACGGCAATAGCGGTTCTCGATGGACACTCTCGTAAACGAGAGCAGACAGTCAAGCTGTGCCACCAAGGCGGCATTCAGCTGGATGGCCGGTATATAGGTAGCCGCGGCCTCAACGAGATTGTTGAATATGCGGGTCTCGATGGAAAGAATCTTTTCCTCCGCTCCGAGAATCTTTTCTTCGTATTCCTTCAACTCCTGCGTGACGTAACGCTCGGCGTTGACCAGCGTCTGCTTGCGAATCCACTCGGGCGGCACCTTGTCCTTGTGGGTGTTGCGCACCTCGATGAAATAGCCGAACACGTTGTTGTAGGCAATTTTAAGGCTCGGGATGCCGGTGTTCGCACTCTCGCGCTGCTGTATCTGGAGCAGATAGTCTTTGCCGGAATAGGCGATGTGACGCAGTTCATCCAACTCGTCATCCACACCCTCGCGCACCACGTTGCCGCGGTTGGTGGCATGGGGAGCATCCGGGTTCAGCTCACGCTCGATGCGGTCGCGGAGCGTGGAGCAGGCGTTCAGCTGCTCGCCGAAAGAGCGCAGCACAGTGTTGTCGGCCTCCTCACAGTAGGCCTTGACCGGCACGATGGCTCCCAGCGAATTCTTCAACTGCACCATCTCGCGCGGACTGATACGTCCCACGGCAATCTTCGAGAGCAGACGCTCGATGTCGCCAATCATTTCCAGCTGCTTCTGCATCAGCTCGCGGCCTTCCGTATCCTTGAAGAAATATTCCACCACGTCGTGGCGGTCGGTGATTGTCTTTACCGACTTCAACGGGAACAGCACCCATCGGCGCAACAGACGCGCACCCATCGGGCTGACCGTACGGTCGATGACATTGAGCAGACTCTTACCGTCCTCTGCCATCGGCTCGATAAGTTCCAGATTACGAATGGTAAAGCGGTCAAGACGCACGAATTTCTCCTCCTCGATGCGGGAGATGGAGGTAATGTGTCCTGTCTGCGTGTGCTGCGTGAGGTCGAGATAATAGAGGATGGCTCCGGAAGCCACCACGGCATTCGGCATTTTCTCGATACCGAATCCTTTCAGGTTGCGTGTCTCAAACTGCTTGAGCAACCGCTCGTTGGCAGCCGACTCGGTCATCATCCAATCCTCCAGTTCAAACGTAAGGTATTTGGCCGTGAACGACTGGTCGAAACGCTTCTTGCACGAACGCTCCACGAGTACCTCCTTAGGGCTGAAATTGGCCAGCAGCTTGTCGACATAGTCAACCGTACCCTCCGCTGTCATAAACTCACCCGTACTGATGTCGAGAAACGCTACACCGCATCCCGACTTTCCGAAATGGACGGCTCCGAGAAAGTTGTTCTCCTTATAGTCGAGCATATTGCCGTTGAGCGCCACACCCGGCGTCACCAATTCGGTAATGCCGCGTTTCACCAGTTTCTTCGTCAGTTTCGGGTCCTCCAGCTGCTCGCAGATGGCCACCCGCTTTCCAGCACGCACAAGTTTGGGCAGGTAGGTGTCGAGAGCATGGTGCGGAAATCCGGCCAGTTCAATCGACTGTCCCGGGCCGTTGGCGCGTTTCGTCAGCGTAATGCCCAGAATCTCGGATGCCGTTATCGCATCCTCCGAGAATGTTTCGTAAAAATCACCCACGCGATAAAGCATAATGGCATCGGGATGCTTTTTCTTCATCTCGAAATACTGCTTCATCAACGGGGTCTCAACTATCTTTTTTCCTGCCACGATATTCTGTTTTTTTGATTGGTCTATACAAAGGTAAGACTTTTCTTTGAAATCTGTCTTTTGCCCCAAAATCCAAAAAAATCAGGAAAATGAAATTTTTTTATCTTTTACGTTAAACCTTTGCTCTTTTAACGAGTCCAATAAGTACAAAAACAATTTAATAAAACAATTTTTTGCACAATATACAGGCCACAAAGGGTTGTGAATTTGTCGACCGACATGGATTCCCTCCCTGCCTGAAAGACAATAGGGACATATTACTACAGCAAGGAAACAAATTATGGTTAAAGACGAACGGGACAGTTTTGATAACAGTCCCGTTCTTTTTTATTCTCTCTCCAAAATATTATTTCTCAAAAGCGAATTTCCAGTTATCGTTGGTCGTGCGCGACGCCTTCATGATAGCCTTCAGTTCCTTCACCTTCTCCGGGAAAAGATGAGCCACATCGGTCAACTCGCCCGGGTCGGCATTCAGGTTGTAAAGCTCATAAGTTTCCTTTTCCGGCTTGTTGACGTTGAGATGCACCAGTTTCCAGCGGTCCTTGATGACAGCCTGCTTGCCGCCCTCCTCGTGAAATTCAAAATAAAGGCTGTCGTGACGCTTCTGCTTGCCTTTGCCCGTAAGCGTCGGCAAGTAAGAGATACCGTCTGTTCCTTCCGGCAACTTGGCTCCCGTCAGCTCGCAGACAGTCGGCATGAAATCCCAGAACGTCGATTCATGGAACGACACGGAACCCGGAGCGATGACGCCGTTCCAATTAACGATGAACGGCGTACGGATACCACCTTCATAAAGGTCGCGTTTCGTACCTCTGTACGGACCGTTACTGTCAAAATAGCGGGGGTCGTGACCACCCTCATGGTGCGTACCGTTGTCGGACGTAAAAATGATAATCGTATTGTCGATGATACCCTTCTTCTCCAGCATCTGAACTACACGGCGCACATCACGGTCCAACCGTGTCACCATAGCGGCAAACGTAGCACGGGGTTTCTCCTGTGGCGTGTAGCCTTTTCCTTTCGGATAAGGCACTTCCTCAAACTTGCCGTCGTAGTCGAACAGCTCATTATCGGGCACAATCAGGTCGGCATGCGGAATCGTCGGTGTCAGATAGAGGAAGAATGGACTTCCGGCCGTACGGTCGATAAACTCAAGAGCCTTTTCCATAATCAGGTCGTGGGAATACACCTTCTTGTTGAGCATGACCGGCTCGTTGTTCTCAAACAGCTGTGTCGGATAATAGCGGTGAGCGTTGGCCTGACCAAGATAGCCGAAGAAGTAGTCAAAACCCTGATTGTTGGGATGTCCCTCTCCTGACGGGCCACCCAATCCCCATTTTCCCACACATGCCGTCACATAGTCGCGCGTCTGAAGCACCTCGCCGAGCGTCACTTCCTCCGATGCGAGATTCAAATCGTAGGGACGGCCGTCTGCTGCCGTATATCCCTTGTTGCCGCGTATATAGGAATGTCCGGTGTGCTTGCCTGTAAGCAATACGCAACGCGAAGGCGCGCTGACGGTCGAACCGCTGTAATGCTGCGTAAAAATCATACCGTTGCGTGCCAGCGAGTCGATGGCTGGTGTATGGATGCGTTCCTGTCCGTAGCATCCCAGGTCGCCGATACCGAGGTCATCGGCCATGATAAACACGATGTTAGGGCGGACAGCCTGGCTCTTCTTTCCGCCGTCAGTTGGTTTTGCCGCACAAGCAAGTACCGACGAAACAGCAACCGTGCCCGTAACAAGCATGGTGCGATTGATATTCAAATGTCTCATTATTTGTATGTTAGGTTTGTAATCGAACAGTAAAAACAGCCTGAAAGTCAGCGCAAGTCGATAAACTTGATGGCCTTGCGGCTCATGGCCGGCATCTGAATCTTGGCGATATAGTCAGGCGATTCAAACTTGATGGAAGGAGCGACGCGCACCTTCGAGCGGAACATATCCTTGATTTCCTTCGCCAATGCGTCACTTGCCTCCTCCGTACCGACGCGCACCAGTATCTCATCCGTACCGATGTCGTTGGTATAGACCTCAATGACATAGTTGCGTATCTTCACCATGTGGTCAAGAATATCAAACAGCGCCGGCGGATAGAGCGTCGTACCCTTGTACTTTATCATCTGTCCTTTTCTTCCCAGAATGGAACTGAGCCGTACCGTGTTGCGTCCGCAGGCACACGGCTCACTGTAATGGTAGCAGATGTCGCCGGTCTTAAAGCGCAGGAGCGGCATTCCCTCCACGCCGAGTGTCGTGACGGTCACCTCTCCGGCCTCGCCTTCCGCAACAGGAAGGTTGTTGTCGTCGAGAAACTCTACGATAATCAGCTCGGGCTGCAAGTGGCCGCCGCAGAAGTGGCCGCATTCCGTAAACGACGACTGCATCTCGGTCGAGGCATAGGTGGAATGCATCTGCAACGCGGGCCATTTCTCATGAATACGCCGGCCCAGGGTGTTCAATTCAAAAGTGCCGGGCTGACGGAGCGCCTCACCGATACAGATACACTTCTGCATACTGCAGGCGTTATGGTCAATGCCGTTTTTCTCGGCAAAGTCAATCAATTTCAGCAGGAAAGAAGGGACAACCATGCCGCAGGTAGGATGGATGCGCCTCACCGTATCCCACTGCAGTTCCGGGATGCCGTTACCCACACGCGCCACTCCCATACCCAACTCGCGCGCTCCAAGGAAATAAGCCAGACCGGCCATGAAGCGGCGGTCGATGGTCGTCATCAACTGAAGCACGTCGTCGGCCGTACAGCCGGCCGTTGTATAGGAGAGAAACTCGTTATAGGCCAGCCGGTCGAGGTCGCCGTCGGTCAGCACAAACGTCACGGGGTCACCCAGCGTTCCGGACGTGGTCACATAATCGATGATTTTATTCTTCGGTACGCAGATAAAATCCTTGTTGTGCGTCTGCAGGTCGGTCTTCGTCGTTACGGGAAGACGCTGCAGGTCGTCGATGGTGCGGATAGTGGAGATGTCGATGCCGTTCTCCTCAAACATCCTCTGGTAAAACCGCGAATGCGCTTTCAGATAGGCCAGCGTCTCTGCAAGCCGCTGCTCCTGGTAATGCCTGATTTCCTCAGGCGAACGGAATTGTATATCAGGATTTCTTTCCATGTTTTCTCAGTTTTTTCTCCAATGAGGTTCTGACCTCCGCCTTCGGCAACGGAAAGTCAAGCGCTTTCCGCCAGTAGCGGCAGGCCTCTGTTTTATTTCCCAAAGATAGGCAATAATTGCCAATCAGCTCATAGACATAGTAGAAAGATGGGTTGGAAGCCAGAAATTGACTGATTGTTTCCGGTTCAACTTTTCTGCGGGCCGCCGTTGCCATCTCTATTCCGGCTTTCAAGCTGCGATACACCAGCAGGTTCTGATAGTCTTTGCTGCTGAGGAAAGCATCGGCAGGAAGAGCAGCCTCCGGCTCCGACAACGCTCCAAAAAAATCCTTCTCCCGGGCAAAAATCCGCTTCAGGTCGTAGCAGAGATACTTGCCGCACTGCCACGGCGGTGCAGATACCCACATGAACAGGTCCTCCGGCCGGAAAATAACGCTGTGATGGGCTATCAGCTGATTGATGGCGGCTTCGTTGGTCATGCCCAGCTTCTTGCCGTCGATACCGTTACGGTCGCGCAGAATGGCGGCGGCACGCAAGGCATCAACCGGACCGGCGTCGAGCAGCTGACGCAACCGGTGCAACCGGTAGACGCTGTCAGACGTTGCCATGTTCCGGCGGTTATGGCGGTCGCGACGGAATGCCTCGCTTTGAAAATGGTTGGTGGAAAGCAGGCAATCGTCTGCTATTTCGCACAATGCCATCCGACGGGGCGATTTCTCAATGACAACGGCGGCTCCATCGGCAGCGGAACCCACCAGAATGGATTCCGACACAAACGTGCGACGGCGACGGGCAATGGCCACAGCTTCCTCTATCGTTGAAGCATATTGCAGTATCTCGCGTGTCAGCAGGGAGATGGGCGTAGCTGCCGACAGGGGTAATGCCGACTTGGCGGCGTTGATAGTCACCGTGAGTCCTTTCTCGTTCATTCCGGAAAGCACACCGACCATACCCGGCCAGCTGACGGAGGCAAACCGCCATCCCTTTTCCGGAAAGACAAACTGCACTATCTTATTGCGGGCAAAATCATCACCCGCCCAGAAATCAAAATTGCGTCCCACAATCAATTTGCCGTCAGCCGAGCGATGACCGCGACAGGCAAACGAACTGCAACCGACCATCATATAGTCCTGCAGGGCATGGCCGATGTCGTGCGCCGAATGGTAGTTGAGCTGACGCTTGTAAGCCGAGCCGATAACGTTCCAGTCGTCGGAGCAAAAACGCGACAGACCATAGATTTCGTTGCGGTACTCCTCCGCCACATTGGCTCCGAGATTACGGTTGTAGAACAAAATGAAGCAACGGAGAAACCGCAGATAACGATTGGAAGGAACAAGCCGCCGGATTTGCTCGACAAACACTTTTTCCTGATAATAGAGCAGGTCCTCCGTCAGCTTGCCGATGGCAAAGCCACGGTCAAAGTCGCCACCCGCCACTGTCAGTTCCCAAAGCCCCGACTCATCGTGACGGAGCGTATTACCCCGATAGACGCGCGTACCACCTCTGACGGTAACCGGCTCGCCGCCGTCGTCAAAGGCGTGGCGCGGCACCAAACGGTTGCGGCGTCTCTGCAAAACAACAGGGACGGCCACCACAAGCACCGCGGCAATTATCAGCAATATGAACGCGAAAACCGACATGTGTCTATCAGTAATTTCCTATTTTCTTAGCCAAATAATCCATTCCCAAAAATTCGGCGCAGGTGATGACCGACGTGAGTGTCACGCCGAGTGCGCCGTGTACGTTGATATTCTGTCCCGTAAAATAAAGATTCTGCAACTTCGTGCGGGGCGAGAGCAGGCAAGTCATCGGCGAATGGTAATCTTTCAGAATGCCGTAGGCTGAACCGTCGATGGTACCCGTATAGTCACGGTAGCTGAGCGGAGAATTGGAATAGATATACTCTACTTTGTCGCTCCAATCAAAACCGTGTCTCTTCATCAATGCCAGCAACTCGGCGATTTTCCGCTCCTTAAAAGCCTTGTAAGCCTCACCTCTGCGCTCCGGCAGCGTGTCGGACCATTCCGAAAGCTCGTCGATATACATCGGAGTAATAACCGAAATCACATTGGCAAAGCGCTCATCGTCCGACATCGGCTGCATCGAAATCAGGCAGCAGTCAATCGGACCGTCGTGACGGACATACCATACGCTCTCACGCTCGTGAATATATTCGTTGCGGTTGACATAGGGACAGGCGCCGGGTTTCATCAGCAGATACATGGTGAAGAGTCCGTAGCTGTTCTCGAGCGAGCGGATGCGGGTATGAAAGGCTTTCTTGATAACCTTATTCTTGTCGAGCAACTCAAGCGTCAGTTGCGGGTGCATATTGGAAATGACGTGCTTGGCTCCGATGCGCTCGCCGCCCCTGAGCTGTACACCCGTCACCCGGTCACCATCGACCATAATGCGCTCCACCTCACTGTCACACCGCACCGTACCGCCGTTTTTCCTGATTTCATCAACCAGCGAGGTGGCGATGTGCATGCTGCCGTCGATGCAGCGGTAGGCTCCCTCCATGTAGGAATAGCTAATCATCGCATGCTCATAGAAGGTAGATTTGTCGTACACGCCGCCATAGAGAACGGAGTTGGCAGCCAACACATTGCGCAAACGCTCATCGGCTATGAGCGAGTCGATGACTCCTGATGCCGACATTCCGAAATAGCTGAGAGCACCGGGATTGGAGACATAACCTTTCTTGAAATTGTCGACACTGATGGAATGCCCCACCTCGCTCAACCGCGCGACGTAACGGCGCAAATTGCCGCTCTCGGCAGGAAACTGGCGGCTCAGTGTCTCGATGAAGGCTTCCTCACCCATCGCATAGTCGTAGACACCGCCGGCATAGTGAATGCGGTCGAACGCCTCCTCATCGAGTTTCTTCAGACGCAGGCGGTCCATAATGCCGAAATAGCTGAAACACTGATGAAGCACCTGTCCGCTGCCGAGACTGCCGATATAGTGCATGCCGGTGTCGAGTTTGTAGCCGTGGCGCACGTAGCTTTGCAGACAACCGCCCACCTGACGGTTTTTCTCCACGACACAGACGTTAAAGCCTTCCTTGCTCAGCATTACGGCCGTCTCCAGCCCTCCCAGGCCGCTGCCTATCACGATTATGTCAAATTCATTCATCATTCTTCCTTTTTAAGTACATAGACGGCATTGGCCGTAATGCGGCTGTCACCGCCCGGCACGTCCTCCAGCCGCATTCCCAGAGAGGATGCCACTGACTGCAGGTGCGGGCGTGACGTATAGTTGAGTTTTCCCTTTGTCTTGTTGAAAAGGCAGACGCGTGTCGACAGAATTTCCGTCAGCACGGTCAGGCGGTGTTTCTTCCGTTCGGCGGCATTGCTGTCGCGCACCACAATCATTCCTCCCGGATTCAGCCGGGCAGCACAGCGGGCAAGGAGGTCTTCCTGCTCTTTGTCGCCAAGATAGTGAAGCACGTCGCTGATAATGAACGCATCGGAAAGCGGCAGTTCACAACGGCTTACGTCGGCACACACGAAATGCAGATTGTCGGGGCGGTGCCATCCATGAGCGGCAATGTCGATTTTCCGGCGGTCATAGTCGATACCTGTCACCTGGCGCTCTGCCGAAGTCATGGCCAGCAAGCGGCAGAGCATACCCATGCCGCAACCGATGTCGGTCAGCACGCCGCCGGCAGGCAGCAAGCGGTCAAACAGCCGATAATGATGCTCCAAACGGAATTTCACCTTCACATACCATTCCACGATTGGACCTTTGTAGATATAATGATGCAGGAATGCGCTCACTACGTTGGGATTGTCGGCCGACTGCATCGAGGAGCAAAGGCGGTCATACTCGCGGCGCATCAGCGCGCCTATCCGCTTCGTGCGCTCCTGATAGGTCGCACCGTAAGTCTTATCGTCAGCCGGAATCAGCGGCAGAACCCTCACCGCCATAAGTCCGCGATGCACATAGCCGGGCTGCTGCTTCGGGATGATATGCCCGTTGCCATAGAAAAGCATCGGCAACAGGTCGGCATTCAGCTCCTCTGCCAGATAGAACGCTCCCTTGTGAAACCGCCGGATTCTTCCGTCGGTGCTGCGCGTTCCCTCCGGGAAAATACCCACTGAATAACCTTCTGCCATTTTCCGCTTCAGATAATCCATGTTTTTCTCATACCCGTCGGCCACACACACGAAACCCGCATAACGGATAACCGCACCGAATACGGGTGAGTTCCACACCCAGCGGTTCGTGACAATCAGCAGTTTCGGGAAAAGGGCAATCATAATCAGAATATCGACAAACGACTGATGGTTGGCAATGACAACCGCCGGCTTTGTCGGCAGGCAACCCTCATCGAACAGTTTCTTCTTCCTCACAAAGAAAGCCGACCAAAGCAGGAAACGGCAGGTGTAGTGCATCAAACCGCAGGTCAACGCCTGTTTCCTGCTTTGCCGTAAAGGCAAAATCAGCAGGAAAGGCAGAACGACGTGAAGGACGATACAGCCAAGAAGAAAAACGTTGTAGGTAAGAAACGTCTGAAGGAAACCGGCCAGCGTGTAAGGGCGCAGACCGCGGGAAGCAGGCCGCGAGATAAAAATATCGAACAACAAAGGTACGACGGAATAAGCCGTAGCCAGTTGGGCGGCATAAGTCAGGAAAGCAAGGGAGAAAATTTCGAAAAGAGAGGATTTCGGAAACAGCACCATTGCCATTCCGGCCACCATCACGAGGGCTGAATAATACATGACAACTCCATGAAGCCGGTAGCCCTGAATTCCCCGACGGAAGCACCACAACTGCCGCGCTACCGACAAGCCGCCCGCCAGTCCTCCTAATCCCATCGCGGCAATGGTCAGCATCTCCACCGTACGGCCATAGACTGTACCGCCATAGCTTTCCAACGCTCCGACAGACAGCATTCCCACCTGTATGGGCAAAGATGAGAGAAAAGCCAGTTCGAAACGGCCGAAAACAGCCCATTGCAGGAGTAGAAACACCAACGCCACAATTCCTCCATCCGACTCCCAGAAAGGATTTCCTACCGCATGAAACCGACAGGAGGAAAAATCAAAACTTACGGAAAAAGCAATGACGGCAAGCATCGAAACCGCCGTCAGCAACACACTGTAGAATCCCAACTGCCACGCCAGGGCACGCACCAGATTGCGCGGAAAAATCCAGAAGACGCGGAGCAAAACGAGCAGCGTATTGAGCACACTGATGCGCGTGAAGTCACGCATCGGCCGGAAATGCGACACACGTTCCTCCTGCGGCGGATAATAGACGCGGATGGGGATGCTTCTCACCTCCACGCCACCCCAGGCGGCAAAGACAAGGGCTTCCAGCTCAAATTCATATTTGGCCGTGTACCAGAAACGGTCCACGTTCATTTTCTTCAAGGGATACAACCGATAGCCCGACTGCGTGTCGGGAAGGGCAATGCCCGTCTCCAGCCGGTACCAGAAATTGGAAAATTTATTGGCAAAGGTGTTCTTTCCCGGCATATTCTCACTCTCGATGTTGCGCGCACCGACATAAAGTGCATCGGGATTCTGCTCTGCGGCCTCGATAAACAGCGGTAAGTCGGAAGGATAGTGTTGCCCGTCGGAATCGATGGTGATGGCCACCCGGTAACCTGACTTTTTCGCCTGTGAAAGTCCGTTTTTCAATGCGGAACCTTTGCCCTTGTTGCGTTCATGGCGGATAACCCTCACCGAAGGGAAATTTCTCAACACTTCCTCAGTGCGGTCGGTCGAACCGTCGTTCACGACAATCACATCGGAAGCGTATTCCAACACCTCCGCCACCACGTCGCCGAGCGTCTTGTCGTTGTTGTAGGTCGGAATAATGACCACTCCACCCAACTTACGCATCCGCTCCGGCCACGACAGTTCCATGCGATTACCGTCAGCCTTCATTTCACAACTCATCCATTTCTGCCTTCATCTTCACACAAGTACGGCCGCCACACATACCCACCGCCTTAACCGTACGGCCATCGACATCGATTTCCAGCTCCACTACATCGGACAGCGACGGAGTGACCATTGCCAGAAACTTACACGATGACACTTTCCCATATTTCAGGTTACAACCAAGATACCGTTCTACCAGTTCCCGGATGATAAGCATCGTACATACCCCCGGCAATACAGGAGTACCGGGAAAATGTCCCTTGAACACATCATGGGCATAATTAATTCTGACAGAGGCTTTCACAGAGCCGCTTTCCGTCTCAAAACGTTCGGTAGAATACAATTGGTCGATTAGCATAACAATTCCGCACTTCTGATAAAAGGCATTTTTGCAAAGATAGTGAAAGGCGAGAGTAAAGGCAAATGAGAACAAAGTTTTCAAATTTGACTGTACCAAGCCGCATCCTATCTTATACAAAGATAGTGAAAGTCGCGCGCAGAAAAAAGCAAGTTTACTTGCATATTTCAGCTGAGCTGCATCCTATCTTATCTAAAAATAGTGAAAGTCGAGAGCAAAGACAGCAACAGTTTCCATAGGCGATTCCTCGCTCGTAGGGATGTACCCCAGGTGCATCCGCCCCGCAAAAATCCGGAACAAACACCTGTAAATCATTGAATCATTCAGCAAAGTGCTGCCTGCGGGCGCACCTGGTGTACACCCCTAAAAGCCGGTGAAAAATAAATCTGAATATCGGGAATCTCCAAGAGTGATTTTCCACAACACCTATCGGATAAAATACCTTGAAATTAGAATATTATGCCTTTTTGCGGATAATAAGCCGCAAATTTTGCGGTTAATTATCCGCAAAACCACATGATTATATGTAACTCATATAATTGTTTCAACAATATTATCAAGCTACAATTACTTTACTGATGAAATTTACATAATCAATAAGAGTCTTCGGGGTATTCCGGAATATAGAGGTAAATTTGTTGAATGGAGGTTGCTGCAAAACAGTTGTCGCGATGTTTCCATTCTCACAGACGTACCGGATTAGCATACGAAGATATTCTTCTTGCTGACGTGTCATCTCCACACCATGAATCAAGTTCCTATATTTTTCCAAAGCAACATTCTGTTCAATTCCAATAATCGAACGTATGAACGCTGCAATATTTTGCTGATACGGTCTGTTTTGAGTCTGGGCGTCGAATTCCTCACGAGTACCTAATTCCTGCCAGAATATTTGTTCCAAACGAGCAATATCTATGCTGTCAAGTGGTTCCAGACAATATATTTTCTGTAGAACCACGTCGTTAGAAAGATGCTCTTTCAAATAATCCTCAACTCTCCGACGATAAGTACGTATAGGTTGTATTCTTACACCCGATTTATCCTTTTCAAATGTATCGGTTATATTGACAGTGAAGACTTGTCCGGCCGCATTACTGTCAATATACTGCATAAGTTCACGAAGTTCTTTTCTTACACGCTCCAAAGAATCAAGATTCTTAGATTCCCAAAACTGAACCGTTGAAACTTCGTTAAGCACATCCATTTTTGCCTTCACTTGAGGAATAGATGCCTTTTTCTCTTTCAGATACTCGGCAATATCCATAATCTTTCGCTCTGATGAAACCGAATTAACAGACTCATCCACGATTGATAACTGGACTTTTAGTATAAGTGCATCAAATTTTAAAGCCGCCGTATTGGTTACCGCATTTTGCAGCAAAGGAGCTATTTTGGATTTGATTGCCATTACATCTCCCACTGATAAACAAGTCATTGCCTCCGGAACCGAATATGTCTCTACAGCCCGAAGTTGCAGACGGACATCCAAACGATTTCTGTTTAATTCAGCAATCTGCTTATGCAAAATATCTTTCAACTCATCATGAAATGCCTTCACGTTCTCATCTGCCTGATATTTTCCGTCCTGCAAAGCAAATTTAATATCGGTTCGCAAATTGAACAACAAGCTGACGATTGACTGTGATTGTGGAAGCTGTGCTCCATTCGGATTCATTTCAAAATATTCAAAGTTCCGATAAAAATCAAAGATCAAGAATTCTTTCTTATGAATACCGGAACCAAACAAATTCTCACATAGACGGGTTCCACGTCCTATCATTTGCCAAAATTTGATTTTTGAATGAATCGGTTTAAAAAACACCAGATTCACTATCTCCGGAACATCTATACCCGTATCCAACATATCGACAGAAACTGCTATCTGAGGCTGTTTTTCGATATCTGAGAAACGGGAAATAAGGTCGGAAGCATATTTCTCATAATTATCAATCACCCGACAGAAATCAGGGCCCAGTTCCGGATACAATGCGGCAAACCGTTCCGCAATGAGTACGGCATGTCTATGATTATAAGCGAAAATAATAGTTTTTCCAATTACAGCCCCATCCTTTATCCGGATTCCGTCGCTCATCAGCCGATTCAGCACATGGTCAACTGTATCAATATTAAATATATATTTAAAAATTTCAGTAGCACTGATCGTTCGGCTATATGAGTCATCAGGCTCCATCCCCGCCATCATTTTTTCATACTCAAAAATCTCCTCAATCTGCTTCCGTTCCTCATCTGAAAGATTTTCAGGATGGATACCTTCAGTCAGAATCTTCGAGTTGTCTTTTATCGGTATAAATGGATTCAAATAGCCGTCAGCAATAGCTTCCTCATACTCATAGCTGTCTGTTGGCTCACCTTGTTCCATACCAAACAGCTCATAAGTAGAACGGTCAACTTCGTTTCTTGGCGTAGCAGTCAGTCCTAAAAGCAAGCCATCGAAGTAATCAAAAATTGCACCATATTTACCAAAGACACTTCTGTGTGCCTCATCAATAATTATCAAATCAAAGCGTCCTATAGAGAATGTCTTGTTGTCTCTATCGAGATGGCCAATCATTGTCTGATAGGTAGAGAACAAGATACGGGCTGTAATGTCTACATCACTGTCACGCAACGAGCTTACGGTCATATCAGGAAGCAATTTCGTATAGTTCTTTTTTGCTTGGTTGACCAATTCAATTCGGTCTGCAAGAAACAGAACGTTCTTGACCCACTTGTTGCGAACAAGTACATCTACCAATGAGATACTGACACGAGTCTTACCAGTACCGGTAGCCATAACGAGTAATGCACGTCTATGCTTGTCATTGTAATGACGGCAAACAGACTCAATAACCCGCTTCTGATATTTTCGATTGGTTATCTTGTCAGAAATAGTCAAATCAGTAATGTCATTTCTGTCACGCTGAGATATCAGGCGACGCAACTCATCAAGGGTGTGGAAGCCCATTACAGAACGTGCCGGATAGCCAATTCCATCAATAATGTTCGTATCAAAACCATTGGTATAATAGATTACGGGGCGAGGACACGCATATTTTGCTGCGAGACAATCAGCATACAACTCTGCCTGATGCCGGCCCTTGGCAGCATCTACGCTTGTACGTTTTGCCTCTACAACGGCAATCGGAATGGCATTCGTGTCAAACAATACATAATCAGCATATCCTATACCACTTTCACTGGGCATTCCGTGTACTTCAATTTCCGTACAAGCCTGACGTGGTATAATCTCACCGTCTTTCTCTGATACTTTCCAACCGGCCTCGTGTAAAAGCAAATCAATATATAACTTCCGAGTCTCAGCCTCTGATAGGTCGTTAACTATAGGTTGGGCATTGACGGTTGCCGGAGTCTCATCTGTCGTTTGCTCAACTGTTTCAGCTGCACTTTGAGCAGCATTGGAGGTTATGGTCGCAACTTGACCCGGCTGAGGAACAACGGCCACACTACCAAGCGTTGCAACCTGAGGAATAAGGTCTTTATTGAAATCCGGCAATTTATCGATGAGCTTCCATGCAAGTAAAACGGAGCCTATGATATAATACAAGTTCAGGACGGCAAAGAAAGATTCCCTGCGTCCTACATATCCGGCATCGCCACCAACGTGTGCCGCATTATTGCCAATCTTGCGAACATAATGTATTCGCTTCATGAGTTCAGGACTGTCAATAAACTCCTTAAACCTTTCATCAGTGGTAAGAGAAAGTAACGACGTCCTCTCGCCAACTTGCCAATTTTTGAGTCTATATACCGTCTTTACTATAGATTCCAATGCAAGTCGGGCATTTTGAGCCGAAATCAATGGATTGGCTACTTGAAATTCCTCTGCGGTAGCACAATATCTGTGCAATGTAGCCAACCCTCTAATGTCTTTTATTATATCAAAATTCTTCATGGGTCATCACTTTTTAAATTCCCAATAGCCAATCTTGTCAGAGCCAGTTCGCTCTATGACGGTTCCTTTCAGTTTCTTAATGTGACGTGCCACTGTAGCGCGACCTATACCAAGAGCATCAGCATATTCATCGTATGTATAATTCGGATGTTCTTTTATAAGAGCAATAAGCCGGGATACAGTATCACTTGATTTTACAGTATCATTTACAGTATCACCAACAGTATTGTCCATAGATTTTTGATACTGTAGAATTCTACTTTCAAGATTGGCAATATGTTGAGCCAGCATTACATCTTGAACAATAGTACTATCTTCATTTTCACGGCTATCAATTAAAGCTTGAATGTATTCACCTTTAGCTTCCTTTGTTACAATGGACGGGATAAGACCTAATTGACGCTGTACAATGTTCATAAGCAGGCGTGTGGCACGCCCGTTACCGTCTACCCACGGATGAATAGTAACAAGTCTGAAGTGTGCTTCAAAACTTAAACGATAGCATGCAGCAACATCGCTCTTATCTATTGCAAACAGTTCTTCATTCAGCCATTTACAGAAATCCTCCGTTGCTTTAGGCACTTTATTGTATGCTAAATAACTCTTACCGCCAATTCCTGCACTTACATTGCAAAGACGCAGTTCGCCTTTTGACGAATCAAACTTACCTGCTATTGTAGAGTATTCAGCACCCGTACGACGCATAACCATTGCAGAGAGATTGCATAAGAAATCTACCGTATAAGGTTTGTGAGACTTCACCCACTCAAAACCAAACACATAGGCATTTTTCAAATCGACATTCATCATTTGTTCATTGAGCGAACGTCCTTTTGCGGCGATGCCCTCATCAAAAAGCAACTGGTTCTCTACCTCTGTGACCGTAGAGCCCTCGATAGCTGTAGAATGGGTAATAAGTGAGTAGAGATAGAATTTTTCATAATCTACCTGCTGTGCGATACCGCAATCTTCATATCGCTTTAATGTCGCCAATAGTTTTAAATCTATCTCTTTCATTGCCTTTTAGTTTTAAGAAAAATAATATTGCATCCGTTCTGCCATCAAGGTTTCAGCATCTTTCAACTGTTCCCGTAGTAAATCTTTTTGCTTCTCAATCGCTTCCACCTGAGAAGCAAAGTGCTGTTGTAATGAAAGAGGAGGAACGATTAGCTTTAAGCCACCTAAAATTTTTTGGTTAAGATTTGGCATTGTTGCTCCAATACATTTGTCATTTAAAAATTTTTGCACAGATTGTGAAGTATATTGGTAGTAAAATAATATCGGTAATATGTTTTTAAGTTCAAGCATAAAAGAGCCTGTGCCACATAGCCAACCATCTTCTTTATCAGTAATAATAGCACATTTACTCAAATCACCTCTACGCGCAATAATTATATTATTAGTTCTCACGATGTACTTTGACAATTCTTCAGCCTTCTGATAAGATATTTTTGCTATATCATCAGTTATTATTTTCCTATTATTAATATTCTGAGGATTGATGGATGGAATACCATCAACTGTATAATCTGATTTATGTAACATGGAACCAAATGGACCAGTTGACATCTTCATACTTAGATCAGAAACTTTATTCATTTTCCACCCTTTGGGATTTGTAATCGGATCTCCAAACATATCAAGGAAGATAGATTGAGCCAAAGCATCAAGGTCTGCCAATTGAGCCTTGTAACCATCTATCATTTCTTGCACAGCATCCAATTCGGACGCAATAGCTTGTTGCTCATATAAAGAAGGGACTATGACAGGAAATGCTTCTACATTTTTTTTAGAGATTTCCTTAAATGTCACACCATTACCTCTGCGATTTAGTTCCTTTTGGTTGGCAATGAGATAATAATAAAGAAATCCATTAAAGAACTTGTTTCCACAAACAATATTCTTGAAACCTTGATTGCAGTACATTGGCTCAGTTGTTATAGCAACTTTTCCGATGGGAGCCCTTGAAGATAACAACACTGTTCCGGGGGGCATCAGTGTTAATTTCGTTTTACTTAATGCGTGGTCGGTTATTTGCTTTTGAGTCCTGCCTATATATTTCTCTCCTTTTAATTCTGCCGGAGTGACCCAATTATATTTGTCACCCCAATTTAGAGGATCATCGGTGCGTGGTGTTGCACCGGAAACAATTATGCCAATATCTTTAAGGGTCTTACGTCCCCATTTCGATTTATCCACCTTCATAGCCTTACGAATTAAGCAGTTTCTGAAACTCCGCAAACGCAGCATCAATTTTTGCCTGACGCTCTTTCATTCTCGATATAATCACTTCCGGCGCATCGTAAACTACCACTTCACGTTCTACCTCATGGTAGCACTTATAGCTAAGGTCGTAGTTATTTTCACGTATTTCATCCACCGACACTAAGAAGGATTGCTCTTTGCGACTGCGTCCTGCTTCGCCACTAAGATTGTGGAATCTACTGATAATATCAGGTATATCATTTTGCTCAGGCATTGGCGTGCGTTGGGTCGTCAACGAGAACCCATCAGCCCGCATATCGTAGAACCACACTTTATCAGTTCCACCTGTTCCGGTCTTGGTAAATATGATGATTGCAGTAGACACTCCGCTGTAAGGCAGGAATACACCGCTTGGCATAGTGATAACGGCTTGCAGACAATTATCATCCACCAATGCTGAACGAATGGTTTTATAGGCCTGGGCGTCACCCGTCAGTACCGTATCCGGAACAATGGAGGCACAACGGCCACCTGTCTGAAGCATTCTCATCATCAAAGCAAGAAACAGAAGCTCTGTCTTTTTCGTCTTTACTGCCGCACGAAGTGATGGAGCAATATCATCCTGGTCGAGACTGCCTGCAAACGGCGGATTGGCAAGGCACAATGTATACTTGTTCGTGTCGTTGTTCTCATCTGAGAGCGAATTTCGATAGTACAACTGCGGTTCGTCCACGTCATGCAGCATCATGTTCATACATCCGATACGCATCATTGAAGCATCGGAATCTGACCCATGGAAAATTTCACTGCGGAAACGTTTCATAACATCAATATTCAAGAGTTCATCGCTCTGATGCTCTTGAATGTACCTCGCCGCTTCCATGATGAAACCGGCTGACCCCATGGCAGGGTCACAAATAGTATCTTCGAGAGTCGGCTTCATGAGTTCAACCATCATGCGGATAATGTGCCTTGGAGTACGAAATTGACCGTTTGTTCCTGATGCAGCCATTGTGCTAAGCATGTACTCATACACATCGCCCATCATGTCGGCACCGTCTGCTGCAATTTCCTCTATTCCCTCAACAACACGCGACAATAACCGGGCATTGTTAATCTGAAAAACGGTATTCTCCATTGCCTTACTGTAGGCAGAGCCTTCTCCGCTTATATAACGAAGAAAAATAAAAACATCATTGCGTACTCTGTTCAGCATCTTTGCAGGCTCCATATCCTTAAAAATGTGCCAGCGCATTTCCTCATAAGGTACATCCTGATCAGTCGACGGATTGTGCCATAATCCTTTCGGGAATGTAGGGTTTACCAATGAATCACCCGTCAGATTGGCAATAACCTCTTTTTGCAATTGGCTCTCATCGAGCATTTTCATAAAAAGCAAATACGTTATCTGCTCAAAAATTGCCGAAGGTTGGGTAAATCCACTGTTCCAGAATGTCTGCCATACGGCATCTATTTTTTGCTTTATTTCGCCTGTAATCATAAATGTACTACTTTGATGTTATTTACAATATTAATAAAAATATCAATATTTGCCAAATAAGACAAGTTACATTGGATATTATTGCTGTCCGATAAAAAATCCAAGAACTACAACAATCAGTTGATTTTTCAATCCGCTATCAGATATTCTATTAATAGAAATTGTCGATTGGAGAATTGCCTGAAGATTGCCTATACAATAGTTTCCATAGGCGATTCCTCGCTCGTAGGGATGTACCCCAGGTGCATCCGCCCCGCAAAAATCCGGAACAAACACCTGTAAATCATTGAATCATTCAGCAAAGTGCTGCCTGCGGGCGCACCTGGTGTACACCCCTAAAAGCCGGTGAAAAATAAATCTGAATATCGGGAATCTCCAAGAGTGATTTTCCACAACACCTATCGGATAAAATACCTTGAAATTAGAATATTATGCCTTTTTGCGGATAATAAGCCGCAAAACCTGAAGACTGAGAAACTTTCGACTCTTTTCGTTACGGGAGGAGGGAGTTGAAGGTGTAGCCGGTGGTTTTCAGATAGGTGAGGATGTCGTGAAGAAGGCGGTCACTGCCGGGCAGGCGGTCGTGGAGCAGGATGATGGCTCCAGGTTTGAGTTTGCCTTCGATGTGTTTCAACACGGTATCAGGGTCGGAATTACGGGTGTCGTAGGTGCGGATGGTCCATCCTACGGGACGAAGCTCCAACCGACGCACAACAGCAGCCACGGTGGGATTGGTCACCCCAAACGGAGGTCGGAACAAAGTTACTTTTCTATCCGAAACTTTTTCCAACGCGGCAGAACAAGCCTCCACGTCGGCAAGCATCGCCTGCCTGCGCAACAGAGGGAAACGGGAAGTATGGGTGTGGGAATGGTTACCTACGGCATGCCCCTCGGCAAGGATACGCCGTACGATTTCAGGATGTGCCTCTACTTTCTCTCCAATACAGAAAAACACGGCTTTTGCCCTATGTGCCTTCAGCACGTCGAGCACTTTCGGGGTCTGTTCGGGGTCAGGACCGTCATCAAACGTAAGATAAACACGTTTCTCCTTCGTTTCCACACGGTTAAGACATTTAAGATAAACACCGCTGTCAATGCTCCACGAAGCGTAGAAGAGCAAAAAAACGACCGCAAGGCAAAGCAATACAATCCCGATTATCATTTTTCAAGCAGTATCAGTGAATGGTATCTGTCCAAATAGCAATTATAGACGAGCGCATAACCTTCGCTCAACTCGCTCGCTGCCCGATAAAGGCCATAGGCTACCGCTGTCGGATATTCGCCGCATTCCTCCTTAAAAGCCATACGCTCTCCCCTGACTTTGCAGCTGCCGCCACAAGCCGTCAGGCACACATCGCCGGAAACAACACCGTTATCGCTCAGAAAGCGGTCTATCCATTCATCCACCTCTTCCCGGCTCATTTTGCCCGAAAAGGTGGAAAAATCCACAAAGGCAGCCGCAGAAGCAGCCGTTGGAGCCGTATCCAACAGAAAAAACTGCGCACCCTCTCCACGGAAAGCATCACTGTCCAGACAACCCAAACGGCGCTCTATGACCTCGCCGCTGTCGATACGCTCGTCAATCCCGCCAAGCAGCACATTGCGCCGTCCCTCACCCAACAGCAAGGCGGCATCCGTCAATCCGTTCTCAAAACTGTGTCCACACTGTGCATACGTCATATTATAGGCGTTCGAGTGCAACAGCAAAGCCAATTGACCGCCCAACGTGTTGAACGTGGAGTGAATAAAGGTCGTAGGGTTCAGCATCTGACCGCCGTTATCGAGCATCTCGTTCAGAAATTTCTCCGTATCGGCCAGACAACCCAATCCCGTAGTCGTAATAACAGCCTCCACCTCGACTCCGGCGGCACACTGCAGCCCTGAGGCTACTCCCATCTTCAGCATACGCCCCATGCGACGACGCATGTTGGCATTCGGAATCAATGCCTTATAGTCGGGCGCATCGCCCTTGGGCGGACAGATGGATGAAAGGGAATTGATATAAATCTTCTGCATGGCTCTCACTCCTTATAACGTGAAAAAACAAGGGAGGAATCGTTGCCTCCGAAGCCGAACGCATTGACCACCACATGGCGCAATCCGTCAACGGATGTCCATTCGGTCACAGGCGACAAGCCGGTCTCAGCCATCGGAGTGGTAAAGTTCAGATTGGGGAACACACAACCCCGAGCCAGCGACAGAGCGGCATAGACCGACTCAATGCCCGCCGAGGCACCAAGCGTGTGTCCGATAAAAGGTTTGACGGAACTGAACAGCGGCATACGGTCGCCAAACAAACGCAACATCGCACGGCTTTCCGAAAGGTCGTTTCCGGGTGTTCCCGTACCGTGAGTCTTCACATAGCCCACGTCCTCAGGACACACTCCTGCCATGCGCAAAGCCTGCTCCATCGCCATCAGCGCACCGTCGCCTTCCGGCGAGCTGCCGGTCTGATGATAGGCCTCATTGACGTTGGCATAGCCCGAAAGCACACAATAAGGCTCATGCCTGAGGTCGCTCTCACGCTCCAACACCAGATAACCCGCACCCTCACCCAGATTGAGCCCGGCGCGCGTATCATCGAAAGGCCGTGTCAGGCAACGGTCGAGTATCATCAACGAATTGAAACCGTGAAGCGTAAAATCGCACAAGGCATCCGTGCCTCCCACAATTGCCGCACGCACTAATCCCTGACGTATCATTCTCGCTCCGAGCATAATGGCATTGGCAGCCGACGAACAAGCCGTACTGATAGTCACCGGCGGACGGGACACGCCTAAATGCCGTGCCACAAATTCCGTACTCGCCGCACAACTGTGCATCCGCACGTCAGCCAGGTCACCAGCCTTGTTATCTTCGCGAAATTGCCCGTAGAACACTTCGCTGCGGTCCATTCCCCCGACTGAGGTAGCAGAAATGAAAGCCACCGAACCGTCAGGTGTCAATCCTGCGTCGGCTACAGCCTCCCTTGCCGCCATGAGAGCCAGCAACGCCGTACGCGACACCACCGCCGTTTCCGGCAGTTTCAACAGTCGCTTCAATTCGGCGTTTCCTACCTTTACCTCACCGGCAGGCACGTCAAGACGTGTGGGAAAATGACAAATTTTTCCCACTCCCGACCTGCCGAGACGGAGCGACTCCCAATTTTCAGCCACCCCCGTTCCAATGGCAGAGATAACCCCCAGTCCGGTTACGCAGACGTTCATTTCCGATTGGCCGTAATGTAGTCAGCCAACGTACGGACAGAATAGAAAATCTCCTTGCCTTTCGCCGGATTGTCGATTTTCAGACCGTAGTTGCGTTCCAAAATCAATATGATTTCCAAAGCGTCGATGGAATCCAATCCCAGACCCTCGTCACCGAAAAGCGGTGCCTCCGCGTCGATGTCGGCCGGAGTAAGGTCCTCAAGATTCAGATTCTCAATCAAATGCTGCTTCAGTTCTTCTATCAGTTTTTCCATTATTCTATTTTTTAATCAGTTCAAAGTTAGCACAATATTCGTTCTGCAACAACTCACACCACCCTATTATGCAATATTTTGCCTTCGTGCGTGAAAGTGCAGCCGAAGCGTGGGCCAGCATCCGCTCCCGGTCGTAACCATCGACGATGAAGAACGTATTCTCTCCCTTTATCTTATGACGGATGCAAATTTCGCCAATTGTGACGTTAGGCAACGTATAGACAAATACAGCCGGGCTGACCATTTCCGCACCACCCTCATTGAGAAGCTGCTGATGCCGCCAGTCGCTGTCGAGCGAAGCACTGCGGTTGGCCAGTATCACCGCCATCTCCTCCGGCTCAAAGACAATGCCCTCCAGCAACAGAGCCGCAGCCTCGTAGCCGAGCTTCGCCATATTGTCCATCTTGAAGAATTTCATATTGCTCTCGCCACGAGCCTTATGCACCTCGCGTATCATCTGTCCGAACTCTGCGGCATCCGTTGTCATCCTCTCACGGCCGTCAACTGTGATACGGCCACCTTCCACCGTCACACGGCGCAAAGACTCTAACGTAACCGGCTCCAACCGCGGCATCGGCCTAACCTCTTCCGGCAGGCTCAGCACTATGGCCGCGTTACAGCCGCCAAATCCGGATGCCGTCTTCAGGCAATGACGCATCGGCATACGGCGATGGGTGGATTCCACATTGAGCGGTACGGAAACACCACACTCTCCGTAACCTTTCGTACCCCAGAAATCACCGGAAAGCAGTTCATGACAACAGATAACTGTCTCAATCACGCCCGAAGCACCGAGCGTATGCCCAAAATAGGATTTCAGGCTCTGTACTGGCTTCGCTTCCAATCCGGCAAGCGCAACAGCCTTTGCCTCCATCTCATCGTTATAGACCGTAGCCGTCCCGTGAAGGTTAAGGAACGAGAGGTCATCGGCGCTGATACCGCTGTCAAGCATTGCATCGCGCATCGCAAAATATAGGCCGTCGCCCGTACGCGAAGGACCGGATATATGGTTGGCATCGTTACTGATGGCTCCACCAGTAACTGCCACAGCCCCTTTCCTGCAATCGGCGCTGAGGAGCAACGCTCCACAAGCCTCTCCCAGCGAGAGTCCGTCACGGGCGGAATCGTAAGGACGACACGGCTGACCGCTGACCGATTTGAACGATAGGAATCCCGATGTAATAAAGGGAGAAAGTTCGTCGCAACCCAATACCACTACGTCACGGCATTCACCATCCTCAATCATCCGTTTTGCCACCACAATGGCCGACACGCCCGAAATACAGGCATTGGACACTACCTCTGTCCGCTTTTCATCCATACCGGAAAACGCGGCAATCCGCCGTGCTGTCTCAGCCAACGGCAGCCGGCTGTCGGACAATCCGGAAGAAAGCAGACTGATGTTGCCCTTCGTTGTCGACAATATGAGAGGACAATCCGCCAGGCTTCTTTCAGCCTTCTCCGCCAGTTGCCTCAACGTCTCTACGGCCAATCGCTCAAAACGTGTCATGTCCTCTTCCTGTGACGGCAAATAATCATCAGGAATCAAAGCTGCCTGCAAAGGAGCCTCGCCCGTACGGCTATCCTGCCGCAGGGCAATGCCCGAACGGTAATGACGCAGCGACTCCACGTTTTCGGCAGTTATCCGGCCGATGGAGCTAATCAGTGCGTCAGCCACGACATAAGCCGTTAATCTATGTTCCATTTCTTTTTCCATTCTTCATAAAAAGCCGGATTGTTAAGTTCCAGCTCTTGCTTATCGTTGAGAAATACCTGAACCGTAGAACCTGAGGCCATCACCTCCATCGACTCTGCCTCATAGACAATGTAGTCAAACTCAATCTTGGCTGCCTCGCAGGGAATGTAGCGCGTCTCAACGATGATTTCCTGACCGAAAGTCAGTGATTTCTTATAGCTGCAATGCAGGTCGACAATCGGAATCGTGTAGCCCAGCGAATAGACTCGCAGGTATTCCAAACCATAGTTACGGCCGAATGACTCCCGACCGTCCTCAAAAAATTTCACATAATTACCGTGCCACACCACTCCCATCGCGTCGGTCTCGCTGAAGCGGATGGGCACTCTGACGCGGTCGACCAATGCCGCCGCCCGTTTCTTTCCGTGTCTCATTGCAATAAGATTTTCATGTTTCCGTGAGCAATCTCTTCCTCGTTCACCCTGACACTGACATGGATAAGCGAGACTCCTACCACCTGCTGCAACAAGTCAACCTCCGTGTGAAGCACCTCTCCCTCAACCGGCCGGCGGTGAAGTACGAACTTATCGACAGAGCCGATAAATCCCAAGCGGACAGGCTCGTTGTTCATCCGGGCAAGATACCCCGCCCGTGCTGCCGCCGACTGAGCCATGTGCTCAATCAATCCGGCCTCATCGAGAGCTTCCCCATTGAAGAAAAGATTGTCGCGACGCACCGTCAGCGTCGTGTACGAACGAGTATCTTCCATTCCGTCAAAAGAATCGACCATCACAATCGGAGGCCGTTGCGGAAGTAACTCCAATATGTCATCATTCTCGTTTTTCATACGTCAATCCTTGTTGTTTTTCATTATATTCCAGAAATCGAAATAGTTGAACCACTGTTCCGGATATTTCCGCACCATTTTTTCCAATACCGTCACATACTGACGAAGTAACGGTTGCCCGTCGGTACGCCCGGCCACAGGGTCAGCCACAAAGAAATGAAAGCGATAGGTACGGTGCCGCTCTCGCATGGCAAAATAGAACACCACCGGCTTGCGCAAACGCGAAGCCAACAGAAACGGACCTTGCGGAAACTGAGTCTCCCGGCCCATGAACGAAGCCGAAAGCAGTTTGTCTTCATTCACATAGCGGTCGCCTTGAAAACACACATACTCGTGCTTGTCGAGTGCTTCCGTAATTTGAAATACATGGTCAAGACTTCCGTTTCTTACGCCTATCACCTTGAAATCAGGCATTATCTCCTTGTTCGATTCCAGTATTTCCTTTATGCGGCGATGTTCGTTGTCGAACATCACGATGTTGATTTTCTTGCCGTACTCATCAAAAAAAGGACTGCCTATCTCCCAGTTGCCTATATGAGCTCCGATAACCACCACACCTG
Source organism: uncultured Muribaculaceae bacterium (assembly GCA_944321875.1). GTDB lineage: Bacteria > Bacteroidota > Bacteroidia > Bacteroidales > Muribaculaceae > Limisoma. The sequence goes on from CALUMX010000001.1 coordinate 69,444, forward strand.
TATCAGCATTGAGAATACGCAGAAATTCGTCGTAGTTCTCAAACTGGAAACGATAGCGGTCTTTCATCCCTGCCTGAACTGCCACCTTGTCAATCAACGTCTGCCCCAAACGGTAATAGTTGCGGAAAAGGAAACCTACCGAACGCAACCTACCCTGCCGCAAGATACAGCGCGAATAAACCCATACACTCCGGGTGGCTTTTGGTGCAAAAGGAATGAAATAAGTCACCACCAGACACAGAAAGGCATATGCCGCTCTCACTCCCAACCAGCGGATGAGATAGATGAAAAAGAGGTAGCCCAACGCCCCTCCACGCGTCTGTCCTTTCCATTTTCCAGCCATAGGTATTGTTTTAGATGCCTTTCAATGCAAAAATAGCCTCACGTCCGACGTTGAACAGCAAATCAAGGATAGAAAGACGGTCGCAAAAACCGTGACGATCGGCCCAAATCTGATAGTAAGGCTTCAACGCATCCTCCGTCAGCTGACGGTCGCGCATATCGGCAACAGTACCGTCCTGTTTCCATCCGCTGTCATTGACTGTTACTGTCTCAATCGGAAGGTCGAGAAACTCAACGACCGCCTTGTGCAGCTCCAGGTCGAGGGCGGCTACAGTCGTAATGGACGTATCGTCGTAAATACGTTTTAAATCATCAGCAAAGTAGTCGAAGAAAGGCGTGCGTCCATAAGCCGAGAATAAGGCTCCCCAATGGTTGTGACGCCAGTTGCCGTGTTCAGACAGCTGCACGTCGGCTACCCGCATCGAAGCATTCGGCTTCTGCAGCGAGGCCGACAGCGAAGTCAATCCGTTAGGTCCAACGATATCCATGCGGTTCAATGCCTTACGGTGCTTGTCGTAACGCTCCGTCAGGTCGAAACCCACCGTCCCATAACGAAGCATGGCAGCGTAGTAGCCCACGCTGCCTGCATATCTCAGGTTGAATACAGCCTCAATCATCATTTGTCGGGATTGGCATCCTTCAGGATACGGTCCCAACGGATACTATTGAAGAAACTCTTATCCTGGTCGAAAGATACGATTACAAACATCGGCGTACCCACGATATGGTCTTCCGGCACGAAACCCCAGTAGCGGGAGTCGAGCGAATTGTCGCGGTTATCGCCCATCATCCAGTAGTAGTCCATCTTGAAAGTGTATTCCGTAGCTTCCTTGCCATTGATGAAAATCTTTCCATCACGCACCTCCAGGTCGTTGTGCTCATAGTTCTTGATGACACGCTCGTAGATAGGAAGATTCTCCATAGTAAGTTTCAGCGTACTGCCTTTCTTCGGAATCCACATACCCTTTCCTCCGTTGAGCATCGGCGCATAGTCAGCACGCGTCCAACCATAGCTGCGGGCTATCGGATAGACAAAATCAATGTCGATAGGCACACGTTCCACCTCGTACGACATCGAGCGCAGACGCTTCACGGCACTGTTGGTAAGCGAGAGGTTCTCATACATCACATTGCCGGCGGCATCCTTAACAGGTTCCACACGGTCGGCGTTGCTCACTTCCAGCTCGTCGAAAAGCTCAGGAGTAATGTATTGCTTACCTGTCACCACATTGTAGGCATACTGCACGTTTTCCGGGTCAGTCAACGGTTTTCCATTGATATAAATCACATGGTCAACGATTTTCAGATAATCACCCGGCAGACCGATGGCACGCTTCACATAATTCTCACGACGGTCAACGGGACGATACATTACCTCTCCGTAGATGTCGGGATGGCTCTTTACTATCTCACGGCCCACTGCAATGCAACGCTGGCCGAATTCATAGCTTGTAACATCAATCTTCTCACCGGCGAGCAAGTCGCGGTGGATGGAAGGAGAAAGGGCGCTGCGTCCCTCGCTGTAGCAGATAGTATAGTAATCGGGATTCTGTACCTTATAGGCAATCGTATCACCTGCCGGATAGTTGAAAACCACGATGTCGTAACGCTCCACATTACGGTATCCCTTCAGACGGCGATACTCGATTTGCGGATGCTCAAGGTAACTCTTCGTCTCGATGATAGGGAGCGTGTTCTGCGTGAGCGGGAAGTGGATAGGCGTCATCGGAACGCGCGGACCGTAGCACATCTTGTTCACCCAAAGATAGTCGCCCACGAGCAAGGTTTTTTCAAGCGAAGAGGACGGAATGCGATAATTCTGTCCGATAAAGGCAAATACAAAATAGACCAGCACCAACGCGTAGACAATGGAGTCTACCCAACTCATAATGGTGCGCACCGACTTGCTTTTTGAATGTTTCCACCAGCTCCATGGCACATAATTGGTCAGATACATATCGAACAATATCGGATAGGCCAGCACCCACCAATAATTGTTGAGCCATACGATAAAGGCAAAAAACAGCAACGTGCCGAATCCGAAACGAATCCAGCGGGTCTTTTTCACCTCTCTCAAACGGGCCTTAAAGTCGGCAACGAAGTCTTTTTTGTTTGATTCCATTATTTCCTTCCTATTTTTTATTCATTAAGAAAATCAAGCATGTCGCTCATCGAGAACTTGCCTTTCTTACCTTTCAACCATTCGGCAGCCACCACTGAACCCAGCGCAAATCCACGGCGGGAGAATGCCTCATGCTCGATGCGGATAGCGTCTTCCTGCGAACGGTATTCGATGATATGCGTTCCCGGCACCTCACCTACACGCTCGGCAACAATCTTCAACTGACTGTCATTCTCAGGAGTCTCGCTCCAGGACGTCTTACGGTCAATGTTCGCAATCAAACCGTCAGCCAGCGTAATAGCCGTACCGCTCGGATGGTCGAGCTTGTGAATATGATGGATTTCCTTCATCGAAGGCTCATAAGCCTCGAAACGGTTCATAATTTTAGCCAAGTGCTTGTTGAGTGCAAAGAAGATATTCACACCCAAACTATAGTTGGAAGAGTAGAAGAAAGCAGCCTTGCCGTCCTTGCAGCGTTCCTCAATTTCCGGCATACGGTCCAACCAGCCGGTCGTACCTGAAACAACGGCTACCCCCTGGTCAAACGCTTTGTTGATATTGTCAAATGCAGTAGCGGGAGTGGAGAACTCAATCGCTACATCAGCTGAACGGAAAGCGTCGCTGTCAAAATCAGACTGATTGTCAACATCGATAATGCTGACAATTTTGTGACCCCGGCTCAGGGCAATCTCCTCGATGGTCTTACCCATCTTTCCATATCCTATAAGAGCTATATTCATAATTATTCTGTATTAATTATTGCAAAGATACGATTTACTTCAGCGTGAAGCAGTCATAAATTTGTTAAAAAAACAGACAGGCACCACCAGCAGCATAAAAGTAACTGCATCGGGCACCTTCTGTCCTATCTTTATTCTACCGGCAGCTAACTGTCAGCGAAATCTATCTCACGACCAAAATCTTGCTTACACAACCCTCCTTGCTACCGTCGGAAGATTGGGAAGCCAACACATAATAAACGCCTGTATTCACTCGCGCACCCTGCATATTGGTAAGATTCCAGATAAACATACCGCCGTTGGAATATCCTGAATAAATGACGTTACCCGCAGCATCCGCAATCTTCACCTGAGAATTATCCATCAACCCGGTCACGGTAACAGGTCCCGTATATTCCGGACGGACAGGATTTGGATAAGCATAGACATTGCTGTAGTCGGGAGCTGCCCAAACGGCATCACTGGCATAGACAAACAATCCTTTGCGCGTACCCACATAGATATTGTTGCTGTTCTTGTCACAAACCACATTGCCAATCTCATTGTCCGTAATGTTACTGTTTTCGGCATTATAGTTGGCAAGAATCTCTGAACCGTCGGCCGACACCAGATAAAGTCCGGATGTCTGAGTTCCAACCCATTTTCGGTTGGCTCCATCAAAATCAAGACAAGTCACAACCAATCCATCAAGCAGGTAGTCTGCAAGGTTTGTACCGTCGTTACGCGCCACTTTTACGCGATTTACCACCAACTGACCGTCGAAAGCATCGCCCAAATCATTGATAATACCGATACCTGTGTTGGTTCCAATCCAAATACGGCCTTCCAAGTCCTTTTTCATGCAATAAATATAGCCGATTTCAAAGCGACGGCCATCCTGGTCAACGTAAGAGGAGATGGTGGTCTGACGGTCATCACTTGTATCAGTTGGGGTTCCGTTGTGGTCAACAATATGCAGATTTGTAGTCCATACATTACTAGAAAAAGCAGCATAGCGGTCATCAACGTACATCTTGCTGAAGTAACCAATCACCAATTCGCCAAAATCAAAGCGAGTCCAGTCGCTGGGATTGTCAGAACCCAATTTGTCGGCCGGCAACACACATATCTGGTCATGCTTCAGTTCATAATCGTATTGCAAAGCCCAAAGATTACCTGCATTGTCAAATTTCAAGTCACACACCAATGATGTCTTTGTGAATGGAGAATTACCCTCGCGCAGATATTTCACCAGACTTCCATCCTTGAAATTATACAAGCCATTACCCCAGGTTCCCAACCAGATAGATGACGGATCTTTCGGCTCAAGAGAAAGAGAAATGGAACGATACAACTTTTTCGAACCGGTCATATATTCCTGTGGCAATTGGTTGGTCCATTGGCCATCTTTGAAAGAATTCAGACGTACGGCATAGTTATCTACCTTAATGACTCCCAATGAGTTTTCACCCGAATTGGCAGTAGTCAGTGTATTGCCCTTCATATCCATCAGATAATGTTGGTCGACGGTAGGCATATTCGGACGGAAATTGTCATGCAACACGGTAGTCTGTCCGTTTTCCAATTTCACTTGTTTCACACCATTCAAATCTACGTTCCAGAACGAGCCATCACCTGCATAAGAGGAAAGGTAGGTACCGTCAATCTCAGCAGGGAGATTAACTTTCACTTTATTATCTGCTTTTGCATCCAACAAATAATAATATGTTTTATTAGGTACAATAAAACCTTTATTTGTACGACTGATTGGTCCACAAGATTGTGTCTGAATCACCATAAGAGTCAATTCCTCTGGATTTGCTAAAGATTCTACACTAGCTCTATATAACCATCCTCCCTTCATTAAAAAATTAGTTTTATCTACTTTATAAAAAGAGAAAGATTCTTTACTCACATTTACCGGCTGAAACGATGAAAACTGATAATGCTTGTCATCTATTCCTGACCAATAGATTGACTTGTCACAGCAGATATAGATATACTTATCCAAAGCTACAATTGAGGTAATGGCCTTGTTGTAGATGAACGATTCCTTTATGGAGTTATTCTTCATATTAACTACCACATAACCGAAATCGGTAGCCACATAAGCCTCATCGCCTCTGAAATCCACACTGTTGATTTTCTTGGAACCCGACATGACAATGTTTTTCAAATCCGGAATATTATAAACATTTCCGTCCTCATGAATCACATCCATGTTGGAATTGGCATAGACCACCAACAGATACTTATTATCATAGTTATAGTAAATATTACTGATATCAGTATCTGAAAGGTCGTTCAACTCCGTATAAGAAATATTCTCATCGTTCTCCTTATCGTAGGCATACAACCATCCCGACGACAGGTAATACAGATAGCGTTCCGTATCAATGATATTCTGCATGCTGCCCTCGTAGAACACACCATACATCGACCAGCTGCCCGTTTCCGATGCACGCATAGGGAACGACAGTGCTGACAGCACACAAATCAATACCGCTAAAAACTTCCTTATCATAAATTCTCGTTTAAGTAGTCAATCAATTGTTTCGTAGCATGGGCACGGTGGCTAACAGCATTTTTCTCTTCCGCCGCCATTTCGGCAAACGTCCGCTCCGACCCTTCGGGACGGAACACCTTATCATAGCCGAAACCGCCTTCTCCGTGACGCTCCGTAGAGATATTTCCATAAATGACACCGTCAAACAGATGCTCCTCCTCTCCCGTTACAAGTGCAATTACCGTACGGAAGCGAGCGCGACGGTTGGCAACACCCGCAAGTTCGCCGAGAAGTTTGTCTATGTTGTTTTCCGAATTGCAATCCTCGCCTGCATAACGAGCCGAATAGACACCCGGACGATTGTCAAGCGCTTCCACTTCCAGTCCCGTATCATCGGCAAAGCAATCGTAACCATAACGCTCCTTGACCCAACGGGCTTTCAAGAGCGCATTGCCCTCCAATGTGTCGGCCGTTTCCGGAATATCGTCGTGGCAGTCAATCTCCGACAGACTCATTATCTGACACTTTCCGCCGGCAATACTCCTTATTTCCTCCAATTTATGCTTATTATTGGTAGCAAACACTAATGCTTTCATATTTCCTTCTATTATATAAAGTAAAAACGTGAAATTGTGACATTTATTTTATTCAAACAACCCGGACTAACCACGGTCATAGAAAAATTATAGGTTATCGGTCACACACAAGCGAATAACCCGATAACCTATAATCTTACTTATATGTAACCGTAACTTACAGTACGATGTTCACAATCTTGTTAGGCACGACAATAATCTTTTTAGGAGTCTTGCCCTCAATCCATTTCTCAGAATTAGGATTCTCAAGAGCCATACGCTCTACTTCTTCCTTAGGCGTTCCGTTAGGCACCTGCATGTTGAAACGAGCCTTTCCGTTGAACGATACGGCATAAGTAACCGTCGACTCTACAAGGTAAGCCTCGTTCAGTTCCGGCCATTTAGCATCACAAACGGTTGTCGTGTTGCCCAATGCGTGCCACAATTCCTCTGCCAGGTGAGGTGCAAACGGAGCAATCAATACTACCAAGTCAGAAAGCACCTCCTTAGAACGGCACTTCAATGAAGTAAGCTCATTGACGCAAATCATGAACGCACTGATAGACGTATTGTAAGAGAAGTGCTCAATGTCCCAGGTAACCTTCTTGATAAGTTTATGAAGTGACTTGAGAGCTTCTGCCGTCGGCTTCTCATCGCTCATCAATGCCTCACCGTTCTTGGAATAGAACAAGCCCCACATCTTACGGATAAAACGGTTGACACCGTCGATACCATTCGTATCCCACGGCTTGCTCTGCTCGAGCGGACCGAGGAACATCTCATAAAGACGAAGCGTGTCGGCACCGTAGGTTTCCACAATATCATCCGGATTTACCACGTTGAACATTGACTTCGACATCTTTTCGATAGCCCATCCGCAAATATACTTGCCATCCTCAAGGATAAATTCCGCATCCTTGAATTCCGGACGCCAGTTTCTGAATTTCTCCAAGTCGAGGACATCGTTGCTTACGATGTTCACATCCACATGGATTTCAGTTGTATCGTAATCCTTCTTCAGATTGTAGGAAACAAACGTGTTCGTATCCTTAATACGATATACGAAGTTCGAACGTCCCTGAATCATACCCTGATTAATCAGCTTCTTGAACGGTTCTTCCTCACATACTACTCCGTAGTCAAAGAGGAATTTGTTCCAGAAACGACTATAAATCAAGTGACCGGTAGCGTGTTCCGTACCACCGATATAGAGGTCGACATTACGCCAATACTCGTTGGCTTCCTTCGATACAAGCGCCTCGCTGTTGTGCGGGTCCATATAGCGCAGATAGTAAGCAGAAGAACCTGCAAATCCCGGCATCGTGCAAAGCTCAAACGGATAACCCTCTTCAGTTGCCCAGTTCTTGGCACGTCCCAATGGAGGCTCACCCGATTCAGTAGGCAGGAACTTGTCTACCTCCGGCAACTCCAGCGGCAACTTGCTCTCGTCGAGCGTATGAGCAATACCGTCCTTATAATAAACAGGGAACGGCTCACCCCAATAGCGTTGACGGCTGAAAATAGCATCACGCAAACGGTAGTTGACTTTCACCTTACCGATACCCTTCTCCTCAATAAATTTCTTTGTCTTGGCAATGGCATCCTTCACCTCCAGACCGTTCAGGTCAAGCTCCACGCCCTTGGAGTTAATCATCTTTCCTTCCTTGGCATCGAAGCTCTGCTCTGAAACGTCGCAACCCTCAATCAAAGGAATGACAGGCAGATTGAAATGACGGGCAAACGCATAGTCACGGCTATCGTGGGCCGGAACCGCCATAATCGCACCTGTTCCGTAACCGGCAAGCACATAATCGCTCACCCATACAGGAATTTCCTTACCCGTAAGCGGGTTGATGGCGTAGGAACCTGTAAACACACCCGAAACGTGCTTGTCAATCAAACGCTCACGCTCCGTCTTGTGCTTAATTTCGTTCAGATAGTTGTCAACAGCTTCTTTCTGCTCGGCTGTTACGAGTTTTGCCACATATTCGCTTTCCGGAGCAAGCACCATGAAAGTTACACCAAAGATGGTATCAGCACGGGTAGTAAAGATTTCAAGATTCAAGTCCTGACCCACTACCTTGAAGTTCATTTCCGCACCTTCCGAACGGCCAATCCAGTTACGCTGTGTCTCTTTCAGCGAATCAGTCCAATCGACAGTCTCCAAACCGTCAAGCAAACGCTGAGCGTAGGCCGACACACGCAGACACCACTGGCTCATCATCTTCTGCTCTACCGGATAACCGCCACGGATGGAAACCCCCTCGCTTACCTCATCGTTGGCAAGCACCGTACCGAGTTTCGCACACCAGTTCACCATCGTGTTGCCACGGTAAGCGATACGATAGTTCATCAGCACCTCACTCTGTTCCTTCTCCGACATAGCCTTCCACTCGTCGGCTGTAAAGTTCATTTCCTCGCCGCAGGCAGCCTTTACGTTCTTTGTTCCGTCAGCCTCGAAAGCAGCAATCAGCTCCTCGATGTTCTTCGCCTTGTTGGCAGTCAAATCGTAGTAGCTGTTGAACATTTTTACAAACGCCCATTGCGTCCATTTATAATATTCCGGGTCGCACGTTTTCAACTCGCGGTCCCAGTCGTAGCAGAAACCGATTTTGTTGAGCTGCTCACGGTAACGGTTGATGTTGTTGACCGTCGTTACCTCCGGATGCTGTCCTGTCTGAATGGCATATTGCTCGGCCGGCAGACCGTAGGCGTCATATCCCATCGGGTGCAGCACGTTGAAGCCCTGCAGACGCTTGTAGCGGGAATAGATATCAGAAGCGATGTATCCGAGCGGGTGACCTACGTGCAAGCCTGCTCCCGACGGATAAGGGAACATGTCGAGCACATAGAATTTAGGTTTATCCTTGTTAATGTCGGCTTTGTAGATATTGTTTTCCTTCCAATACTGTTGCCAACGTTTTTCTATTTCTTTGTGATTATACTCCATATATCTTTATGTATTATTTTATCAAACCAAGATTTTTCGAAATTTCAAGCATTCTGTTGATAGGACGCACCGCCTTCTCGCAGATTTCAGGGTCAACCGTGATTTCCGGTGACTCGTTCTTCAAGCAATCATAGATTTTCTCCAACGTGTTCAGACGCATGAAATGACACTCATTGCAAGCGCAGGTACTGTCGTCGGGAGGAGCCGGAATGAATTCCTTGTCCGGACACGCCTTCTTCATCTCATAGAGGATGCCTGATTCCGTCACGACGATGAACTTCTTCGCGTCGCTCTGAATAGCATAGTCGAGCAAGCCTTTTGTCGAACCAATCTTGTCGGCCAGCGCAAGCAGACTCTTCTTGCATTCCGGGTGAGCCAGCACTTTCGCATCGGGATGCTCTTTCTTCAGGTTCACCAGCTTCTCCACAGAGAACTTCTCATGAATGATGCAGGCACCGTCCCAGAGGCGCATGTTGCGTCCCGTAAGACTGTTTATGTAATTGCCCAGATTGCGGTCAGGACTGAAGAGGATTTTCTCATCCTCCGGAAAACTGTTGACAATTTGCACCGCGTTGGATGAAGTGACAATAACGTCGGTCAACGCCTTCACGTCGGCAGTCGTGTTGGCGTAGCTTATCACTGTGTAGCCCGGATTCTCATCGATGAACTTCTGCAGGTCCTCGGCCGTACAGCTGTCGGCCAGCGAGCAGCCGGCGTTCAAGTCAGGCACAAGCACCTTCTTTCCCGGAGAGAGAATCTTCGCTGTCTCACCCATGAAATTCACACCACAGCTCACGATGATGTCAGCATCCGTCTGTGCGGCTTTCTGGGCCAGGGCAAGACTGTCGCCGATGAAGTCAGAAATTTCCTGCACCTCGTCGCGTTGGTAATAGTGACCGAGAATGATGGCATTCTTCTCCTTTTTCAGTCTCTCGATTTCTTTCATCAGTTCCTGACGTCTTGCATCAGCGTTGCTTTTATCCACAGTCATAATTATAAATTTTATTTTTTTCTTTTTTAAAAAAGAGTTTTTCTGTTGTTTATTATAGCCCGTTGATAAGCATAGTAACTTTTTGGCCGTTTTCTTGCTTTTTAACTTATTGATGTATGAATAAGGTTTACCACGGGTTTATCAACATTGAATTGCTCTGAATAATAGCGGAATACTGCTTTTTTCAACAGCTTGTCAATATGTTGCAAAGTTAATAATTTTCTATGGTTATTTCTGTGTTTTTTTGTTGAAAAGGTGTGTAATAGTCAATAATTCATTTTTGCTAACTTTTTTTGGAAAGACAATAATTTTTACATACAAGCCTGATTCTGAACTTCCAAATATATTTTTCGTTTCTTGTTTTTATCTTATTTACGGTTTTCAACGCAGTTATCAACAAATTGTTGGTAATTGTTTGCTAACTTTGTATCCGGCTTTAAACTAATAATTTATCTTGTTTATGAAGAAGAAATCAATGGAGGAATTGCAGCGTCTTTCGTGCGAGGAATACCACAAGGTGGCGAAACTGCCCATTGTGGTGGTGCTTGACGATGTGCGCAGTCTCAACAATATAGGTTCAATGTTCCGTACGGCTGATGCTTTTCTTATTGAGAAGATTTATTTGTGCGGCATTACGGCTACCCCTCCTAGCCCTGAAATCCACAAGACAGCGCTCGGCGCGGAGGATTCGGTTGAATGGGAGTATGTTACGGATGCTGTCTCTTTGGTCGACAGGTTGAAATCGGAAGGTTATACGGTCTGTGCCATTGAGCAGGTCAACGGCAGTGTCAATATGCTCGATTTTGCTGTGGATAAAGAAAAGAAATATGTAGTTATCCTTGGTAACGAGGTGAAAGGGGTAAACCAGGAGGTTGTTGATAAAGTGGATTACTGCATTGAATTGCCGCAGTACGGAACGAAACATTCGCTGAATGTGTCAATAACTGCCGGTATCGTGATGTGGCATTTCTTCACAGCCCTGAAATAATAATGTTTGGGTTGTTCACAATCTTGTGCATAACCTGTGAATTGTAAAGAAAGTACTATTGATTATCAGCGAAATAAATGTTTATAATAAGTTGTGAACTTGTTGAAAACGTTGAAGGCTGATGATGTTATAAACAGTGTTTATTGATGAAATAAATTGGTTGATACCGCTATAACGGGTCATTCACGAATGGATTTTCCTCGTGAATGACCCGTTTGTTATTGACAATCAGTTGTTGACAGCATGTTTATAGGGTTTATATTATATTGTTTATCAGTAGTTTAAATGTTTATAATTTGTTTATATCCTGATGATAGCGTGTTAACGTGTTGTTGATGACAAGGTTGTTTCAATTATTGACAATGTTGTTGATAATCTTGTAAACAACTTGTTTATATGAATAAAATAGCTTTGATTATCAATTATTTAAATGTTGATAGTTTGTTGATAGTCTGTGAATAGTCCGGATAGTGATTTTTTGAGAAAAAAAGGGGGATTTGCGTGTGGTTGGGGGATTGTCAGTAAGGGATTGGATGTAATTCACAAAGTTGTCAACATTGTTGATACGATAGGAAAGAAAGCCAACAATAAAACGGGATACGGGTTAAACCCAAAGGGTTTTCTTTTGTCTATGTCTTCGATTTGCACTAATTTTGCAGAACAAAAGCATTGATAATGCTGTATTTAGAAAAAGTAATTGTTCGTAATTCACACTAATATACGCAATATGAATAGAAAAGACTTTGAAATAATGGCTCCGGTAGGCTCTTATGAGTCACTTTATGCCGCCATTCAGGGAGGTGCGGATGCCATTTATTTCGGAATAGAGGGATTGAACATGCGTGCCAAGTCGTCCAATAACTTTACGGTAGAGGATTTGCACCAGATTGCGCGCACCTGCAGCGAGAACGGCATGAAGAGTTATCTGACGGTCAACACGGTGGTCTACGACGAGGACATTGAGCTGATGCATCAGATTGTAAATGCTGCCAAAGAGGCGCAGATTTCAGCCATTATCGCTTCCGACATGGCAACTATTCTGTATGCGAGAAGCATTGGTGTGGAGGTACACATTTCTACGCAGGTCAACATTTCCAACACGGAAGCGTTGCGTTACTACGCGCAGTATGCCGACGTGGTGGTGTTGGCGCGCGAGCTGAATCTGACGCAGGTGGCTGGCATCTACGACAACATTGTCAAGGACGACATCCGTGGTCCTCACGGAGAGCCTGTCAGAATTGAGATGTTTTGTCACGGCGCATTGTGCATGGCCGTGTCGGGCAAATGCTATCTGAGCCTGCATGAGATGAATCGTTCGGCCAACCGTGGAGCCTGCACGCAGATTTGTCGTCGTGGCTATGAGGTGAAGGATTTGGAGACCGGAGAGCAATTGGCCATCGAGAACAAATACATCATGTCGCCGAAGGATTTGAAAACCATCCATTTCATGAACAAGATGATTGACGCCGGTGTGCGTGTGTTCAAAATCGAGGGTCGTGCCCGTAGTGCCGAATATGTGCGTACGGTGGTTTCCTGTTACAATGAAGCCATTCAGGCATGTGTCGACGGTACGTTCTCCGAAGAGAAAGTGGCAGGATGGGACGAGCGCCTGAACAAGGTGTTCAACCGTGGTTTCTGGAACGGCTATTACCTCGGTCAGCGTTTGGGCGAATGGACTTCGAAATACGGCTCATCGGCTACGCGGGTGAAGATTTATGCGGCCAAGGGTATGCGCTATTTCTCCAACATTCATGTGGCCGAGTTCCTTATGGAGAACGACGAGCTACATGTAGGAGATGAGATTGTTATTTCAGGACCTACTACGGGAGCCATCATCATGAAAGTGGAGGAAATCCGTGTCGACTTGAAGCCGGTGGAAAAAACCGTGCGTGGCGAACGTTTCTCCATCAAGGTGGACGAGCGGGTGCGTCCGAGCGACAAGCTGTATATATGGCGTGATGTCGAGGAAGTGCGCCGCCAGCGTGTCATCGAATAATATAGCCAATGGACGAAAGAGTATTTTCAGAAAAGAGAATAGAGCGGACGGCAGATGGATCGGCAACGATTTATCTGCCGTTGCTTGATGAGCACTATCATTCCGTCAAAGGTGCCTATACGGAGTCGATGCACATATTCATCAATTGCGGACTCCTGCATGCTGCCAAGGACAGCGTAAGAGTGCTGGAAGTGGGTTTCGGCACAGGGCTGAACGCTTCGCTGACGGCTGTGCATTGTGAAGGAAAAACGGTCGATTATTTTACGTTGGAGCGCTATCCGCTTTCGTTTGAAGAGGTGGAGAATGCCGGTTACAGAGAGTCGCTATCGCCCGGTGAGTGGGAGGTAATGGAGACTGTTCATCGCGTTGACTGGGAGAAAAAGGAGCGTATTAACGACCATTTCTCCATTAATAAGTTGGAATGCGACCTGACTGACGGGAATTATCTGTTGCCTGAACACATAGACGTGGTTTATTTCGATGCCTTTGCGCCTGAAAAACAGTCGGAAATGTGGAGTGACGACGTGTTTCGCCGTATTTTTAAAGCCATGAACAGCGGAGGCATACTGACCACTTATTGCGCCAAGGGAGAGATACGCCGCCGGTTGCAGGCCACAGGATTTGCCGTAGAGCGTCTGGCGGGTCCTCCGGGAGGAAAACGTGAGATATTGCGGGCTGTCAAACCCTGATTAGAGCAGTCCGAGCTCGATGCGGGTGGCAATACGGTCAATAAGGGCATCGCTCGGGTCTGATTCTGGCTTCCAGTCTGCTTTGAGGCTGACACCGAAAATGCGGCCGAAAGCCTGGTAGAAAGTGGCTCTGAACGGACCGAGAAAAGCCTTGATGATTTCGTAGGAAGGCTGGTGGGTTTCCCTGTTGATAAGTTTGACAAGCACGCGTGCCTGTGTGCGTGTAAAGCGTTTCAGTTCCGGTTTATACTGATTGAACACTTCCTTTTCCATCGCCTTCAGATGGTCTTCCCGCTCCTTCTTGGTGGGGAGGGTTTCCATGTATTCGTAAGTTTCGATAATGGTTGCTCCGATGAGTTTGGCGTAGGGCAATCCCTTTCTTACGTCGCGCACCATCCGCCAGTAGAATTGCTCCTGAGTCTTGCTGACAAAGACTTCCTGCGGATAGACCACCATGTCGTTAAACACGAGCATGAGCGTCGAATCGCTTTCTTCTGTCTTGAAATAGTAGAAGCCTCTGTATATTTTGTTTCTCACAGAAGGCAGCTCCCCTGCCGAGACGGCAGAGCAGAGACTGCATAAAGCCAATAATGTGAGCAACAGTAACCGGTTCATATAAAAACTATTTTGTTCAAAGGTAATATATAAAGTTTGTCTGACAAATTTAATAATTGTGAGATTATGTCAATAACTTGCCATATTTTACTTTTTTAAGCAGGTAAGTTTTGCCGTCTCGATTAGGTCAGCTATCTTTACTATGTTACTAAATTAAAAAAAACACTGCTATGAGTGACACATTTCAAATCTATTGTGAGAACCTTAAACGCTATATAAACGTCAGGGGTGGCGAAACCCTGCTTGAAATTTACGAGCGTCTTGCCGACGAGATAGACGTAAAGCCTATTTGTGCCCACGTTAACAACAAAACGGAAGGCCTCTCCTATTCCGTATTCAAACCCAAGAAAATATGCTTTATCGACGAGCGTACTCCGTCAGGACAGCGTGTCTACGTCAGGTCGCTCAGCATGGTGCTGGCAAAGGCCGTCTACGACCTTTATCCGAAGGCGCAGCTGGTTATCGAGCATTCCATATCGAAAGGCTATTATTGCCAGTTGAAGGGATGCACGGAATGCGACGTGGAGAAAATCAAGCAGCGCATGCAGGAGATTACGGCTGCCGACTATGCGTTTGAGTACAACGAACGGCTGACGACCGACGTGATTCCTCTGTTTGAGCAGCAAGGCATGGCCGACAAAGTCAGCCTGCTGTCATCGCTCTGCGACCTCTATACGGTCTATTACCGTCTGGATAATTTCGTGGACAGTTTCCCGGGATGTCTGGCTCCTTCTACACGCTATGTGTCTGTCTTCGACCTTGTGAAATACCAGGAAGGCATGCTGTTGCTGCCGGCTGACT
Source organism: uncultured Muribaculaceae bacterium (assembly GCA_944321875.1). Classification (GTDB taxonomy): domain Bacteria; phylum Bacteroidota; class Bacteroidia; order Bacteroidales; family Muribaculaceae; genus Limisoma. The sequence continues at coordinate 84,738 of CALUMX010000001.1, forward strand.
TTGCCGGCGACAAGACGCAGCCCGCTAAGATGGTCAAGCAGGAGAAGCTGTTTAAGGCGTTTACCGACTATATCAAATTTAATGAGATTGTGGGTGTGAGCAACGTGGGCATGCTCAACAAGGTGGTTGACGGCAAGAACCGCTCCGATGTCGATATGCTCATCAATGTGGCTGAGACGCTCCACGACAAGATGATTGGGCGCATTGCCGACACGATTGCCGAGCGTTACCGTAAAGGCGGCGCGAGAGTGGTATTGATTGCCGGACCGTCGTCGTCGGGTAAGACTACGACCACCAAACGCCTCTCCATTCATTTGCTTGCCAACCTGATAAAGCCGCAGATGATTTCGCTCGACAACTATTTCGTAGAGCGTGACAAGACTCCGCGTGACGAGAACGGCGACTATGACTATGAGTCGCTCTACGCTCTCGACATCGAGCAGTTCAACAAGGACTTGAATGCCCTTATTCGCGGAGAGGAAGTAGCGATGTCTACCTACGACTTTGCGACGGGAAAACGTGTCTACAAGGGAAATAAGCTGAAGCTGACCGACAATACGATACTCTTGATGGAAGGCATCCACGGCTTGAATCCCGAACTCACGAAGAGTATCCCCGATGAGCAGAAATTCAAGGTTTATGTATCGGCTCTAACCACTTTGAGCATTGACAACCATAACTGGGTGCCTACGACCGACAACCGTCTGCTGCGCCGTATTATCCGCGACTATAAATACCGCGGAACGTCGGCGCTCGATACGATTGCCCGCTGGCAGAGCGTACGCCGCGGTGAGGAGAAGTGGATATTCCCCTATCAGGAGAATGCGGATGCCATGTTCAACTCGTCGCTCATTTTCGAATTGGGAGTGATGAAGGATTTCGCAGAACCTATTCTGAAGAAAGTGCCGCACGACGTTCCTGAATATGCCGAGGCTTACCGATTGCTGGCTTTCCTTCGCTTCTTCAAGGAAATCGGAGGGCGGCAGGTGCCTTCAACCAGTTTGTTGAGGGAATTCCTTGGAGGCAGCAGTTTCAAATATTAGTATATTAAAAAATGTTATTGCATAAACTAAAAAAATAAGACGTGTGTTGTTATAATAAATGAATTAACTAATACGGAGAAACTATATGAAAAAAATTGGATTACTTGTAATTGTCATGGTCATGGTGGCAACCGGTGTATTGACGATGACGGCACGCGACAGAGTCATTACAGTGGAACAGTTGCCACAAGCAGCGCAAACCTTTGTTGGTAAATATTTTAAGAAGTCACAAGTCGCTCTTGTCAAGGAAGACAAAGAGACTTTTTCTACTGACTATGAGGTTACTTTTTCCGATGGAAGCAAGATTGATTTCAACGGTGCCGGTGAATGGAAAGAAGTGAATTCCTATGCAGGTGTTCCGACATCCATCGTTCCGAAGCAGGTGATGAATTTCCTCAAAAAGAATCAGTATATGGGAAATGGCGTGACAGTTCGCAAGATTGAGCGTGAGCGTTCAGGCTGGAAAGTGGAATTGTCCAACAATATGGAATTTGAATTCGACAAGTCATTCCAATTGAGAGATATCGACAGAGATTAATTTGTCGGAACATTATCAGTCATAAAATGGCTTCAGGGCTAATCGTCCTGAAGCCGTTTTTTTATTAGAAAGTAGTTTTTTGCATATAAGGGGATTTGATATAAATTTGCAAATGATTAATGATTACTGATTTACAAACGAAAAATCCTATGAGAAAGAAAACCGCATGGCTGCTTGCTGTCCTTTTCGCCTTGACAGCCGGACAAGTTGGAGCGCAGTACCGTACGACTACCTACTGCAATCCTATTAATCTTGACTACACTTATCCGTTCCACAATTCCCATCTTGGAAAATCCTACCGTTCCGGTGCCGACCCTGCCGTTGTGAAGTTCAGGGGAGAATACTATATGTTTGTTACCCGAAGCTGGGGATACTGGCATTCGAAAGACCTGACCAACTGGGATTTCATCACTCCTGAGAAATGGTATTTTGAGGGATGTAACGCACCGGCTGCCCACAACTATAAGGATTCCGTGCTTTATGTGACGGGAAACCCTTCGGGAGCCATGAGCATTCTCTATACCGACGACCCGAAGCGGGGTGACTGGAAGGCTGTCCCATCGGTGCTTTACGACCTTCAGGACCCTGATTTGTTTATCGACGACGATGACAAGGCTTATATGTACTGGGGCTCGTCCAACCTCTGGCCTATCCGCGTTAAGGAGCTGGATATGAACAATAAGTTTCTGCCTGTCGGCAACCGTGTGGACTCATTGCTCTACCTGCAGCCGGAAAAACACGGTTGGGAGCGTTTCGGAGAAAACCATACGAGCGACATCAAGCCTTTCATTGAAGGTGCCTGGATGACGAAACACGATGGCAAATACTATTTGCAATATGCCGCGCCGGGAACGCAGTTCAACGTCTATGGCGACGGTGTCTATGTGGGAACTTCGCCGAAAGGACCGTTTGAATATGCCGCTCACAATCCGTTCTGCTACAAGCCCGGTGGATTTGCCACAGGAGCAGGTCACGGCAGTACGGTGGCAGGTCCGGGTGGAGTCTATTGGCATTTTGCTACCATTCACCTGTCAATCAACTACAAGTTTGAGCGTCGTCTGTGCATGTTCCCTACCTTCTTTGATAAGGACGGCGTGATGTATTCCGATTCTTATTTCGGTGATTATCCGCATTATACGCCCGACCAACCTTCCCGTCAGCAGGAAAACGGAGGTTTCCGTGGCTGGATGCTGCTCTCTTACGGCAAACCAGTTACGGCTTCTTCCCAACTGGAGAAGTACCCCGTGTCGAACGTAACGGATGAGAATCTGAAGTCATTCTGGGTAGCTGCTGAGAATAACGACAGACAGTGGGTTAAGATTGACATGGAGAATGTGTGCGATGTGTATGCCATCCAGCTTAACTTCTTCGATTACGAGGAAACGGAATTCTGGGGCAGGATGCCCGGACTGTATCAGCGTTATGTAGTCGAGACTTCCGTTGACGGAGAGAATTGGACCGTCGTGGCCGACTACAGCAAGAGCTACCGCGACGCACCGCACAATTATGTGGAGCTTGACCGTCCGGTAGAAGCCCGCTATGTGCGTTACCGCCACATTTCTGTTCCCGGTAAGCATCTGGCTATGGGCGACATCCGTGTGTTCGGTCTGGGTCGTGGAAAGAAGCCTGCAGCTGTCAGGGATTTTACGGTTACACGCGACAGCGACGAGCGCAATGCAGCCATTTCATGGAAAGCCGTGAAGGGTGCGCAGGGTTACAATGTGCTTTGGGGTATCGCACCCGACAAACTTTACAGTTCATGGATGGTTTATGGCGATACTTCCCTGGAGTTGCGCAGTCTGACTGCCGGTCAGAAGTATTATTTTGCTGTAGAGGCTTTCAATGAAAACGGTATCTCACAGCGAATCGTTCTGAAAGATGCCCGCTAAAAGCGGAACATAACCAATACTATTTCACAGGCATTCGGCTCTTGGAGTCGGATGCCTATCTTTTTTACATATATTTGCAATTGTCATTTATTTTTATTATATTTAAGCCGTGACAAAGTGTTATTAACCATCTAAAGGGAAATATTATGAAACGCTGTTATCTGATTACCATGTTACTGTTGTGCGCGTCGTTGACCGTCTGGTCGACGGAATTTGCCAAACTGGAAAGCCGGGTGAAGAAAGTGCTGTCTGCGGTCAAGAGTCCGGAGCAGGCCCTTGATAGTGCGTTGATACTGACGTTCAATGATAAGTCATGGTCGCCGGAAACCAAAGAGCGTATCACTTGTGACTACATCATCCCTTATGCCGACAAGCATGAGAAAGATGTGCCTTTATGGACGTTTGCCAAAATTTATCGGAGTCTGTCGCTCAATTATTCCTACATGGGAGAGGTGGTGAAACGGGGTGAGGCCATTAAGAAAGCGTATGATTATGCCCGTCGGATGGAGGAGAAGGACGATTCCGACCGGCTCTTCAAAGCCTACGTATTTTACAGCTATGCGTCCTATGAGATGGAAGTGGGCGATATGGTGCGCGCGCATGACCTCTTTTTTGAGGCTATTCCTATCTATGAGCAGATGGGCTACTATCATCCCGCTTCGAATTGCCTTTATCAGTTGGCGGTGACTTACTGTCAGTTGAAGGATGTTGTCAATCTCAAGAAGGTGATTGACAACATGGCGCGTATCGCCGAAAAGGCCGACGAGGAGAGCCGTCCCGGCTGTCTTTACTATCTCTACACCGTGAAAGCCGTCAATTTCTCGTTTTCGTTTGAGAATGACAGGAAAAACCGTTCGTTGCTCGACTCCATGCTGCTTTATTCCCACAAGTCTATCCAGCTGATGGAAGCCTATCCCGACAAGATGCCCTCGGTGGTCAATCCGGCATGGAACTACTATAATTATGCCGTCAATCTCCATAATCTTGTGCCTGGAGCGAGTGAGGACAGCATCCGCTATTATACGGGCAAGGCTCTCAACGTGAAAGGTATGCCGCCTGTGATACGCCAGGAGGTGGAAATCTCGGTGGGAATCCTGCTGGGAGAGTTGGAAGTGGACAAGAAAAACTACCGGCAGGCGATAAAGGAGCTGGAGGCGGTCTATCAGAAAGCCGACTCTCTGAAGGAGCGCAATACGCTGCTGGTGGAGCGCATTGACTGCTGCGACTTGCTTGTCAAGAGTTATTCCGGTATCGGCCGCTATGACAAAGCTCTTGAATATCAGAAGCAACTGACTGAGTTGAGCAAGACCCGCTACGACGAGGAACGGACGGCTCAGCTCGACGAATTGTCGGTGAAGTATGAGGTGGAGAAGAAGAACATGGAGATTGAGAATCTTGAGAGTAAGGAGCGGTTCTCAAAGCGCATCATGCAGCTGCTGGTGGTGGCTCTGCTGATTGCCCTGCTTGCCATATCGGCCATCGTGGTCGTTTTCCGCCTGCGTCGCAAGAATATGGAGCACCGGCTCTACGAGTCGGCTCTTGAGTCTGAAATGAACCGTTCACAGCTCGATTCCATCCGGGAGGAGTACGACAGTTTGCGTGACAAGCTGGAAAACCGTCAGCAATCGCTCCATTTCAAGAAATTGTTTGAGAAAATGGAGGTCATCGTGCGCGACTCCGCGCTGGATGCCGACACCAAGGAACGGTATGCGGAGGTTATCCATTCGGTAAATCTTCAGGAGTTTGAGGAGCAATTCTCCCATACCATTGATAAAATGACGCAGATGGACCTGAAGTACATCGTTTGCTTCTATCTGAATTTTGAGAGCAAGGACATCGCCGTGATGTTCAATGTAGAGGCGGCGAGTGTTTACACCGTGCGTTACAGGTTGAGGAAAAAATTTAAGGACAATCCTGCTTTCAGATTCCTCATGCGCTGATTTCTTCTGTCAATACATTTTCTACCCTGTTTTGGGGTATATCGGGTATCTCTCAGCAATCTAAATCGTTGAAACTGCGGTTACGACGGGGGTTGCTGAGAGTTTATCTATATTTGTCTATATGCCGTTTGTGTGAATGCGCTTAATTTTGTCTACGTGAACTATTACAAATAAAGAAACCTTCATGCTTAAATCTGACAAGAAAATCTCAAGCCTGTCTATTTCTGTATTGGTCAGAAATCTGATTAATTCCATCTCTTATTCATTGATTGAGGAAAGTAGAAAACCTGTCTATATTAATAATTTGTCAGCAGAGGGAATAGGGTTGGAAATGTTGGAGCTTTTAAGACAGAGCAACAATAGTCTGACGTATACAGATATAAAGTATCTGTTATGCTTCTCGATAGACATGAGTTCTGTCGATATAGGACTCTTGTTCCATATCGATGTAAACAGTGTCTATTCTGTCAGGTACCGTATAAAGAAGAAACTGAAGGCTTTTGGCGTGGATTGGATTTTTTAAAAGCGTATTACTATGAATAAAGACATTTGGAGAACACTGACTCTTTGCCTGATTCTTCTATTGGGCACAATTCATATCTCAGCTCAGAGTAAACCGGCTGATGGACTGGTGTTTAGCCTGGACGCTACGCAAAGTGTGCCACGTGAAACAATCAAGGGACTGCCGGTGGAAAAGATAGATGAAGGCTCAAACACGGCCTATCAGGCGGCGTTTGACGCGTCGTTGAAGGCATTTCCCAAGCGTTCGCTGGTGATGCGCTACAAGGTGGCAAGTCCGGAGGATATGGGTGCCATCAATCTGTTGAGGCTGAAGCGCGGCGACAAGGGTGGCGGCACCTCCTATTTCGAAATAATGCCGGAGGGCGTGTTTCTGGTGCGTGGACGAAGCAGCAGGGACAGTGAGCATAAAAGGGTGCTGAAAGAAGAGCTGGACTTGAAGGACGGGGAAACCGTAACTTTCATATATGTATTTGATAGTGAGACGGATGAGGCTAAACTGGTGGCCGGGACAAAGGGTTATACATTGTACCGCACCGATGCTGATACGACCCATGCCAAATACCTGACGGCCTACGGGGATGAGCACATGGTGTTGCAGGAACTGGCTGTCTACGACAGGCTTCTTCAGCCGGAAGAAATCAACGCGCTTGTGGACGGAGAGGTGAATTATGCCGATGCGGAGGCGATGGACGCCGACAGGTCCTCGTTTCATGAGATTTTCTTCCTGCATTTAGCCATTATTGTCTTTGTTGCCGTCTATGCGTGGAAGTTGCGGAAACGCCGTTTCAAGCCTGTTACAGCCGATTATGTGCGTCAGCTTTGTGGCCGTCCGCTCAATGAGAAGGATGCGAGGGAGGAAGCTCTTGCCTTGCTTGAGGAGGCGCGCAAGCCGTGGAATTTCGGGGTAAACGAGGAGGGTGAGACCACCTGCTGCTATCCGAAGAGTGGAAAGGAGCTGAAAAAGTCGCGGGAGACTTTGGAACGTGCCATGCACACGGGATGTACCGACCCGGAAGTGCTTTACCAGTATAACGCGATGGCGGCACTCCACAACACGGCCTTGCGAATGGTGTTCAACGGAATGTTCCTGTTTGTCCTCGTCGTATTCGCCGTGCTGTTTATAGAGCCGATTCTTACGGGTGAGTTCTGGCGTACCGTATTCAGCTGGAAATATATGGGCTATTGGGTTGCATTTGTGGGCTATATCGTGGCATCGCTTTGCCCTGCCTATGTGGCTTACCGTGGCAAGGAAGTGGAACAGCCGAAGGTGGCGATGGACAGGATGGCCAACCTTGCCGGCGACGCTGCTGCGCTGGCCATGACCGGCGGTGGACTGTTGCTCAAGGGTTTCAACGGTTTTATCAGCTTCTTCAACTCCTGCCTGAAGCATTCCGTCACTCATTTCAAGGTGTTCCGCAACGGCCACTACATAGGCCGCACGACGGAGTTCAATCCGGTGGGACTGATGACGTTTGTCCTGGTTATTTGCGCCATCATCGCCGTTCTGGTGATTCTGTGGGTGTTTGTGATGATGCTTCTCACGTTTGCCGCCATCTATAAGTTTGTACGGAATTATGTGATTAAACGATAGTCCTTCTGAATAATTAACTTTTAAATTTTTACTTCTATGAAAAAAGACATTCGATTAGGTTTGCTTAGCCTGGCGGCCGGTGCGTTGCTGGCAGCTTGTAGCGGAGGCGGTGGTGGCAGCGATGTGCCTTCTTCCGGAGTGTTGGGCGACGTGCCGTCGATGATTGCCGGTTACGAGCAGAAAATGAATGAGTTGAAGCAGTCAATGACTGATGAGGCCTCGGCCAAACAGGCAATGGAGGAGTATTCCAAACTGGAGGCTGAGAAGGAAACACAGTTGAAGGAAGCCGCAGAGGCGCTGACAGGCAAACAGGTACCCACGGAAGTGGCCGATGCTCCTGTGAAGATTCTTACTCCATTCACTATCAAGGAGTTTGAGCCAGACCGTAACAGATTCATGCTGGAGGCTGAAATAGAATTGACGGGCGAATGTACGAATTTGTCGGGTTCGGATGCCTTTCTTTTGTCATCGTTCTCGATTGTGGCCTGCGGCAGTGACGGTCAGCCGTTCTACAGTAGAAATGCCAATTACAGTGATGACGTAGAGAATAGTGAGTCGGTACCGGCCGGAACGAAGGCCCTGCTGACGACGTGGCTGGATATTAAGGATTGGAATGCGGCCGCAATGGGCGAGATGAGCAAAATCGTGGTTTGCAAGGAAGACGGGGAAACTTTCAAGAAGGCTGAGACGCAAAGTGAGGCTCTCCGGGCAAACTTCGGCTCAGGTAGTAAATAGGCTTTTTTGCCTGATGAATTAAGGAAAATACCCGGAATTTTTTTGGGTATTTTTTGTGTTTATAAGTTTGTGGATTAAAGAAAATTAACTACTTTTGAATCATTGATAATCACTAAATTTAATTCATATGAGAACATTTTTAACCAGTATGAAACTGTATGCCGTAATGCTTGTGGCAACGGTTTTCTTGTTTTCTTCTTGTTCAAAGGGAGCTGACGACTTGATGGAGGTTGTCCCGAAGGATGCTAATGTTGTTTTCACTGCTAAGCCGGAAAAACTTCTTACCTCTTCCGATTTGCAGAACGTGCTGCTGAAAGCTGACGTGCTTAGCAAGGGTGACAGAGAATATTTCAAAAGTTTCTCCTCGCTGTTTGCTTCTGAAAGCGGTATCGACTACAGCAACCTTGTAGGATTCGTATATGACCAGAAACTGTATATGGTTTTTGTTGTGAAGGATGAGGACGATTTGGCAAAGAATGAGTTCATCAGAGACAACACAACGAAGGGTGAGGACAAGGGTATTGTCTATTTCGAATTTGACGATAATTCAGGCACTCTGTTCCTGAAAGACGGCCTCGGCTGGTTTGTAGCCATGAGCAAGGACCCGGACGACGCTATCAGAGACATTGAGCGCCTCGCAGAGCTGGATTCCGAAAAGAAATTGGTGAGCGACGACCTGTTCACCGGCAATATGCCTGAAGAGGACCTTAACGTGTATATGAACCTGGAAGGTCTTGTTGACGAGTTTGCCTCACGTCAGATGATTCTGGAGCAGATGGACCGTGAGCTTCGCCATACGGGTATGACTGCGAAGGACCTCAATATTGACAAGTTGCTCAAGGGTCGCGTATTCCTCTCAATGCTTGATGAGAAGGAAACCCTTTCGATTACGGGTAAGATTCTCGATGAGAAGGGTGAGCCTATCCAATTTACCGACGGTACGATTGACACCGATATCCTGAAATACATCGAGCCGAATGCCAGCTTCGTAGCTGCTTCCAAGGTGAATGAAGCCGTGAAGGAAGTATGGTTGGCTCAGCTTGAGAAGGAATTAGGTGGCGGTTATGGTGAAGCACAGGCTTTACTGACTGAGCTCAAGAAAGTTATCCGCAGCTTCGAGGGTACGATTGCCTTAGGCTTCACGCTTCCGGAACCGGTTATCGTTGAGGTAGAGAAGGAAGATTACTGGGGAGATACTTACACAAGCCGTGATTTCAATTATCCGAAGATGGGTGCTACCGTTGTGGCTAAGTTCAAGGAAAATCCGAAAAAACTGCTTGAGTTGGCAAAACAGATGGGCTTGCCGACGAAACCTGACGGCACTGTGCTGATTCCGGTTGACGACTCATTCACAATGCAGATTATTGTTGACGGCAACTATATGATTGTTTCTTCTCGCAATCTTCCGTCAAAGGGATTCTCTGACCCGGGATTCTTCGGTGGCAGCAACGCGGCTATGGTAGTCAACGCTTCCAAGGGTTCGAAGCTTGCCAAACTGGCGAAGGACTATGCCGGTGTTGATTTGGACATGACAGCCGTTATGTACTCCAACGAGAAGGAAGGCAAGTTGAGCGTGAAGGTCAACAACAACGACTACGAAGGCGTTCTTGCTTACTTCTTCCACACCATCATCAGCTTGTCACAAAAGGCTGAGGCCATGTAATAGAAAAGACATCCGGGAACATTCTGTCCCGGAATAATACACAGGAGGTCCGGCAAGGTTGCGGAAGCAATCTGCCGGACCTTTCTTTATTGTGCTTTTTTCATCGGCTGTCGGAAAGTTTTTTTGCATTTCTCATAGGTTTACGCTACTTTTGGTAAGCATATTAAACAGTGAGAGATTGAATGGATACAATTCAGTTACATAATGTTCTGCCACAGGTGTTTGCAGGGCGAACGGGACTTGTTTCCGACGTTTGGCTGACCGATGTGGAGTTCCGTCGTGGCACGGCCTATCTCGTGGCGGCGGAAAGCGGACGGGGAAAATCCTCGTTCTGTGCCTACGTTTACGGCTACCGCAAGGACTATTCGGGCAGCATCACGTTTGACGGGCAGTCGGTTGCCTCTCTCGGCATCAACGAATGGGCGGAGGTGCGCCGGCGGCGGATTGCCTATCTTCCGCAGGAAATGCGGCTTTTCCCGGTGCTGACGGCACGTGAGAACGTGGAATTGAAGAACCGGCTGACGGGCTATCATACGGACGCTGAGATTCGCACCATGTTTGAGCGGCTGGGCATTGCCGACAAACTCGACAGCAGCGTGGCAAAACTGTCTATCGGACAGCAGCAGCGGGTGGCGTTGATACGCACGCTTTGCCAGCCTGCCGACTTCTACCTTCTCGATGAGCCTGTGAGCCATCTGGATGCCGCCAACAACCGCACGGTGGCGGAAATGGTGATGGAGGAGGCGCGCCGTCAGGGTGCGGGAGTAATCGCTACATCTGTGGGAAATAATCTGGATATTACAGTCGGGGAGGTGCTGAATTTATGAAAAACAATCCGTTGTTATGGAAATTGCTGCGCAGCCATATCAGCAAGGTGCAGCTTGTGGGTTTCGGCATCGCCAATTTGCTGGGACTCTTTATCGTATTGGTCGGTCTGCAGTTCTACAGCGACATCCGCAGCTTCTTTACGGAGGAGGACGGATTTTTCAATAAGGACTATCTTGTCGTGACGAAAAGCGTGGGCAACATCAACATGGTGGCCAGCCTTGTGGGCGGTGCCGACGTCAACGCTTTTTCCGACGACGACATTGCGGAGCTGAAAGAGCAGCCGTGGTTGAAGAAAGTGGGCTGCTTCACGACGGCAGGCTACCGCGTACAGGCAACCGTGAGCCTTGCCGGACAGGGTCTGCGTTCCGATATTTTCTTTGAATCGGTTCCCGACGAGTTTCTCGACATAGAAGGTGGGGAGTGGGTCTTTGACGAGAAAAAGCCCGAGATTCCCATCCTGGTTTCCAAGGACTACCTTTCGCTCTATAATTTCGGCTTTGCCGCCTCCCGGGGAATGCCCCAGTTAAGTGAGTCGATGATAAAGAAAGTGCCCATTATCCTGTGCTGCATCGCTTCCGACGGACGGCGCGAATACCTTCCGGCGCGCATCGTCGGCTTTTCGGGACGCATCAGTTCCATCCTCGTGCCCGACTCCTTCATGAAATGGAGCAACGAGCGCTATGCTGCCGAAGTGGAGCGTCAGCCTTCACGGCTGGTATTGGAGGTGGTCAATCCGGGTGACCCGAAAATCGAAACCTTCATGAAGGAACACCACTACGAGGTGGGTGGCGACAAGATGAACAGCAACAAGACGAGCTATCTGATTAATGTACTGATGGTTATCGTCGTTTCCGTAGGTTTGCTCATCAGTCTGCTCTCTTTCTTCATTCTCATCCTCAGCATTTATCTGTTGTTGCAGAAAAACGTCGACAAGTTGCGCAACCTGCTGCTGCTCGGCTATACGCCGAAGGAGGTGGCTGCCACCTACATACGGATGGTGGTCGGCATCAATGCTACGGTGTGCGTGGTGGCGCTCGGTTTGCTTGTCTACGTGCGCATGCTCTATCTGCCCGTTCTGGAGTCGCTGTCAATCGACTGCGGTACTATCCTGCCCTCTTTGCTGGCGGCGGTGGTGGTTATCGGGGCAATTACGGCCGGCAACGTGGTGGCCATCCGCAAGAAGGTCACATCGCTCTGGCTGCTTGAAAAATAGGATATTACCATTGTTTTTTTTGAATATAAATTGTTATGACTATGAAAAAATTAATTTCAACTCTATGTTTTTTGGCGATTGCCATTGTTGCCGTAGCTCAGACTCAGGTTATCTCCCATCGTGGCTATTGGAACCACGCGGGTTCTGCAAAGAACAGTCTGAAGGCCTATGTATTGGCAGACTCCATCGGTTCCTACGGTTCTGAATTTGATGTATGGATTACGGCTGACGACCATATCGTGGTAAACCACGACAACTCCTATAAAGGCAAGAAAATCGAGGAATCGACACTCGCTGAGCTGCAGGGTCTTCATCTCGACAACGGTGAGCCGATGCCTTCCCTGCGTCAGTTCTTTGAGATTGCCAAGCGTCAGACTTCCGGCATGCATCTGATTCTTGAGCTGAAGGGCCACAGTACGAAAGCCCGTGAGACTCACGCCGTTGAGCGCATCGTAAAGCTCGTCAAGGAATACGGTTTGGAAGACCGGATGGAATACATTTCCTTCTCGCTGCATGGCTGCAAGGAGTTTATCCGTCTGGCTCCGAAGGGAACACCGGTGTTCTATCTGAACGGAGAGTTGTCACCGGCACAGTTGAAAGAAATGGGTTTTGCCGGTATGGACTATCACGAAGGTGTGATTCTCGACCATCCGGAATGGGTGAAGGAAGCCCACAATCTCGGCATGAAGGTGAACGTGTGGACGGTCAACAAGGCGGAAACCATGCGTAAGCTGATTGATTTGAACGTTGACTACATAACGACCGACGAGCCGGAATTGCTTCAGTCAGTTCTCAAGGAGAATTGATTGTCCGCTATCGGAAAATTGTAGGAATTTGAGTAAATTTGCATTATGATACTGAATCGTCTGAACATATCCAACTATAAGAACATCGCGGAAGCCCAACTGGAGTTTTCGCCGAAGGTCAATTGCCTGCTGGGCAACAACGGTATGGGAAAGACGAACATTCTGGACGCAATTTTCTATCTGAGTTTCTGCCAGAGCTCGCTCTCGCGGGGCGATGCCGCCACGGTGCGCTTTGGCGAGGAGTTCATGCTGCTGCAAGGTGCTTACGAGCGGCGCGGACAGGTGGAGAATGTGACGTGTGCCATTCAGAAAGGCAAGCGTAAGTCCATTAAGCGCAACGGAAAGGAATACAAGCGGCAGAGCGAGCATATCGGTCTGCTGCCGCTTGTGTTGGTGTCGCCCAACGACTGGAACCTCATATCGGGCGGCGGAGAGGAACGCCGCCGGCTCATTGACCGCATCATCTCGCAGGGCAACCGTGAGTATCTGGAGGCTCTGATTGCCTACAACCGGGCGATGGAGCAGCGCAACGCGATGCTGAAGCAGGGTTTCAATGACGCTCTGCTGTTTGAGACGGTCGATATGCTTCTGTCGCGTGCGGCTACGGCGGTCAACCACGGCCGCCGGGAGTGGATTGAGCGGTTTACGCCGATTTTCATGCGCTACTACAACGAGATTTCAGGCAGCAACGAGACCGTCCGTCTCGACTATCGCAGCGAGCTGAACAGCAAGCCGATGGAGGTGCTGCTCCGGGAGAATTTCAGCCGTGATATTGCCCTCGGCTATACCTCGCAGGGCGTTCACCGCGACGATATCGAGCTGATGCTCGGCGACGAACTGATGCGCCGTATCGGCTCACAGGGACAGTGCAAGACCTACACGATTGCCCTGAGGCTCGCGCAGTTTGAATTTCTGAAGCAGCTTTCGGGCATAACCCCCCTACTCCTTCTTGATGATATCTTTGACAAGCTCGACGCCAACCGCGTGGCCAACATCATGCACATCGTGAGCCGCAGCGATTTCGGGCAGATATTCATCTCCGACACCAACCGTCAGCACATCGACGAGACCATCGAGGCCGTGGGCAGCGATTACCGGATTTTCCAGGTGGAGAACGGCGTATGCAGCCCGTTGCAGAAAGGAGGCGAGGCATGAAAAAGACCGAGCCGATGGCCATCGGCGAGATTATGCGTCAGTATCTCAACCCTTCGGAGCTCGACCGCAGCATCAACGAGCGTCGTCTGGAGGCTTTCTGGCCGGAGGTGGTGGGGCCTTACATCAACCGTCACACGGAGCGCCGCTATGTCAGCCGCCGTGTCCTGCACGTGATTATCACCTCCGCACCTCTCCGCAACGACCTGATGATGCTCCGCTCGTCGCTGGTGAAGCGTTTGAACGAAATCACGGGCGCGGATGTTATAGATGATATAGTTTTCAAATAGAATACAGACTATGGACGAAAAAAAAATGGAGATGGAGAATGCTCCGGCATTCCGTCATTCTCTCCCGATACAGATGCGTTTCAACGATGTTGACGTGCTCGGACACATCAACAATTCGATGTATTTTCAGTATTTCGACCTTGGTAAGTCGGCTTATTTTACGACCATACGCAAAGGCGCATTCGATTGGAACAAGGTGGACGTGGTCATCGCCAACGTCAACTGCAACTTCTATGCTCCGATGTTCTTGGGTGAGCCGGTTTCGGTTGTAACGCGCGTGAAGTCCATCCATGAGCGCAGTTTCCGTGTGCATCAGCGCATTGTCAACGTGGTGACAAAGGAAATCAAGAGCGAATGCGAGACGGTGATGGTGGGCTTCGACCCTGTCGCGCAGACCTCGGCCCGGCTTTCGGAAGGCTGGATAAAGTCGATTTGCGAATACGAGGGACGCAACCTTCTCGAACAAAACAATGACAACGATTAATCTAAAGAATATGGCAGATATTAAGCAATGCATGCGTGAAATCCTTGCCGCTGAGAGTGAGGCTGTCGCGAATATTCCGGTTACCGATGCCTACGACCGTGCCGTAGCGCTGATAGTTGACCAAGTGTGGAACAAGAAGGGAAAGCTCATTACTTCCGGAATGGGCAAGGCCGGGCAGATTGCAATGAACATTGCGACTACGTTCTCCTCGACCGGTATCCCTGCCGTATTTCTCCACCCGAGTGAGGCTCAGCACGGCGACCTGGGCGTAATGCAGGAGAACGACGTGATGCTCCTGATTTCCAATTCCGGAAAAACACGTGAAATCTGCGAGCTGGTATCGTTGGCCAAGAGGCTGAATCCGGCTTTGCGCATCATCGTGATTACGGGTAATGTAGACAGTGAGCTGGCTCATGGGGCCGACATCTGCCTGCATACGGGCAACGCTGCCGAGGTTTGTCCGCTGGGACTGACGCCGACTACCTCTACTACGCTGATGACCGTCATCGGCGACGTGCTGGTTGTGGGTACGATGCGTACCACCGGCTTCACGAAGGACATGTATGCGCTCCGCCACCACGGAGGTTATCTCGGAAAGAAAAGCAGAGGCGAGAATTAATCAGGTATTAACACTATAATAATCAAACATTTAATGTCAACAGAATTAAGAGTACAGAACAAAGATAAGAAGGCGTTGCCGAAAATCGAGGATTTGAAGGTGGGCATCGTCGTTGCTGAATGGAACAGCCATATTACGAACGCTTTGCTGCAGGGTGCGCTCGACGTGTTCCACGCAGAGGGCTACAACGAGGACAACATCTATGTGGATTATGTGCCGGGTACGGTTGAGCTTACGTTTGGCGCGCAGTGCATGATTGACAACCTCGATGTTGATGCAGTTATCGTTATCGGTTGCGTCATCCGTGGAGGTACACCCCACTTCGACTATGTCTGCGACTCTGTGACGCAGGGTGTGGCCCGTCTGAATGCCGACGGCGTGGCTCCTGTCGTATTCGGCGTGCTGACAACCGACAACGAAGAGCAGGCTTTGGAACGTGCCGGCGGCGCACTGGGCAACAAGGGTAGCGAGGCGGCTGAGGTGGCCATCAAGATGGCTGACTACGCTATGCGCATCCGCTCAATGGCTGACCAATGGTAAGACAATAAATACAGAAATAGGGCAAGAGACGCGGTTAGAGGCTCTCTGCCCTATTTTTTCATAGTAACTGATAAAAATTATCATCCGATTTGCTGAACTCCGTAGAATTCTATGTAATCGCGTTTGCCGTGGCCGTCAGTCTTGTCGTGCTGATGATGCGTCCTGCTGAGAAAGGCGAGGCGCGCACGGGTTTTGCCCGCGGCGAGATGAGCGATTCCGAGGCGGAAACGCCGGTGTTGGAGGTGACGGGAAGCCGTCACGGCCTTCTCTCCGTGGTGCGTCGCGGCGTGGTGCTCGACACGCTCGACTGTTCCGTCAACTACGGCTACACGATTATCAGCAACGACATCAAAATCATCGAGCGGCGGGTCGACGACAAAATCACCGAACTGAACGGCCGCACCGTCGACATCCGTTTTTCACTTCCCGAAGAGCTTCGCGGCCGCTATCATCTTTATTTCGAGTCGGAATGGTCCGGCCAATGGGCTTCGGGCTATCTCTCCATTCCCTCCGACTACACCAAATCGCTCGAAATCCACCTCTGACCGCCAGCCGCAGCGGGAGACTCAGCAGGTTTCGGCTGTGTATAGGTCGACGTTGTCAATATCGACAAACGGAGGCTTTCGGAAGCGTATGAGGAAAACGATTAGCCCCACTACCTTCATAATGCCGTAGGCAATAACGATGAGAACGGCTGCGGCTAAGAAAAGGGGTGTCACATAGCTGGTGGTTGTAGTGTCCGATTCCTTTTGTTCCGATTCTTTTTCCTTTGACTTTTCTTTTGACTCTTCCTTCTTTACGTCAGTTTTCCCGGTTGTTTTTGTTGCGTTTTCGTCAGAGAAGGAGAACGTGTGTTCGAGGATGCTGCCTACGGTTGATGTTCCCCACTCGACCGTACCGCTCATCTCTGAGAATAGGGATTTATAAGAGGTAATGATATTGTCGCTTTGTATGAGCATAAATGTGGCCCATATAATGAATGCCATGCCAAATCCGATGGCATTGGAGTAATGCTTGCGGGCATTTTTCCAACGTCTGACAGGAAGTTCCTGATAGAAACCATAAGCTTCCGAGCTGTCGCTGATGACGGCATTCGATTGGTCAATTGTCTGTTGAAGGGCTTTACCGCGGTAGCTTCGGGCGGAAATACGGCCGTTTTGGTTGATGGCGATATTTTCTTCCGCTGCTTGCGACTGTGCGCTGTTTTTGGCCCGCATGGCATAATGCAGATTGGCAGCAGCTTCTTTAAACGATTCAGCTTCAAAAGGACTCAGCCAGAAATATTTCTTGAAAAGTTTTTGCTTGTCTTTCTTGAAATCCACTATGTTGCTTATAGCCATCAATAGAAAACCTACAGGGAGAATCAGAGCTACCGTTTGTAGTGTCAGTGTGAATATAGTGATTAAAATGACTACGAGAATGAGGCAACCAATTGCCGCACATCCTTCATAAGTACTGTCTTTTTTAGCCATAGTCTTCGATTATTTGTATTTAAAGAATTTAGAAAAAGATATTCTGGATTTCCGGAAGCGCGTCAATATTCGTATACCGTTTCTACCGAATACGATACGGAATATTCCTACCTGAAATGACATAGACCTGAAATATCGCATACTTTTGTTGTTTATCGTAATTTGGAGTTATTGGATAATGGTGAGTTGAGGAATGCACGGTAGTGTTCCATTACTCCGTCATAAATAACGTCGTAGTGCTTGACTGCACTGGGATGGAACGAAGCGAAAATGAGTGTATCGCTTTTTTGATGATAACGGATGCTATTGTGCCCTTTTATGGTTTGTAACTCTTCCTGTGGATACATTTCGCATACGAAATGGTAGATAGGTCCACCGGTACATACAATCATATTTGGTTGGAGAATACGTATCTCTTCTTTCAGAAAGTCAGCATAGCGTTCGATATAAGACCGCAGTACAGTATCGGAAATTGAAGTTCCTCCACCCTGTTTCTTGCTTTCCATAAGGGCAAAAGGTTGGGTGTTGAAACAACGAATCACATCCTCGGATGCGTTGATAAGGTCATCGTAGAATGGAAGTGGTCGGCCGTATCCGGCATTGTAAAGTCCCCAGAAGATGTTGGCAATGTTGCGAATGAACCGCGATTTCAGCTGTTGGTTGTCTTCCCGTTTCAACCATAGGCGCATATCGTTGCTCCATTCGGATGGCTGGTCTTTTAAGATAAACAGGATGCGTTTAGTGGAATTCTCCCAGTTTTTCTCTACGTCAATAGAGTTGTCGGCTTTTTTAAGGATGCCGTCTTCGGTAAAAATAACGTTACCATTTTCTCCTGGTTCTCTTTTTTCATTGTTTTCCAGGCTTTTGAGCTTCCATCGGACAAAAAGGTCGTTTAGTTGAGAATCATATTTTCCCATAATTTCTCAGTTGCTTCCCTCAGTCCCTTGGGGAAAGGGTTCTTAAAAAAAAGAAGTGTGGGACTGCCATGCCGAACGTCTAACTTGGAGGCCCTGAGAAAACCCGTGAATACAGACAGATACAACAATGGCAGCCCACACGTATGCGCAGGAGACCATTATGCCTTCTTTGTATTCACTTATGAAATTTCTCAGGTTTCCAAGTTACAAGATAAGCATAACGCTTCTATTCTTTATTTTCTCAAAAGTAACTATTTTTCTGCATGATAGCAAATAATTGGCGGTTTAATGGATTCTTACTCATAGAAAGCCATCATTTCCCGGAGAGTCTGGGCAATGTCCTTTCGGAACCATTCTGGAGCCAGCACTTCTATTTTTCTCTCCATGGAGAGTAGTTGCTGCTTGAAGTCAAACGTAGGTTTGATGTGGTATTCGAATATGGAATATTCGTCGGTACATTGCGTTTCAATTTGAGATGGATGGAGAGGCAATGCTCTCAAATACTGGCGTTGAAAGCCTGTTGCTTTCAGTCGTACATTCTCTGTAGGTATATCCTCCGTGATGATTCCGTAATTGTCCGTAAGGTATTCCGCAGGGTCGAAATCTTTCGGATATTCGAATGTAGTATTCAGCACATCGAGTTGGTTGATTCTATCGAGCGAAAAGGTGCGCATGGCATTTCGTTCAAGGCAGAATCCGCTTACATACCACCGTTGGCGGAATACCTTCAGATAGTAAGGCTGAAGTGTGTACCTGCTGGGTTCTGCATACCAATAGCTTTGATGGCTGAGAGAGATTTCCCTGTTTTTATGCATAGCTTCGATTATAGTGGTTAGAAACTGTCGCCCTGACGGTACTTCTTCAAAAAGAATACGATGACGGAGCGACTGACTTTCTGTTATTAATCGGTCAACAGAAAATGTATCGAGAAGCCAGTTCCGGATTTTTCCTTTTTGCAACTCTTCTTCGTTTTCTATGTAGTAGTAATAGTAGCCTCCCTTACGGTTGCATTCGATGTTGATGTCAAACAGGTTCTCAATCGCCGTCCGCCAATGGTGGAAGGTGCGGTTCGACAGCTCTACTCCTTCGCTGTATTTTGATTCCATCCACAGCTTTTTGATTTCCTTGAAGGTAATTTTCTTTGAGCGGTAGATGGTATCCATCAGCCAAATATATTTACTGAATAAGTCCTTTGTCATGGTTCGTTTTTATTTGAGAAGCACTACGGTGCTACGTATTCACTGAATGAGTTCTCAGGTTTCCAGTTGTTGTGGCAACCGTAGTGTTTTGTTTGCAAAATTAAGATGGAGATATGAAACATAATGGCAGATGCTTCGTTTTGTTGATGTTTTGTGAAAAGAGATGGCGCATCCTTTTATAAAAACATAGGGGAACGGAATGACCGCTCCCCTATTCTATTTGCTTGATATTCAGTCGGAAGAAGACCGTCAGCTTACCACTACGGTGATGCCGGCGGCACGGAAACGCTCGGCGATGGCTTCCAGATCGTCACGCTCCACCTTTTTCAGCTGAGATTCCGGTGTCGGACGGTCAAGTGAATAGAGCATCACCTCTTTCGGTTGGATTTCGCGGTAGGCAGCCAGTAGAGCCTCAATTTCAGGTTCGGTGGTGTTGTCCACTACCCTTCCGTTATGCTCGCCGCGGAGCATCATCGTCTGGATGATGCACTGTCCGTTGAAGGCTTTGAGTTGCTCAATCACTGTCTGTGCGTTGAAATTCTTGTTGCCCGGCACGTTGATGAGACGGATGGTTTCGTCGATGGCCGAATCGAGTTTCAGAATGTTGTTGTCGACCTTCTTCAACGCCTCGACCACTTGCGGGCGGTCAATCATCGTTGAGTTGGACAGCACGCTGATACGTACCGCCGGATAGTATTTGTCGCGCAGGGCGATGACATCGTCGACCACGCCTCCGAAGTCCGGGTGCAGCGTCGGCTCTCCGTTGCCGGAGAAAGTGATGACGTCGAGACGGTCGCCGGCTTCCTTCATTGCCGACAGTTTCTTCTCGAGTGCGGTTCTCACCTCCTCACGCGGGCTTATACCGGCTTTTCCGGTACCCTGGGCATTGTAGCCGGCCTCGCAGTAGATACAGTCGAACGAGCAGATTTTACCGTCGTTGGGCATCAGGTTGATACCGAGTGACGAACCCAGCCGGCGGCTGTGAATCGGACCGAAAATCGTTTCGTGAAATAAGATTGTAACCATTTTATCCTTAGTTGTTTAAAAGTCCTCAATCATACCGAGCAGGTCCTTGATTTCGTAGTTGGAAAGCGTTCTGCTCTCTTGCAGTTTTTTGGCAAACCGGCGGGCAATCTCGTGAACCGACTCGTTCTCAAACACGCGGTCGAGATAGACGTAGGTCTCGTCAAACAGACGGCGCACCTCGTCCTCCTCGAGCTGGCAGCTGCGTTTGCCTTCCTCGGCTACCGTCTTGTAGAGCGCTTTTTTAGCCCGGGAGTACTCCAGCTGCTTTTTTCCGATTGAGCGGCTCATCATATTGGCAATAAGCATACCGACGGTCATCTGGAACTCCTTCAGCGAGTTGTTCCAAGCGTCTTTTGGGTGG
Source organism: uncultured Muribaculaceae bacterium (assembly GCA_944321875.1). Lineage (GTDB taxonomy): Bacteria > Bacteroidota > Bacteroidia > Bacteroidales > Muribaculaceae > Limisoma. Next base: position 105,566 of record CALUMX010000001.1, read on the forward strand.
AGCAGTTCGCCCACAGCCGTCTCGTCGGGGAAAAGAGCGATATACTTTCCCTCGCTGTCGTCGATGTCGATGCGGTAGAGCTTGTCCTCACCGTGCCAAATCGATATGCCTATTGCCATGCCGGCAATGCCGAAACATTTGTCTTCTTCGTTCTTATATTTCATTTTTACTTTTGTTTCTTGTGTATGCCTTCCTCATCGAACGCATCCACCAAGTGCTGCAAGGCTTCTTCAAGCGTCTTGCGCGGGCATCCTACGTTGAAGCGCATGTGGCACTCGCCTCCGTCGCCAAACATCTCGCCGTCGTTGAGAGCGAGGTGAGCGTGGTTGATGAAGAGTTCACAGAGCTTTTTGCCCTTCAGGTGCGTATTGGTGCAGTCGAGCCAGAGAAGGAAGGAAGCTTGCGGACGCATGACGCGGATTTCCGGCAGGTTCTTCGCAATGAAGTCCTCGGCAAAGCGGATGTTGTCCTCAATGTAGGCAAGGGCACGTCCGAGCCAAGCCTCACCCTTCGTATAGGCAGCTTCCGTAGCTACGGTAAGGAAGAGAGTCGGTTCGTTCCATTGGTTGACAGTCAGCCAGTTGAAGAAGGATTCGCGGATTTCCGGGTTCTTGATGACACACCATGAGCTGACGAGGCCCGGAATGTTGAACGTCTTTGACGGAGCACCGAAAACGATGGAAATCTTTGCTGCCTTCTCTGAAACGGTGGCAAACGGAGTATAACGGTTGCCGAACAACTCAAGGTCGCCATGGATTTCGTCACTGATGACGAGAACGTGGTTGTCGTAGCAGATGTCGGCTACTTTTGCCAGCGTCTCGCGGTCCCAGATGATACCACCGGGGTTGTGAGGGTTGCACAAAATCATCATCTTCGGGCGTTCGGTGCGGATAATTTCCTCAAGTTTGTCGAGGTCCATCACCATTGTCGTACCGTTGTCAATCAGGTGATTCTTGACAACGACGCGTTCGTTGCCCTCGATGACTTGTCTGAACGGATGGTAGACCGGCGGCTGAATGAGAATCTTGTCACCTTTCTGAGTGAAGAAATTGATGGCATAGCCGATACCGCGCACGATGCCCGGAATATAGGTCACTTCCTCGCGGGTAAAGTGGAAATTGTGGCGGTGTCCACACCAGTCGATGATTGATTGCCAATAGCTTGCAGGTGGAACGTGATAGCCGTAAATCTTGTGGTCAAGTCTTGCTCTCAGAGCGTCGTAGATTTCACTGCATACTTCGAAATCCATGTCGGCAATCCACATGGGCATTAAGTCCTCGCGGCCATAGCATTCTGCCATACCGTCATACTTGGTACATCCCGTACCCTTACGGTTGATGATTTTGTCGAATTCCATAGTTAAGATTTGATTAGATAGTAGTACAAAGATACATCTTTTGTCTTATTTCCTGCAAAATCTGCCCGATTGCTGGTTGTGGAATGTGTTAAATTAGTTTAACTATAAATTTATTGATTCTTGAACGATGTTGTAGAGCATTCTGTTAGAGGTAAATGCGGAAAGCGGTTTTGCCAGTTTATCCGTAAAATGTTAATTTTGTATCGGAAAAATAATAAATTGTAAACCTACTAAAAACCATTCAGTTTATGGGAAAATTATTGAGTTTGTTGATTTGTTTGGTAGTGTCGGGAGCCGTGGCGGTGGCTCAGAATGCAGTTCCGGAGGTGATTCCGGCTCTTCAGCAGTGGAAAGGCCGCAGCGGAGTGCTTGTGATGCAGGAAAAAGGCCGCATCGTGGTCGACCCGAAACAGGAAGCCGAGTTGAAGACTGCTGCCGAGCAGTTGTCGGCCGATTTGAAGGAAATGTTCGGCTTTGATTATGAAGTAGTTGCAGGTAAGGCCGGAAAAGGTGACGTCAGCCTGCGTCTTTCTTCCAAGCCGGATGAGAAATTGGGTGAGGAGGGCTATGTGCTCGACATCACTTCAAAGGTCGAAATGGAGGCTCCTACTGCCAAAGGTGTATTTTGGGCAACACGTACGCTGTTGCAGATGATGTATAACCAGCCGAAGGGTTTGGTTAAGGGAAAGGCGGTCGACTATCCGCTGTATGCGAAGCGTGGCTTCATGCTTGATGTGGGCCGTAAGTTCTTTTCAATGGACTATCTGAAACAGTATGTGAAGATTCTGTCGTTCTATAAGCTCAACGAGTTTCAGATTCACCTGAACGACAATGCGTTCCCAGAATTTTACGACTATGACTGGAACAAGACTTACTCTGCTTTCCGTCTGGAATGCGAGAGTTTTCCGGGCTTGACGGCGCGTGACGGTTCCTACACGAAAGAGGAGTTCAAGGAATTCCAGCGCATGGCCAACCGTTACGGTATTGACGTGATTCCGGAAATCGACGTTCCGGCTCACTCATTGGCATTTACTCACTACAATCCGCGTCTTGCCGCCGACAACAAGGAGTACGGACAGGACCATCTCGACCTTTACAAGCAGGAAGTTTACGACTTTGTCGATACGCTTTTTGCCGAGTATATAAAGGGTGACGACCCGACATTTATCGGGGAATACGTGCATATCGGAACCGACGAGTACAACCGCAAGGAAGCCGAGCAGTTCCGCCGTTTTACAGACCGTTATCTCAAGTATATCAAGAGTCTGGGCAAGACTCCGCGCATGTGGGGTAGCCTGAAGACGATGAAGGGAGAGACACCGGTCGAGGTGGATAACGTCTACGTCAACTCATGGAATCACAATTGGTTTGACATACAGACAGCCAACAAGGCAGGCTATAAGTTTATCAATACCTGCGACCATTATCTCTACATTGTTCCGGCGGTCAACTATTACCACGATTTTCTTGACTCGAAGTGGCTCTATGAGAACTGGACGCCTAACAAGATGATGAAGACAGAGGACCTTCCGGCTGATACGCCCAATCTGGAAGGAGCCATGTTTGCCGTATGGAATGACCGTGTGGGCAACGGTATCACGGAGCAGGACGTTCACTACCGTTCTTTCCCGGCCGTTCAGGTGGTAGCGGAAAAGACCTGGAAGGGTGATAATGCGAAAAACGTCAGCTTCGAGCAGTTTGACGCTCTTTGCAAGCGCATGCCGGAAGCCCCGGGTGTGAATTTGCTGGCGCGCATCGACGGTACGAAGAAGGTGACGGAGCCGGGCGTGGAATTGCAGCTTGACGGAACAACCGTGCATACCACCGAAGTCGCCGAAGTGGGCTATCCGTATTCCGTTGAGTTTGAGCTTCGTCAGAGTAAGGAGCCGATGATTGACGCCATTCTGTTCCGCGGTCCGCACTCTGAGTTTATCAGCAACTGGAACGACACACGCAAGTTTGCTTTCCGTCGTGAGAACTACGAGTTTGTATTCCATGATTTCCGCATGCCGGAGGAGGAATGGGTGAAAATTCGCGTGGAAGGCGACCATAAAGGCACGTCGCTTTATGTCAATGGTCAGTTGGTGGAACGTCTTGAGGGCCGCAAGCGTATGGTCTACAACAAGCGCTTCAATCGCAAGGACTACAACTGGTATCAGGAAACGTTGATTTTCCCGCTGCAGCAGATTGGCGACGCTAATCAAGGCTTTACAGGAGCCATCAAGAACGTAGTCTGCACCCAGACAAAATAACGAGGACACTACGTCTTTTAAATGATTACGGGAATGAATCCGACAAAATGGGGGGGGTCATTCCCGTTTTTTATCGGGGTGGGTGGTTGCTGCTTTGAGATTGCGCATCAGTCCTTCATATTTGGTGCGTTTTACGGCCGACCCTCTGAAAATGCGGCGGAAATCGTCAACTGTCATGCGCGCCATCGACTCAAACGAGAGTGACAGGAACTCTTCGGAGGGTTGGAAATCGGCAATGTAGTTGGGACGGGCGTTGCGGTTGTGGGGGCATGCCTTCTGGCAGGCATCACAGCCGTAGACGCGTTTTCCGAGTTTCTCAGCCGTTTTCTCCGGCAGGTCGCCCCGATGTTCAATTGTGAGGCAGGAAAGGCAGCAGCGCGCGTCTAAAGCGCTGTAATCGCCCGGAAGAGCCTTGGCAGGGCATGCGTCGACACATAGGTGGCAGTCGCCGCAGTTGCCGGAGGCGGGAACGTCGGGCGGAAGGGCAAGGGTAGTGATAATTTCACAGAGGAAGAAATACGAGCCTTTTCCCGGCAGGATGAGCTGGTTGTTGCGTCCCACGAAGCCGATTCCCGCCTGTTGTGCCCAGTAGCGTTCGCGGATGGGCGCGCTGTCGACGCAGACGCGGCAGGCGGCACCGCAGGTTTCCGTGAGGAAGTCCGTTACGGGAGTGAGCAGCCGGCGCACCGTGTCGTGGTAGTCACGTCCGTAGGCATAGTAGGCAAATTGCGGGGCATTGGCGGGTTGAAGTGTGGAAGGGTAGTAGTTGAGTGCCAGACAGATGACGGTTTTCGCACCGTCGAGCAGCAACCGCGGGTCGTTGCGCACCTCCCGGTGGTTCTCCAGATAGCCCATCGAGAAATGCCGTCCTTCGGCCGTCCAGCGGTCGTAAGCGGCGACGGCCGGAGCTGCCACGGGGCAGGCTTCGGCAAATCCGCAGGCCTCAAATCCGGCGTCGAGCGCCAGTCGGCGTATCGTTTCCTTACATTGGGATGGGGAGGAACACATATCCGTTCTCTTTCAGCCATTCAATGGCGCGGGGCAATGCGTAACGCAGGTTCTGCTCCGATTTCAGGGAGTCGTGAAAAACGACAATGGAGCCGTTGCGCACGTAGCGTTTCACGTTGTCGAGCACCTGTTCGCCCGACAGCTTGCGGTTGTAGTCGCGCGTCACGAGGTCGTACATGATGATGCGCATGTTATCCTTGATGGCCGCAGCTTGTTTCCAGCGTATCAGCCCGTGTGGCGGGCGGAAAAGCGGGGTATGGATATAGCTTTCGGCCTCCATGATGTCGGCGATATAGCGTTTGGTTGTCACTTTCGCTCCTTGCAGGTGGTGCATAGTATGGTTGCCCACGCTGTGGCCGCGGCGCACCACTTCGGCAAACGTTTCCGGGTGTTTCCTCACGTTGTCGCCCACGCAGAAGAAGGTAGCTTTGATGTCGTACTTGTCCAGCAGGTCGAGTACCCAGGGCGTTACTTCTGGGATAGGGCCGTCGTCGAAGGTGAGAAACACGGCTTTGTGCTTCATCGGAATTCTCCACACCGTTTCGGGGAAGAGCATGCGGTAGAGCAGCGGCGGTTGTTCGATAAACATCTCAGTAGGGTTGGTCAGTGAATAAATCAGGGTTCAGCCTTGAGTTTCTCGTCGTGTTGCATGCGGCATTGCGTATGGTATTCAATGGCCGTGAGCAGGGAAGCGCTGAATTTCTCGTCCTCAGCCATCAGCTTGTCCATACGCGCGCTGTCGTAGGCATGCAGCGCATAGTAGGCTTCGTAGATATTGTCGAGCAGGCGGTTGCCTTCCGAATAAGGCAGTTGCTTGTCGCGCGCGCAGCGGATGGTGCGGCGGAAAGAGCTCCAGATGTCCACTCCGTCGGCCGTCAGACGGTCGATTTTGCGCCGTGCGGCAGCCTCGTTGCCCTTCATGTAGGTGGAGAGCAGGTGCAGGAAGCCGCCGTTGCTGAACAGCAGTTGGTCACCGCTGGAGATAGGCTGCCAGAAGGTGAGCGACTGGAAGTAGAGCATGTGGCGGGCGAAGCGGTCGATGGCCTGTTCCATTATCGAGTCGGCACGCCGGCGGTCGGCTTCGTTGCCGGTACGGTCGGCGATGGTATAGAGCATTTCGGCTGTACGCCAGTGGAATTCATAGTTGCTCGGCGATATGAATTCAGGCAGCTTCGTTTCCTTCTGCACGAGGATGTCGCGCGCCTTCGTATAGCGGTCGACCGCATAGGAGGTATTGCGCAGCGAGGCCGGTAGCAGCGGGAAGGTGTCGGGATTCTCCACGGCCGTATCGATGACTTCTCCCTCCTCGATGAGACGTTCGGCAAGGTCAAGCATGGCCATGCGCGTCCACGTCACCATGTCGCGGTTCACCTCGTCCAGATAAGGACGGTGGTCGGGCGTAGCCTTGTCGAGGCCGCCCCATTGGAAGCGGTGCATGAAATTATCGTAGGCACGGTCGGTGTAGCCGGTTCCTACCGACGTGTAGCTTTCCTGATTGAACGGTGTCACCTCTATCACCATACCCGTCTGAGCCATGTAGGGGGCAATCGGGTGGAACACGGTGGCTGCCGTGCCTTTCACGAAGCCTACGGGGCGTTTCCAGCCGTTCAGCACGTTGGAGGCAACGATGTCGGCAATCATCATGCGGTTGCTGCGGGCGTGCGATTGCTTGATGCCCGTCTGCGGATTGATGAGCGCGTTGAAATAGAGGCTGTCGACGGCATTGGCGGCCAGCGACGGGTCTAGGCCGATATTGGCTAGGGCACGTTGCTTGTCGTAGCCGATGGCGATGACAGGGGCGTTGAATTTACGGTTTCCGAGCGTGTCGCTGTAGAAGCGGGCGAAAGCAGTGGCGGCGTCGACCGGCAGCGAGTCGGTCGATAGCGGAGTCTGCAGGCGGCGCTTGTAGGCGTAGCTGTCGGGATGTGCCATCAAATCCACGGCCGATGACTCAAAATAGGGCATCGGAACCTGCGCGATGTACCATTGTGAGGCCATGTAGTCGGTGTTGAGCACGCGCACATCGGTGCGGTAGCCCTCCGTGTCCTGCGCATACCAGAGCGGGAACGAGTTATTGTCGCCGCTGGTCAGCAGGATGGCGTCGTGGCCGATGCTGGCGAGGATGTTTTTAGCGTAGTCCGTGCAGAAATAGCGTCCGGTGCGGTCATGGTCGTCCCATGTCTGGCTGACCATCTGCAAAGGTATGGCCAGCGCCACGAAGGCGGCGGCTCCGGCGGCATAGCGGTTCATCCGGGTTGCGTTGAGGCGGCGGAACCGGCGTAAAACTCTGACAGCAAGGCGATGGAAGCCAATGACTCCCAGACCCATCCACACGCAGAACGCATAGAAGGAGCCGGCGAACGAGTAGTCGCGCTCGCGGGCCTGTGCGGGCGTCTGGTTGAGGTAGAGCACGATGGCGATGCCCGTCATGAAGAAGAGCATGAACAGCACCCAGCTCTCACGCTTTCCGGCTTTGCCCTGACGGGCTGTCCAGATGATGCCAAGCAGTCCGAGCAGAAGCGGTAGCATGTAGTATTTGTTGTTGCCGGCGTTGCCTTTGCCGAATTCCTCCGGCATCAGGTCCTGGTCGCCGAGGCGGAGGTTGTCGACCCACGGAATGCAACTGAGCCAGTTGCCCTGGTCGGCCTCGCCGTTACCGCTGATGTCGTTCTGGCGGCCGGCGAAATTCCACATGAAGTAGCGCCAGTACATGTGGTTGAACTGGTAAATGGCGAAAAACTTGAAGTTGTCCCATTGCGACGGCATTTTGGCCTTGATTTTCTCCGTCTTTCCGTTGCGGGTGACGGTGGCCATCACGTCGCGCTCGTTGGTGCCGGCCACCCAGCTGCGGTAATCGCCGGCAGAGCCGGGATTGTAGATGCGTGGCAGGAACATATACATTTCGGGAGCGTACTTGTATTCTTTTTTCGGAGCGATTTCCACGTAGCGGTCAGGCTCTCCGGCAGATTTCTTCACCTGCTTCTCGAAACGGCGTTTCTTGACCGTGTAGATGGGTGCGCCGTTCTTGTCGCGGAGCATGTACTGGCCGGAGCAGGTGTAGACCGTTCCGTAAAGCAGCGGGCTTTCGCCGTACTGCTCGCGGTTCATGTAGGAAGCCAGGGCGAAGACGTTGTCGGGGATGTTGACGTTCATCGGCGGAGCCGCGTTGGCGCGAATCAGCACGATGGCGTAGGAGGAGAATCCGAGAAAGATGACCAGCAGGTAGAGTACCGCGTTGGTCAGCAGCCGCACGGGCAGACGGTGGCGGCAGAAAAAGAAGAGCCAGCAGCCTACGGCCACGGTCAGCAATGCCGGAAGCAGCAGGTTGTCGCTCACAAACAGAATGCCGGACAGGATGACTGCCAGCAGGAAGGATATTTTTATCCGCCACGGACTGCGGTTGCGGTAAAGCTCGGTAAGGGTCCAGACGTATGCGGCCAGCATGAGTGCCACATAGATGGCCGTACCGGAGTTGAACGGCATGTTCAGACCGTTGACGCAGAGCAGCTCAAAGCCTTGTGCGATGCGCAGGATGCCCGGCACCTGGCCATAAAGCACCAGCACGATGCCCACAAGCGAGATGGCGAGGGCGATGAGCGTCTTCCACCAGCGTGTGCGCTGTGTCCGCTTGTAGTAGACAACGAGCACGATGGCAGGGATGCAGAGCAGGTTGAGCAGATGGACGGCTACGGAGAGACCGATGATGTAGGCAATGGCAATCAGATAACGGTCCGACCCGGGTTGCTCGCTGCGCCGTTCCCACTTCAGAATCAGCCAGTAGGATAGGGCAGTGCAGAAAGAGGAGAACGCGTAGACTTCCGCCTCTACTGCCGAGAACCAGAAGGTGTCGCTCCAGGTGTAGGCCAACGCTCCGCAAACGCCTGCTGCCATTGTCAGCAGGGTGTTCAGCGGTGTGCGTGCGGCTCCTTTTTTCGTGAGCAGCTTGTCGGCCAGCATCGTGATGCTCCAGAATAAGAAGAGAATGGTGGCTGCGCTGAGCAAGGCCGACATGGCGTTGATGCAGACCGCCACCTTGTCGGGAGAGGGCGCAAAGTTGGCGAAGAAGCGGGCTGTCAGGGCAAAAAACGGGTTGCCGGGCGGGTGTCCCACTTCAAGAAGATAGCTCTGTGCGATGTATTCGCCGCAGTCCCAGAAACTGGCGGTAGGCTCAAGAGTCAGCAGGTAGGTGATTGCCGCTACGGCAAACACCACCCAGCCGATTCCATTGTTTATCCATTCGTATTTCTTATCGGACATTCTGATTTTTAAGGGTCAAACCATATTTGATTGTTAGTTCATTGCCGCGCTGGCATGCTGCGCCAGGATGCCCATCTGCGTGTCGTGTTCCTGCAGATACTTCTCAGCCTCTTTCGGATAGAGCTGGGAGAGCATGCGGAAGGTCGTGATGGCATTGACGCGCGCATCATGGTTGTTCTGGTCAGCACTGCGGTTGATGGTGTAGGTGAAGAAGTTCCAGATGTTTGCACCCTTCTTCTTCAGTTCCTCGATTTTGGCTTTCGCACCTTCCGGGTTACGGGTGTGGTATTGCGTCAGCATGTTGAGGAATCCACCGTCAAGGAAGATATAGAGGTCTTCTCCCGTAAGTCCTGAGAGCAGTTGCGGGTCGAGCGCATCGTAGTAAACCATGTAGTCGGCATACTTGTCGATGGTGCGCTGGTAGCACTTGTCAGCCTTTGCCTTGTCAGCCGGATTCTTCAGATAGTCGTAAATCTGATAGTAGAGCTGAGCGACGGAGAGTTCAATCATGTAGTTGCTCTCTACGGCAAATGAAGGCAGTTTCTTGTCGAGCAGGTCAAGCAGGTTGCGTGCCTTCTCGTAGCGGCTCTTGCGGAATGCCTCCGTGCGTGCCGATGCCGGCAGGCTCAGCGAGTCGGCAGAGCTGCTGACAGCACCCGATACTTCCGCTTCGTAGCAGAGGTCGCCTGCAATCTGCAGGATGGCCATACGGTTGGAGTTGACCATGCGGGCCGCTGTTTCGTCGTAGTACGGATAGTTGTCGGGAGTTGCCTTGTCAAGACCGCCCCAGCGGAACTTCGTCGTCACGTTGTCGTAGGCCTTGTCGGTGTAGCCGTTGCCTACGGATGAGATGTCGTCCACGTAGAACGGAGTGAGCTGATAAGCCATACCCGTCAGCTTCGTATAGTCGGTAAAGAGCGAATAGTTGTCGTCAGGCACCGTCATGGCGAAGTATACCGGACGGTTCCAGCCTTCTTTGATGTCGGACGAGATGATGTCGAGCATCTTGGCCTTGTGTGAGTAGAGCAGATAGCCGTCCTTACGGGTGATGTAAGGGTCGGCAAGCAGGTTGACAGCGATGGAGTCAACGACCATATCCCTGTATTCCGGTTTGACGCTTCCGTTCTTCACCAATGCGTCCTTGTTGACCGGCATATAGAGGTTGGAGAAGTTGAATGCCAGATATTTCTCGTTGTCAGGCTCGATGCGGTTCTCGGCGTTGTCCTTGTAGAACTGCGTCATGGCATCGAATACCTCCACAGCTTGCTGCGACGGGTTGTTACGTTCGAGAATACCCACCTGACGGCGGTTATAGGCGTAGGTCGTATTGTCGGCCTGCATCGGAAGAGCGGCTGACTCATAGGCCGGACGCTGCATCTGGCGCAGGTACCAGTCGGTAGCAAGATAGGACAGGTTGACAACACGCACGTCGGTGCGCCATCCCTCGACTTCCTGGGCATACCAGAGCGGGAAAGTATCGTTGTCGCCTGAAGTGAAGAGGATACCGTTCTCATCCACGCTGGAAAGGTAGTTCATACCGAAATCGCGGCAAGCCGTACGGCCTGAGCGGTCGTGGTCGTCCCATGTCTGGCTGACCATCTGCAGCGGTACGAAGAGACCGAAGACAACAGCTACCGCCACTGCCACTTTCTCAAATACAGGATTTGTCTCTTTCTCGCCTTTCTTCTTCAGAGCGGCCTTAATGAGCTGGTAGACACCCGCTACGCCCATACCAATCCAGATGGCGAACGCGTAGAAGGAACCTGCATAGGCGTAGTCGCGCTCACGCGGCTGTTCCGGCGTCTGGTTCAGGTAGATAACGATGGCGATACCCGTCATGAAGAACAGGAAGAACACCACCCAGAACTGTTCGATGCCGCGCTTTCCGCTGTAAGCCTGCCAGAGGAGGCCGATGAGGCCGAGCAGAAGCGGAAGCATGTAGAAGACGTTGTGTCCGGCATTTCCCTCGCCGAGTGGGGCAGGGAGCTTCGACTGGTCGCCGAGGCGGGGATTGTCGATGAACGGGATGCCTGAAATCCAGTTTCCGTGAGTAATCTCACCGTGTCCCTGGATGTCGTTCTGACGGCCTGCAAAGTTCCACATGAAGTAGCGCCAGTACATGAAGTTGAGCTGGTACTGGAAGAAGTAGCGCAGGTTCTCACCGAAGGTCGGTTTCTGCATGATGGTGTATCCGCCGTCGGGCGTTTCCACCTCTACGTCAGTGGTTTTGATGGTGCCCATCGCTCCGCGGTACTTCTGCTCAGACTGGCTGTCGTAGAGACGCGGGAAGAAGGTGCACATGGCAGGGTCGTAGACGTATTCGGAGTTGAAGTCGTCCTCGATTTCGATGTAGCGGTCAGGCTCGTCGGGCGACGTTTTCTCACCCTTGACATACTTGGTGGCCGTCTTCATCTCGGCGAAGCCTGTCTCGTCGTATTTCACCGGTGCATTGTAGACCGGACCGTAGAGAAGAGGTGTCTTGCCATACTGCTCGCGGCTCAGGTAGCTGCCGAGGGAGAACACGTTGTCAGGCGAGTTCTGGTCCATCGGAGTCTGGGCGTTGGAGCGCAGCAGGATGATGGCAAAAGAAGAGTAGCCGATAAAGATGACAGTGATATAGAGCACGATGTTCTGGAAGATTCTCACAGGCATCTTTTCCTTGCAGAACCAGAAGAGGTAGGCTGCGAGGATGGCAGTCAGCAGGAACGGAGTGAACATGCTGGTGCCGAGGAAAAGAATACCGGAAGCAAACACCGTGAGAAGGAACGAGAGCTTCATGCGCAGCATGTTGTTGCGGGTATGGAACTCATAGATGGTCCATGCGAGCAGCACGGCAAACGCTACGGAATAGAAGATTACGCCGGAGTTGAAGCTCATGCCCAATTTGTTGACAAAGAGCAATTCCATATACTGCGCAATTTCCACGAAGCCCGGTACCAATCCGTAGAGGATGAACACGATGATGGCAAACGAGAGAAGCAGCGCCAGCAGGGAGCCTTTGGCGGTCGTTTTCTTGAATTTCTTGTAGTAAATTACCAGGATGATGGCCGGGATACAGAGCAGGTTGAGCAGGTGGACGGCCACAGAAACGCCGATAACGAAGGCTATGGCAATCAGATAGCGGTCGGAGTTGGGTTGCTCGCTGCGGTTCTCCCATTTGAGAATCAGCCAGAAAGTCAGCGCCGTACAGAAGGAGGAGAAGGCGTAAACCTCTGCCTCTACTGCCGAGAACCAGAACGTATCACTCCAGGCATAGGCCAACGCGCCTGCCACACCGCTGCCCATGATTACGGCCAGCTGTTGCCAGGTGAATTCCTCGGTGTCGTCCTTGACTGTCAGACGGCGCACCAGGTGGGTGATGGTCCAGAAAAGCAGCAGGATTGTCGCCGCACTGAGCAGACCTGACATGACGTTGACGCAGAGCGCCACCGTGTCGGGACCGGATGCGAAGTTGGCGAAGAATCGGGCTGTAAGGTTGAAAATCGGGTTGCCGGGCGGGTGACCCACTTCGAGCTTATAGCCTTGGGCTATATACTCTCCGCAGTCCCAGAAGCTGGCTGTGGGCTCAAGCGTCATCATGTAGGTGACGGTGGCTATGATGAACACAAGCCAGCCCAGAGAGTTGTTAATCAGATTGTATCGTTTCATTTTTTGAAAAATATTTGTCGAATTAATCTCACAAAGATAATATCTATGTGATTAACAAGCAGAACGATGAGTCTTAAAGCCTGTTAAAATGCCATTAATCAGTGCATATCTTGTCCTTTCCGACCGATTCGCCGTTGTAGGGCTCGATGTGGATGTTGATGATAGCGTTCTCTCCGTATTTCTGCTTCAGGGATTTTTCCGTGCAGTTGGCAATCTCGTGCGCCTCCACGATGGTCAGCTGCGGCATGACCTTGATGTGGAAGTCGATGATGTAGATATTGCCGTTCTTGCGGGTGCGCAGATGGTGGAAAGCTATCACGCCGTCCACTTTGGCAATCTCGGCGCGTATCTCGGAGTTGACAGATTCGGGAAGGGATATTTCCAACAGCTCACAGATGGAGGGCATGGCGAGGCGGTAAGCCACCAGTCCGATAAAGATGCTGACCACGGCGGCTGCTATCGGGTCGAGGATGCGCCATGAGTCGCCGAGGAACATCGCACAGCCCACTCCCACGAGTACGGCGATACTGGAGAAAGCGTCGCTGCGGTGGTGCCAGGCGTTGGCTACGAGGGCCATACTGTTGATTTGCTCGCCGACGATGCGCGTGTATTGGAACATCCATTCCTTGACGCCGATGGAGATGACAGCCATGATGAGCGCTACCATGCCGGGACGGGGCGGTATCTTGCCGTTGATGGCGTCGATAATCTGACTCACGCTTTCCCAAAGCAGTCCGACAGCGACGATGAAGAGGGCAAAGCTGATGAGCATCGTGGCGAAGGTCTCAAACTTGCCGTGTCCGTAGCGGTATTTATGATTTTCTCCACGTGCCGACACGCCGATGAAGAGAATGACGATGACATCTGTCACCGAATCGGAGACAGAGTGTACGCCGTCGGCTATCATGGCACCGGAGTTTCCGATGAAGCCGGCGATTACTTTGGCCACTGAGAGAATCAGGTTGACAACGAATCCTACCCATGTGATTTTCTTGGCTTTTTCCGTACGAGCCATCTCGTTGGAGAGAATTTGCTTGTTTTCTTTGGACGTTTCCATAGCTTAACGTGAAAAATTAGATTTAAACCTATTGAGAAAAATTTAAAACAGTATCTAAAGAAAACAGACCCTCTACTCACTCGGAGCAGTAGGTCTGTTTGTTTTTATTCTGATGGATTTGATTTGCTTTTAGAAGTGGCTTGAGCCGTCGAAGCAGTGCGTGCAAATCTGGCATTTCGGCAGGCCGATAGCCTCGATGAGCGTTTCAAGCTTGTTGAACTTCAGAGAGTTGAGCTTGAAGTGGCTTCTGATTTCCTCCACCAGACGATTGTATTCGGGCGAATCAGTGGTGGCATATTTGTCAAGGTTCTTGTTGGGGTCGCCCTCCAGTTTGCCGATGATGCGGCGCGTAATCAGCTCCATGTCGCTCTTGGAAGCGGAGAAGCCTACGAACGGACAGCTGAAGATGAGCGGCGGGCAGGCGATACGCATGTGAACCTCCTTGGCACCGTAGTCAAACAGAATCTTCACGTTGTCGTGCAACTGAGTACCGCGGACGATGGAGTCGTCGCAGAAAAGCAGTCGCTTGCCGTTGAGCATGGCACGGTTGGGGATAAGTTTCATCTTTGCCACGAGTGAGCGCATGGACTGGTCGCTCGGTGTGAAGCTGCGGGGCCATGTCGGCGTGTATTTGGAGATGGCGCGGTGATAGGGAACACCCTTGCCCTGTGCGTAGCCGAGAGCCATGCCGACTCCGGAGTCGGGGATACCGCAGGCGCAGTCAACTACTGAATCGTCGGATTTACCCATTGTCTCGCCGCATTTGAAGCGAACGTCCTCGACGTTGATGCCTTCGTAGCAGGAAGTAGGGAAGCCGTAATATACCCACAGGAAAGAGCAAATCTGCATCTGCTTGTTGGGTTCGCGTAATTGGGTGATACCGTCGGCCGTGATGTGCAGAATTTCGCCCGGACCTACAAAACGCTCGATTTCGTAGTCGAGGTTAGGGAAGCTGGTCGACTCGCTGGAGGCAGCGTAAGCGCCTTCCTTCTTGCCGATTACAATCGGCGTGCGGCCGAGCTTGTCGCGGGCGGCAATCAAGCCGTTCTCGGTGAGAATCAGCATGGAAGCTGAGCCTTTTATCTTGTTGTATACGTTTTCAATGCCTTCTTTGAAATCCTTGCCTTGCGTGATGAGCAATGCGATGAGCTCCGTTTGGTTAGTGATGCCGGAGCTTAACTCTGCAAAATGGTTGTTCTGTTCAAGCAGTTCCTTCTCAAGCTCCTCAATGTTGACGATTTTGGCCACAGATACAATTGCAAATCGTCCGAGATGTGAATTGAAGATAATCGGTTGCGGGTCAGTGTCACTGATGATTCCGATGCCGGAATTGCCTGTAAATTTGCTTAGTTCGTTCTCAAACTTGGTGCGGAAATAAGTGCTTTCAAGATTGTGGATAGAGCGAATAAAGCCTTTCTCCGGGTCAAACGTAGCCATACCGGCGCGTTTTGTTCCTAAATGCGAGTTGTAGTCTGTTCCATAGAATAAGTCTGCTTTGCAGCTACTCTTTGAGATTGTTCCGAAAAAGCCACCCATACGTAATGTTTTTTATTTACCCGGCAAAGATAGTGGAAATCTCGGAAATTGAAAAACGCATGACCCATTAACTTCTTCGGAAAAGACTAAAAAAAGCGTCCCGATGCTGCGTTTCCGTCAAGTTGCTTGATTTTTTAACAGTTTGTCTATCAAAATGGCAGGAAATGTGGATTTAATTTTTCTAATTGCATTTTTTGTGCTAATTTTGCAGGCCGAAAGAACAAATATCAACAAGACTTTTATGGAACACATTTCACAAAGAATCCAGGCGCTTTCTCCATCGGCAACATTGGCGATGTCGCAGAAAAGCAATGAGTTGAAGGCTCAAGGTGTCGACGTTATCAACATGTCAGTCGGAGAACCCGACTTCCATACTCCTGAACACATCAAGGAAGCAGCCAAGAAGGCTATCGATGAGAATTTCACGTTCTATACTCCGGTTCCGGGTTACATGTCACTGCGCAAGGCGATTGCCGCGAAGATGAAAAACGAGAACAATCTTGATTTTGCTCCGGAGCAAATCGTGGTTTCGGGTGGTGCGAAGCAGTCTTTGTGCAATGTGATTCTTGCCACTATCAATCCGGGTGACGAGGTGATTATCCCGACTCCGGCATGGGTAAGCTATGTGGAAATGGTGAAGCTCGCCGAGGGTGTGACCGTACAGGTGCCTGCAGGTGTTGAGCAGAATTTCAAGATTACTCCGGCTCAGTTGGAGGCTGCCATCACACCGAAGACCCGCATGGTGCTGCTCTGCTCTCCGTCAAACCCGACAGGTAGCGTTTACTCACGCGAGGAGCTGAAGGGTCTTGCTGACGTGCTGGCCAAGTATCCGGAGGTGCTCGTGCTCTCTGACGAAATCTATGAGCACATCAATTTCACCGGTTCATTCGCCTCTATTTCTGAATTTGAGGCTGTCAAGGACCGTACGATTATCGTGAACGGTGTATCGAAGGCTTACGCGATGACAGGATGGCGTATCGGTTTCATCGCGGCTCCGCTCTGGGTGGCAAAGGCTGCCAACAAGCTGCAGGGTCAATATACATCCAACCCTTCATCCATTGCCCAGAAGGCTGCTGAGGCGGCCTATCTCGGCCCGCAGGACTGCATCGAGGAGATGCGTCAGGCATTCCAACGCCGCCGCGACCTTATCGTGAGCCTGCTGAAGGAAATCCCGGGTCTGCGCATCAACCATCCGGAAGGCGCGTTCTACATTTTCCCGGAAGTGTCGGCCTACTTCGGTAAGAAATACGGCGACCGTGAGATTAAGGACGCCAACGACGTGGCTATGTACCTTCTGGAGGAGGCTCATGTGGCTACCGTCAACGGTGACGCATTCTGCGCTCCGGGCTACATCCGTCTGAGCTACGCGACGAGCGATGACAACATCCGTGAGGCTTGCCGCCGCATCGCTGAGGCTCTGGCAAAGTTGAAATAAGATTGATTTATGACAATAGGAGAATCCCGCATCGCTTTCCGTGATGCGGGATTTTTTTTGAAAATAATTGAAGTTTCCGTGTAGTTTTTGAGGCGGTGGCTGCGTCTAACGGGTAAAAACTGACAGAAAGATGGATGCATTGGAAAAAGAGTTTACGGGCGTCGTAAAATCGCACAAAGGAGCGATTTATACGGTCTGCTACATGTTTTCGAAGGATGCCGACGAGGTGAAGGACCTGTTTCAGGAGGTGCTGATAAATCTCTGGCAGGGCTTTGCCCGGTTCAGGGGCGACAGTTCGCTGGACACGTGGATTTGGAAGGTGAGTCTAAACACCTGCATTTCGGCCGACCGGAAGAGGCGGCGGTGGAAGGATGTGGTGCCGCTCACGATGGACATCAACCTTTTCGAGGACGACGACAGCGAGAGCCGGCAGATAGAGCTGCTGCGCGGGCGCATCAACCGTCTCGGGCCGTTTGACCGGGCCATCGTGTTGTTGTGGCTGGAGAACCTCAGCTACGATGAAATCGGTGATATTGTGGGTATTACGGCCAAGAATGTATCCGTCCGGCTTGTCAGGATAAGAGAGCAGTTAAAGAAAATGTCAACACCTAAAAAGTAACAGCTATGGAAGATTTGATTCTCACGGAAATGGATGAAATGAAGCAGCAGATTGCGTTGCTTAAAAAGAAACTGGATTCGCAGACGATTGTCAACGAGCGGTTGATGGACAGGGCGATGCGCTCCAATCTCTCGGTGTTGAACCGCAGGGCGTGGGTGCTGGGCAGCATGGGCGTGCTTGCCATGCCGTATTGCTGGTGGGTGTTTACAAAGTTTCATTTTTCGACCGCGTTTGCAGCCGCTACGGTGGTTTTCCTGGCCATCAGTATCGTGGCTACCTGGCTGCAGCACAGGGGTGTGACGCCTTCCGAATTGATGCGTCTTGACCTTCTGACGGTGGCGGCACGCATGCAGCGGTTGCGTAAAAACTACCTGGACTGGCTGAAGTTTTCCATCCCTGCGTTGCTTTGCTGGCTGTGCTGGTTTGTAGTCGAGGGACTGCGGATGGACGACAATTCACTGATAGTTCCTTTTGTGGTGGGAGGAAGCGTCGGAGCGGCTGTGGGAGCGGCTGTAGGCGTGGCCTATCTGCGCCGTACGCTGCGGACGATACGCGAAGTGCTCCGTCAGATTGAGGAGCTGAGGGAAATGGAACGGTAATCTCCGCCGTTTTCTCGCCCCGGTTTGTCCTTTTGTTCCGGATGTTACCGTTGCTATCTCACTCTCAGGGTGGCAACGGTGCTTATGATATTGCCACAGTTGGTTACACCCTCGATTCTGACATCGTAGACGGTATCGCCGGAGTCGGAAGTATAGAACGTCACTTCTGATTTGCCGTCCTCTCCGACCGGCACACACGGATTCCAATAGAGCGTGGGGCGCAAGTCGGGGATGGTCGTACTGCGGGCAGCCTCCGTATCGTATTTCGGGGAATAGAACTCTGCCTTCTGCTGATAGCCTAACGGCGTTACCGCCTGGTAACCGCGTGAGTCAGAACTTTCTACCTCATTGCCACGCTTCGTGGTTATCATGATGGCACCGCCCGTTGCCTGTGGGCCGAACATTACAGCGTCTGACCCTCGGATAAAATCAATCCGGCGTATTATGTCGAATGAGATGCGCTCTATGATGTCCAACTGGGAGTCATAGCTGCTACCCAGTCCCAATGCGGCGGAAGAGTGGCCGGATGAAAGCGTCGCAGTGTTGACTTTGGGAGCGCTACCGGGTTGCTCTACCTTCTTTTGATTCATGTATGTATAGAAATCCTTATTCGATACGGCTTCCGCATTCTGCAACACGCCATCGACAAACAAAGCGGTAGGAAAGCCGCGATAGCGTAAATAGCCGTCGTGTGAAATCTGCAGGCCGGCAATGTTCCGCAGCACTTCCTCTACGGAGGTGACCCCCTCTTTCTCCATTTCCTTGTAATCGAATGAACGGGAGGCGATTACCTCATAGTAGTCTTCAGGAGGACGCACCTTGAGACCTTTGATGATTACCTCGTCGAGCGTCACCGCCATGCCGTTATACTGGTAGCGTATCTGTTGCTGGTCGACAAAGTCCTTCCAGTGTGGTTGCGCTTCCGCATCCATGCCGGACGAGAATGACTCCGGCAGCCGGAAAGGCGCATTCGGTCTTACGTCCGCCGTATTGATTTCGAAATTAGGGTATATCCGTTCGCCTTTTCGGTTAAAGGCCTGCAACAGCAGGGTCGTGTTCTCGGGGAAGTCAAAGCCGTTGCAACGGAACACTCCGGCCGAGTCGGCCTCAAACAAGCCTCCGTAACGGTATTTTGGAACCAGCACATTCACCATGGCTCCCGCTTCCGGCGCGTTGCGCCACTTGCTGCGGATTACTCCCGTCACTTCCTGGCCGATTTCCACCTCATAGGAAGGCTGGGCATAGTTGCCGCGTACGATTGCCGGAACGTCATAGCGCCGCCAGCCCTGTGTCAGCAACAGTGCGTCCAAGGCTTCCAGGCGGTTGGAGTTGGCCCGGTCAAAATAGTAGCCCGGAGCCTCCACATATCCGCGTAGCTCGGATGTCAGCAAAAGCGACGGGCTGATGCCCGATAGCGAGTCAGAGGGTACGATTTTCGCGTCTGTCACGCTCACTGAATAGTTGCCTTGCGGCAGGTCGTAGCCTTCCAGCACCACCGACAGCGACACTCGTTCACGGTTAGTATACAGTTGTTTATCCGATGTCAATGACGTTTTGTAACTGTCATCGTTGTCGACAAAGAAAAGGCGTTCGCTCAGTGGGTTCCATTCGCTGTCGAACAGCACGGCATTCACCACTCCCGTCGGAAGGTCGCTTTTTCGTAGGAAAAGCTCCTTTCGGTCGGAGTCGAATGTGGCCGATAGCAGATAGTTGCCGCGCTCGTGAATTACCACTTGGCAGTCCCGGTTGACTCCGGCGGCCGATATTCCTATCGAATTGCCGTTGGGGGTTACCTTCAATACCGTCGCCGTCGTGCTTACCTCCGGCAGACTGAACCGTTTCTCGTTGCCGTCAGGAGTATGGCACACAGCCGTATATTTCATTCCTGCCTGCGGATAAAGCGTAAAAAAGCCCATGCGGAATGAAGGCTGGAAAAGCGGGCGGCCTCTTTCCCGTTGACATCCTCTATGTAGCCGGAAATGTCGGTGGCAGACCCCTTGCAGTCAATGGCCTTGAACGCCACACGGCAAGCCGATTCGGGCGCAAGATAGCCTCCTTCGGGATGGAATGTCACGTCGTAATCGTCCGCAAAGTTCGGGATGCGGACATATTTGCGGTATTGGTCGAGTGCTATGTACAGATAGGATGAAGCGCGTTACTGGGCAGGCGACAGCGTAATGCCCATGGAGGGGCTTTGCGAGTAGGTGGTTTTGCCGTCAAACGTGACGATATGGGTATTTTTCAGCGGAGCCGGCTCGCCTGTCTGCTTGTCGAGATAGGAAAAATCGATGTGCAAATCGCCGGATTCGGCATCGTAGCGGTAGTCGGTTGTTATCTTGTATTTGGTGGAAAGCGGACTGCCGATTGTCAGGTTTTCCTTGAAAAAGTAATCACTGCCGGCATTCTGCATGAAATAAGTGTAGGCGGTCAGCGTATAGTCCGCCTCTATCAGGTCCTGCGGCAGGGGAATGTAGCCGGAGTACACGCCGTCCTGCTCTTTTATCTTGACATGAGAAAGGAGGCTGTCGGAAGGGGCTTTCAGCTCGACATACACATATTTGCTCATCGACACCGGGCGATGGGAGGCCACATCCACCACATGCGCGCGGAGCCATATTGTGTCGCCGCCCATATAATAGTTGCGGTCGGTATGCACATAAATTTTTTCCTGGGGATATTCCAGACGCTGCGTCTCAAAACGCTTCAACAATGATTCCGCATGGACTCCCGTTGCAGATAGCAGTACCAGCAGGTATCCCAATAGAATATCATTCCTTTTCTTCATAAGTGCTTGTTTCATAGTATCCGGGGTGCGTTTCCTCAAATTGAACGGCAAAGGCAGCGACCGACGGAATCATTGTTCTCAGGTCTGACTTTGCCGAGCCGCATCCAAATATAGCCAGAAAATGCGGAAAATCAAACGATTAGAAGCCTGATTTTCTGTTTTGCTTTGTGTTTAATACAAATTCATGTGATTTAATTGCTTATTATTGGGACAGGTCTTTCACGGAGTTTTCTGGGGTTGCTCTTACGAAAAGAGGCCATGCACGGTATTTCATTCCGTGCATGGCCTCCGCTGTTTTGGTGCGTTCTGCCGCCTTTTCTGCTTGCGGATGAGGAATTCTCCGCATAGATGCGCCTGACGCGCTCAGAAGCGTTCTAAAAGCGTCGGCAGAGGGATATGAAAAAAGCGGACTGCCGAAGCAATCCGCTTTTTATATGAAATCGGTTGATTAATCGTAAGATTAGCCGTTAACCTTAGCCATGTGAGCGATGAGGTCGAGCACCTTGTTTGAGTAACCAATTTCGTTGTCGTACCAAGATACAACCTTAACGAAAGTGTCAGTCAAAGCGATACCAGCCTTAGCATCGAAGATAGAAGTGTGAGTGTCACCCAAGAAGTCAGAAGAAACAACTGCATCTTCAGTGTAACCCAGGATACCCTTCAATTCGCCTTCAGAAGCTTCCTTCATGGCAGCGCAGATTTCAGCATAAGTAGCAGGCTTAGCCAAGTTTACAGTCAAGTCAACTACAGAAACGTCCAAAGTCGGAACACGCATAGACATACCAGTCAGTTTGCCGTTCAGAGTCGGGATAACTTTACCTACAGCCTTAGCAGCACCAGTAGAAGAAGGGATGATGTTGCCAGAAGCAGCACGACCACCACGCCAGTCTTTCATAGAAGGACCGTCAACAGTCTTCTGAGTAGCAGTAGTAGAGTGAACTGTAGTCATCAAACCGTCAGTGATACCCCACTTGTCGTTCAAAACCTTAGCGATAGGAGCCAAGCAGTTTGTAGTACAAGAAGCGTTAGAAACGAATTGAGTACCCTTAACGTAAGTGTTTTCGTTAACACCGCAAACGAACATAGGAGTGTCGTCCTTAGAAGGAGCAGACATAACTACATACTTAGCACCAGCTTCGATGTGAGCCTGAGCTTTTTCCTTAGTCAAGAAAAGACCAGTTGATTCAACAACGTACTCAGCACCAACTTCGTTCCACTTCAAGTCAGCTGGGTTACGTTCTGCAGTTACACGGATTTCCTTACCGTTAACGATAAGCTTGCTGTTTTCAACGTCAGCTTCGATAGTGCCGTCGAATTGACCGTGCATTGTGTCATATTTGAGCATGTAAGCCAAGTAATCTACCGGGCAAAGGTCGTTGATACCTACGATTTGAATGTCATTTCTCTTTTGAGCTGCACGGAAAACGAAACGTCCGATACGGCCAAATCCGTTAATACCTACTTTAATCATTTTACTTAATATTTAGGGTTAAAAAATTGTTTTCTCAACTTCAAATTCAGCAAATAATATGCCAAAGTCTAGTGTCATACGGCTCTGGCAATAACAAATATCTTGCCTCCTCATCAATTCCGATGCAAATGTAGCGATTTTTTCTAAAAAAAATACTCTATCAATGAAATTTTTCCATAATTTTTTGAATTGTTTAATTTATTGACGGAGGCGCATATAGTATCGCTTTTGTTCCGGCTCAAGGCGTTCGATGGCATAGCGCAGGGTGGTGCGTGGCATGGTGGCTGCGTTTTTGTCGAGAAAACCGAGAAGAACCGACGTGTCTTTCTTGCCGATTTCGCGCAGCATCCAGCCGTTGGCCTTGTGCATCAGGTCGTGGGAGTCGTGCAGCAGACGGCTGACGTTGCGCAGGGCGGTCGTAAACTTTCCCTGTCGGATGGTATGGAGGGTGGCGACGACGGCAATGCGTCTGAGCCACAGCGATTCAGCATCGAGCATCGGCAGCGTCAGGCGGTCGTCGGCATCGTCGATGAGCGGGCCGATGATGGTGGGGCAGCTGAGGTCGACGAGGTCCCAGTTGTTGATGTAGCGGGCGTGGGCCAGGTAGAAATCGGCGATGGCTTTGCGTCCGGCTTCCGTTTTTGTCTTTTTGGCCTTCTCACACAGCACGATGAGGGCTGACAGGCGGAATTCATGGACGGGATGGGAAAGCATGAGGCTGACATCGTCGTCGGAGAGTCCGACTGCCATTTTGGCAATCTTGCGGTTGTCGGGGACTGTCAGTCCGATGAACCGGTCGCCCTCGCCGTATTGTCCCTTGCCGGTCTTGAAGAAGCTTGACAGAATCTTTATTTTCTCGGGCCGTGCAGCGGCCTGCAGGTCGGCTTGCCATTGCCGTAGGGAGTAGGTCGTATCCATTACGTATTCATATAATATGGAAAATGTCGGGAATAGAGGTTCCCGACATTCTTTATTTTTACAGAACAGAAATAAAACAGGAGAGGGATTTAGTCGACCTTCTCAAAGTCATCTTTCCCTACACCGCACAGAGGGCATACCCAATCATCTGGAATGTCTTCGAATGCAGTTCCCGGAGCGATACCACCTTCCGGATCTCCCTTTTCAGGGTCGTAAACCCAATCACAAACTTTGCAAATGTATTTATCCATAATTAAAATTAAAATAAGTATTTATTGAATTGTTAATTTCGTTGCGTTTACCTATACAACGCAATCGGATTCCGTATGGTTCACTGACGGATTAATTTTTTTTTGATTTTACCTTCGCCCTCAATGTCGACGCTGCCTACGCCGGTATTGCTGTAAGTGGCGCTCTGAGTGGCGTGGCCACTGATGGAGCCTACTCCCGTATTTTCAGCGGTAAGGGTGTTCGTGATGAATCCTGCGGCCTCAATGGAGCCTACGCCGGTGTTGCTCATGTCGGCATGTCCGGCATTTCCGCTGATGCTGATGTTGCCTACTCCGGTGTTGCGGAGTTGCGCAGAGGTGAAGGAGGCTTTGCCAATTTCGATGGAGCCTACGCCCGTGTTCTCGATGTCGGCGGCCTTACCGCTAATGCTGCCGATTTCGATGGAACCGACACCGGTCAGGTTGATGCTGCAGTCACCGGTGCTGATGCTCGGTGCGGAGAAGGAGCCGGTGCCGTTGACGGTGATTTCCGACAATTGGTTTCCGGTGAGGGTGACGTGCAGTTTATGGTAATTGGCGATGCGGTATCCTTTTTTGAAGTCGAGCGTCAGTGTGCCGTTCTCGTTGCGGAGTTCGACAAGCTTGAGCAGGTTTTCGTGGCCTTCTATCTTTGCATTGGGTTTTTGGGTGGAATCCTGAAGGAAGGAGACCTCATACACTCCATCGAGCCGTATGCCTGTGAAGTTGTCAAGCTGACGGGTTTCGGAAGAGAGGGTAGGGGAGGAAGTGATTTCCACGAGTGACTGTCCTGAGATTCTACCCGTGTTGATGACAGAGTTTCCGTTGCTGCATGATGCGAGGATGAAGAGCAGCGATAGTGGTAGAAGATAGTGAAGTTTCATAGTGTGCGTATGTTTTTTTAAGTTGGTGTAAATTTAGAATTTTTTTTTCGTTACGGGTGGCCTTGTTTCTTTGAAATTTCCTTGGGGATTTTAGAGGACGATTGTGAATTTTCAAATCTGAGAGGCTTTAAAATAATGTAATGCATTGATTTGTAGCAAAATAATGCTTGTTTTTGCGATTCGGATTTTTTGTCAGAAAAATTTGTAAACTCAATAATTGCTTGAAGATGAGAAAAAAGGCTGAAATTTTCCTAATTTTGTCGCTTGAAACATACGTTTTCGGAAAATCCGGGTTATCCGGGACAAATTAATTTTTCACGATGGTACTAAACTACATTTGGATTGCATTCTTTATTCTTGCCTTTGTCTTTGCTCTCGGCGAGACCATCTTCAACGGCAACATTGATATTTGGACACAGATAATGACGTCGTCGTTCGACTCTGCCAAAACGGCCTTTGAGTTGTCGATTGGTCTGACGGGTGTCCTTGCGCTGTGGATGGGCATCATGAAGATTGGTGAGCTGGGCGGTGTGATTCCGTTTTTCGGCCGTCTGGTCAGTCCGTTGTTTTCCCGTCTGTTCCCCGGTATTCCCAAGGACCATCCGGCCATGGGCTCGATATTCATGAATTTCTCGGCCAACATGCTCGGACTGGACAATGCGGCCACTCCGCTCGGACTGAAGGCGATGCAGCACATGCAGGAGCTGAACACGAAAAAGGATACGGCGTCGGATGCGATGTTGATGTTCCTTGTGCTTAACGCCTCCGGACTGGTGCTGATTCCTATCGGCATCATGACTTACCGTGCGTCGTGCGGGGCTGCGAATCCGACCGATGTCTTTGTTCCGATTATGATTGCCACCTTCATTGCGACGCTGGTGGGTGTCATCGCTCTCTGCATCAAGCAGCGCATCCGGTTGCTTGACCCGGTGCTGTTGAGCTGGCTGGTGGGCCTGACGGCGTTGGTCAGCGGTATTGTGTGGTTCTTCTCCACGCTGACTCCGGCGGAGATGCAGCGCTACAGCTCGTTCCTTGCCAATATCATCCTGTTCAGCGTGATTCTTGCCTTTATCGGTGCGGGGCTGCGCAAGCGCATCAATGTCTATGAGGCCTTTATTGAGGGCGCAAAGGATGGTTTCAAGACGGCTGTGATGATTATTCCTTATCTGGTGGCCATCCTGGTGGCTATCGGAATGTTCCGTGCTTCCGGGGCAATGGGAGTGGTTACTGATGGCATTTCCGGTTTTGTGACCTGGCTCGGATTTGACGCGCAATGGGTGGAGGCGCTTCCTACGGCGTTGATGAAGCCGTTGAGCGGTACGGGCAGCCGCGGGCTGATGGTTGATGTGATTAACACTTATGGCGTGGATTCGCTGGTGGCTCGTATTGCCGGTTGTGTGCAGGGTAGTACGGACACGACATTCTATATTCTTGCTGTTTATTTCGGTAGCGTAGGCATCCGTCGCACGCGCTATGCCGTGCCTTACGCGCTGCTGGCTGATATTGTCGGCTCTGTGACGGGTGTGGCTGTCGCTTACTTCTTCTTCGGATAAAACGACGGCAGCGGCTGCCATTGCATTCTCTTTAGATGAGATAGGCTGCATTTCGGCAATGCCAAAATCTTAAAACTGCGTTTTAAATTTGCCATTGCACTCAATTTGCACTACTTTGGATAAGATAGGCTGCATTTCGGCAATGCCAAAATCTTAAAACTGCGTTTTAAATTTGTCATTGCACTCAATTTGCACTATCTTTGTAGTTGTTACTAATTGAAAATGGCAGAATTAGCGTTTCTAACAGATGGCGTGGAGATGCCGCGCCTCGATGAAGCCTTGATGCGCAAGTGGATTGAGGCTGTAGCTCGCGGTTTTGAAAAATCAGTGGGCGACCTTTCTTACATTTTTTGCAACGACGAGAAGATTCTTGAGGTAAATCGTCAATTTCTTAATCACGATTATTTTACGGATATTATTACGTTCGACTACAGCCGTCGGCACCGCATATCGGGTGATATGTTCATCTCGCTCGACACGGTGGCTTCCAATGCTGAGATGGTGGGTGCTGCCTACGAGATGGAACTGTACCGTGTCATCATCCACGGCATCCTGCATCTGTGCGGCGTGAACGACAAAGGGGTAGGGGAGCGTGAAATAATGGAGCGGCATGAGAATGAATCGCTCCAACTCTTGTCTAATTTGATTTCTCAGAACAATGAAATTTGAGTATGATGTGATTGTCGTTGGCGCCGGTCATGCCGGTTGCGAGGCGGCGTGTGCGGCGGCCAATTTGGGTTCGCAGACGCTGCTCGTCACGATGGATATGAACAAGATTGCGCAGATGAGCTGCAATCCAGCGGTGGGCGGTATTGCCAAAGGACAGATTGTACGTGAGATTGACGCGCTCGGCGGTCAGATGGGAATCGTCACCGATGAGAGCGCCATTCAGTTTCGGATGCTTAACCGTTCGAAAGGACCGGCGATGTGGAGTCCGCGTGCGCAGAGCGACCGCGTGAAGTTTATCGACGCATGGCGCAGCCGCATTGAGAATACGGATAATCTCTACATGTGGCAGGATGCTGTGGTGGCTCTTGAGTTTGACGGCGACCGCGTGTGCGGTGTGAAAACAGCGTTGGGCGTTACGTTTAAGGCGGGTGCCGTGGTGCTTACTGCCGGTACGTTCCTGAACGGACTGATGCATATCGGCCGCGTGCAGATTGGCGGCGGACGAATTTCGGAACCGGCTTCCTATGGCGTCACGGAGCAGCTCGTGGAGCGTGGCTTTGTGGCAGGACGCATGAAGACGGGTACGCCGGTGCGTATCGACGGCCGGACCATACGGTTTGACCTGGCTACGCGTCAGGACGGCGAGGAGGATTTCCATAAGTTCTCTTATCTGCCTACGGTGAAGCGTACGTTGAAGCAGCGTCCGTGCTGGATTATCTATACAAGCGAGGAGGTGCACGATGTGTTGCGCCGCGGCTTGCCGGATTCTCCGCTCTATAACGGACAGATTCAAAGTATCGGACCGCGTTATTGCCCGAGTATTGAAACTAAAATCGTGACTTTTGCCGATAAGGACAAGCATCAGCTTTTCCTGGAACCGGAAGGCGAGACCACGCAGGAATATTATCTGAACGGATTTTCTTCGTCGCTGCCGCTCAACATTCAGGTGGAGGCGTTGGGTAAGATTCCGGCTTTGGCCGACGCTCAGATTTACCGTCCGGGCTATGCGATTGAATATGACTTTTTCGACCCGACGCAGTTGCGCCATACGCTCGAGACAAAGCTCGTGGAGGGCCTTTTCTTTGCCGGACAGGTCAACGGAACCACTGGCTACGAGGAGGCGGCAGGGCAGGGGCTCATTGCCGGTATCAACGCCCACATGCGTGTGGCGGGCAAGGAACCGTTCGTGCTGGGACGCGATGAAGCTTACATCGGAGTGTTGATTGACGACCTCGTGACGAAGGGTGTCGACGAGCCTTACCGTATGTTTACGTCGCGTGCCGAATACCGCATTCTGTTGCGTCAGGACGATGCTGATATGCGTCTTACGCCGCGCGGATATGCCATCGGCCTTGCTACGCAGGAGCGCTATGACCTGATGGTGGCGAAGCGTGAGCAGCGTGACGCATTGGTGGAGTTCTGTCGTAATTTCAGCGTGAAGATGGACCGCATCAATCCTTATCTGGAGTCGGAAGGTTTGTCACCGTTGAAACAGTCGGTGCGCCTGTACGACCTTGTGTTGCGTCCGCAGCTCGATATTATGAAACTTGCCGCTCAGATTCCGGCGTTGCAGGCGCATATTGACGGCATCGAGGAGGTACGCCGCGAGGAAATCGTGGAGGCTGCCGAGATTCTAATCAAGTATCAGGGCTACATAGAGCGTGAGCAGTTGATTGCCGAAAAGATTTCCCGTTTGGAGCATGTGAAGTTGCGCGGTAAAATCAATTATATGGAAGTGAATGCCATCTCGACCGAGGCAAGACAGAAGTTGACAAAGATTGACCCGGAAACCGTGGCGCAGGCTTCGCGCATTCCCGGTATTTCTCCGAGCGACATCAATATATTGCTGCTTCTTTTAGGTAGATAATCGTGTTCCACGTGGAACATTTGGGGTTTTTGAAACAATTTAATTTAGATATAATAGAATGAAACTGGAACAAGTAAAGGAGAAGATTCGCGACATTAAGGACTTCCCTGTGAAAGGTATTATTTTTAGAGATTTGACAACTGCATTCAAGGATGCGGATGCGCTTGCTACAATCTCGGAGGCTTTGAAGGAAAAATATGCCGGCCTCGGAGTGACAAAGGTGGTGGGCATTGAGTCGCGTGGCTTTATCGCCGGTGCAATCCTCGCGCGTGATTTGAACGCCGGATTCGTGCCTGTGCGCAAGCCTGGAAAATTGCCTGCCGATACGGTAAGCAAATCCTACGCGAAAGAATACGGAACGGATACCATCGAAATTCACCGTGACGCTATTGAACCGGACGATGTCGTGGTAATTCACGATGACTTGCTCGCTACGGGTGGAACAATGGCTGCTGCTTACGACCTTATCAAGTCGATGGGCCCGAAGAAGGTTTACATCAGCTTTATCGTTGAGCTTTCCGACCTGAACGGCCGCGCTGCGTTTGCTGACGGCGTAGAGGTGGATTCGCTGATTGTTTACTAAAATCAGATATAGGCTGCGGCTCGGTAATCTGCAATCATTGAAACTATGTATCTGATTTCCGAATGCGCTCGTCTTTGCAATATTTGGATAATATAGGCTGCGGCTCGGCAAAGTCAAAATTGAAAACTGCGTTTTCCTTTTGCCTCTGCGCTCGCCTTTCACTATATTTGGATAATATAGGCTGCGGCTCGGCAATCTGCAATCAATGAAACTATGTTTCTGATTTCCGATTACGCTCGCCTTTCACTATATTTGCAGATGTGTCACGTGGCACATCTGCAATTTTTTTGTGAGAAATGAACGATGTTTTAAAAGAAAAAATCAGTCTGTTGCCGGACTCTCCCGGTTGTTATATCTATTACGACAAGGCGGGCACTGTTATCTACGTGGGTAAGGCGAAGCGGTTGAAACGAAGGGTTTTGTCCTATTTCAACCGTGTGCATGACTCCGTGAAGACGAATGTGCTCGTGCGCAATATAGCGGATATGCGCTATATCGTAGTCAACTCGGAGGAGGATGCGCTGCACCTGGAGAACAGCCTTATCAAGGAATACAAGCCCCGCTACAATATCCTGCTCAAGGATGACAAGTCCTATCCGTGGATATGTGTGACCAATGAGCTTTATCCGCGGGTGTTCATGACCCGGCAGGTAATGCCGAAAGGCGGCAAGTATTACGGCCCGTATGCGAATGCGGGCGTGGCCCGGACAATGCTCTCTCTGATTAAGGAACTGTATCCGGTGCGCACTTGCCGTATGCCCATCACTGAGGAGTCAATAGGGCGGGGGAGTGCGAAGGTGTGTCTGGAGTATCACATCCATAACTGCCGTGGCTGCTGTACGGGTGAGATTTCTGCGGCGGAATACGGTGAGTATATCGCGCAGATAAAGCATATCCTGAGCGGCGACACACAGCTGATTTCTGACTATCTGGTGTCGGAAATGACACGGTTGGCCTCAGAATTGCGGTTTGAGGAGGCGCAGGTGCTGAAGGAAAAGTATCAGATAATCGAGCGGTATAAGGCAAAATCGGTTATCGTCAGCACGTCGATTACTGATATTGATGTCTATTCCTACGAGCCGGACGACGACAATGCCTACGTCAATTACATGCACGTGCGCCATGGCTCGGTTGTGCAGTGCGTTACGTTTGAGTTGCGCAAAAAGCTCGATGAGACGCCCGAGCAGATGCTTTCCTATGCCATTGCCGAAGCGGAGACGCAGTTCGGCCATACGGTCAGGGAGGTGATTGTGCCGTTCGTGCCCGATTATGAGTCGGAGA
This sequence comes from uncultured Muribaculaceae bacterium, assembly GCA_944321875.1. Lineage (GTDB taxonomy): Bacteria > Bacteroidota > Bacteroidia > Bacteroidales > Muribaculaceae > Limisoma. The sequence continues at coordinate 135,593 of CALUMX010000001.1, forward strand.
AATACACCTTTCTGGTGCCGCAGCGGGGCGACAAGAAGAAACTGCTCGACATTTCGCTGCAGAATGCGCGGCAGTACAAGGCTGACCGCCAGAAGAACGCCGAGAAGCTCAATCCGGAGCAGCGCGTGACGAGGTTGCTGACGCAGATGCAGAAGGATTTCCGTCTGTCGGAATTGCCGCGGCACATCGAGTGTTTCGATAACTCGAACATTCAGGGAACAAATCCGGTGGCGTCGTGCGTCGTGTTTAAAAACGGCAAACCGTCCAAGCGTGACTACCGTCATTTCAATATCAAGACGGTCGAGGGGCCTAACGATTTTGCCTCGATGATAGAGGTGCTCACACGCCGTTACAGTCGCTTGCTGGAGGAGGGACAGCCGCTTCCGCAACTGGTGGTGGTCGATGGTGGCAAGGGACAGCTGAGTTCGGCCGTGGAGGCGTTTGACAACCTCGGAATCCGGGGAAAGGTGGCGCTTGTTGGTATTGCGAAACGGTTGGAGGAAATCTATTTTCCCGGCGATACGGTGCCGCTCTACATCGACAAGAACTCCGAGTCGCTGCGCGTCATCCAGCATCTGCGTGACGAGGCGCACCGCTTCGGCATTACCCATCATCGCAACCGCCGCAGCAAGGAGCAGACGGTTTCTGCGCTGGATTCCATCAAGGGGGTAGGAGAGAAGACGCGGACTGCGCTGCTTTCCCATTTCAAGAGTCTGAAGCGGTTGAAAGAGGCGGCAGAGACGGATATTGCGGCCGTTGTGGGCCCTGCGAAGGCGAGAACCGTCTATGCGGCATTACGGGAACAGGAAAGCGCTCAGACGGCCGCGGATTAGGCCGCAGTGCCGATTTAAACCCTTTGAGTTGCGAAAGCGTTATATAATTGATAAATTTGCGGAAGGCAAGGCCGCAGAATCCTTGCCGTGACGAACAAATGAGAATTGTAATACAACGAGTGAAAGAGGCCTCCGTGACTATCGGAGGCGAGTTGAAATCGGCCATCGGAGCCGGAATGATGATTCTCGTCGGCGTTGAGCACGAGGATGGACAGGACGACGTGGACTGGCTGGTGAAGAAGGTGCTCAGCCTTCGAATTTTTGACGACGAGAACGGGGTGATGAACCGTTCGGTGCTGGACGTAGGCGGCCGTATTCTTGTCGTGAGTCAGTTTACGCTCCATGCTTCGACGAAGAAAGGCAACCGTCCGTCGTATATCCGTGCGGCCCGTCCGGAGCACGCCATACCGCTTTACCGGAGCTTTATCGACGGGCTGAATGCCGGTCTGCCGCAGCCCTGCGGAGAGGGCGAGTTTGGCGCCGACATGAAGGTGGCGCTTATCAACGACGGCCCTGTGACGATTATTATTGACTCCAAACTGAAAGAATAACGCGTATGACACTGGAAGAGGCTCAGAAAAGAGTGGACGACTGGATTCGCACCTATGGTGTGCGTTATTTCAGCGAGCTGACCAATATGGCTGTGCTCACGGAAGAAGTGGGTGAGCTGGCGCGCGTGATGTCGCGCCGTTTCGGCGACCAGTCCTTCAAGAAGGACGAGAATCCCGATGCGCTTGCCGACGAGTTGGCTGACGTGATGTGGGTGCTTATCTGCATCGCCAATCAGACAGGCGTCGACCTGACAGAGGCCTTTGAGGCTAACTTGCGCAAGAAGACGGAGCGCGACAAGAACCGTCATTTAAACAACGAAAAATTAAAATAAGAACTACTGTATGGAACAACTTGAGAACAACCGCTACAAGCAGGTTATTGAAGAAAGCAAGGTGACTGCCGACGATGCAGTCGTGGCTCAGGAAGTGGAGCGAATCCTCTCGGCTCATTTTGCCGAAAACGACAACGTGGAGGTCTATAAGCAATGCTTCAATGCAATCGACCTTACGTCGCTCAATTCGTCGGACACCGTAGAGCACATCACGAAGATGGTCGACCGCGTGAACGCATTTGAGACCGACTATCCGGAGTTGCCCAACGTGGCTGCCATCTGTGTCTATCCGAATTTTGCGGTAGTGGTGAGTGGCGCATTGGAAGTGAGCGGCGTGGATACGGCGGTCGTTGCCGGTTCTTTCCCTTCATCGCAGACCTTCCTCGAGATTAAGACAACGGAAGCGGCTCTTGCCGTGGCCGACGGTGCCAATGAGGTCGACATCGTGCTTAATCTGGGTCATTTCTACAGTGAGAACTACGAGGATTTGGCCGACGAGATTTATGAAATCAAGCACTCCATCCGCGGCGCGATGCTCAAGGTTATTCTGGAAACGGGTGCGCTGAAGACGGCGGCCGACATCAAGAAGGCGTCGATTCTTTCGATGTATTCCGGTGCTGATTTCATCAAGACATCGACGGGTAAGGTCTATCCGGGAGCTACGCTGGAGGCAGCCTATGTGATGTGCGCCTGCATCAAGGAATACTATGAGAAGACGGGCAACCGTGTCGGCTTCAAAGTGTCGGGCGGCGTATCGTCGACAGCCGATGCCGTGAAGTACTATACCATCGTGAAGGAAGTACTGGGCGAGGAATGGCTCAATAACCGCTATTTCCGTATCGGCACATCGCGTGCGGCAAACTACATTCTCAGCTCTATCGTGGGTAAGGAAGTGAAGTATTTCTAAAATATTTCCGCAGGAAGAACGAAGAATGCGGCAGGGGCTGGTTGCTTCTGCCGCATTTGTTTTTTTGTGCCACGTGGCACAGGGTAGAGTAGGGGAGGGGCTTGCTGCCGCTTGCGGAATGTCTTGGAATTTAGTTGTGATTCTCGTCGTTTTTTCTTTCCTTTGTGATAGCCTACCAAAGTGAAAAATACAATTCTGAAAAACGAAAAACATAATGGCAGCAGAAACGCAATTATCGCCGTTCCGAAGAGGAGTCGTGGGAGTGCAATTCCTCTTTGTCGCGTTTGGCGCGACGGTTCTTGTACCCTTGCTGGTCGGGCTTGACCCGTCCACGGCTTTGTTTACGGCCGGTATAGGCACGTTTATTTTCCATCTGGTGACGAAGGGCAAGGTGCCCATTTTCCTGGGCAGCAGCTTCGCATTCATCGCTCCGATTATCAAGTCAACCGAGATGTACGGCCTGGCCGGTACGCTTTCGGGTATGGTCAGCGTGGCGCTGGTCTATTTCCTTATGAGCGCGCTCGTCAAGTGGCAGGGCAGCCGCCTCATCAGCCGTCTTTTCCCGCCGGTTGTGGTGGGGCCGGTCATCATCCTTATCGGTATCTCGTTGTCGGGTTCGGCCGTCAATATGGCACAGACCAACTGGGCGCTTGCGCTGGTGTCGCTCGTGTCGGCGATTCTGGTGTCCGTCATGGGGCGCGGCTTGTTCCGGCTGATTCCGATATTCTGCGGTATCATCGTGGGCTATATCGTGGCCCTTTGCTTCTATCATGTCGACCTTACGCCCATCCGTGAGGCGGCTTGGATAGGACTTCCGAAATTCGTGCATCCCGAGTTCTCCTGGGAGGCGATTCTCTTTATGATTCCTGTGGCGATTGCTCCGGTGATTGAGCATATCGGCGACGTCTATGTGGTGAATTCCGTGACGGGAAAAGACTTCGTGAAGGACCCGGGGCTACACCGCACGATGCTCGGTGATGGTTTGGCTTGCTTCTTCTCCGGTCTGGTTGGAGGTCCTCCCGTGACGACTTATTCGGAGGTGACGGGTGCGATGTCCATCACGAAAGTGACCGACCCGCGCGTCATCCGCATTGCGGCGGCTACGGCTATCGCGTTCTCACTCGTGGGAAAGATAAGCGCGTTTCTGAAGACAATCCCGGAGGCGGTAATCGGCGGACTGATGCTGCTGCTCTTCGGAACGATTGCCACTGCCGGTGTGGCGAGTCTGCTGAAGCATAAGGTGGATTTTTCCAATACGCGTAACATGATTATTTTTGCCATTACGATGACGACGGGTATCGGAGGCGCGGAACTTGTATTCGGCGATTTCTCGTTGTCGGGTATCGGTCTTGCGGCTATTGTGGGAGTGACGTTGAACCTCCTGCTGCCGGAAGGAAAGAAAGAGGCGGAGACAAAATAAGAACAACGAAGTGGGGCGCACGACGGTGTGTCCCGCTTTGCTTTTGTTGGTATAAGCTTCGGAGCCGGTGATAGCCTCGGTGCGCAGATGGGGACTGTTCTCCCTGATGCCGATGGAGAGTGTTGCCTCCTGAGGAATTTTCCTGAGAAGATGCAGATGGGTGCCGTCTGCATTTTTGCTTTATGCGAGGGAGACGTTCGTTGCTGTGATGGGTGGTGTGTAGTGACGGGATACCGGATACCTGTGCGCGTATGAATGCGTCCGTGTTGTCTGAGGGAGAGATTACCGGGGGAGTTCTGGGAACTTGGTAGTGGATGCGTCCTGCGGATGATTGTATTTTTCTTTTGGGCTTTGTAGCGAAGTGCGCGTATTGCGAATGGTTGGGGTTTCTTTTAATCGGGAGATGGGGCTGTGTGTCTGCGGAAGGTTGAGTTTCCTTTTTCGTCTTGAAGATGGAGGGCTGGGTGTCGCTGTTTATATTTCTTCTTAATTCCGCTATGGTCATACCGGCATATTGGATATGCTCTCCTTTTTTCAAATCACCACTCCCCTATGTTTTTTGTATTATGGAAAAGTTGAAACGACAAACACTATCCCATTTTACAAATACAAAATTATATCGAATATATTTAATGTGCAAAAAAAATCGTAAAAAATTTGATTGCCTAAAGTGGGATAGAAAAGAGGTTTGAACGGCTGCTTTTTGAAAAGCACACTCTCGGAAATGGTGTTTAAATTGAATCTGACGCGCTTTTGCTTAAAAATAATTCGTTCATCAGGCGTGTGGGCGAAAGTCGATTGTGGGCGATTTATGAAAGCCTGTTTTTGAGCTCGTTTTTCATGCTTTTTTCGGTCCGGAGAACTGTGATTTCTGTTTTTGCTAAAAATTCTCTCAAAAGAGAGCGTATGAAGCGGTTTCTGTTCGTCTTTGAAAAAATTGCAGTAAAATTTGGATTTGTGAATAATATTACCTATATTTATACTTTTTGTTTCGCACATGAAAAATTGAAAAGCGCTGACGACTTAAAAAATTATTTTTTATATCCTTTTCTGAAATCGGTTAACTAATGTAGAGTAAAACCTTAAATTATTCAATTATGAGAAAATCTACTCTGAAATCGCTGTCGTTGATGGCGTGTCTGTCCCTTGGGCTTTCTGTGAATGCATCCGACTTTTCTGTCGATGGTGTTTATTACAATGTACTTTCTGCTGAAAATCTGACAGCGGAGGTGGCTCCCGGTCCGCTTCCTGCCTACTCCGGAAATGTACGGATTCCGGAGCAAGTGACTTTTGAGGAAAAGACATATACCGTGACTGCGGTTGGAGCGACGGCTTTCTAGGATTGCGAATCGTTGCTTATGGCAATACTTCCGTCGTCGATAACCTCGATTGGCGAGTCGGCCTTTTCTGGTTGCAGCAATATGATTACGCTGGATATTCCGACGGCAGTTACCACCATCGGTCCGTCGGCGTTCTATGGATGCCGGGCGTTGGAGCAAGTTGTTCTGCCGGACGGCGTGGAGACGGTGAGCAAATCCATGTTTGCCAGCTGCAGCAGTTTGTCGAAAGTCACGATTCCCGCATCGGTCACCTCGATTGAGGATTCCGCCTTTGAGTTTTGCAGCAGTTTGTCGGATGTGACGGTTCCGGACAAAATTGTTTCTGTCGGCAATTATGCGTTTTCCGGTTGCAGTTCCCTGTCTGCGCTGGTGCTTCCTGACGGGGTTACGTCGATGGGCGAATATGCGCTTTGGGATTGCAGCGGTCTGACATCTTTCCGCATTCCGGAAGGAATTAAGGAGATTGCGCCTTCAACGTTCAGGGGATGCAGCGGTCTGACGGAGATTGAGCTTCCCGGTGCGATTGGCACTATCGGTGATGCGGCGTTCTACGATTGCAGCGGCTTGAAGTCGGTGGCACTTCCGGCGAGCGTTACGTCGATAGGCGCGGAAGTGTTCTACAATTGTTCAGGTTTGGAATCGGTAGAGATTGGAGAAAATATCAACTCAATAGGTAACTGGGCATTTTACGAATGCAGCGGTTTGACGAGCATTGAGCTGCCCAATACAGTGACATCGGTTGGTAACTGGGCTTTTGCCGGTTGTACGAAATTGGTCGATGTGACACTGTCGGAGCAGTTGGGAAAATTGGAGCATCATACGTTCTACGGATGTACGGAATTGAAGTCGGTGAAACTCCCTGCGGGCTTACAGTCGTTGGAATATTCCGCATTTGAGAATTGTACGGCACTGACCGATGTTGGCATGTCAGAAGGTCTGACGACCATCAGCTATAATGTATTTAAGGGCTGTACCGGCTTGAAAGGCATCGCTATTCCTTCCACGGTAAATTCCATCGGCGCGTGGGCATTTGCCGGTTGCACGGGCCTGGAGTCAGTTGTAATTCCGGAGAGCGTACGTACGGTAGGCTATTCCGCTTTCAACGGATGTACGGGATTGGCGGAGGTCGACATTCAGGCGCCGCTTGTGGCTATCGAGTCGGACTTGTTTGCCGGTTGCTCATCCTTGAAGGAAGTGGTAATTCCGGAAACGGTTGAGGCATTTGGTGCGCACGCGTTCAAGGACTGCACCAGCCTTACGGCGGTGAACATCCCGGAAAAGGTGACGGAGATTCCTTCTGAATTATTCAAGAACTGTACGTCGCTTGCAGCGGTGGTTCTGCCGCCGACGATAAAATCTCTCGGCGATTCCGCTTTTGAGGGTTGTACGGGATTGACAGCCGTGGAACTTCCGGAAGGCGTGGGAACACTGGGTTATTCCGTGTTCTATGAGTGTGCGGGCTTGCTTTCTGTCAAGTTCCCCTCAACGGTAACGTCCATCGGTTTTGAGTCGTTTGCAGGTTGTCCGGACATCGCTTCGGTTACCTCGATGAGTACGACCGCTCCGGTGCTCAGTGAGTCGGCGTTTGACACAGCCGTTTACGACGCAGCCGAGTTGCTCGTCCCGGAAGGAGCATTGGCAGCCTATAAGGAAAGTGACGGATGGAAACTTTTCAAGAATGTAAAGGAAGATAATTTCTCAGGTATCGATGCTTGTGCGGATAAGGAGCTGACGGTAATGGCTGATGGAGGCCGTATCGTTGTGGAAGGAGCCGACAGCAGTCTTCCGGTAGAAGTGTATGGTGTAAACGGACAACTGATTTATCACGGAGCCGCATCTGATATTGACGTGCCCGGTGCAGGTGTTTACGTTGTCAAAGTAGGAAAGCAAACGGTAAAGATTGTATTGTAATAGGTTTAATTTTGTTTGGGGGAACGGCCGTCGGCGGTAAAATGCCGATGGCCGTTTTATTTTGTCTCGGACAGCAGGGCGTTTACGATGCCGATGTCGGCGGCAGCCCAATCGAGCGTAGGAAGTTCGTTGCGGTCGCACCAGAGGAACGCCTCATGCTCGCGCATCGTAAAGACGGCAGACTCCGCCTCGCAGAGGTATGCTGTCATCGTAATGTCGAAATCGGGATAGGAATGCTCCACGGTGACGAGCTTTCGTCCCACCGTGACCGGATAGTCCATTTCCTCCAGCAGCTCACGTCTCAGCGCCTCCTGCGGCGTTTCTCCCGCTTCGATTTTTCCGCCCGGGAATTCGAACTTATGACTTGTGTAATCAAACCGTGTCGCGCCCTTCCGCATGCACAGGAACTTTCCCCCGTAGCACACCACCGCCGCCACCACTTCATAATGTTTCTTCATTTTCTTGTTTGTTGGATTGCTCTGCAAATATAGCCCAACGCCTGTTTCCGGTCAAGCGTCTGTCTTAGCTGACGAAAATAAAAAAGGCCGACTGCGGGGCAGCCGGCCTTTTGGGAGCAGACGGGTGTCTGCTTAGAACTGATATTCGGTAACTTCCTTGATACCCTTGATGCGGTAGAGGTCGCTGACGATATTGCCTTTTACCTTTACCTGCTTGCCGAGGTTCTCAGGATGTGACTTCAGGTTGATGGCGTCGCGGATGGCACCTGACGGGAGCGCTATGACTACGCATTGGTTCGGGTCTTTCACGTCGGCTGTCTCAGCGATGAGCACGTTGAGGTTGTTGGCACCCTCAGCCGTGAAGCTGGAGTTCTTGGTTGCGTCGATGCCGGATACGAAACCTACGATGTAGCCGGTTACCCATTTGTCGTTGCCAGTGATACCTGCTACGACTTCAGCTGCCGTGTAAGGTTTCTCGAGTGAACCGTCGTTGTCAGAGTCAATCATGTTCGGGTTGCGCTTACCAATCATTACGTTGTCAAAGTTCCATGTCGCATAGTCGCTTGACTGCTCAGAATAGTAGCGGAATGCGATGAATCCGATGCCTGAGAATTGGCTGAGGTCAACATTGCCTGACGGAACGAAGTCTGTGAAGCCAGACGCTTCTCCTTGAGCTAATTTCGGGTCGAGCAGCGTCTTGTTGGCTGTTGTCGGGTCATTGCTGTCGAGCACATATACCTCGAAGTGGCTGTTTGTGCTGTTGTAGAGGTTTACTTGTGAGTAGAAGCTGAATACCTTTTCCGGCATCTTGTCGAAGTTGACAGCCGGAGAAATCAACCAAGCATCGAAAGGAGGATTCTTGCCTGAATAGCCTGTGCAGGTTGCGTAGACGTTGGATTCCATGTTGGAAGAGCGGAGAGACCAGCTCTTGTCGCCCTTAACGGTTTTTACCGTCCATCCGTCACCTACGAGGTTGCTGCTTGAGATGTCAATCCAGCCGCTGCTGTTGGCCTGGTTGATATATTGGTCGAAATTCTCGTCGAGCTGGCTGACAACAACCGGCTTGTCAAAGGAGAATTCATCCTTCGTACCCTTGTTGTCGGTCAGACCGGCCATGCCGAGTACGTTGTTCAACTTACCTTGCAGTGTGATTTCGAAGCCGCGGTTGTCAGGATTGTCCTGCAGGTTGGCTTGCGTGCGGAGCTCAGAGTTGGACGGAAGCTCGATAACGAGGCATTTCTTGTAGTCCTTCACGTCGGCTGACTCAGCGATGACGAGCGTGTTGGGCAGTGTGAACGGAGCGTTCCATTCGATGTCGTTGTTGGAAGAAACGCTTGATACGCCCGGAGCAACTGCACCGACGATGTAACCCTTCACCCAATACTTCTTATTGGCATCCTTGCCCTGATTGCTGATGGCCGCGCTAACGGTCATCGGGTTGGACTTGCTGCCTTCGCTCTGGTCGAAGATGCAGTCGGAGTAAGAGCGGAGAGTCAGCTGCCAGCTGCCGTTGAAGTAACCGAGGATACCCACAACGGAACCGTCGCCTTCAGGAAGCGTGCGGTTGTAGAAGTTGGCGTAACCGCTGGTACGCACGTCAATCTGTGCGGAACCGTCGGTCAAGGTCTGTGATTTTGAAACCTGATATTCTGCGAATGTTTCCTTACCGCCGTTCACGAAGTGTACGTTGTCGAAACGCACGAGCTGGCTCTGCCATTTGCGAACGCCTTCCACGTCGTTGGCTGACGGAAGGTCGGCGATGCGGATAGTCATGGTGTCGACAGCAGCCGGGTTAGGAAGACCGTTGAGCTGTACGTGCTTCTTGAAGAACTCAAGCGGCATGAATGTAGTCTGCCAGCCGAACTGCTCGTCGTAGTCGGGGAATCCGAACTGCTGCAGGCCTGAGTATTTACCGATATACATGTCGGTAGCGTCAATCACCAGTTCCTGGCCGAAAGCGTAGGTGTTGTAGAGGCTGTTGGCGTTGATGGAAAGAGTGATGGCTGCCGTCTCGTCCTGGATGACGATGTTCTTGTAGATATTGCCGGAAGCGTCGGAGCTGATGACACGTCCCTTGATGACGATGTGCTTGCCGTCGTCGGTCATCTCTACCGTATCGACGCCGTTCTTGTCGTCGCTCCAGTATCTTGCCTTCAGTTCGGCAATGGTCGTATTTGCTTCGATGGTTGCCTGCGGGCCGTCCAAAGGAGGAGTGTCCCAATTATCGTCACAGCTGTAGAAGCCGAATGATGCAAACAACAGTGATGCCAGATATAACTTGAAATGTTTCATCTTTGTATTATGAATTTATTGTTTTTACTGTTAAGAATTGATTAGAAACGGATACCGACATTGGCGTAGATGCGCAGACCCTGCGTGTAGTAGAAACGGCTCGGGTAGCGGTTGACGTCGTAGTTCTGATAGTCGAAACGGCTCTGTTGGTAACCGCCTGTCTGGATATTCTTCTTGTTGAGAATGTTGTTGATGTTGATGTTGAAATTGAGCGACAGCTTGCGGTTGACGTAGACAACCTTACCGATGCTGGCGTTGAGCGTAAACACGTCGCGGAGCTTTTCCTGTGAAGTGATTTCTTTCACCTTGGCAAGGTAGGCTTCCTCGCTGCCTGCGAAGGATGCGAGACCCGGCATCAGCTCGTGGCGGATAGGAGAGAGGTCGATGTAGGAATCGCCCATCCATGTTCCGTTCAGCTCAAGGAACCACATTCCCGGTGCGTTGTAGTTGATGGAGAGGCTTCCGGCAGTTTGCGGAGTACCTGACACATAGAAATTCTTGAGATATACGGTCTGAGTCGTATCGGCATACATTCCGTTCTCGAAGCTGCGTGTACCGCTCGGGCGGTTCTTGTACTGGTAGCGTGAGAAGGTTCCGGCAGCCGAGATAGTCAGGTCCGGAGTAATCTTGAAGGCAAGACCGAGTTCCACGCCTTTGTGCGTCTTGTTCACGCCTGTAAGCACGTAGTTCGTATAGGTGCGGAAGTTGTCATCGTAGAAGGAAGAACGTTCCGTAGCATCGTAGATGTTGGTCCAGAAACCTGTGATGGTACCGCGAACGCGGTTGTAGTTGAACGAGTAGCTGAGGTCAGCCGACAGGATGCGTTCGCTCTGCAGGTTGGCAATTACGTCGTCCTTGATACGCGGTGCGATATACACGTTGTCGGCCAGCGGAGCGCGTGAGCCGTAGGAGATGTTTCCTGTGAAGAAGTTGTGACCGTCAAGCTTGTAGGTAGCGCCGGCTTTAATCATTCCGTTGAAGAAATGGTGGGAGTCGCCCTTGCCGAATGAGTTCTCCGGAGCACGTCCGTTGCGCATCTTACCGTCGCGCTGGAATGCCGTGTAAGCGAACTTGGCACCGTAGTTGATGTCCCATTGAGCCAGGTTGACTGAGTTTTGCAGCCAAAGCGTTGTGATGACGGAGTTGAGGTTGTAGTTGTAGCCGAATTTGTCGCCCTCGACCACCTTGCGGTTCGGGTTGTTGAGGTCGTTCTGGAGCACTTCCGGCTCGTCGGGGAAGTCGCGTTCGGCAAACTGGTCGGTATCGACCCAGTAGTCACCGCCGAGCAGGTCGCGGATGGTCTTGTAGTAGCTTGCCTGCGTCAGGTTGAGGCCCACACCGCCCTGAAGGGTCATGAAGTCGTTCAGACGGTGGTTGAGCGTAGAGTTGAAGAAGGCATTTTTCTGATTGCTGTGGCGGTTTTCAAGAATGTAGGTTGAACCGCGGTAGGGGGCGCCTGTCTGCTCATGGTTGAGCTTCGACTGGTAGTTGGTGCGGTAGAGCTGGTCCCAGTTGATTTGACGCATGCTCTCGTTGTTTCTCCACAGGTCCGTGTAGAGCTCGAAGGCTTCCGGATAATCCTTGTAGTAGGACGGGAGGTAGCGGTAGTAGTCAGGACGCGGGTCGGCCGCGTTGTACCAGTTGAGCGCGGAGGATGAGTACATCGAGTAGCGGAGTGCAAGACCCGTGTTGAGGCTTGTGCCCGATTTCGGATTCCATATCCAGTTGATGATGGCTGTCGGGTCAAACGACTCTACGATGCGGGCAGCGCGTTTCTCTCCGTTCTGCCATCCCCAGTTAGGGTTGTAGAGGTAGTTGTCGGCCAGCTGATATGCCTCTTCGTAGGTTGCCGATGACGAAGCTCTCTGTGTCGGAGCACCGTAGAACGTGATGGCAAGGCTGTGCTGCGGGTTGAATACTTTCTGCGCAGCGAGGAAAAGGCCGGCTGAGTGATAGAACGTACCTTCGGTGATTCCCTCTTTGCTGTATCGTCCTACGGCTGATACGGTGAATGCCCAGTTGTGCTCGTTGAGGCCGGTGGAGTAAGTCACCATGCCGCGGGTCGTGTAGGCACCGTTCGTGTAAGAAAGGCTGCCGCGGAATCCCGGAGCGTAGTTGCTTGCCAGCGTGTTGATGTTGGAAGCACCTCCGATTTCACCGAGAGAGAAGGAAGATGAGTTCAGGCCGAGGCTCACCGAGCGGCTCTTGAAAGCCTGGTTCAGACCGCCGAGTGTAGAGTAGTTGAAGCGGCCGCGGATAGCGTCAGTGAACTGTACACCGTTGATAAACATCTGGGAATACTCCTGGTCGTAGCCTCTCAGACGGAAGCGCATCACGCTGAAGTCATAGTTCGTCGCATTGTAATAGATGTCGTCAGAGGCTCCCGAAAGGATACCGATTGACTGCTCGTTACCCTCCTCGTCGTCGATTTGCGACTCGTCGAGCAGGAGCATGTCGGGTTCGTATTGGCCGTCATGGTCGGGCTTCATCGTGATGTTGCCCAGGTCGACGGTTGAGTTGTCGTGCAGTGTGACTTCTCTGACTGCGTCCGCATAGCCGTAGGCAATTACCGTAATCACGTCGTCGCCCGGCTTTAGATTTGACATCAGGAAGTCGCCGTTAGGACCGGCGGTGGCGCTGTGCCCCTGCTTGTTGAGCAGGATGGTGGCACCTCCTACCGGCATGCCGCTTTCGGCGTCGACTACCACGCCGCTCAGTTTTGCATTCTGTGCGAAAGCAGGAAGGATGGCGAGCGTCAGTAGAAGAAAGAACAGTTTGAATTTCATAAAATTATTGATTAGTGTTTAGTTATTTGATTTTTCTGACGAGGAAAATCTGAGTGGGGAAGTGGTCGCTGTAACCGTTGGTGTAGATGCCGGAAGAGAATGTGCGCAGCGGGTAGCCCTTGCGGTCACCTTCCTGCGTTTTCATTTCCGGGACATCATTATGCACTTTGCACTTGAAGTATTTCCAAGTGGTACGGTCGTCGCCGATGAGGTTGTCGTTGATGATAATCTGGTCGAAGAGGTTCCATTGTCCGCGATAGGCGAGGGAGCCGATGCCGTTGTCGAGCACTTCCCACCAAGGGTTGAACCATCCGCCTTTCTCCACTTCGTCCTGATGCTTCTTGGCTCCGATGATTTCCGCACAGCTGGAGTTGAACGGGTCGTCGTTCAAGTCACCCATGATGATAACCTTCTGGTTGGGATTGACAGCCAGCACCGAGTCGGCAATGCTCTTGCTGAGCGCGGCAGCCGCCTGACGCAGCGGACGGGAACGTTGCTCGCCGCCGAGGCGTGAAGGCCAGTGGTTGACGATGATGCTTACAGGTTCGCCCATCAGCAGGCCGCTGACGCAAGTCTGGTCGCGGGTGAGGAATTTCGGGTTGTCGGGAATGACAAGACGGTGGTGTGTGACGTTGAGCACACGGAACATGCGGGGATTGTAGAGCAAACCCACGTCAACGCCGCGGAGGTCAGGAGAGTCGTGGTGAACAATCTGATAGTTCATGTCCTTAATCTGAGGGTCCTTGACGAGGTCTTCGAGTACGGAGCGGTTCTCGATTTCAGACACGCCGATAACGGCAGGACCGTTGGGGGTGATTTTTGTCTTCAGTTTGCTGATGGCAAAACCCATACGGTTGAGCTTGTTACGGTATTTGTTGCCGTCCCATTTGTTTTTTCCTTTCGGAGAAAACTCCAGGTCGTATTGTCCGTTGTTATTGATAGTGTCGAACAGGTTTTCCAGGTTGTAGAAGGCTACGCCTACCACCTGAAACTGTTTGTCGCGGGCAAAGACAGAGGCCGATGCCACGAGAATCGCAATCAGTGCGATTGGAAGGATACGTCTCATATAATTTTAGGTTTTGTTGAATTCAAAAAAGTGCCGAAAAAGGAATCTCAAAAATAATAATTATTTATCAAAATACAATAATATTTACAAAGAAATTTCTAAAGAGCGGATATTTTACGGTGTGGTTTGGGCGGAATTCGGGAATGAGGCGGGTGGGGTTGTTAATAACTTTTTGGTTATAAACATAAAAAAGGGCTTTTTACATCACCGATTTTCTATAAATAATGTATACCTTTACACCCTAATTAGATTAAGAACAGAAGAGCGATTTTGAGATGGATAATCAGACAGTAGAAAGCGTTTATCATATACCAGCCTTGGCGGCCGAAACAATTGAAGGGTTGAATATTGAGCCGGGAGGCATTTATGTGGATGTCACGTTTGGGGGCGGAGGACATTCCCGCGCCATTCTGTCGGCATTGGGCAAGGACGGACGCCTGTTTGGCTTCGACCAGGATATGGATGCTTATGCAAACCGTATCGACGATTCCCGCTTCGTGTTTATCCATAGCAATTTCCGTTATCTGCAGAATTTTCTCCGTTTCCATGGTGTGCGGCAGGTGGATGGCATTCTCGCTGATTTGGGAGTGTCGTTCCATCATTTTGACGACGGCGAGCGGGGTTTCTCGTTCCGCTATGGAGAAGGCGTGCTCGACATGCGCATGAACCGCGACGACAGCAACGATGCCCGCAAGGTAGTAGGAGAGTACGACGTGGATGCGTTGACGACCATTTTCCGCCTGTACGGAGAATTGAAGAATGCCCGCCGGTTGGCGGAGGCGATTGTGCGCCGTCGGGCGGAGAAAGAAATTGTCACCATCGCCGATTTGCTGGATGTGGTACGGCCGATGATAAATCCGCGTCAGGAAAAGAAGGAGCTTGCACAGGTGTTTCAGGCATTGCGCATGGAGGTGAACCACGAGGTGGACGCGCTCTCCGAGTTTCTGCGGCAGACGCTGCAGGTGTTGCGTCCCGGCGGACGTCTGGCTGTCATTACTTATCACAGCATCGAGGACCGGATGGTGAAGAACTTTATGAAGAGCGGAAACATCGAAGGAAAGGTGGAGACCGACTTCTTCGGACGCACGCTGACTCCGATACGGCCGTTGAGCAACAAGGTGATTGTGCCGACGGAAGAGGAGGTGGAGCGTAATCCGCGTGCCCGGAGCGCAAAGTTGCGCATCGCGGTGAGACAGGAAAACCAAGAATAGGAGAACGGTATGAGCGAACAGCAGACAGAAAATAAAAAAACAAGAGGGATGGGCATCCGACGGCTTGTTCAAGGCCGCTGGCTGCCGAGCTCTGTCTATCAGCGGAACATCATCAGCGTCATCATTCTGGTGGTGTTGAGCTTGACGTACATCACGTTTAAGTTCAGCGCGCAGATGGAGCTGGCGGAGATTATTGCCCTCCGCAACGAGCTGGCCAGTGAACGGACCGAGCTGGTCAAGGTGACGGCCGAGTACAGTAGCCGGATTCTTGAAAGCCGGATGGTGGAAGAGCTCGATTCTTTGAAGTTGAACCTCAGGGTTGCCGAACAGCCGCCCTACTATTTAAATTCGGAAGAAGATGAGGATAAGTAAGTCGTTGGTATTGTCACGATTTAAGATTATCATATTCGTGATGTTCTTGTTTGCCACTGCCATCGTCAGCCGTCTGTTCGTGACATCGGTGCTGCAGCAGAATGAGTGGGAGAAGAAGGCCGACTCGACCTTGCTGCGACGCACTGACATCAAGCCTGACCGAGGCAGCCTGCTGGCCGCCGACGGTTCGTTGCTGGCTGTCAACGTGACTTACTATGACGTGCGGATGGATTTCCGCGCAGACGCATTCCGCGCAGACTCCTTGCGCAAGTATCTGCAGCCCGTATGCGATACGCTGGCTGTTGTCGTAAAGGGTACGACATCCTCTCAATGGAAGGATAGGATAGAGGCGGAATTGGAGAAGCCGGCAGATAAGCGCAGCCGTGTTTTCGTAATCGGCAATCTGACACGTAGCGAAATCCAGCGTTTGCGCAACTGCTACTATTTTAAGAAAAAATTTGGTTTCAATACGCTTTCCCGCACTCCTTTCAAGGAGCGGCGGAAACCTTACGGCGCGATGGCTTACCGAAGCATCGGCAACGTTGTGATGAGAGAGGATGGCCTGCATGGAACTTCGGGTCTGGAGCTGGCGTTTGACTCCCTGCTGTTCGGAACGCCCGGTATCGGCAAGAGCATTCAGCTTACCAATGGAATGCGCGACTGGGAAGAGGTGGCTCCTCAGCGCGGTTGCGACATACAGACGACGATTGACGTGCGTATCCAGGATATTCTGGAGACGGAACTTTACAACGTCTGCAAGGAAACGTTGCCGGAATGGGCAACGGCTGTCATCATGGAGGTCTCTACCGGTGACATAAAGGCGATTTCCAACCTCACTTGGAGTGAGCGTCAGCAGGACTACATCGAATCGGTCAACAACGCGCTCCGGCTCTATGAGTTGGGTTCGGTGATGAAGCCTATATCGTTGATGATTGCGCTGGAGGACGGCTATGTGACGCCGGAAACGCGTGTCGAGATGTCCGGACTCTCGTGGTCTTACGCCCGCGGTGGCGTCATCAGCGATACCCACTCGATTGGTGCCTCGCCGACGGTGGTTGACATTCTTGCCGGCTCGAGTAATGTCGGTACGGCGAAGATTATAACCGGAGCTTTTGGCGATGAGCCGTGGAAGTTCAGGGAACGCTTGCAGGACATCGGCTTTTTCGATCAGCTCAACGTGGGACTTGCCGGAGAGCCGACTCCGACCATACAGCCGCTGGGTTCGCCCGATGTCAAGTTTGAGAACTTATGGCGCGTCAACCTTTCGCGCGCCTGCTATGGATATGCCGTGGGAATTCCGCCCATTCACAATCTGGCCATCATCAATGCCATCGCCAACAACGGAAAATTTGTGCGACCGCGTCTGGTACGGGCTATATGGAGGCCGGATTCAACCTATGAGGAGTTCCCTGTATCCTATGTGCGTGAACAAATCTGCCGGCCGGAAGTGGCCAAGCAGGTGCAGTTCATGCTGAAGCAGGTGATTTGGAGCGAGAAAAAGGGCGTGCCGACAGCTCCGCGTCTGCAGAACAATTTTGTGACGCTGGCAGGAAAGACGGGTACGGCCCGTGTCTTTATCCCCAATAAGGGTTACAGCACGAAGCTGCGTCTGACGTTCTCGGGTTTCTTCCCTTATGAGAACCCGATGTATTCCTGCATCGTGGTGTTCAACGACTCGAAGACGACGCGCGGACCTCAGTATTGTAGCGGTAAGGTAGCCATGAACGTGGCGTTGAAACTCTTTGCGCGCGGAATGCTCGGCAACCGTTCCGATTTCCGTACGGAAGCCGACAATACGCAGACTCCGCCAACCCTGATGGCGATGCCTTCGGATGAGGCTGCGGCTGTGAAGACCAATTATTCGCTCGACCGATGCAGGCAGCGCGTAGAGCAGCCTGCGGCTGACGGACAGGTGCCGTCGGTGATTGGAATGGGACTCCGCGATGCAGTGGCACGTCTGGAGAAGAGTGGTCTCAACGTGGCAAAAATCAAGGGAGCGGGTTATGTGAGCGGGCAGGTGCCTGCCGCGGGAAGCCCCTTGGTGAAAGGACAGAAAGTAACATTATATTTAAACAATAATTTGAAAACAGAGAAATGATGAAGTCGTTATCGCAGTTATTGTCGGTTATCAAGCCGCTGGAAGTAGTCGGCTCGACTGACCTTCAGATAATGGGAGTCGAATGCGATTCCCGTAAAGTGGCACAGGGAACGCTCTTCGTGGCGATTCCGGGTGTGACAACTGACGGACACAAATATATCCCCGACGTAATCCGTAAGGGAGCAACCGCCATCGTCTGCCAGCAAATGCCGGAGGTGAAGGAAGAGGGTGTGACCTATGTGCGCGTCGAATGCAGCGCCTCTGCCCTGGGTTTCCTGGCTTCGGAATGGTATGACAATCCATCCTCACAGCTGAAACTCGTCGGCGTGACCGGAACGAACGGAAAAACCACCACGGCTACATTGCTTTACGAGCTGATGCGCCTCAAGGGTTTCAAGACCGGTTTGTTCTCTACAGTCTGCAACTATGTGGACGAGCGCCCTGTGGCTGCCACTCAGACTACGCCTGACCAGTTGACGCTCAACAAGCTGATGCGTGAGATGGTGGACGAGGGATGCGAGTACGCCTTCATGGAGGTAAGTTCCCACTCTACCGACCAGCACCGTATCGACGGTTTGAAGTTTGCCGGCGGTATCTTCACCAACCTTACCCGTGACCACCTTGACTATCACAAGACGGTTGAGGCTTACATGAAAGCGAAGAAGCGTTTCTTCGATATTCTTCCTGCCGATGCGTTCGCGCTTGTCAACGCTGACGACAAGGCCGGACAGATTATGCTGCAGAATACGGCTGCACGCCGCTGCACCTATTCGCTCCGTACCAATGCCGATTTCCGCTGCAAGATTGTGGAGAGCCGCTTGAACGGTACGCTGCTTGAGATTGACGGCCGTGAGGTGGAAACGCTGTTTACGGGCCGTTTCAATGCCTACAACCTGCTGGCTGTCTATGGCGCGGCATGTCTGCTGGGCTTCGACAAGGAGGACGTGCTCGTGAAGATGAGCCTTCTGGTTCCGGTAGCCGGACGTTTCCAGACGTTTGAGTCGCCGAGAGGATATACGGCGATTGTCGATTACGCGCATACGCCTGACGCTTTGGTCAACGTGCTGACTTCGATTCGTGACGTGATTGGTACAGGCGGACGCATCATCACTGTGGTAGGTGCCGGTGGTAACCGCGACAAGGGCAAGCGTCCGATTATGGCGAAAGAAGCAGCCCGGTTGAGCGATAAGTTGATTCTCACGTCCGACAATCCCCGTTTTGAGGACCCGGACGATATTCTGAAGGATATGGTGGAGGGTCTTGACGCCGACGACAAGCGTCGCTCGCTCCGCATCACCGACCGCCGTGAGGCTATCAAGGCTGCCACTCAGTTTGCCGAGCGCGGCGACGTGGTGCTGATTGCCGGCAAGGGACACGAGAACTATCAGGAAATCTGCGGAGTGAAGCACTATTTCGACGACAAGGAGGAGGTGCTCAAGATATTTAACGACGAAACAGAAAAGTAAACCGTATGCTTTATCATTTATTTGACTATCTGTCAGAATTTAATATCCCCGGTGCCCGGTTGTTTGAGTATCTGACGTTCCGAAGCGGAATGGCGTTGATACTCAGTATATTTATTGCTACCGTTATCGGTCGCCGTATCATCGACCGCCTGCAGCTGATGCAGGTGGGAGAGATTGTGCGCAATCTCGGTCTGGAAGGCCAGATGTCGAAAACCGGAACGCCGACAATGGGTGGTGTCATCATCATCATCTCCATTATCGTCCCCTGTCTGCTGCTGGGTGATTTCACCAATGTCTACATGCTGCTGATGATTGTGGCCACGCTGCTTTTCGGCTTGCTGGGATTCCTTGACGATTATATGAAGCTCGCCAAGCACAACAAGGACGGCTTGAAAGGCAAGTTCAAGATTGTAGGCCAGGTGGGCGTGGGCCTGATTGTGGGTCTTACGATGTATTTCAGCCCCGATATCGTGGTGCGTGAGAACATCGAGCGCGACGTGAACCACGGAGAGGATGTGGAAGTGGTCTATAAATCGGTGGACGAGAAGGCGCCCATCACGACTATCCCCTTCGTGAAGGGCAACAACATGAACTACGCATGGTTTACGCAATGGATGGGCGACTATGCCGAGGCCGGTGGCTGGATTCTCTTCGTGCTGGTGACGATTTTTGTCGTTGCGGCTGTTTCCAACGGTGCGAACCTTACGGACGGGCTTGACGGATTGGCGACGGGTACGTCGGCCATTATCGGTGTCGCACTGGCAATCATGTGCTATCTGGGCGGTAACATTATTTACTCGTCCTACCTTAATATTATGTACATTCCCGGCAGCGGTGAGCTGATGGTCTATGCGTCGGCCTTTATCGGCGCTCTCGTCGGTTTCCTCTGGTACAACGCCTATCCCGCACAGGTGTTTATGGGCGATACGGGTAGTCTTACGCTGGGTGGTATCATCGCGGTATTCTCCATTCTGATACGCAAGGAGCTGCTGATTCCGGTGCTTTGCGGTATCTTCCTGGTGGAGAACCTCTCGGTGATTCTGCAGACGGCCTATTTCAAATATACGAAGCGCAAGACGGGCACAGGCCGCCGCATCTTCAAGATGGCGCCCCTTCATCATCACTTCCAGAAGCAGGGAGTTGACGACGGCGGTGTGGTCTGGAACCATCCGAAGAACGCTGTTCCGGAATCGAAAATTACCGTACGGTTCTGGATTATCGGAATATTTCTCGCAATATTGACATTTATAACATTAAAAATACGATAATGACTCGAAGAATTGCAGTGCTTGGCGGCGGTGAAAGTGGCGTAGGAGCTGCCGTGCTCGCCAAAGTGAAACAGATGGAAGTGTGGTTGTCGGATGCCGGAAAGATTGCCGACAAGTACAAGGCACGGCTCAATGAGTATGGCATCGAGTGGGAGGAAGGCGGACACACGGAGTCCAAAATCCTTTCGGCCGATGAGGTGATAAAAAGTCCGGGCATTCCTGATACAGCCCCTATCATACAGAAAGTCAAGGCAAAGAACATTCCGGTGATTTCGGAGATTGAGTTTGCCGGACGCTATACGAACGCAAAGATGGTGTGCATCACCGGTAGCAACGGAAAGACGACTACGACGATGCTTACCTATCACATCCTGAAGGACGCCGGACTGAACGTCGGTCTGGCCGGTAACGTCGGCATGAGCCTCGCCTATCAGGTGGCGCTGGAGAAGCACGACGTCTATGTTATCGAGTTGAGCAGTTTCCAGCTCGACAACATGTATGACTTCAAGGCCAACGTGGCGGTGATTATGAACATTACGCCCGACCACCTCGACCGATACGACTACAAGATGCAGAACTATGTGAATGCGAAGTTCCGCATCCTTCAGAACCAGACGAAGGAAGACTCCTTCATCTATTGGGAGGACGACCCTGTAATCGAGGAGCAGTTGCGTCACATTCACGTTGAGGCGCGCATGTTGCCTTTCTCCGACCATTGTGAGGAAGGATTGTGTGCTTTCAAGGACGGCGATACGCTGATTTTCGATGTCGAT
The DNA here is from genome assembly GCA_944321875.1 of uncultured Muribaculaceae bacterium. Taxonomy (GTDB): domain Bacteria; phylum Bacteroidota; class Bacteroidia; order Bacteroidales; family Muribaculaceae; genus Limisoma. Next base: position 156,677 of record CALUMX010000001.1, read on the forward strand.
GAGGAGCGGAAGTTTGAGATGCCGGTCGACGAGTTGGCGTTGAAGGGCCGTCACAATCTCTACAACTCAATGGCTGCCGGTCTGTCGGCTTCTTTGCTCGACATCAAGAAGGACGTGATACGCAAGGCTTTGTCCAACTTTGAGGCTGTGGAGCATCGTCTGGAGTATGTGGCTACGGTCGACGGCGTGCGCTATATCAACGACTCGAAGGCTACCAACGTCAATTCCTGCTGGTACGCATTGGACAGCATGACCACTCCTGTCGTGCTGATTCTCGGCGGTAAGGACAAGGGTAACGATTACAGCGAGATTGAGGAGCACGTCAAGAACAAGGTGTCGGCTATCGTCTGCATGGGTAAGGACAACGAGAAAATCAAGAATTTCTTTGCCGGAAAGGTGCCTGTGATTATCGACACGCACAGCGTGGAGGATGCCGTAGCCGAGTGTCACCGTGTTGCCAAGAAAGGTGAGACCGTGTTGCTGTCGCCCTGCTGTGCAAGCTTTGACCTGTTCAAGAGCTACGAGGACCGTGGCCGTCAGTTCAAGGAGCAAGTGAGAAATTTGAAAAAACAAGATTAATTCATAATATGGAAGAGGTAGCTGTCAATCAGAAAAAAATAGGAAAGTCGGAAGTCTATATCCTGGGCGTCTACATTACGCTGTTTCTATTCTCAATCATAGAATCCTACAGCGCCTCCAGCCGTGAGATTGCCATGTCAGGCAGTATTTTCATGCCGATGCTCAAGCATTTGTTCATTCTTTGCAGTGGAGCCGGCTTGATGTACTGGATTTCTCGGATGTCGCTCAGTAAGCTGATGCGGTTTTCGGTGTTCTTTACAGCGCTGACGGTTGTCGGAATGGTGTGGGTGCTGTTTTTCGGCGCCAATCTGAACTCCGGACAGCGGTGGGTGAGCCTCGGTATCGCGACGGTGCAACCTTCGGAATTTGCGAAGGTGGCGGTGGTGTTCATCCTGTCCTATCTTCTTGCCAGCAACATTGACAAGAAGACAGGCATCATCAGTACGAAGGGTCTGATAATGTGCGTCTCGGTCGTAACGATTTTCGGCGGTTTGCTGTTGCTGCAGGGTCTTACCAATACGCTGCTCTTCATGGGAATCAGTTTCTCAATTCTGATTGTCGGCGGTACGAAATGGTCGCAGTTGGGCAAGGTGTTGCTGGTCTATATGGTAGTCGGATTGCTGTTCTTGCTTATTAAGACAGCAGTCTCCGATTCTGATTCCGGCGACTCGGCACTGCGTGTCGACACCTGGTCATCGCGTATCGACAGCTTCCTGGGCATGTATTTTGGCCCTCCCGCCTATACGATACCCATCACCAGCGATAACGACCAGGCCATGTATTCCTTCATGGCACAGGGCAACGGCGGTCTGGCGGGTGTGGGCATCGGTAATTCACGCGAGTGCAGCCGTCTGCCGTTGGCCTTCTCCGACTATGTGTTTGCCATCATCGTGGAGGACCTCGGTTTCATTGGCGGTCTGTTCCTGGTGATTGTCTACTTCAAGCTGCTGCAGCGTGCCTCAGGACTTGCGCAGAGGTGTTCCAACGCCTATCCGTCGTTCCTTGCGATAGGTATGGCCGTGCTGATAGCCTTGCAGGCCTTCTTCCACATGGCCATTACGACCGGACTTTTCCCCGTGTCGGGACAGCCGTTGCCGTTGATTTCGAAGGGAGGTTCCTCGATATGGGTGACGAGCGTGGCGTTCGGAGTGATGCTCTGTGTGAGCCGACATGCCGTGCGGACTGGTAAGAAGACCGAAGCGCGCAAGGAAAAGGAATCGTTGCCGGAGGCTTTGCGGGCCGACAATCCGACAATGGACGAATAGAAAACAGATATGTTATTACGATAAAATTGCAGGAATTATGAAAAATATAAGAGTGCTTATCAGCGGAGGCGGAACGGGTGGACATATTTTCCCGGCCCTGTCGATTGCCAACGGAATCAAGGAACGCTGCCCGGAGGCGGAAATCTTGTTTGTCGGTGCGGAAAACCGCATGGAGATGGAGAAGGTGCCGGCTGCCGGCTACAAAATCATCGGCTTGCCGGTGAGTGGTTTCGACCGACGCAATCTGCTGCGCAACTTCAAGGTGGTGTACCGTCTTCTGAAAAGCATGCGTCTTGCCAATAAAATCCTGCGCGACTTCCGTCCCGACATCGCCGTCGGGGTGGGTGGCTATGCCAGCGGTCCGATGCTGAAAGCCGCACAGAAAAAAGGCATACCAACGCTGATACAGGAGCAGAACTCCTATGCCGGCGTTACCAATAAACTTCTGGCTCAGAAAGCCCAGGCCATCTGCGTGGCCTATGAGGGTCTGGAACGGTTCTTCCCGGCCGATAAGATTGTGCTGACCGGAAATCCTGTCCGTCAGGCCATTTTAAACTGCAAGCTGACACCGCAGGAGGCACGCCGCAAGTTCGGACTCGACCCGGAGAAGCGCACGGTGCTCGTCGTGGGTGGAAGCCTCGGCGCACGCACGGTCAACGAGTGCATCGCCGGCGGTATGGACAGAATCATGGCTTCCGACGTGCAGCTCATCTGGCAGACCGGTAAGCTCTATGACGGTGCTGCCCGCGAGCTGATGGTTGCGAAGAAGCCGGGCAATGTGGTACAGATGGCTTTCGTGACCAATATGGATGAGGCTTACCGCGCTGTCGACCTCGTGGTGTCGAGAGCCGGAGCAAGCTCCATTTCCGAATTGCAGCTGCTCGGCAAGGCTTCCCTGCTGGTTCCTTCGCCCAACGTGGCTGAGGACCACCAGACGAAGAATGCCATGGCACTGGTGGAGCGCGGCGCGGCTGTGATGGTGCGCGATGCGGAGGCGGGTGAGAAACTCGTCGATGAGATGCTCTCGCTCGTGGCCGACGACAAACGCCTGGCAGACCTGTCGGAAAATATCTCCAAGATGGCTTTGCGCAATTCGGTGGAGGTGATTACGGATAAAGTGTTTGAGATTATCGGAAAAAAATGATGAAAGAGATGAAAGATTACAACAACATATATTTTGTGGGAGCAGGCGGCATCGGCATGGCTGCTCTTGTGCGCTATTTCTTGTCGAAAGGTTACCGCGTAGCGGGCTACGACCGTACGCGCACGGCTCTCACTGACGCTCTGGAGGCCGAAGGAGCGGAACTCTGCTTTGAGGATACGATGGAGGCCATTCCCGACTATTGCCGTGACCGCGAGCACACGCTTGTGGTCTATACGCCGGCTATTCCTGACAGTCATGTCGGTCTCAGCTATTTCCGCAAGGAAGGTTTTGAGGTGATGAAGCGCGCACAGGTGCTCGGCATCATTTCCCACGGCTCAAAGGGCCTGTGCTTTGCGGGAACACACGGTAAGACCACCACATCTAGCATGGCAGCCCACATACTGAGCCATTCCCAGGTGGGATGCAACGCTTTCCTCGGCGGTGTGCTGCGCAATTGCGGCACGAATTTCATGCTCCATCCGACCAGCCCCTACACGGTTATCGAGGCTGATGAGTTCGACCGCTCGTTCCACTGGCTGAACCCGTACATAGCCGTCATTACGGCCACAGACCCCGACCACCTCGATATTTATGGGACGGAGGAAGCCTATCTGGAGAGTTTTGCCCACTTTACGGAGCTTATCCGTCCGGATGGCGTACTGATATGCCACACCGGTCTGAAACTGCGTCCACGCCCGCAGGAAGGCGTGAGAGTCTACTCCTATTCGCGCAATGAGGGCGATTTCCACGCCACGAACGTGCGCAAGGGTGACGGAGAGATTGTTTTCGACTTCGTTTCCCCTCAGGGTACAATCCGTGATGTGAAGCTGGGTGTGCCTGTCGACATCAACATCGAGAATGCCGTAGCGGCGATGGCCGTGTGCCAGCTGGTGGGAGCCACCGAAGAGGATATGCGTGCCGCTGTGGGCAGCTTCCTCGGTGCCAAGCGCCGGTTTGAGTTCTGGCTGAAGGAACCGGGAGAGAACGGCAAGGTGGTTATCGACGACTATGCCCATCATCCCGACGAGCTGAAAGCCAGCATCCGTTCGGTCAAGGACCTTTATCCGAACCGCAAGCTCAGCGTGATATTCCAGCCGCATCTCTATACCCGCACGCGCGATTTCGCCCCTGAATTTGCCGAGGCGCTGTCGCTGGCCGACGAGGTGTTGCTGCTCGACATCTATCCGGCACGCGAGTTGCCGATTGAGGGAGTGACTTCGGAAATCATTCTGAAAGATATAAAATGCGCAAATAAAGCACTTTGCAAAAAAGAAGACTTGCTAAAAACAATAAAAAATTATAATTTTGAGGTATTGTTGACAGTCGGTGCCGGAGATATAAACAATTACCTTCCTGCCATCTGCGAAGAAATAAAGACACGCCCGTGAAAAAGGTACTATTTTACATATCGGTATTGTTGGTCACTGTTTATGTAGTGGCATTTTTCATCGCAGGAAAGCGGGTTGAGGGAAAGGCTCTCTGCGGAGGAATGGACGTCGTGGTGGAGGAAAACGATTCGTTGGAATTCATCACGCCGGGGTTTATCCGCTCGGAGGTGAAACGACTGGGACTGTCTGTTGACCGTATGAATATCGACGATGTTGACGCACAGAAAATAGAAGATGTGTTCAACGCCCAGTATTATGTAGAAAACGCTGAATGCTTCAAGCTAAACAACCGCAGGGTACAGCTCACTGTCGTGCCGGTGCGTCCGGTCATGCGGGTGTTTGAGAATGACAGCATCACCTACTACATAAACCGAAAGGGGAAAAAGGTGCCTGCATCGGCCGATTTCTTTGTCGACGTGCCTGTCGTAAGGGGAAATTTCAGCGGAAAGCATTCCTTGCGGCCGGAACAGCTGCTGCCGCTAATCGATTATCTGGCCGTGCATCCGGAGGAAAACCGGTTGGTGTCGGCGATAGAGGTGAAGGACTCTTCCAATGTGTTCATCATTCCCGCGATTATCGGTCATGTGGTCAATCTGGGAGCCGTCGACAATCTGGATGCCAAGTTTTCCAAGCTGAAGCGGATGTATTCGGAAGTGATGCCCGTGAAAGGTTGGGATGCCTATGACACGATTACGCTGAAGTGGAACAACCAGATTGTGGCAACGAAACGTAATCTGAAGTCGCGCTTGTGGGTGCAAACCCAAGACATCGGAGGGGAAGAGCTGCCCGACCCGTCGCAGGAAGTAGCGGTGGTCTACAGCAGCGACACCTCGAGGGTGAGAAGACCGTAAAGAGAGAGGAAATGTAATTTTTTTTAGAAAAAGTAGAGAGATTTCTCGGTATGGAAAATAAAAACAATCGATATATAGTAGTGCTGGAGATAGCCAGCTCTCACATTGCGGGCATCGTCGCCTCCATTGCCGACGGTGTTTCCGATGCTTCTGTGCTCTGTTATCATGAGCTACCCATTCTCGACTGCGTGCGCTACGGCAGTATCGTCAACGTTGACGAGGTGTGCAACAAGACGGCGGAGCTGCTGAAACGGATAGAGAATGAGCGTCATTTCAGCCCGTGCAACATAACGGGTGTCTATGTGGCGATGTCGGGACGCTCGCTTCGTTCGGAGACTGTCACGCAGGAATTCACCGTCGATGATACGCAGACGCTGAGCCAGGAGTTCTTGGACAATGTCTACCGTAAGGCTCGTGCCTCGTTTGAGCAGGACTGTGTGCTGGGTGTAGTGCCGCGCATGTTTGAAATCAACGGTGCGGAGGTGCAGAACCCTGTCGGTTCGCTCGGCCATCACCTGAAGGTATCGGTCAACGTGCTGTTGTGCCGTCCTCAGTTGCGCCGTAATCTCAGCATGGTGTTCGACCGTCTGAAAATCAGTATTATTGACTTTATCGTGACACCGCTTGCCCTGGCAGAGTGCCTGATGACGGAGGAGGAACGACGTCTTGGCGCCATGCTCGTCGACCACGGTGCGGAGACCACGACGGTGTCTATCTACAAGAATAACCGCCTGATGTACCTGTCGGTGCTGCCTATCGGCTCGCGCAACATTACGCGCGACCTGGTTTCGCTCAACGTGTTGGAGGAAGTGGCGGAGAAAATCAAGAAGACCTCAGGAAACGCCATCGCTACGGGCGAGGACCTCAACGGTCTCGACATAATGGGTGTATCGGCTTACGACGTGAGCAACTATATTACGGCGCGTGCAGGCGAAATTATGGAAAACGTCTACAATCAGCTGACGCTCGCCGGTTTTACCTCTGACCAGTTGCCGGCCGGAATTATGGCCGTGGGCCGCGGTATGAAGCTGAAAGGTCTGAAAGACTTGCTGGAGTCGATTACGAAGATGCAGGTGCGCGAGGGTCGCAATTCAAATATCCCTGCCGCCTCCAATCTCATCAACGTGCCTCAATTGCTGGCCGTGCTTGACTACATAACGCGGGAGCCGCAGAAGATTGTCAACTGCATCCAGCGCGTTGAGCAGCCGGTAATTGCTCCGGAGCAGGTCGCAGTGGCCGTGCAGGAGGCAGAGCGTCCTGCAGAAAAGAAGAAAACGAAGAAGGGCTTCATCCACAGATTCTTGGATAGATTCAACGATATAACGAACGAGACAGAGGACGAGTTTGCAGAAGACGAAGAAAATAACAAAAGAAGGTAAAAGACTATGGACAGTTCAGATATTGCAAGAAACTCAACCGTATTTCCCAACAGTGGGTTATCGGAGAAAGACAGCTTCAACGAGAGCGGTGCGCCGCTGATTATGGTCGTTGGAGTGGGTGGCGGTGGCGACAATGCTGTCAACCACATGTATACGCAGTGCATACCGGGCATCTCGTTCGTAGTAACCAATACCGACCGTCAGGCCCTCAACAACTCTCCGGTGGAGCGCAAGCTGCTGCTCGGTCCGACCGTTACGCGCGGTCTGGGAGCCGGAAGCATCCCGGAGAAGGCGAAAGCCGCAGCCGAGGAGAGTGCGGAGGAAATCGCCAAGCTGTTTGACGAGGATACGAAGATGGTGTTCATTACAGCCGGAATGGGCGGTGGTACGGGTACGGGAGCCTCTCCCGTCGTGGCACGCATTGCCCGCGAGAAAGGAATGCTGACGGTGGGTATCGTGACGATTCCTTTCCTGTTTGAGGGCGAGCGCAAAATCATGAAAGCGCTGGCCGGAGCTGACGAGATGAGCAAGTATGTCGACGCGATGATGGTCATCAACAACGAGCGTCTGACGGAAATCTACAGCGACCTTAACTTCGACAACGCCTTCGACATGGCCGACGAGACACTGACCGACGCTGCGCGAAGCATCTCGGAGATGGTGAATACCAACGGTAAAATCAACCTCGACTTCGAGGACGTGAATACGACGCTGAAGGATGGCGGTACGGCCATTATCAGTACCGGCTACGGTGAGGGCGACCAGCGCGTGACGAAGGCCATTCAGGATGCGCTCAACTCTCCGTTGCTGAAAAACCGTGACGTACAGACCTCGAAGCACGTGCTTTTCAATATTTATTACTCCCAGAAGGCTGAAAAACCATTTACGATGGGAGAAATTAACGAGGTTACAAGTTTTATGGCTAACTTTGCAAAGGAAGTTGACGTCATCTGGGGTACCTCGGTCGATGACACTCTCGGAGACAAGGTGAAGATTACGATTCTGGCTTCCGGCTTCGACATCAGCCTGTCGAAGGACATCAAATACCGTCCGAAGACGGTGGTCGACAAGACCGGCCATCAGACGGAGGTGAAGCAGGCGCAAAGCCCGACTGACCGTATCCGCAAGGAATACGGCGAAGGGAAAGTGGCGGAGATTTCGCGCATCAAGGCGAGCGCCAACTACATCCTGCTCAGTCCGGAACAGATGGACAACGATGTGCTGATTAGCTTCATGGAGAAGAATCCGACTTTCCGCCGCGGCACAGACCCCAAGTTGCGCGACGAGTGGAAGGAACTTTGTGACAGCCAGAGCAATCCGGTCACTCAGCAGCCGGTGACGAATCATGGCGGCAGCAAAGTGATAGTTTTTGATGAGTAATAACCTAAACAACATACGATTATGAGTTTGTTTGAACAAGTGAGCGGTGACATCAAGGCCGCAATGCTGGCACGCGACAAGGTGCGTCTGGAAGCGCTGCGCGGCATCAAAAAGGAATTTCTTGAGGCAAAGACTGCCAAGGGCAGCGATGGCGAGTTGTCGGACGACGCAGCCATGAAGATTCTTGTAAAGATGGTGAAACAACGCAAGGAAAGCGCCTCTATCTATACAGAACAGAACCGTCCGGAGCTGGCGGAAGAGGAATTGGCACAGGCTGCCGTTATCGAAGGCTATCTGCCGAAGCAGATGACGGAAGAGGAGCTGACTGCCGCATTGAAGGAAATCATTGCCCGTGTGGGTGCCACTTCGGCCAAGGAAATGGGCAAGGTGATGGGCGTAGCTTCCAAGGAGCTGGCTGGCAAGGCGGAAGGCAAGGCTATTTCTGCCAAAGTGCGCGAATTGCTCGCCTAAGCGATAGTAACGATATATTTTTACGAGAACAAAATAAAATACATTTACAAAAATGTTGACATTAGCTGCAATCAAAGAGAATCCTCAGGAAATCGTAAAGCGGTTGGCTGTGAAGCATTTTGACGCTGAGGAGTTGATTAACAATATTCTTGAGCTCGACAAGTCACGCCGTGCGGCTCAGGCAAAATTTGACCAGAACGGTGCGGAGCTCAACAAACTTGCCGCTCAAATCGGCGGTTTGATGAAGCAAGGCAAGAAGGACGAGGCAGAGGCTGTGAAGAAGGAAGTGGCAGCCTTGAAGGATACCAACAAGGGAATTGAGGAAGAACTGAAGGAAGCCGGTGACAAAATCACTGAAATCCTTCTTACCATCCCTAACGTGCCTTGTGCGATGGTTCCGGAAGGAAAGACTGCCGAGGACAACGTGGTGGAGAAGGAAGGCGGCGTGATGCCGAATCTTCCGGAGGACGCGCTTCCTCACTGGGAATTGGCCAAGAAGTACAACCTGATTGACTTCGAGCTGGGCGTGAAGATTACAGGCGCTGGTTTCCCTGTCTATTTCGGCAAGGGTGCGAAGCTGCAACGCGCGCTCATCCAATTCTTCCTTGACGAGGCTTCCAAGGCCGGTTATCTGGAAACTCAGCCGCCTTACGTAGTAAACGAGGCTTCCGGTATCGGTACGGGTCAGCTTCCTGACAAGGAAGGTCAGATGTACCACTGCAACCTCGACAATCTGTATCTTATCCCGACTGCCGAAGTGCCTGTGACAAACATCTACCGTGACGTTATTTTCGAGGAAAAGGACCTTCCGAAGAAAAACTGCGCTTACTCAGCCTGCTTCCGTCGTGAGGCCGGTTCCTACGGTAAGGACGTGCGCGGTCTGAACCGTCTGCACCAGTTTGACAAGGTGGAAATCGTGCGCATCGAGAAGCCGGAAAACTCTTACGCTGCGTTGGAGGAAATGAAGGACCACGTACAGGGTCTGCTCGAGAAGCTCGAATTGCCTTGGCACATTCTCCGACTCTGTGGCGGTGACATGAGCTTTACATCAGCCATCACATTTGACTTTGAGGTATTCTCAGCCGCTCAGAAGCGCTGGTTGGAGGTAAGCTCCGTTTCCAACTTCGAAAGCTATCAGGCGAACCGTCTGCACTGCCGCTACCGCGACGTCAACAAGAAGATGACGCTTTGCCACACGCTCAACGGCTCTGCACTCGCATTGCCGCGCATCATGGCTGCCCTCCTCGAGAACAACCAGACTCCGGAAGGCATCCGCATCCCGAAGGCGCTCGTGCCTTACACAGGATTCGATATTATCGATTAGTCGGACAGAACGACCATAAAGCAGAAAGCCCCATTCCCGATTCCGGGAATGGGGCTTTTCTTGTATCAGCAGGTGAGAAAGGGAAAATATGAACATTTGTGGGGAAAATGTAGACATGATGGAGCATAGCTAAATGCCTAATTTTGCAACAGATAAACAAATAAAATCATGAAAGGAAAATTGTTCATATTCTCTCTTTTAGGCTTTACCGCATTGAGCGGAAACGCACGCGAGGTGCTGAGCCTGGGACGTTGCCTTGAGCTGGGTATTGAAAACAACCTGTCTCTGGAAGGCAAGCGGAATGAAATTGAGAAAGGTCGTGTAACTATATCGGAAAACCGTGCGAAACTGTTGCCGCAAATCAACGCATTTGCCAATTTCAACGATAATTTCGAGCCTCCCGTGTCGGTAACCGACGGCTCCGCCTATGGGACTCCTCATAACGTAACGCATACGCTTCAATATTCAGCCAATGCCGGACTGCAGTTGCAGATGCCGCTCTACAATCAGACGGTGCTCAGCTCCGTGTCAATCGCCAAGACGATGAACCGCCTTGACCAGTTGTCGTACGACAAGGCACGTGAGGACCTGATTATGGAAATCAGCAAGCTGTACTACCTGGGACAGACCACGGAGGAGCAGTTGAAACTGGTGAAGGAGAACATCGCCCGGCTTGAGGAGCTGAAGGACATCACCGTGGCTTTCTACGACAACGACATGGCGATGGAGGTCGATGTGAAGCGTGTCAACATCAATCTGGAGAATCTGCAGGTGCAATACGACAACGCGCTGGCCATGCAGGCACAGCAGCTGAACCTGCTGAAATACATGATTGATTATCCGGCCGATGCGGAAATCGCTCTGGAGCCGGTCAACGTGGAGGAAATGGAGCCGGCGTCGCTGTCGGGGCTGTCAATCGAGTTGCCTGAGCTGAAGTTGCTGGAAACCCGCAGTCAGCTTGCGGAACAGCAGCATAAGGTCATCAAGCAAGGTTATCTGCCATCGCTCAGCCTGACGGGCAACTTCTCCTATTCGGCTTATACCGACAAGGCCTACCATTGGTTCCACAGCGGTCCGTCGAGCAAATGGTACAATTCCTACGGTATCGGACTCTCGCTCCGCATTCCGATTTTCGACGGCCTCGACAAGAAGCGCAAGATGCAGAAGTCAAGAATCGACATCGCCAGCGCACAGCTCGCACAGGAAAACATGCGCAAGAACCTGGAAACGCAGTATGCCAACGCTACCAACGACCTGCTCAACAGCCAGCGTAACTTCAGGAAGCAGAAAGACAACTACAAGCTGGCAGAGGAAGTCTACGAAGTGACAACGGAACGCTACCGTGAGGGCATCGCCTCCATGACGGAGGTGCTGCAGGACGAGATGCAGATGAGCGAGGCTCAGAACGGCTACGTCAGCGCCCATTACAACTATCAGGTGAGCAACCTGACGCTCCTGCGGCTCACAGGGCAGATTGAGTCACTTTTGAAATAATCGGAAAAAAGAATAACTAACGGAAAACAAAAAAATTTTTAGGATATGGAAACGAACAATCAAGGAAACAACCATCAGGTAAAAGCAAAGAAACTGAAAAAGCTGCGCCGCTGGCAGCGTGTGGCAAGTCTTGCAGGCATCGTAGTCATCGCTGTGGGCATCGTGCAGGCGGTGATGCTCTTCCTCAACTACAAGCACACGGAGACCAGCAACGACGCGCAGATTGAGCAATACATCTCTCCGGTCAACCTCCGGGCATCGGGCTATATCAAGAAAATCTATTTCACCGAGCACCAGAACGTGAAGAAGGGCGACACCCTGATGGTGCTTGACGACCGTGAGTACAGAATCCGCGTCATGGAGGCCGAGGCTGCGCTGAAGGATGCGAAGGCCGGTGCATCGGTCATCGACGCTACGTTGCAGACAACGCAGAACAACGCGTCCGTATTCGATGCCTCCATTGCGGAAATAGAGGTGCGTCTTGCCAAACTGGAGAAGGACAAGCAGCGCTACACCAACCTCGTTCAGCGCCGTGCGGCTACGCCCATACAGCTGGAGCAGATTGAGACCGAGTATGCGGCAACGCTGAAGAAGCTCGAGGCTGTCAAGCGTCAGCAGAAGGCTGCCAATTCGGGTGTCAACGAGGTGTCACATCGCCGTGAGAACATCGAGGCTTCCATCGAACGTGCGGAAGCTGCACTGGAAATGGCCAAACTGAATCTTTCCTATACCGTAGTGACGGCTCCCTGCGACGGAAAACTCGGTCGTCGCGCTATCGAAGAAGGTCAGTTTATCAATGCCGGACAGACGATTACCTACATCATCCCGGAAACGGAGAAATGGGTGATTGCCAACTACAAGGAAACGCAGATTGAGAACCTGAAAATCGGCCAGGAGGTGAGAATCTCGGTCGATGCCATCTCCGACAAGGAGTTTACGGGCGTGATTACGGCTATTTCGGGCGCAACCGGCTCTAAATACTCATTGGTGCCGACCGACAATTCCGCCGGCAACTTCGTGAAAATCCAGCAACGCATACCGGTGCGGATTGATTTCAAGGGATTGACAAAAGAAGATAACGAACGACTCGCTGCCGGCATGATGGTGGTGGTTAAGGCTAAACTCTAAGACTATGGCTTCCTGTCCTAAAAATTACCCATTCTACAACTGGGTTCCCAAACCGCTCGGCATACTGATTCTGCTCTTCCTCTTCCTGCCGATTCTGACTATCGGCGGAGTCTATACGAGCAACAGCGGCGAGATGATGAGCGGACTGGGCATCGAGTCGGAGCACATCCAGTTTGTGACGTTCGCCACCTCCATCGGAATGGCGGCCTTCGCTCCGTTCTTCTACCGTTTGGTGTGCATCCGGCGGGAGAAGATGATGTGTCTCGTAGGTTTCGTGCTGATGTATGGTCTGAGCTACATCTGTGCCAAGACCGATAGCATCTATCTGCTCGCACTTTGCAGCCTCGTGATGGGATTCCTGCGCATGGTGCTGATGATGGTCAACTTGTTTACGCTCATCAAGTATGCCTTCCACATGGAGGCAACGCGCAACATCACTCCCGGATTTGAGCCGACCGACGAGAAAGGCTGGGACGCTCTCGACGAGGAGAAGAGCAGCAGCATGCCGAGCATCTATCTCTTTTTCATGATTCTCGGACAGCTCGGTACCTGGCTGACGGCATGGCTGGCCTATGAGTATGAGTGGCAGTATGTCTACTACTACATGATGGCGATGACGCTTGTTGCCATTTTGCTGATATTCATTACGATGCCTTACCATAACTACGTCGGCCGACGTTTCCCGATTAATTTCCGCCAGTTTGGCAATGTGGTGATTTTCAGTTTCGGCCTTCTGTGTCTGACCTATGTGCTTATCTACGGGAAAGTGCTCGACTGGTACGACGACCCGACTATCTGCTGGGCTACGGTAGGTTTTGTGGTGTTCGGCGGTCTGTTCCTCTACCTGGAAGCTACCCACCGTTCGCCTTACTTCCTGCTCGACGTGTTCCGTCTGCGCAGCATCCGCGTCGGAGCCTTGCTGTTCATCCTGCTGATGGTGGCCAATTCCAGCTCGCTTCTGGTAAACGTGTTTACGGGCGTGGGCATGAAAATCAGCAACTGGCAGAATGCCGTGCTGGGCAACTGGAGCATGCTCGGCTATGCCATCGGTGTGATTCTTACGATTATGCTGCGCAGGAAAGGCGTGCATTTCCGGTATCTTTTCGCTCTCGGCTTCCTTCTCATCGGCTGGTCGGCTCTCTATATGTACTTTGAGGTACAGCCCGAGGGGCTTTACGAGCGCATGAAATATCCGGTCATCATCCGTTCGACGGGTATGGTGATTCTTTATTCGCTGACGGCCGTCTACGCCAACCAGCGCATGCCTTACAAATATCTGTCGACGTGGGTTTGCATCATGCTTACGGTGCGTATGGTCATCGGTCCGGCAATAGGCACGTCGCTCTACACCAACGGCCTTCAGGAGCGTCAGCAATACTATGTGACGCGCTACGCGCAGGAGGTCGATGCCATCGACCAGGAGGCACTCGCCACCTACTCTCAGACCGCACGCGGAATGCAGTATCAGGGAAAGAGCGAGACTGAGGCCCAGAACATGGCTGCCACCTCGCTGAAAGGCCGCGTACAGGTGCAGGCAACCCTGTCGTCGGTCAAGGATTTGGCAGGATGGACGTTCTACGGTTGTATGGGCTGCATGCTTTTTGTCTTGTTTATTTCATATCCTAAACGGAAATTACTAACTTAGCGGTGCTCATCACGACGCACTGCCATGCTAACGCAAGAAGAACGATTGTTACAGTTGGATAAGGCCTTGTCAGGAAAGGCCTATGTCTGCAGTTCCGGGGGAATCCTGACGACTTTTCCGCCCAGCTTGAAATTGCCGTACCATGTGAACGGCATCGGTCTGGTGGTGTGCCGCAGCGGCTCGTTCCGTTTTGAGATGAACGGGCGGAAGTACACGGCCAACGCGGGCGAGACACTGTTCATTCCCGAATATTCCTTCCTTCAGATTTCCTACGAGTCACCCGACCTGGAGATTGCGGTGCTCATCTATCAGATTGAGCCGATACGCGACATTATCGGTAATCTGGTGCTCTCGATGTTTCCCTATTCCAAATCGGCGGAACTGGAGCCGTGCAACGTCTGGAATACGGGAGAGGAAGAGGAGGTGATGCGCTACATGCAGTTGCTTGACGATACGGTTACCGGGGCTGACGGCATGTTCAGCGAGCAGGAACAGAAACTCCTGTTGCTCGCCCTGACTCACCGCCTGTGTTCCATCTACAGCCGCCGTTTGCTGGCCGGGAAGGACGCTATCGGACGCAAGCACGAGGTTTTCATGAGGCTTGTGCAACTCGTCGAGAGCAACTACATGCGGGAGCGCAGCGTCGATTTCTACGCCGACAAGCTCTGTCTGTCGCCGAAATACCTGTCGGCGCTGGCAAAGTCGGTCTGTGGCTATACGGTACAGGAAATCGTGTTTAAGGCCATCGTGCGCAAGAGCATCTCCCTGCTGTGCAACACGCAGAAAAGCATTCAGGAAATTTCGGATGAGTTGAATTTCCCAAATGCATCCTATTTCGGAACGTTTTTCCGTAAGCAGGTGGGCATGGCTCCGCTGCAATACCGCAAACGCTTCGTCTGAAACTGACATCCTACGGGGAAACACTAATCACATTTATAGATTTTAAAAATTTTATGCTATGAAAAAAATCAACCTGTTTACACTTGTTCTCAGTATCGGTTGTGTGGCTGTTGGGATGGCCTCCGTGCCGATGACAGCATTGACCGATGCGCAGCCTGTGCCCGTTTTCAGAGGGCATAAAGTGGCTGTAAAGGCCTATCAGGAATCGGCAGGAGAAGTCATCGTTGAGGAAGACTTCTCGCTCTTTACGGCGGGGTCGGAAGAGGCTCCCGATGCGACCGACCTCACGGAAGGCGGAATGGTGGCTATTCCGGACAATTTGGTGAAGGTGCCGGGCTGGGACGGAGATAAGATTTATCAGGCCGGCGGTATGGCCTATATCGGTGCGGACCTCGTCGGAACGGGTCTTATCAACACTCCGTTGCTCGACCTGACAGCCTCTGGCGGTACGTTTACGGTAAGTTTTGACGCACGGGTGGCTACCGGTGAGATGGACGACCAGTGTGCCGTTATTTCGCTCGATTATGACAATCCTCCGGAAGAAGGCGGAAGCGTGCAGTATGAGACGGCCAACCTGACCGGAGAGTGGCAGCATTTCAGCTACACGTTCAGCAACGGTGTGACAAACAGTTTTGTGCAGATTTATGCCTATACGAGTGCGATTCTGATTGACAACATCAAGGTGGAACAGGTTATTGACGGCATTTCCGCTCCGATAGCGCTGGAAGCCACCGACTTTACGGCAACGGGATTCACTGCCCGCTGGATGGAGGTCAACCGTGCCACGTCCTATCTGCTGAGCGTCTTTACCGACGTGGAGAAGGACAGCGGCATGCCGGAAACGACCATCAGCGATGATTTCAGCGGCGTGGTAGCCAAGGACAAGAAGTTTATGGACGTCGAGCAGTCGAAGTTTGCCGACGGCTGGACGGTTGACGTGACGACCAACGGAACGTCGCGCCATCTTTACAACACAGAGGGCAATTTCAGCTCAGCGCCGTTGTCGCTTGCTTTCGACGCGACGGGTGACTTTATCGAGACAGCCCAGACAGAGGCTCCTATCCATAAGGTTTCGTTCTGGTGCAAGAATCAGAATGGCGACGAGGCAAGCCGTGTGATTGTAGAAGGTTTCAACGGCTCGGAATGGGTGAAGCTGACCGATGTCGTGCCGGCTACGCTCGACCGTGCCGGACAGGTGGTAGAGCTTCAGGTAGCGGAGGACGGCATCGTGAAGGTGCGCCTCTCCTATGAGAAGAGCGGCGGTAACTGCAGCATTGACGACGTGGCGTGCGTTGCGGGCGGAAAGGTGACGGAGCGTGTGTTTGTCGTGGAGGACCGCGAGGAAACCGGAACGAGTGCCGTGGTGGACGGTTTGACGGAAGGTACTGTTTACTCCTACTATGTAAAGGCTAAAAACGACCAGTTCGTTTCTGAGCCGTCCAATATCATCCTTGCCAAGCCGAAAGCACCGTTGGCCAAGCCGCAGGTACTTCCTGCAACCGATGTGTCGGATTGGGGATTCCGTGCCAACTGGGAGAAGGTGGAAGGAGCTGAAGGGTATAGGATAAATGCCTATACGCTCCACAAGGCAGCTGCCGACGAGAATTACAGCTTTACGAATTCCTACTTCGACCGCATTCAACTGGGCGATGAGTACTCCATCGACAATCCTTATCTCGACTTCGGCGGCGCGACAGCCATCTCAGCCGACGGCTATCTGGACTGTGCCGGGTGGGAAGTCATCAATCCGGCTTATGCTACCGGCTATATGGGAGTGATTGTTTCTCCATCCGGCAGCCGTTTCGTTTCGCCTATCCTCGACCTTTCGAAGGGAGAGGTGACAGTGGCGTTCTCAGCAGTGGCCAAAGGAGGCGTGACGCTGGAGGTGGTTTTGGTTGACGCAACGACGGAGGATGGTAAGCTGATAGGTTCCGAGGAAGTGACAGTGGGCGATACTGAATCAGAGTTTACGGTGACACTTCCCCAAGGCACATCGGAGAGTGTCCTTACTATTGAAGTGAAGGATGGAGCCGCTAATTATGTGTTCTTCAGCAGTATGAGCGTGAGCCAGCAGATGAAGGAAGGCGACACGATGGCTGTGCCTTATCTGATAGATTGGACCGAGAAGAATACTTACTACGTCAAGACCGATAAATATGAGGGAACGGACGATTTCGCTTACGATGTGGAGGCTTGCCGCATAAGCGATGGTTATGTAGAGTTTTCTCCGCGTTCGGAAATGATGGTCGTAGAGCGTCACAGCTCAGTCAGCGAGGGCGTGCGTACGGAGGGACGTGCCTATGCCGACGGAACGGTTATCCGCATTGAGAATCCGCAGGGTGCATCCGTTGAGGTGTTTACGCTGGGCGGTGCCGCTGTCTACCGCAATGCAGGCGGCAGCATGGAGCAGACCGTATCTGTTTCCGCACCGGGACTTTACATCGTGAGAATCGGAACGAAGGCGGTGAAGGTGGCCATGTAGGCTGACCGCAAATCCTATACGTCCGGCAGAACCGTTGTTTTCAGGCAGCGGCTCTGCCGGATTTTTTATGGAATTTATTCTGCCGTGTGCGGAAAAAAGCATTATATTTGAATGCCCCAAACGAGAAAAATGAGAAACCTGTTACTTACCATCGGTTGTTTTGTGCTTTTGCTGGTAGCTTTTTCCAAGGGAGGACAAGCCTTCGGAAAAGAGCCGGCGAAGCCCGTATTGCCGTCGGCCGACTGTTTCGCGGCGGCGAGCGAAGCCTACGGGCAGGCTTATGCGACGATGGAGGTGAGGGATTTGGTCAGCCGGGCTGACGTGTTCAAGTCGTTGGGACAGACGGATTCTGCTATTTTCTACTATGCCCGCGGCTACAACCGTTTCCGCAATGATTTGCCCGACAAGGAGCGTTACTGGTGTGCCATCGCTACGTTGCGTCTTGCCGATGTCTATTATTATGCGGCCAATTACTCGCTCTGTCTGGAGTTGTATATCAAGGGTCTGAAAATGATAGAGGGCTGCACGCGCCGTGACCACATCGCTGAATTCTATATCGGTTTGGGCAATGTCTACTGGCTGTTTGAGGACTTGGAGAATGCAGGGGTTTGCTATGAGAACGGCTATGCGTTAAGCGTGGAGTTGGGTGACACGATGTCGCAACGGCGGCTTGCCAATCACCTGACGGGAATTTACTGCTATACAAACCAGGATGGCAAGGCTCGTGAGATGATGAAGGTGGCCAATCGTCTGAACCGCGACAAGGTGACGCAGGCCTATATGAACATGCTCCATGAGGGACTGTTGGCCATCAATGAGGGATTGCCCGATAAGGCGGCTCATCTGTTCCGTCAGTCGGGACGCTACGCGAAAGCGCACCACATGCATCCGAAATATGAATGTTCGTCCTACGATGAGCTTTACACGATGTATATGAACCTGGGGAAAACCGACTCCATGAGCTATTATCTGCACAAGACCTACGACATACTGACGGAGCATCCGATGTTCAACATGCTTCCGAAATGTCTGAAAAACATGGCAAGGCTCTATGAGCAGCAGGGAAATCTCCAGAAGGCCAATCTGTTCAGAGAAAAGTATATCCATCTGTACGATTCGATATTCGAGGTGCGCGAGGTGAACAAGTTGCGTACCATGCAGGTGCTTTACGGAGCGGAGAAGCTCAACAACAACATCGATTCGCTCAAAACCCGCCAGCAGCAATATGTGATGACGATTGAGAAGCAGCGGGTGGTTATTTTCGTGGTCGGCGGTATTCTGCTATTGGTTGCGGCTGTGGCCTGGCTGATTTATCATCAGCGGTGCAAATTCCGTTTCCTTTACAAGAAACTGTACACGCTGAACAATGAGTTGACCGACGCGCTGGAGCAGAGCCGTGCACGGCAACCGAAACCGGAGGAGCCGCTTCGGGAGAAGCCGGAGGAGCCTGTCGTTACCGATGCGGAACGGCAGGAAGATAAAGAGGAGGCGGATGTGCAGCCGTCGGACAGCGGGGCGGACGATGTGCGCGCCACGCAGCTTTTGCCGGAGGTTAGGGAGAAACTGTTGGTCGATATTGCCGGCGTGATGGAGAATACGCTGGAATTCTGCAACGCTGAATTTTCGCTGAAGCGGTTGGCTACGCTTGTCAATTCCAACAGTACCTATGTGTCGAGAGCTATCAACGAAAAATATCATAAAAACTTCAGCAGTTTCCTGAATTCCTACCGTGTGCGCGAGGTGTGCAAGCGGTTGAAAGACCAGGAGCACTATGAAAACTACACTATCCGGGCCATTGCTGAGTCGGTGGGCTACAAGTCGCAGACCACATTCATAAAAGCCTTCAAAGAGGAAACCGGTATGTCACCCTCTGTGTATCAGAAGATTGCGAAATCTGAAATCTCCAAATAGTTTCAGATTTATAAATCTGAAATTATCGCATTTGCAAATAACAGATTGAAAGAATAATTTTGGGTAAAATGAAAAAAACAAACTAAAACCCTAATTATAGCTATGAAGAAACATTATCTTTTTAAGTCTGTAGCTGTAAGTGCAGTGTTGCTTGCGGCAAATGGAGTTCAAGCCGAAACAAACGTAAAGACAGGAGTCATTCCTCAGGAAATAACGCAGAAGTTGGTTTCCATGTATGAAATCTCGCCGAACGGAAAATATTCATGCGGTTACGATGTCACTCAGGTAAATTCGGCTTCTTACGATATGGAAGAGGGAAAGCCGGTTATTTACACAAAATATACGGACGAGAATCCGGTTTTTAATATGGTCTGGAATGTGGCTGACGACGGAACGGTTGTAGGTCAATACGGAGGCGATTGGGGTGGAGAATTGACTCGTATATTCTATGCCAAGGATAATGAATGGAATGATTTGTCTGTGCCGGAAGGCATGAAGCCTAATGGGTCGGCTCGCTGTATATCGGCAGATGCTTCGGTAATTGGAGGTTGGGCTCCGTTGGAAGGTGTTGAGGCTGATTTTGGTGGAGATATTCTCGGACCTGTTGTTTGGACAAAATCAAATGGTGAATATATACCTCAACTCTTGCCATTTCCGGAACAGGACTGGTTCGGTTTGTTTACCATGCGTGCGATGGTGGAACAGATGAACGATGATGGTTCAGTATTGGTTGGGCGTCTCACCGACCATTCAGGAATGGGCAATCATGTGATTGTATGGACAAAAAATGCTTCAACAGGCGAGTATTCCTACAAGCTTTATGGTGAGGAATATACTTATAATCCCGGAGCAGAGAAGCCGGGTCCGTATCCTAAAGAAAGTGACTACATACACTCTGAGGAAGGAACGCCGGAATACGAGCAGGAAGTTAATGAATATGCGCAGGTGGTAGAAGAATGGCTTCAGAAGCGTAATGCTGGTTTTTCTACAGAATCAGTCATCGATGAGTTGGCTATTTATGTGAGCGGTAACGGCAAATATGTAGCATGTTCTTATAAAGATTTTACGAATGGTGGACAAATTCCATTTTACATCAATCTGGAAAATGGCGAAATTACTGAGATAACAGAAGCCGGAAATGCAGCTCCTCGCAATATGACCAACGATGGTAAGATGGTTTATGTATCACCGGCTGTCGGTTTTGCCCGTCAGACCTACATTGCCTCGACCAATGCTGATATCCAAACAGCGCAGGATTGGATTAAGGCAGAGTTTGGATTGGATTTGGCTCCGTTCTATGAAGAAAACGGACTTTCTGTATCGGGAACAGGTACAATTGATACGAATGCAACAACCTGGACTTTCTATCAGCCTGATAATTCGAATCCGGGATATGGTTTCGACTATTTCGTGAAGAAAATGGACGACGGTTCTGTGGTGGCATCTATGCGCGACAGCAAGCTTACGGCACGCGTTGAGGGCAGAACGCTTTACTTGAACGAAGATGGCTGCAACGTGGAAGTCGTTGATATGGCTGGAAATATTTTGATTCAAGTGAAGAATAGTGGTAATGAGGTTAATTTGTCTGGCCTGAGTAATGGGGTCTACATTATGAAAGTAAAAAAGGGCACAGACAGCGTGGTATTGAAGACTGTCGTAAAATAGCTCATGGAAGTTAGTAGAACAGTAAAATTTTAAGACGAAAGCCTGCAGGGTCGTGATGACTCTGCAGGCTTTTTTTATCCCATTCCGGTCGTTGGGATTAGGAGTTGACAGGAGGGTATCTCCGTTATTGGATGATGCCGAGCTCGCGGAACCAGTCTTCGGCCCGCTGCGGCCATTCGCTGACGCGGAATTTCGACTCACGGAGTCCGAATCCGTGACCGCCTTTGCTGTAAAGGTGCATCCATGCGGGTACTTTGGCGTTCTTGAGCGCATGATAGTAGAATAGCGCGCTGTTGATGTAGCTGTGGTCGTCCTCGGCCTGGACAATCATTGTGGGCGGGACATCGGCGGTTACTTTGATTTCCGGGGCAAGCTGGAAGTTCTCTCCGTCAAGGTAGGCAGGGTAGACCAGCAGACAGAAATCAGGCCGGCAGCTGGCTTGGTCGGCCTCGTCGATGGCCGGATAGGTGCGTGTGGCAAAGGAGGTGGAGGCCATGACCGAAAGGTGGGCGCCGGCGGAGAAGCCCATGATGCCAATCTGGTTGCTCTTGATGTCGAGCTGGGCGGCGTGGGCGCGCACATAGCTGAGAGCTCTCTGGGCGTCCTGTAACGGCGCTTCGTGCTTCGGACGTCCTTCTCTTCGGGGAACACGGTATTTCAGCAGTACGGCCGTAATTCCGTTGCCGTTGAGCCATTCGCAGACTTCCGTTCCTTCCTTGTCGTAGGCAAGGATGTTGTAGCCGCCTCCGGGGCAGACGACGACGGCCGGATGCAGTCCGCTGCCGGGTGCAGGATAGATGGTGATTTCGGGAGTTGACACGTTGGACAGCAACGTCGTGGAGCCAACGTTTTCCTTAACGATTTCCCTTGTCTCGGTTAATTCCTTCGTCTCGCCGGGAGCTTCTCCGGGAAACAGGCGGATGGTGGTTGAGGCGGTCTGTGTACGGGCGGAGCAGGCACAGAGAGCCAGCATGATAAACAAGCAATAGAACTTTTTCATAGTGTTGTGTTTTTTTGTGAGAGTAAAGATAGTGCAAATCGGGGGTTGCCGGAATAGTTCAGCCGGATAAAATGCAAGAGGACACAGCTTCACAGCTATGTCCTCCCTTCTGTTATCGGATGATTATTTAATAGATAAAAATTACTTCACTGTGAATGTGAGCGGTTCGCCCGACTCGCTGTCGGCAGCTACCCACAATGCGAATTCGCCCGGCTCGACGACTTTCTTCATGTCGATGTTCCAGAAAGCGAGGTCGGCTATCGGAAGTTCGAACTCAACCATGCGTTTTTCGCCCGGTTTCAGCGTAACGCGAGTGAAACGCTTCAGCTCCTTCACCGGACGAGTGACGGAAGCGACCTTGTCCTGAACGTAGAGTTGAACGATTTCCGTTGCCTCATACTTGCCTGTGTTGGCCAGTTCGAACGATACTTTCAGCACATCGTTCTTTGCCAGCTCGGTTGCCGACAGTTTCGGAGTGCCGTAGCTGAATGTCGTGTATGACAGACCGTAGCCGAACGGGAAGAGCAGCTCAACGCTGTAGTCCATGTAGGAAGAATTGCTGCCTTCGGAAGTCTGGCCTGCTTCGAGCGGAAGCTCAGCAAGCGGCTTCACGCCCTTGCGTGCCGGACGGCCGGTGTTGTGGTGTGCGTAGTAGAGAGGCACTTGTCCGACGTGCTGAACGAAAGTGACAGGTGTCTTTCCGCTCGGCACTGCCTTGCCGAAGATAAGGTCGGCCAGAGCAGGACCGCCCATCGTACCCGGATGGAAGGAGTAGAGAACGGCGTCGGAGAGTTCCACTTCGTGGGCAATCGTCAGCGGACGGCCAGCCATGATGATGGAAACCACCGGTTTGCCGGTATTCTCAAGAGCTTCGAGCAGTTGTGTCTGCGCGCCCTTGAGGCTGATGTCGGCCAGAGAGTGTGCCTCGCCGGAGAGGATGGCTTCCTCACCGAGGAAGGCGAGAATCACGTCGGCGCGTGCGGCAGCGGCGGCAGCCTTGCGGATGCCTTCAGCGTTGGTGTCACGGCTGAAGGTGAGTCCCGGCTCATAGATGATGTTCACCTTGTCGCCATACATTGCCTTGAGGGCAGCGAGCGGAGTCTGAGTGTGCGTCTTGTCGCCGTCGAACACCCATGTACCCATCTGGTCGTGAGGCGCGTTGGCCATCGGACCTACGACAGCTATCGTGCGCACGTTGCTGCCGAGCGGCAGAACGGCGTTCTCATTTTTCAACAGGATGGTTGATTCCTCAACGGCACGTTTGGCAGCGGCGAGATGCTCCTTGTTGTAGAATACGGAAGGCTTGTTCTCGTCAACGTAAGGATTGTCAAACAGACCGAGGCGGAATTTCACACGGAGAATGTTGCGTACGGCTTCGTCGATGACGCTTTCCTTCACCTTGCCTTCCTTGACAAGTTCCGGAAGCTGCTTGACAAACGTGTAGCTTACCATTTCCATGTCGACACCGGCGTTAACCGATTTCTCGGCTACGTCCTTGTCGTCGGCTGCAAAGCCGTGGTTAATCATCTCGCGGGCAGAGTTCCAGTCGGTAACGACGATACCGTCAAAGCCCCACTCGCCGCGAAGCACGTCGCGGAGGATGAATTTGTTGCCCGTAGAGGGCACGCCGTCGTTGTCGTTGAACGAAGTCATGAACGTAGCGGCTCCGGCAGCCTCAGCGGCCTCAAACGACGGGAGATAGATGTTGCGCAGGTTGCGCTCGGAGATAAACGTAGAGTTGTAGTCGCGTCCGCCCTCTGCGGCTCCGTAGCCGACGAAGTGCTTGGCGCAGGCAGCGATGGCGGTCGGGTCGTTGAGTGAGTCACCCTGGAAACCCTTTACCATAGCGGCACCCATGACAGCCGTCAGATAGGGGTCCTCGCCGCAGCTTTCGGCGATGCGTCCCCAACGCGGGTCGCGGGAAATATCAATCATCGGGGCAAACGTCCAGCGTACGCCGACAGAAGAAGCCTCGACGGCAGCCACGCGGGCACCTTCACGGGCGATTTCCGGGTCGAACGAAGCAGCCTGTCCGAGAGGAATCGGGAAGATGGTCTTGAATCCGTGAATCACGTCGCGGGCGATGAGTACGGGGATGCCGAGGCGTGAGCCTTCGACGGCTGCCCGTTGCAGCTGGTTGACTCTGACAGGGTCCACCTCGTTGAGGATGGAGCCAATCTCGCCTTTTTTGATAAGCTCCGACATTTCCTCAATGTTGCCGGAGGAGGAAATCTGGTTCATCTGGCCGATTTTCTCTTCGAGCGTCATCTTGGAAAGCAGTGCTTCCACTTTCTTTTCGATTTCAGCGTCTTTGCTGTTGTAGTCCGGTTGCTTGCAGGAGAACACCGAGAGGGTGAGCAGGCAAGCGGCTAAAAATTTAGTAGTTCTCATAGTTGTTGTTATAAAATTTCTGGATGGAAATCTTTTTATAAAAAACCACCGGCAGCAGTGGTTAATATGTTGGTGGAATCTGCCGGCCGGTGGTTTGAGAATGGAAGGGCTGGTCAGTTCCCTTCCTTTTTTGTATAGTTCGGTTAATGATTAGTTGAGAAAGCCGCTGTTAGTATGGATTTTGAACCAGAGCACCCTTGGCAGCCTCGATTTCAGCCTGTGGAATCGGGAGGTATTTCTTGTTCTCAGTCCATTGAACGCGTTCCGGAATAGCCTGTCCGCCCCAAGTGCATTGGCCTTCCCAAGTCTGAGTCTCCTTGTTGTAGGTGCGGCGTGATTGAAGCACTACGCCACCGCCGGCTTTGAGTACGGAAGCAGCCTTGCCTGAACGAACGAGGTCGAAGTAACGCTTGCCTTCACCTACGAACTCAACGCGGCGCTCATCGATGATGTTGTCGAGCGTAACGGTCTTTTTCGGGAGTTGTGCGCGGTTGCGGACGCGGTCGAAGCAATCCTGAGCATATCCCATGTCGCCTGTTGCGAGAGCCAGCTCGGCAGCGTTGAGCAGAGTCTCTGCGAAACGGTAGAGGTGGAGGTTGTTGCCCCAGTTAAGGCCGGCATCGCCGAGAGAACCTTCGTTGCCACCCGGACGCGGCAGATATTTGCGGAGGAAGTAGCCTGTGTTCTGGTAACGGCCACCGTAGCTGACGATATCGCCTTCCTTGGATTTATCCTCAGCATATTTGTCGATGTTGAGGATGGCAATGTCACGGCGGATATCGCCTTCTTCAAACGCATCGTAGGCTTCCTTGGAGATAGTACCGAATCCCCATCCGCCCTGGAATTCCGGAGTGTGTCCGGCAGCGCATTCGATGTTGAGACCGTCGACGCCAATCATTTCCGGATAAACCGTACCGCCGCAAGCGTTGGCAGAGCCCCATGTACGCTTACCGCCCTTGTTGATGTAGTTGACATCGAGGATGATTTCCTGGCTCCACTCAGTGTCGAGACGGAAGAGGTCGTCGTAGTTCTGTACGAGGTCGTATTTGCCGGAGGAGATGATATCCTTCATGTATTTCAGAGCAGTGGCATAGCGTGACTGGTCTTTCTGATACATAACGAAGTCAGCGTAAATCATCATGGCAGCAGCCTGAGTCATGCGTCCAGCCCATTGAGCGTCCTGCTTCATCGGTAGTACCTCGCTGTTGATTACGTCCTCAAGGTCAACAATCACCTTGTTGTAGATTTCGTCGGCTGACAATTGCGGAGCTGTGTAAGGCTCTGTGAGGTTTTCCTCATAGTAAGGGATGTTACCCCATAATTTCCAAAGAGTAAGGTAGTACCAAGCGCGGAGCGTGCGGCCCTCAGCGATGAAGAGGTTCTTCTCAGCTTCAGAGAGCGGGCAAGTCTTGGCGTTGTCAATCAAGTGGATTGAACGGTTGATACCGGAGTAGCTTGTTACCCATGCGCCGTCAATGTTGTTGCGCGGGTCGCTCTTGAATTGAGAGATAAGGTGGATTTGTGACTGGTCGGTCACGTTGGAGCCACCCACATAAAGGTCGTCACCCATTACGTCTGATATCATGCTCAGCGGAGCCCATCCGGAGAAGTAGTCATACCATTGCATCGGAGCGTAGGCAGCCGTCGCTGCTTCCATCATTCGTGTCTGAGTGTCGTAGTAGCCGTCGTAAAGAATACTGCTTGATGGCTCGACAGAAAGGAAGTCGTCGCCGCAGGATGTTGTTGCGCCCATGAACAAACCGGCTGCCACAAGGCTATATAATTTGATTCGTTTCATAATTTTAGAGATTCGATTAATTTGTTAAATGATTAGAAACCAAGGTTCAAGCCGACTGTGAATGTACGAGCCTGAGGATAGTAGCCGCGGTCGATACCGTTGGAAGCATCAGCGTTGATTTCAGGGTCGAAGCCCTTGTAGCTGGTGAATGTGAACAGGTTCTCGGCAGCAACGTAGAGGCGGAGACGCTCAACGAAGAATTTGGAAGTCCACATCTTCGGGAGAGTGTAGCCAAGCTGGATGTTCTTGATGCGGGCATAAGTACCGTTCTTCACGTAGAGGTCAGAGATGCGGTAGTTATCGTTGTTGTTTGTCCAGCTGAAGCGCGGCATCGTGTTGGATGTGCTTTCACCGTGCCAGCGTTCGATGTACTCAGCCGGGAGGTTGACGTAGCGTACGTCTACACGGCGTGTAACGTCGAGGATTTCCTGTCCGGCAGCACCTGAGATAAGCATGCTGAAGTCGATGTCCTTCCAAGCAGCGTTGATGTTGAGACCGAATGTCCAGTCAGGAGTACCCTTACCAATCATTGTCTTATCGTTGTCGTTGATTTGACCGTCACCGTTGAGGTCAACGAAGATAACGTCACCGGCTACAGCGTTCGGTTGAAGCAGCTCGCCCTTGCTGTTGACGTGGCTCTTCACCTGGTCAGCATTCTGGAAGATACCTGCAGTCTTGTAACCGTAGAAGTACGGGTAAGGCATTCCGTTTTCGGCGCGGGATACGTTGCCGAGCATGTGAACGTTGTCCTTCATTTCGAAACCGTCGGCGTTGCCAAGGTTAATCAACTCGTTCTTCAGGTAGGAAGCGTTGGCTGAGATGGCAAATGACCAGTCGTTTCTCTGGAAGCGGTAGCCAACCTCAAATTCAACACCGTAGTTCTTCATTGAACCTACGTTACCCCAAGGCTTGGATTCGCCAAGGTAAGACGGGATGCTCATTTCCTTCAACATACCGTTGGTGCGTTTGTGGAAGTAGTCGACAGTGAATGTAAGCGCGTTGTTGAGGAAACCGAAGTCAAGACCAGCGTCCCATTGTTCTGATTCCTCCCAACGGAGGTCCGGATTGGCTGTACCTGACGGCTTGCTACCCATTACGATAGTCTCGCTGCCCGGAGCGCCGAATACGTAGTTGTTGTTGAATTGAACATTGGCAACATAGCGGAATTCACCGATTTTCTCGTTACCGTTCTTACCCCAAGAGAGGCGGAGCTTCATTGTGTTCAACCAATCGTTGCTCTTTTCCATGAATTTCTCGTTAGAGATGTTCCAACCAGCAGAAACTGAAGGGAAGGTAGCCCATTTGTTGTTAGTACCGAAGTTGGAAGAACCATCGCGGCGCATTGTCAACTGAAGCATGTAGCGCTCGTCGAAGTTGTAGCTGATTCGTCCGAAGTAGGAAGCGAGGGTAGAGGGGTTGAATGCACCACCGTAAACGTCGCGCTTACCGTCAGTTGTCAGACCTGTTGTGAAGTCGAGGTTTGCCTTGTCGCCGATGAGGGCTACGAGGTCCTGAGCTGAACCGCCCACGTTGCGGCCTGTGTATTTCTTCGCAGATTGTCCGAGGACGATGGCGAAGGAGTGCTTGTCGATAGTCTTGTCGTAGGTCAGCACGTTTTCAATCTGCCATGTGTAGCCACGGTTCATGGATGACCATACGTTTGACTTGTCATTGTTGGCGTTCTTGTTGAGGTAGTAAGGACGAGACCATCCGTCAGTGCCCCAGAATGCGAGGTCAGAACCCCAAGAGAATTTATAGCGGAGGTTGTCCCAGATGCCGAGTTCGGCAG
The DNA here is from genome assembly GCA_944321875.1 of uncultured Muribaculaceae bacterium. Classification (GTDB taxonomy): domain Bacteria; phylum Bacteroidota; class Bacteroidia; order Bacteroidales; family Muribaculaceae; genus Limisoma. Next base: position 184,661 of record CALUMX010000001.1, read on the forward strand.
TCATGTTGGCAATCACCTTGTCAGAGTTGTTTCTTTCGCCCGGCAGGGAGAGGTCAGCCAGCGGGTTGCCCAGCTCGTTGAAATCGTCGCTCGGGATTGTCAGAAGGCGGCCTGTGAGCTTGTCGCGGATAGGTTCGCCGTACTTGTTGTAGTCATAGCGTGAAGAGTAGTCAGTGTTCTCGTCGGCATAGACTGAAATAGTCGGGTCCATGAATACGGCGTTGCCGAGCGGAGAACCTGTAAGGCTACCTGCGTTGATGCTGCGGCTGTTGATGCGTGAGTAAGATACGTTTACGCCGACTTTCATATCCTTCAACCAGTTACGGTTGGCAGACTCGTCGAAGAGTGTGTAGAGTGTGTTGCTGCGGAATGACAGACGCTCGTAGTTGGACTTGTCATAGTTACCGCCGATGATACCTTCCTGGTTGTAGTAACCAACAGAGAAGTAGTAGTTCACTTTGTCAGTAGCGCCGCTGACGCTCAATTGGTGGTTCTGAACCGGAGCGCCGTCGTTGAACAGAGCGTCCTGCCAGTTGGTACCTTCGCCCAGTGAAGCGACGTCGGTGAAGCGGGGTTCCTCACCAGCGTAGGCTGCTGCCTCGTTCATGAGGGTTGCATAGTCAGTTGCGTTGAGCATCTCGCGCTGTCTCCATGGGCTTTGCCAGCCGAATGAGAAATCATAGGTTACTTTTGCTGCGCCCTTCTGTCCTTTCTTGGTTGTGATAAGTACGACACCGTTGGCTGCACGCGCACCGTAAACGGCACCTGAAGCGGCATCCTTCAGCACTTCGATACTTTCGATATCGCTCGGGTTGATGTTGTCGATACCACCGTCGACCGGCATACCGTCAATGATGTAAAGCGGGTCGGAGTTGTTGATTGTACCCGTACCACGGATGCGTACCTTGGAGCTTGCACCCGGTTGACCGTTGGTAGTCGTAACTTCCACACCGGCTGCCAGACCCTTCAGGGCTGCATCGACTCTGACAGGAGCTGTCTGCAAGAGTTCGTCGGAAGAAACCTTCGCGATGGAAGCTGTTACAACGCTTTTCTTCTGTGTACCGTAACCGATTACAAGCACTTCGTCCAAAGACTGGCTGTCTTCAAGAAGCGTAACCTTGATATAAGTGCGTCCGTTTACTTTTACTTCTGATGTCTTGAAACCGACATAGGAGATTGTAAGAGTTGCGTCAGAGGGAACGGAAAGTTGGAAATTACCGTCCAGGTCGGTGATGGTTCCTACAGCATTATTCCCTTTCAATACGACATTTACACCCGGCAGTGGGTCATCGTTGACTCCACAAACCGTACCTTTTACTTCGATGTTCTGCGCGAACGCAGTCATTAAAGTAAAACTTAGCAGGAACAGGATTGATAGAACCTTTTTCATAAGTTTTTTCTTAATAAGATTAAAATTAGGTTTGTTTTTTAGGATTGATTTTGCTGCAAAAGTATGCCTGTTTCTATAATGAATGCAAAAAATAGATAATTCTTTATTACGTCATAAGCTATAAGTTAATACGTCAAAATTACTACATGATTAAATAATAATCTGATAATAAATAATTTAATTGCTCGCAAGCGGATACGTCAAAAATGTGTTATATAACATGTTTTTGAACAATAGGTGCATTTTACTACTGTTAACAGGAAATAACGGTTGTGTTCTAATAAGTGTAAAAAAGCCGCACCCAAATGGGCGCGGCTTTGTAAATCTTATATGGAATTGAGGTATTCGGTGAGGTTGTCGCTCCTTTCCAGACCGAGTTTCTTGCGGAGCCGGTAGCGTACGGTCTCCACACCCCGTTGGGAGATGTTGAGCAGCGGTGCGATTTCCTTGGTGGAAAGATTCATTTTCAGGTAAGCGCAGAGCATCCGTTCGTTGGTCGACAGTCCGGGATGGCGCTCCTGGAGCTTTTGCATGAAATTGTTGTGAACAAGGTCAAACTGTTCCTCAATGCGCTTCAGCACCTCATCACTCTCAATGTTGGAGTCGATTTTGCTGTTGATGGCAAACAACTGGCGTTTGCTGTCCATGAGGCTCTCGGTTTTCAGGCTGGAGGCGACACGGGCAATTTCCGACTTGATTTCGTTGAGCATCTCGTTCTTGCGCACGAAGTTAATCATCAGATTGACTGTCTCCTGGTTCTTGTGCATCAGCTCATGCTCCAGTTTCTCTTTCTGCAGCGAGACGATGTATTGCTCCTGACGGCTCATTTCGCGCTCGTAGTCCTCCTCCATTTCCTTGATTTTACGATGGGATTCGGCAAGAGCCACCCGTTTTTTCCGGTTAAGACGGATATCATCCCAGCGGTAGGCCATCCAGGCGGCCAACAGAGCCAGCAGACCGTAGACAATGTAGGCCGGCAGACTCCGGTACCAGGGAGGCAGAATCGTGAACTCAAAGAAGTCGGAGGCCGTTTGTCCGTTGGGATAGACGGCCTGTACCTCAAAACGGTAATGGCCTTCGTGAAGGTTGCTGAACTCCTTCATCAGGGAGGCCGAGGGCGCCGACCATTCCTCGTCGTTGAGCCGGAAACGGAATTCGGCGTATTCGCCCATTCCCTTAGTGGTGAGTCCGTAGTCAAAACGGATGGAGTTCTGGTCATAGCCGATTTCAATCTGAGGCCTGCGGTTCAGGTAGTTAGCCTTATAGATAAGAGAATCGCCCGAGTTGGTGAGCGATACGCTGTTGATTTGGACGCTGTTAGCATAATCTTTCTCGATGATGGAATTGACCTGGGAAATAAGTGCGAAACCTTCGGCGTTGGGGACGATTACCAGCGAATCGCCTATCGGAAACAGGTTCTCAAAGGTGGGAATCAGTTCCAATTGGGGGCTGACGATGGGAATGCCGCATTTCTGCTGTCCGCGGTTGACTTGTCCGAGCCGTGTGATTCTCAGCTCATAGGGGTTCAGGCTGTAGGCCTTCTCGTTGGAAACACATATTTCGGTGGCCGGCGGCGTGTTTTTCAGCAATTTGTCCATCTTGGCATCGTAGGTGATGTCATGAGTGGTAGGACTGTAGCGGAACAAGCCCTTGTCGGTGGTGAAATAGATGTTGTCTTCGATTCTTACGAGGTGGGAATCCTTTTTCAGCGGTGTTCCGTCGATGGCGGAGAACGATTCTTTGCCGACGACGCTCCGCAGGTCAGGACTCAGCTCTATTCTGACTTTGGTGGTGACGTTGTCCACCCAGATGACGCGCTTGCTCTCCTGCTCGAATTTGTTGGCAGAGATGTCGAATCCCTTGATAGGGCCGAGATTGGTCCATGTGCCGTTGTTTCGCTGCATCAGGTACATTCCGCTATAGGTGCCGACAAGGAGCAGCTTGTCGTCGGCCATTGCCTTCTGGGCCATCCATACGCCGGAGATGTCGCCGATGCGTTCCGCCTTCCCGTTGTCGATGCGGAAAAGTCCGCGGTCATGCATGCAGAGCAGCTCTCCGTCGATTTCGGAAAGGCTCCACACTTGTCCGCTCGTATTGGGCACGCTTTTGATGTCAGGCCGGTATTTGTGCAGCTCGGTCGAGAACGGCATGCAGTAGAGGCCGCGGTTCGTGCCGAGATAGAGCATGCCCTTGTAGACGGCGGCGGAATATCCGGCACCGTAGGAATGTGGATAGGTGTAGAGCTGCGTGATGGGCGAGTTGAACTGAATCATGGAAATGCCGTTGTCGGAGCCTACCCATAGATTTCCGTTGTTGTCGAAGGCAAGTGAGAGGACGGTATTGTCGCGCAGTCCGTTACTCTCGTTGATGAATTGCAGCTCTTTGGTGACCAGGTCGGCTACGACCACACCGTTATGGATGGTGCCGATGGCGATTTTGTTGTTCGAATAGGCACCGCAGAAGGCTTCCGCCTCGCGGATAAACTCGTCATCGTTGGTCTCGATGAGTCGCAGCGAGTGACCGTCGTACATGTAGATGCCGGAATAGGCGGTCAGGATAAGGGCACCGTTGTTGTAGGGAATGATTTCGCGCAGGCGTTTGCCGTCGAGCGACTCCGTGCCTTTGATGGAGATGATGCTGTTGCCGCCGAGGATGCGCAATCCCTTGTCGGTGCCGAGAAACAAGGCTCCGTTGACAATGGCCGAGCATTCGATTTTCTCATTTACCTTCAGGAAGGAGAACCGTTTCCCGGTCAGGGTTATTATGGCGTTGTCGGCAACGAAATACGTGTTGTCGTTGTGCTGGATGATGTTCCACACGTTGCCGAAACTGCGCTGGTCGGAGGGCAGGGAGTCGGAAAGGCAGGTATAGACGATATTTCCGCATTTGTCGGAGGCAATGTAGCCGAATTCGTCGACGGCACCGACATAGACGCGGTTATGCTGTGGCGACGGAGTCACCGACCTTACCTCCGAAAGATTGTGTATCGGATATACGTTCCATGAATTTCCGTTGAATTCGATGAGTCCGGTCTTGTTGGCGAAGTAAATCCAGTTTTCCCCGTAGGAGGCAATTTCCCATGTTTGTGCACCGTTGCCGTAGAGTCGGCGGTCGTAGTTGATGACAGGGGGATTCCATGCTGCCCATAGCTGAAAAACGGTTAAAAGCAGTATGATGGAAGAGGTAATCTTTTTCATGCGTATTTCCTAAATCACTGCAAATTTAATTTTTATTTCTAACTTTGCAAAAACTTTGAATATGGAGAAAAAAGAAGGAGTCCGTAATCTGCTTTTCGACCTCGGAGGCGTGATTATGGATATAAAAAGAGAGAACTGCGTAAAGGCGCTGACAGCTATCGGAATGCGTGGTGCAGACGAGTTGCTCGACCCCTACCGTCAGTCCGGCCCGTTTCTTTTGCTGGAGGAAGGAAAAATCTCATCTGCTGAGTTTCGTTGCGAGTTGCGCAACATGTGTGACGGCAATCCTTCCGATGCGGAAATCGACAATGCGTTCAATGCTTTTCTTATCGGTATTCCGGTGGAGCGGTTGCGCTGGCTGGAGGAATTGAGAAAGGATTATAAGGTCTATATGCTCTCGAATACGAACCCCATTATGTTTGAGAGCCGCATCCCGGAGGAATTCCGGAAGGATGGAAAGGACGTGAACCATTATTTTGACGGGCTTTGTCTCTCGTATGAGGAAAACTGTGCGAAGCCGGACGATATGATATTCCATAATCTGCTGCGGAAGTTCGGTATCCGGGCGGAGGAGACATTGTTTTTCGACGATTCGCAGGCCAACGTAGAGGCGGCGGCTCGTCTCGGATTCCAGACTTGGCACGTGAAGCCGGGAACGGAGTTCATTGAGGCTTTCAAACTCTGATTTTTGAGAAACGTATTGATGACGACAGCAGGAAATTATGATAGCTTGAGAAAACCGGCAGTTGCGACTATCGGAATGTTTGACGGCGTGCATCTCGGCCATCAGGCCGTAATTGCCAGCCTGAGGGCGGAGGCGGAGCGGAAGTCGCTTGTGCCTATGGTGGTCACATTCTCGCGCCATCCGCGCCAGGTGCTGCATCCTGATGCCGACGTGCAGCTGCTGATGACTCCGGCCGACAAGGTGGCCGCGCTGGAAGCGGCAGGTGCCGACGTGGTCGTGATGCTTGATTTTGACAAGGCACTGGCGGCAATGACGGCAAGGGAGTTTATCGGTTTCCTTCATACGCGCTATAACGTGCGCAGCTTGATAGTGGGCTACGACCATCGTTTCGGACATAACCGCAGTGAGGGTTTTGACGATTATGTGGCCTACGGTGCGGAATTGGGCATGGAGGTGATACAGACCCCGGAGGTACCTTCGGAGTTAGGGCATATCAGTTCCTCCGTAATCCGCCGTCTGTTGCTTGAGGGCGACGTGGAGACGGCCAACGGTATGCTGTCACGGCGGTATTCGTTGACGGGAACGGTAGTGGAAGGTATGCACAACGGCCGCCGTATCGGTTTCCCGACTGCCAATGTCGATATGGAGAACTCGACGGTGCTTGTCCCGGGCAACGGAGTGTATGCGGTGTCGGTTATGACTCCCGACGGCGTGCGTCGGAGAGGCATGCTCAACATCGGCAACCGGCCTACCATCGGAGAGGGGCTGCAGCGTACGGTGGAGGTGAATATCTTTGACTTTACCGGCGACCTTTACGGCAAGCGGTTGCGGCTTGAGCTGGTGGCGCTCGTGCGCCGGGAGCGCAAGATGAGCGGGCTTGCGGAGTTGCAGCGGCAATTGCTTTGTGACAAGGAAGAAATCGAAACAATACTAAAACAACATAATTTATGAAAATCATCAATTTTGCAGAACAGCAGTCGCTTGTAAACGTCTATATGCGTGAACTGCGTGATGTGAATATCCAGAAAGATATGATGCGTTTCCGCCGCAACATCGAGCGCATAGGCGAGATTGCCGCCTATGAGATTTCGAAAACGCTGAGCTATGACGACATGGTGACGGAAACCTGCCTGGGCAAGGCTCAGACAAAGGAAATCAGTGAAACTATCGTCCTGTCTACGATTCTGCGTGCCGGACTGCCGCTCCACCAGGGTCTGCACAATTATTTCGACCGTGCGGAGAACGCGTTTGTGTCGGCCTACCGAAAATATGTCAGTGAAAATGATTTCCGTATCCATATCGAGTATATCGCCGCTCCGCGCATCGACGGTAAGGTGTTGGTGATTGCCGACCCGATGCTGGCTACGGGTTCTTCGATGGAGCTCGCCTATGAGGCTTTGCTGACCAAGGGCAAGCCGTCGAAGGTGCATCTTGTGACTGTGATTGCTTCCCGTCAGGCTGTCGAATTTATCCGTGACAAGTTCCCGGAAGACACGACACTCTGGGTCGGCGCAATTGACGATGAGATTAACGAGCATAAATATATCGTTCCCGGATTGGGTGATGCCGGCGATTTGGCATTTGGCGAGAAGGAAGGATAGGCTTTCTGACAACAGGACAAATCATGTCGGTTTTATAGAAAGGAGGAAATTATGAAACCGTCGACCAGGAAACGTTGGATTATCTACGTTGTCGTGTTCTTCGTGATTCTTTTCGGCAATAGCCTTGTCAGGCGGATGTTGCCCTATGAGGAGTTGAAGGACGGGAATTTGCTGATAAACGGAATCTTCTCCTTGTTGTTGACAGCCGTGATTGTTGCCATTGGCTATGCTGTCAGGAAATGGCGGGGGAAACGAGGTTAGGAGCGAAGATTACACACGAAAAAAGGTATCCTCCCGGACACCTTAATTCTTTTTATCTAATCTCGCTTTTCCTATAAAAACACTTTTCCTTCTTTTAGAATTATTAATCGGACTTTGAATCTCTCGGGTGGTCAAAGCCCGATTTTATTTTTCAGCATGTCTAACGAGTGATATGACCACTTAATTGTATTTCTGATTATTTGTTTCTTACAGTAGCAAAGCTAACTAAAAAAAATTAAAGATGCAAGTTTTTTCATTATTATTTTTGATAAAATGAAAGATTTTTTTATGAGATTCGTTTATTTTGTCATCTGACAGCCTCTGTTGGAAACGAATTGTTCACTATTGCGGCATTTTGAGAATCCTTAACGGAGCTTGAAAACCGGGATAAATAACAGGAAAAAGCAAGGGGCTGCACCAATTTTGGCGCAGCCCCTTTTATGTTTTGGATGTCTAGTCCTAAAATAGCGTTACAACAAAAAAGGTAACATTATGGAAAAGGCAGAAACAAAGTACGTTAAGCGCA
>CALUMX010000002.1 GCA_944321875.1 uncultured Muribaculaceae bacterium
CAAATATTATTGATTTGAATTTACAAACTTTATCTTATTTACACTGTTACAAAAATAACTTTGCAAATCTAAGGTTTAAATAAGATAGGATGTAGCTCGGCATAAAAAATCAAGCAAGCTTGTTTTTTCTGCGCTCGCCTTTCACTATCTTTGTAATCTAATTTATGAAGACAATGAAGGAATCTGTTATACTCAACAATATCTCCGCGAAATTTGGAATCGAAGAACTGAACCCCATGCAGAAGCAAATGGCACAAACCATCAACGTGCCGAATGTTGTCCTGCTCTCTCCTACCGGTTCCGGCAAGACTATCGCATTCACCCTGCCGCTGTTGAAAAACCTGAAACCGGCCAACGGTGCCTTACAGGCAGTCATCATCGCCCCTTCACGCGAGTTGACTATCCAGATTGGAAAAGTGGTTCAGGCCATCGCCTCCGATTTCAAAGTAACGATGTGCTACGGAGGACATAATTTCGAGGATGAGAAGAATTCACTGTCAGTCACTCCCGACATCATTGTCTCTACTCCGGGACGTCTGCTCGACCACATCAAGCGAGGCAACATCGACGTGTTCCGTACACGCCTGCTGGTCCTTGATGAGTTTGACAAATCGTTGGAACTCGGTTTTCAGGATGAGATGGAACGCATTCTGCGCCGTATGCCCAACGTGTCACGCCGTATCCTGACGTCAGCCACCATGATTGACGAATTCCCGCCTTTCATAAAAATGGAGCAACCCACCATCATCAACTCCCTGGGCGATAACCAGCCCAAAAAGCGCATGAAAATCCTACAGGTGGAATCCGATATGAAAGACAAACTGCAAACCTTGCTCTCGCTGATTGCCAACTTGGACGACGACAAAACCATCGTGTTTGTCAACCACCGAGAGTCAGCACAAAGAGTATTCGAGTTCCTCTATGGACAAAAACTTCCTGTTGGCTTATATCATGGCGGCATGGACCAAATTGAGCGCGAGAAAGCAGTGCTTATGCTCAACAACTCAACCTTCAAGATTCTGGTAACAACCGACCTCGGCTCCCGTGGCCTCGACATTCAGAATGTATCACACATCATTCACTACCACCTGCCACTGTCGGAGGAAACATATACCCACCGCAACGGACGTACGGCCCGCATCAACGAGACAGGTTGTATCTACGTCATTACCGGCCCCGAAGAAAAGATTCCGGATTTCGTCGAATTTGACGACACGATGTATCTTGACGCAGAGCGCAAGCCTTCCGTGCGAAAAGAAATGGAAACCTTGTTTTTCTCCGCCGGCAAAAAGGAGAAACTCTCAAAGGGTGACATCCTCGGCTTCCTGTCTGCCAAAGGCGGCATAGAAGGCAAGGAAATAGGCCGCATCGACCTCGCCGACCACTATGCGCTGGCCGCCGTTCCTGCAGCTAAAGTTCACGCTATCCTCAAAAGCATCGAAAAGGAAAAAATCAAGAATAAGAAAGTGCGTATCTCAATCGCCAAGCAATAAAAAAGGTGAGCTATTCCAGCTCACCTTTTCCATCTCTTACAATTTCCGGCTCCCCATCCGTACAGTCAACGACCGTCGACGGAACAATGCCGCCGTCACCTCCATCAATCAGCAAGTCGACCGCAGCCCACTCGTAGGCCTCGGCTATCAGTTCGGGATTGACAGCAGAATCCTCGTCCTCATAGGATATAGTCGTAGACAGCAACGGATTTCCCAGATGCGCTGCGAGTTCCCTGGCAATTTTATTATCAGGGATTCTCACACCCACGGTTTTCCGCCCCTTAAAAACGCGAGGAAGCGAGGAAAGCGTCGGGAAAATAAAAGTAAACGGACCCGGACAATTCCGCTTCATCAATTTGAATTGGTCATTGTCGAAACGGGCATAGTCGGCAGCCATCGAGATACTGTCGCAGATAATCGACAACCGGGTCTTGTCGGGACTCACTCCTTTTATCTTGCATATACGCTCTATTGCATGGTTGTTCAAGGCATCACAGCCCAAGGCATAGAATGTATCCGTCGGATAGATGATGATACCACCGCCCCTCATTACCTCAACGGCCTTCTCCAGATGCCTCTCGTTGATGTTCCCCTCCAGTATTTTCAGCACTTTCATAGCTGCAATATATTTAATCTTCTACTAAAAAATCTCTATCTCAAATTCTGTTGCCTGGGCATATTTCTCCAGCAATCCTACTGTCCACTTCACGGTATCAGTCAATGGCATTTCCTCGCCAAACGCATTTATCTGCATTTGCAGACGGGTAGTCTGCAAAGTAATTTTCGTGCGTTCCTCATCGCTCGTCGGCGAACCGATACCACCAACGGCATCACGGTATACAGGAAGCCCCTCGATGTTCAGCAAGCCGCGTCCGATACCCTCGAACTTTTCTCCCGCCTCTCCTACTCCAAGACGGACCTCATCCCCCTGAATTTTATCGGCATCAAAGCCGCCAATCGCATAACCGCTCCCCATTGATATGAGATTTATCAAATCGACCAACGCGTCAATCCTATACAGTTCCATACCCTTCACAACTCTGCGACAGAGCGCCTCGCTTGACACACGATAACGGTTGGGGTCCTTTCCCAACCGCTTATAGAGATTGCGGGTAGCTACGATGGCCGGACGCTTGTTAATCCACGACAACTCATAACTGTCGCGAATGCGTTGGGAAGCCTCGCTAATTTCCGACCACAGTTCATCGGAAGTGGGTGTATTTATTACTTTTGCCCGTATCAAAGCGATTTGCATGGCCGGACAAATTTCACGTATTCTATCTTCTACCGTAATTTTCATTTTTACAAGGAATTATTTTACAAAAATAAGAAATCTTCCTAATTTTGTTACCACAAATGAAATAAAATGAAAATAGGAATCATTGTAGCAATGGGAAAAGAGCTGCGGTTGCTGCTCAATCTCATCGAAAATCAGAAAGAAGTTACTGAAAACGGTTATAAAATCTACTCCGGCAACATCGGTCAACACGAAGTTTATGCCATGCAATGCGGCATTGGCAAAGTGAACGCCGCTATCGGCACACTCAGCCTCATTGACCTTTTCTCACCGGAACTTGTCATCAATACGGGTGTAGCCGGCGGAGCCGACCTCTCTGTCGGACAGATGGACATCGTTGTCGGTGAACGTATTGCCTACCACGACGTATGGTGCGGCCCAGGTACGGAATACGGTGCGGCATCCGGTTTCCCGCTTTACTTTGAGTCAGACAAAGAAGTGCTCAGCGTTGCCAATAGCATCCAGCCCGACATCATCAACGGACTCATCTGCTCCGGCGACAAATTCATTGCATCGGCAGAGGAAATCAACGAAATCAAAAGTCATTTCCCCGACGCAATGGCTGTGGACATGGAGTCTGCCACCATCGCCCAGGTATGCTACCTGAAGCAAACGAAAGTATTCATCATGAGAGTCATCAGCGACACTCCTGGAGCCGAGCACGACAACTCCAAACAGTACGAAAACTTCTGGGAAAGCGCGCCAGAGCATACCTTCGAAGCCCTGGCACAGATTCTCAACAAATTAGGATAAACGATTATGGAAAAAATACCAAGTTTCACCATCAACCACCTGCTTCTCAAGCGTGGTGTGTATGTTTCCCGCAAGGACGTTACTGCCAGCAGCGACATTCTGACCACATTCGATGTCAGAATGAAAGAGCCCAATCGTGAACCAGCCCTCAGCCAGCCTGCCATCCACACCATCGAGCACCTGGCGGCCACATTCCTCCGCAATCATCCGACCCGCAAAGACGACATCATCTATTGGGGTCCGATGGGTTGCCTCACCGGAAATTATCTCATCGTAAAGGGCGACGTAACCTCTGCCGAGATTCTGCCACTAATTATCGAGACCTTTGAGTTCATCAGAGATTTCAAGGGAGAAATTCCGGGAGCCACGGCACGCGATTGCGGCAATTATCTGCTCAACAACCTGCCGATGGCAAAATGGGAAGCTGACAAATATCTCAACGAAGTCCTCTACAAGGCTACGGAAGAAAACTTGATTTACCCGACTGAATAGACATTATTCCGGCGTTTCACACTCAAATTGCCACGCTCCGGACGTATGCACCGGACGGAGCAGCTGCATCGAGCACAAACGCACAATTGTATCCTCAACAGCCACTTTCGACGCATGCACAGCTTTTGCAATCTCGTCGGGAGTGGCTGTCTCCTTTTCTGCGACAAAAGCCAGCAGACGTGATTCCATATCGGAAAACGCCACCATTTCTCCACGACGACGCTGGGCACGCCATATCCGGGCAAAAAACTCCGGTGTCTGTATATTCTCATCCGCTACACGGTAATATATCTGCCAGTTGCGGCTGTCATCCTGAGCATAGACAGGACGCGCCTTCGACGGCGCAATATCCACCTTCAGCACATATTTTCCCTCAATGCAATACACCGTCTGCTCCACCCGCTGAGCCGGCTTGCAATACATTTCTGCCGCCTGCTCTATCATGTAGAACTCCTCCTCACTGCGTATGCCCGCAATGTTGCCGTTATCCTTCACTCCGACGAGCAACCGCCCGCCGCGGTTGTTGGCAAAGGCAGCAATACTTCTCGCTATCTTCCGTGAGTCGGAAATCGCGAACTTGAAATCCTGCTGTTCGTGCTCGCCTTCTTCGATTAATTCAAATATATAGTCTTTATCGTGAACCGCTCTAAAATTCTTAATTTCCATGATTGCAGATTTCGTATTCTTTTCGTTTTTTATAAAGTTGATATGAATTTATAAGATTGTGCCACACGCTGTAAAATCCGCCGGCAATCGACGTAATGGGCGAAAAAAACGTGTATCCCATCCAAATAGCCAATACCGTGTTCTTCTGTCCCAAAGCCTGGCCGGATGTCAATGCATCGCCAAAGCGTCCTCCGATACGGCGTCCCAGATAAAACTGGAGCAGACAACATACCAGCGATACCAAAGCAATTGCCAGCTGAATATAGAACGAGAGTGTCGAATTGACAATGGCCTTTGTCGTTACCGCAATGGCCAAAGCCAGAGCTACCGCCCACAGATAAAATGACAAATCAGAGAAGCTTGCCAGTTTCTTATGCAACGGGGGAAACAAATGCTTGAGCAAGATAGCCGCCACAAAGGGCATCAGAAGCAACGGAAAGACTTTTCCGATAATCAGCAAAAACGACGTAATGAAATCCAATCCCGGATGAGGATGCACAAACGGCACACACAACGGAACAAGAAACGCCGTCGTAAGATTAATCAAAATCGTATAGGTTGTCACATCGGCCGCACTCCCGCCCAATTTCCGGACTACGACCGCTGCGGCCGTCGCCGTCGGACAAATCAGGCAAATCATAGCTGATTCTATGATTTCCTTACTACCACCGTCCGACAGATTGGCGGCAACCACCGACAGCGCAGAGAAGCTGACGGCCTGTATCAATAACAACCATACATGCCATTTGCAGAACTTCATATCATGAACATTGACCCGGCAAAACGTTAGGAAAAGCATGGAGAAAATCAGCAATGGCTGAATATAGTTTACCGCCGACAACACTACCGGCTTATAAGGAGCAAGACAAGGTATGCTGACATAAATAAAGTAGGAGGCAACGCCCAGCATCATAGCAATGGGTAGCATCCAATTCCGAAGAAATCCCAAGACATTCATCGCAAATAGCATTATAAAATTAATATTCCACCGGTACGATTCCGCACCGAATACTTTGTTTTTAGAATGGAGACATCGGTCCCAATCTATCGGTCAATACCGTCTCTTGACAAAACACCTTGCTGATAGTAATGTTTCACTTCGCGCATTTCTGTAACCAAATCGGCAGCCTTCACCAATTTGTCGGAAGCATAACGCCCGGTAATGACTACCTCAACCGCAGAATTTCTTTTTGCCAAAGCCTCAAGTACCTGCTCATCGGTTATCAGTCCGAAGTGAATGGCAATCGTCAACTCATCCAAAATCACGACCTCATAGTCGTTGCCTTGCATCAGTTCACTGCACTTCTCCAACGCCTCTGCAGCCATATCCTTATCAATCTGCTCCACGTCGCGAGTCAGAAAGCAGCCGCGTCCCAGTTGCTCAATCCTTATCCGGTCTGTCAGTTCGGTAATTTTTGTCTCATTGTATTTCATCGATTTTACAAACTGACCGATATAGACCCGCTTACCGGCCATCAACGCGCGCAGCGCCAAGCCGAATGCCGCAGTAGTCTTACCTTTTCCATTACCTGTATATAAATGAATATACCCATTTTCCATAGTTGCTTTCTTTTACTGTGTTATCTGTTGCCGTTTCCGGTTGATGGCAAATGCGATGGTCACTTTATACGCATCAGCGCCATAAACCTCCACAGCGTTGAACTTACCGCCTGTCTGCTTATACCGGTTCATTATCTCCTCATAGTCATAGGGAGCTATAAATGCCCAATATTGATTAGGCTTTATCTTATCAAACTGGATAAACTTGGAAACGTGCGATGCGATGGTCGATAACTTCAACCCTCGTTTTTCCGCAATCTCCAACATATCGTATCCTTTGTTTATCAAATAGAATGTCATGTCCTCCGACAATCCGGTTTGAGTGGCCGGCAAACCTTTCATCTTCCTGACAACGGAAATAAACGGTTTGCTGTAATTCAACAACTTTGCCTCACCAATACCCGATATTTCCGCAAATTCAAGGAAATTGACCGGTGTGGTTTTCACTACCTCCGACAATACCTTATCGGACAACACATTATAAGCCTGCACACCTTCCGATTTGGCAATCTCCAGACGCACACGCTTCAATTCCGCAAAAAGTTTTTCCTCGAAGGTCCACTCCCGCATATCGGACTGACGGAACGGCCGTGCCGTTCTTGCCGTATTCCGCACAAGCAACACCTGAGACATCTCTATACGGTGACTTCCGCGCACGACGTCCCACCCATAAGGTGTTATCTTCAAATGATTGTCCTCATTATAGGCAATTTCCAGCAGTCCAAGCTGCAGCATTTGCAGGATGTAGCGGCTCCAAACCATCGGAGGCATATCAGCACCTACACCGAAGGTCTTGATTTTATCATAGCCCCGCTCCAGTATGGCCGCCTTTCGTGAGCCCCGGAGAATATCAATCAGCATGTTCAGCCCAACTTTCTCATCTACCCGGGCAATCGCACTGATGGCTTTCTGAGCAAGCAGCGTACCGTCAATGCGCTTCGGCGGATTCCTGCACACGTCGCAATTGCCGCAATCATGGTCGTAGCGTTCATTGAAATAGCTGAGCAGCATCCGTCGGCGACATATTCCCGCCTCGGCATATTCCTGCATGCGTTGAAGCTTCTCGCGGTTGATATCCATCTGCCCCGATTCCTCTACGAAATGCGTCAGCATTGCCACGTCGGCATACGAATAAAACATCAAGGTATCCGCTGCCATACCGTCGCGTCCTGCTCTTCCTATTTCCTGATAATAGCACTCCACGTTCTTGGGCATATTGTAATGAATCACCCAACGGATATTGCTTTTGTCGATACCCATTCCAAAAGCAATCGTAGCGCACATTATCTCAATCTCATCGTTGAGAAACTGCTGCTGAATGAGCATCCGCTCCTCCGTCGAGAGACCGGCATGATAGCACGCCGCCTTATATCCCATGCTACGCAAGTCTTCTGCAAGGCTTTCTGTCGTATTCCGTGCCAGGCAGTAAATAATACCACTCTGTGCAGGATGACGCTGCAAAAACTCGTCGATACGCTCTAGCTTCTGCCGACCGGTCGTGGCATCAGCGTCCACAGCCAGCGAAAGATTCGGACGGTCGAACGATGAAATAAACAACCTCGCATCCTTCATGCGCATTTGCCGCAAGATGTCTTCTCGCGTCAGTTTGTCGGCAGTGGCAGTCAAAGCCATGAACGGGACATTCGGGAAATATTGCTTCAATACGGCCAGTTTCGTATACTCCGGCCGGAAATCATGTCCCCACTGGGATATGCAATGCGCCTCGTCGATGGCAATCATGCTGATATTCATCGTCGATGACCACATCGACACCTCCGAGAGCAACCGCTCCGGAGAGATATAAAGCAATTTCACCTTGCCTTCATGCACCTTCTCTATTATTTCCCGATTGGTAGCCTCCCGCTGCATGCTGTTGATGGCAGCCGCAGGAATGCCATTGGCACGCAAACCGTCCACCTGGTCTTTCATCAGAGCCAGCAACGGCGAAATAACAATCGTACACCCGTCACGGAGCAATGCTGGAATCTGATAGCAAATTGACTTTCCGCCGCCAGTCGGCATCAGTACCAACGCGTCGCGGCCCGACATCACTTCTTGAATGACATCAAACTGTATCGGACGGAAGGAATCATAACCAAAAAAGCGCTTCAATAGACTTAAAGCGCTCTTTTGCAAATCAATCATATCAGAATGCATTCTTTTCTCCATGTATTGCATTGTATATTGTTCGGATAACAATCTTTACATCCAGCCAGAAAGTCCAATTCTCAATGTAGTTCACATCGTACTCCACGCGTTTCTCCATCTGCCACAGTTCCTCAGTCTGACCCCGATAACCGCTCACCTGCGCCAAACCGGTGATACCCGGCTTAATCATGTGGCGAACCATATAGCGGTCAATCAGTTTCCGATACTCATCCGTATGTTTCACCATGTGCGGACGCGGTCCGACTACCGACATATTGCCCAGCAGGACATTAATGAACTGCGGCAACTCGTCGATACTTGTCCGGCGGAGGAAATCGCCCACTTTCGTCTTTCGCGGGTCATCCTTCGTAGCCTGCTTCGTATCGGCATCGGCATTTACCTTCATTGTTCTGAACTTATAGCACATAAACTCACGTCCACGGTATCCCGTACGTTTCTGCTTAAACAGAATCGGACCTTTCGACGACAATTTAATCGCAATAATTACAGGTATCAATATGGTTGCAGAAACCAAGGCAATGGCAATCAGCGACACCACAATGTCAAAGACCCGCTTGAGAATACGGTTGCTTATCTTCTGCAAAGGATTCGGCCGATAGACCAATGCCGGAATGTTACCCACCTGGCTAAGGCTGAACGTCGTGGTCATAAATCCGCTAATCATCGGAACGTAATAGAACTGAACGTCGTTATCGTCAGCAATCTTGATGAGCTGCCCCACCTGGTCTTCCTCCGACGGCATCACACAATACAGTTCATCCACTTCGTGCGTGCAGATATAACCGGCAACATCTCCCAGCCCGCCTGTAAGTTCAACACCGGAAGGTTGACCTTTGGCAAAGATTCCTACAATACGATAACCGTAGCCGGCATCCTGATGGAATTCACGCAGCAATTGCCGCGCCGTCTCATTCCATCCAACAATGATGACACGCCGATAATTCAAGCCCCTCCTACGGAAAAACTTTATCAGTTTACGGGAGAATATCCACCAGCATCCCAGGACAAAATAAAAAATCGTATAGAACAGAAAATACAACCGCATCGGCACCTCCGTATAGTCGAGAATCGTAGCAATGGTCAGCATCACAAAGCAATGCATAATCAAAGCCTGTACCAGTATGACCATTATCTTGTCGGCAAACAGAATGCGCTTATTGTGGACATCCTTGAAGAATGTTATTGCAGGGATATAGGAAATATTCAGCAAAAACCATACTTCCCTATCAGCGAACTCTCCCAAATCAGTCTCAAAATATTTAAGAAACAAGTAAACAGCATTCAATAATACGAAATCGAATGCTGTCGTAAAAATGTTTACCAAATATCCATAACGTCCTTTTGAAGCAGTCACAATCGATAGATTTTTAGACAAAGGCGAGCCTGCCTGAATAAATTCCGCGGCAGACTCGTCCAATTATAAGATTAATAGATTATTAGATATTTTCGTCAATCATCTCAATTTTCTTCTCCAGTGTTACCAGTTCCTCCTTGGCCTTGGCAATGCGGCGCTGCATTTCTTTCAATACATTGCCGCCCGACTTGGAAGTGACATTGAAGAATCCCAGATTGTTCTCGTAGGTCTTAATCTCGCTCTTCTTCTGTTCATACATACGAACCAGGCGTTCACGTTCACGATACAATCTGTTTTTATCCGTAGCCAACTCCTCGATGTTATTGGCAAAATTAGCCATCTTAGCCTTTGCCTCATTCAAGTCAAACTTGGCATAGGCGGCACTCAAAGCGGCCTTATATTCTTCATAAACCGTATCCTTTTCCTTAAACGGAACATGACCGATTGACTGGAATTCAGCAGAAAGCTCCTTCAACAGCTTTCTCACCTCATCCTTCGGCAAGGATTCGTCAAGCTCCTTCAACTTGGCAATCACAGCCTTCTTAGCCTTCAAATTGCCATGCTCGGTCTGACGCACGCTGCTTGTGCTCTTGCTCTTATTCTCAAAGAAATAATCGCAAGCCGCAATAAAGCGTTTCCAAACGGCATCACCACTCTTCTTCGACACCGGACCGATGGTCTTCCATTCTTTCTGGAGAGCCGTAAGTTCTTCCGCAGTCTTTTTCCAGTCTGTGCTGTCCTTCAGAGCCTCTGCTCGCTCACACAACTGATGCTTCTTTGCCAGATTGGCAGCAGTCTCTTCCTTCATACGCTTGAAGAAAGCAGCCTTGTTGGCAAAGAACTCGTCACAAGTGCGACGGAATCTCAAGAAAAGGTCATTGTTCACCTTGCGAGACGCAAATCCCAACGTCTTCCAACGCTCCTGCAAAGCAATGATAGCCTTCGTAGCATCATCCCACTTCGCATAAGTGGTCAGCGTCGCGGCATCAATAGCCTCCGCCTCCTCACAAATGGCGATTTTTGCCACTTCGTTTTCTTTTTCCTTCTCTTTTCTTGCATCAAAGAATGCCTGATGCTTCTTATTGATAACAGTAGACGCATCCTTGAAACGCTTCCACAAATCCTCTCTCAGCTCCTTAACAACCGGGCCGATTTCGCGCCACTTCTCGTGCAGCACCTGAAGACTCTTGAATGCGCCAATCACGTCCTTTTCGTTGGCAAGCGCTTCCGCTTCCTCACAGAGAGCCTGCTTAGCCTCTAAGTTCTTCTTAAAGTCATAATCGCGCAGCTCCTTATTCATTTTCCACAAATCGTAGAAACATTCCGTAATCAACTGGTATTCCTTCCAGATTGCCTTATCTTCTGAAGGAGGCACGCTTCCTGTTTCTTTAAATTCCTGTTGCAGCTGCTGGAAACGCTGATACTGACGGTTGACATTGTCGGCATCACTTACAATTTCCTTCATCTCAGCCGTTATGGCTTTGCGCTTCTCCAAATTGGCTTTCAACTCGGCTTCAATCGCCTCCAATTGCAAAGCGCGCATTTCCTTATATTTAGCCAGTAATTCTTTCAGACGGGTTTCCGCCTCATCTGCCATTGGCGCAAATGCACTCTCCTCATTTCCTTTTTCAAGGAATGAAGCCTTCTCTTTTTCCAGCTCAACTTTTCGGATGGAGTAAAATGCCTGCTTGATAGCTGCCACATCATCCTTTACTTCTTCCACCGGATTTTCCAACAAGGCAGATAAGGATTCAACCAGCTGCTCTTTCGTCAGCTGATCGTAATTTGCGATTTTCAACTCGGCATTAGCGTTTTCTGTTTCTTCATTTTCTGTTGCAGTGTTATCTGCAGAGGGCAAGGTTACGTCTACATTCTGCATTTCTTCTGCAGACATCGACTTTTCACACGATTCCATAAATTTCTGATTTAAGTTTTTTCGATTAAAAATTAATCGAGTTTAGTTTAATTATTTGCCAAATATACTGATTTTTTTATTTATGGCATCATTTTCAGCTTGAAAAAAACAATCATCATATAATTGAGCGAATAATGTGTCCAATATGATTAAATGACAAGCGATACCGTAACAACTGAAGGACAAACGGCATACGGGGTATGTCGTCAATTCCCTTGATTTGTCTTATCAAACGGAATACAGCGTGTTCGTCCACCCGTTTTATGTCAGCCGGAGTGATAGGCTCCTTATCGTCATTGACCGTCATTGGCAAATAGGGCTCCCATTTCTCATAATGCAACTTCAAGGTGTCGCGAAGCCATTTCTCGTCAAAATTGCCTGAAGAAAAATGCTCAACAGCCACGTTACCACATACATAATTCCGATATTTACGGGCTACACTCAATGAGAAATCAATGTCGTAACAGTGGAATCCCGTCAGCAATTTGTCATCAAACGGTGTTTCCAGCCAGACCTCGCGCTTGACAAAGAAAGCGAAACCATCCAGAACAACCACCTCGCGGAAATCCGTATCATGAAAGCTGCGGGTACGCGCATGACGTAAACGCCCGTTGAACATCTGATAGTAGTTCATCACATTCCACTTCTTGTCCTGATACCAACCCGAAGGAGTTCTGACCTTCGCCCGGCTACCCGCAAATCCGATAATTCCACAATCCGGCTCACTCAGTTTCAATGCGATTTTCTCAAACCAATTATTCTCCAGGAAGCGCACATCCTCGTGAACGAAGAGCATACAGGGATATTTCGCAATTCGCGCACCTTCGTTATAGACGGTCGTGATGGAAGCCTTCCGCACAGTATTATCAATGGCGATAACCTCATATTTCACACCATCGCCTATCGTGTCTGCTATATTCTTCTCGATATCAGCCAATCGTTCCTTATTAACTGAACAAATAATTATCGACAACATATTTTCTAAATCATTTTTTCAATAATGTTCGTTAATCTGCTCACATATCTATCCCATTTCATATCCGCCACCATGGCGTGCGCACATTCTGCCTTTTCCCTGAAACCTTTCGGCTCCAACAAGGCTTTTATCTCCTCTGCCAAGACCCGTTCTCCTCCGTTCTCTTCATGATAGAGTCCAAAACCTATTTCCGCCCCGAACGTTTTGACAAACTCCCCGTAAGGGGTCACCAAAACCGGCATATAGTGATACATCGCCTCTACAGAAGCGGAAAAAGCCCCCCATTGAGGAGTCGTATTGACAAACAGACGGCAAGAGGAAAGCAAATCATAATAAATCCTCCGCTGCGTCGAGTCTGACTTATCCAGGTAACCATAGCAGGTTACTCCTTCAGGAAGTTGCCCCAGCTGACTCTCCGTCAGCCCGATAATATGCAACCGGAGTTCCGGATTTTCCGTCCGTAGCAGAGAGAATGCCGCCAACAACTCTCTTGCACCTTTCATATAGTGTTTTTTGCCGACAAACAGAATGTCATGGCCTTTTTCCTTTCTCTCAATTGTTTCAGGCACAACCGGCTCTTCCAAAGAGTTCACCACATTACCGATATAATGTATCCGTGCCTGCGGATAGACCTTCCGCATATGCTCCGTAACACCAGGAAACAGACAGACGACAGCATCTGCACCCTCTATAACTTCCTTCTGACGCTGCATAAAACGCACATCATACGAAGGCAACTCCTCTATTTTCCTGCCATGAGCATGCAACAAGTCGTACTCCGCAGTCCAGTCACAAAACAGGACAGAAGGTTTATCGCTATATTTTTTGGAAGACATGCTATAGGAAGTAAACAGAAAAGCATCGCTATCCGCATACTGTCTTACCGCCGCAAGCACTTTTCTTTCCATCAAATAAAAATAGGCCGACGAACGCCGATAAGGGCAACCTTTACGCCGCGTCACACCTTTCACCCACACGTTCCACAACTTGTAGAAAATCTTCTCCGCAACAGATGAACCCGGATGCAGACTCACCCTGTTCACCTTTACGCCGGATGCTTCCAATGTGGCAGTCAGGAAATAAGGGACGTTCGACCAGGTCTTCAACTTCGAAGAGTCGCCCTGCTCGCAAAAAACTGTTATTTCTTTGAGTGCTGCCATCTTTCTCTACATTGCAATGTATTGTTTCCAGAACTGCTCATACGCCTTTCCTCTCGACCATCCATGACAGCCGAAAGGCAACTGATTACCGTTCACCTGCATACAACGGCGGGGATTGTTTTCCCACGCGAAGCCTGTCGCCTCCCTCCATCCGGGCACGTTTATTCCGGCACGTTTCCTGACATAAAGAGAGAGAAAGACATCCTCCTGCGCTTTTTTCTCCCCGAATGTCAACTGCAAGATTTCCTCTTTGAAGGAACGGGTCACTTCTATCATCTTGGCTATCCGCCGCAAGCTGAAACCTCCGTTACCCACCTGAAAGGCCATCTGCGCATGAGTGACACGTTCGGTAGACCCGACTGGACGAAGCGCGCAACGCACTTTACGAACTACTGCACCAACCGTCGATTGGAATATATTGGAATTAGCCACCCATGGAGCACCTACATAGTCAAAACCTTTCGCTGCCCATTCATCCAAATGGTCAGCAAACACATAGGCATCCAACTGATATATCAGCATATACTTGTAGGCGGAAAACACCTCATAAAACTCGGGTGACAACATCATGAAATTATAGCCTTCCACGCCCTTGAAACAGACATCCGGGAAAGCTTTTGCCTTCAATTGCGGATATTGTGCCTGTATTTCCGCCATATCAAAGGATTCTGGATGCACAGCGACAATATCATGGCCCGCACCCAGCACGGAAAGACACTGGCGCAATGCCACCATCTCGGAGCCATCCGGCTTCCGATATATCGGCACAATCACTACATTCTCACTCTTCATTCTCATTTCTTCAAATACTTGTCAAGCATCGGACTCAACCTTGTCCAGACCTCATCCACTGTGACTGCGGCAAACCGCGAGGCATAATCAACCGCATCCGGAGCCTTTGCCTCCACATCGGCAAAACCAATGCCCTGATGGCTTCCATCATTTTCCGGCAGCCAGATGTGCTTGCCAATATTCGGCGGATAAATCGCAAACGACGGTACACCGACCGCCTGTGACAAATGGCGGGGACCACCCTCGTTTCCAAAGAAGAAATCGCAATTAGCCACCATTGCCTTCAATTCCGGCAGGCTGTTAGCCTCCAAACCGGCAAAGATATGGGAATCCCGTCCCATTTCCTTCCAGATAGAGTTGACATAGTCACGCTCCACCTGTCCGCCAAAATTAAAAATCAGCTGAGCGTCATATTTCTCTATAATCCGCCGCAATACTTCCTTCATCCGTTCCTTATCCCAAACCTTTCCGGGGATACGCGTCGCTACCGCACACAGCACAACCGGACGAGAGAAATCCACACCGGCGGCCTTCATCACCTTTCTGAAACTTTGCTTCTCCCCTTCTTCCACGGTCAGCGAGAAGTCGCGGGAAGCCTTGACAGGTGTCACCACAGAAAGCGGAGCGGCAAACCGGATATTCTGCTCCACCATATCGATATCCCAAGGTATATCCGGACGGTAATTCTGAATAAAGCGGTTGTATCCTTTTTTCCTGCCTATTCTGAATTCCGTTCCCAGAGAGAACAGGCTGAACCAAAGAGTCTGAATAGTCGACCGCATGTCAATAATCGCATCATAATGCTTTTCCGACACAATTCTGCGCACCTTTTTCACATAAGTGAAGAACGAATGCTTCTCCTCATGCGTAAAGCTAATCACACGGTTGATTCCCGGCTGCCCCTCAAACAACGGAGCAATCCCCCTATCCAGAACGAAGTCGATTTCCGCATGAGGGAAAGTCTGCTTCAACGTTCGTATCAATGCCATTGCGAGAATGGAGTCTCCCACTCTGCGGTATCGTATGACCAATATAGATTTAATATCCTTCTTTTGTTTCATAAACTTTATTTCGCTCTGAATTCATACAACAACAAATTGCCCCTGAATGAAGTAAACTCCGTCTCAGTAGTCAGCAATTGAGCAATATTGAACTT
The DNA here is from genome assembly GCA_944321875.1 of uncultured Muribaculaceae bacterium. GTDB lineage: Bacteria > Bacteroidota > Bacteroidia > Bacteroidales > Muribaculaceae > Limisoma. The sequence goes on from CALUMX010000002.1 coordinate 15,784, forward strand.
ATCCGCCATATGCGTTTCAAAACGCTCTTTATTAGCTTCTCTCAGAATAATGTATCCATGCTCCGGAAGCACGTCACCCTCAGTATAGCTGAGCAATTTATCGTCCATATAGAACACCACTGTATATAATGTCTCCTCTTTTTCCGATGCCGGACGATAAAAATAAGCCGCGCCGTCGGGCTGATAAACCAACGCCGATTTAGCAAACTGGAAGTCCGGAACACTGTTCTTTATGGCTGGATTCAACAAGCCATCAAGCGACAGCAATGCCGCTATCCATACGGTAAAGGCCAATGTAACCATTACACCCTCTTTCTTCCGCATCACAACCGCAGCCACACCGACCAATGCAGGCAACAGTGCCATCACGATATAGTAAGGCCCATAAGCCATGTGTTGCAATTCGCCCAGCTGCATGATAAGCCTGCGGGAAGAACGGGAGTCTCCCAGAAAGTTCAAATCAAGAGCCGGCACCAACAGAAGGAGTATGCTGAACAAGAAACCGACAGAAACCACAAATACGGCATAGCCCTTAAATAATTTTCTGTGCTCCCTCACCATATACACCAGGAAATCCGCAATCAGCAGGCTGATGAAAGGATACAACGGAAGCAAATAGACACTGCGCTTGCTTTTCGGAATACAGTAAAAGACAAACACGCATACTGTCACAACAACGGCCCACTGACGTGCTGCCGGCATCGTGCGGAACTTCTTCCATGCTCCCACCAACGCTTCCTTAGTCAAGGACTTTTTCTTTATCGTAAAAAGCCCCAAAAGCAGCAGGACTGACCATGGAACCAAGCCTGCCGCCAATATCGGGAAATAGTAGAAAATACCGTTTTCATGACTCTCATAAGTCATCTTGCCCATAAAGCGGCCGAAGTTTTCTTCCAGAACCAACTGCAGGAACCTGTCGCCTCCCACATTATAAGCCGCAACATACCAGCACAAGGGCAAAATCGAAGACATTACCGAAATAATCAGCAAGGCTCGCAGAATTGTTGTCCATTTTATACGATGAATCAACAGAAACACCGTCAGCGCAAAGCATGGGAGAATAGCGCCAATCGGGCCCTTTGTCAGTATCGCACCCGAAATCAGCAACGATGCAACAACAGGCACGCCCTTAAATCCCCTCTCATACCAGCTATACAGAGCAAGGAATCCGCCGACCATAAAGGCCGTCAGCACCATGTCGACACGGCAAGTCATCGCCGCCCGGTGTACCTCAAACGTTGTCATCATAATCAGCGTGGCCACAAACACCTTACGCACATCGTAACGGCGGGCATAAAACGAAAAAAAGCCCACGCTCATCGCGATAAAAGCCAAGGCCGACGGCATTCTTGCCGTATATTCCGAGACATAGCCCTGCGGCAACGAGAACAAGGAAACCAACCAGTGAAGCATCGGCGGCTTGAAGGCAAATTCACCTTGAAAAACCGGCAATACAAAATTACCCTGCTCTATCATGGCAAGAGCAACTAACGCTTCCCGGGGCTCACCCCGCGTGTAGAAATGCCCCATCCCGATAAACGGCAGCGTCAGCGCCGCAGCAATCAGCAGAATGACAAAACACAGTAATCTTCTGTCATAGTCTATCTTGCGTTCAATATGTGTCATATTTTATCCGTATACATTTTGGCAAAAACAAAGATAAGTAATTTTATTGGATTTTAGGCCATAACGCAAGCATTATCAGCCATGCGCGGGCAAACAATCCCCGACATTTGCGGAATCGGCGATTTCATTTTATTTTTGCAATAAATTTATAAAAGCATATATATGAAATCAGACATCGAAATAGCACGCAGCGTTGAAATGCAGCGCATCGAGCAAATTGCATCAAAGATAGGAATTGACAACGACACCGTTGACCATTACGGAAAGTATATGGCCAAGGTTCCCCTCTCTCTGATTGATGAGGAAAAGGTGGCGAAAAGCAACCTCGTGCTCGTCACTGCCATCACCGCTACCAAAGCCGGCATCGGAAAGACAACGGTCTCTGTTGGCCTCGCTCTGGGACTCAACAGAATTGGCAAGAAAGCTGTTGTCGCTCTCCGCGAACCGTCACTCGGACCTTGCTTCGGCATTAAAGGAGGTGCGGCCGGCGGCGGATATGCACAAGTCGTCCCCATGGAAAAAATCAATCTTCACTTTACCGGTGATTTCCATGCCATCACTTCTGCGCACAATATGATTGCGGCCCTGCTCGACAACTATCTCTACCAGCACGAAGCCGACGGTTTCGGACTGAAGAAAGTATTGTGGCGGAGAGTGCTCGACGTGAACGACCGTGCATTGCGCGACATTGTCATCGGTCTCGGCCCACGCACAAACGGAGTCACACGGCAGACTGGCTTTGACATCACAGCCGCCTCTGAACTGATGGCCATTATATGCCTCGCAAAAGACATGGACGACCTGCAACGCCGCGTAGAGAACATTTTGTTGGGATTCACCTACGATGACAAACCGTTCACCGTAAAGGATCTTGGCGTGGCAAGCGCCATCTGCGTACTGCTGAAGGCGGCTCTCAACCCCAACCTCGTTCAGACCATCGAACACACTCCGGCATTCATTCATGGCGGTCCGTTTGCCAACATCGCTCACGGCTGCAATTCCGTAATTGCGACCAAAACAGCCATGACGTTTGGCGACTATGTCATCACTGAGGCCGGCTTCAGCGCAGACCTCGGAGCAGAGAAGTTCTACGACATTAAATGCCGTAAATCCGGCCTGCAACCCAAGCTGACAATACTCGTAGCGACCGTACAGGGCCTGAAAATTCAAGGCGGTGAATCTTATGAGAACGTAAAAACCCCCAATCCGCAAGCAGTTGTTGCCGGTTTTGAGAATATGGACAAACACATCCGCAACATCCGGAAGTTCGGACAAAGCGTCATCGTTGCCATCAACCGGTTTGCTTCTGACAGCGACGAGGAACTGGCAGCCATCAGCAACCATTGCAAGGAACTTGGCGTAGGATTCGCCGTTAATGAAGCCTTCCTGAAAGGTGGCGAAGGAGCAGAAGACCTGGCACGACTCGTTGTGGAAACCATTGAGCAGCAACCCTCCGAACCACTCCGCTTCATATACGGAGACAACGAGCCGACTGCCTCCAAAATCGAAAAAATCGCCAAAGAAATTTATGGAGCTGCGACCGTTACCTACAGCACATCAGCCCGTCGGATGTTCGCTCAAATCAAGAATCTCGGTTATGAGCACTTCCCGGTCTGCATAGCCAAGACCCAGTATTCCTTCTCTACCGACCCTAAACAAATGGGAGCAGCCGACGGTTTCGAGCTGCACATCAACGATGTCATCATCAACAGCGGCGCTGAGATGATTGTAGCCGTGGCTGGTGACATCCTCCGGATGCCTGGTCTCCCCAAGAAACCGAAGGCATTGGAAATCGGCATTGTCAACGGAATGATTGAAGGTCTGGATTAAGACATATACGCTGTCATAAAAGCTCGGCCTGCCCGTAAAAACGGACAGGCCGAAATTGTTTTTCATGGTAATATAAGGTTGTGCTAATTTCCCTACATCGCAAACTGAATCATCCGAATAACAAATCCGAAGCCAGCTACGGCAATAATCGCCCAATAAGCAGTTGACATACCTTTGTCGGTACGGATAACCTCATCAATATCCTCTTCCTTTCCCCGCTCTACATACGACAACAGTACGGCTCTCACCCAGCCACCGACCGCAGCCAGCACGGCTGCTATAAATATCCGAACGGAGGAGCCAACGACAAACAGCACATTCTTTAACCTGCCGCCTACTGTCCGTGTGTTCTCATATTTCAATAAATAGTCCATAATTCCGTGTTTTTTCGTGTGTTACATCCTTTTTTCATCAGCAAAGTTAGCACGTACATGTGCAACATTACTACCCACCACCTTTAAAGTTACAAAACAGCATCCGGCCGGACATAAAAAAAGGGGTTGATTTCTCAACCCCTTAATAACTTATCGTGAGTTAAATTAAGCCTTGAAAAGATTGTTGAACTCTTCTACGCTAACTTCCTTCTCCTCGATGTTGACAGCTTCCTTAACGGCTGCGAACAACTTGTTGTCAACAGCCTTCTCAATCAGGCGCTGACGATATTCCTTATTCTTGAGGAAGTCTTCAGCATACTTCTCGATATACTCTTCTGGTACGTTAGTCATACCGTATTGAGCGAACTGTTGAGCAGCAAGCATCTTAGCCTCGCGCTTGAGGTCTTCATCGTCAACCTTCACGCCGCAATTCTTAGCAACCTGCTCCTTAACAAGCTGCCACTTAGCTGCCGGCAACATCTTCTCAAACTCTTCGTTAACGTTCTCGTCTGTGATTTTCTCGTTTGTGCGAACCAACCACTTCTTGAGGAATTCAACCGGCAATTCCATTTCGCCAACTTTTGCCATCAGCGCTTCCTGAGCGTCGATTGTGAAACGGTAGTTGCTGTCGAGCATCAACTGAGTTGCAATCATCTCGCGGAGTTTTTCAGTATACTCAGCCTCGTCCTTCACAACATCCTTACCGAATACGTTGTCGAAATATTCCTGGTTCTTTTCAGCCAACTTCAAAACGATGATTTCAGAAATTGTCATCTCGAAGTTTGCCTTCACGTTCTCTGCCTCAGCCTTCTCAATGTTCAACATTGATGCAACCTCAGCCGCATTGTTGTTGGCAGCTACGCTCGGGTTGAATACAACCTTCTCACCAACCTTCTTGCCGAAGAACTTCTTGTTTTCCTCAGAACCACCGAGATATTCCATTGAAACGATTGTGTTAGTGGAGATACCACCTTCCTTAACAGAACCATCCTCGTTCAACTCAGCAACAGAACCCTTTACCAAAGCTGTTGCATCAACTTCCTCACCCGGAACCTGAGAACCGAAACGGCGAGTGAATGCTTCGTCCTGACGCTTCACCATGTCGTCGTCAACCTTGATTTTGTAGTAAGGGATAGTAATATCCTTGTTCAGCTCTACATTGATTTCAGGAGCCAAACCTACCTCAAACTGGAATGTGAAGTCCTTCTTGTCGAAGTCCACTTCCTGAGTCTCAACAGCCAAAGGCTCGCCGAGGATGCTCAGCTTCTGGTCTTCGATATATTTGAAAAGAGCGTCGATAGTCTCGCGGTTAATAACATCAGCAAGCACCTGCTTACCGAATTTCTTCTTCAACAAGCCTGCAGGAACTTTGCCCGGACGGAAACCATCAAGCGGATGCTTCTGACCGATAGCCTTCAAGTCTTTGTTTACTTTCTCCTGATAATCTTTCTCTTCCAATGAAACGGTGATTACACCGCTAACGTTTCCGTTTTTTTCTAAAGTTACATTCATATCTTAAAATATATTTTTCTCGTTTATACAAACAAAGCCACTCAAATTGAGACCTGCTCAATCGAATTGCAAAATTACATCGAATTAATCCATCTCCCAAATTTCCCACCATTTTTTTCTAAAATTTTCATATTTCGATGTCAGTTTTTCCTAACTTTGCAGAAAAAAAATCGTGGAATATCGTTCTTCTAATCAATCTGTATTCAAAAGGATAGATTACTCTATTCTCATCACATATATATTGCTGGTCATTACGGGCGCCATCAGCATCTATGCGGCAAGTTACGACTTTGACAATGCCAGCATCCTTGATTTCTCAGAATTCTCAGGCAAGCAATTCGGATGGATTGGACTCTCCTTCTTCTTAGGTGTTGCCATCCTGCTGGTCGATGATTGGTTCTTCGACTCCTATGCCTACCCCATATACCTGATAGTCACGCTACTATTAATCCTAACCATATTCATAGCCCCCAACATCAAAGGGTCGCATTCGTGGATTGTGCTTGGACCTGTCAGTCTCCAACCCGCTGAATTTGCCAAATTCGCGACCGCACTGGCTCTTGCCAAACTGTTCGGGGCCTACGGCTTCTCTCTCAACGCAAAAAAGAGCAACTACCTGAAGGCGGGAGCCATTATTATATTGCCTATTATCCTCATCCTTCTGCAGAACGAGACAGGCTCCGCCCTGGTCTTCACGTCGCTGGTCTTCGTCCTTTACCGCGAAGGAATGAGTGGACTCATACTGTTTGCCGGACTCGCCTCTATCGTCATATTTGTGGTAAGCATGAAGTATTCCGCCCTCACTATTCTCGGCACACCGGGCGGAGAATTCATCGTCATGATTATTATCCTTGCCATCATCCTCGGCATGACAGCCTACTACTGCAAAAGCATCACCGTTGCCCGCAACATTTTCCTCGGCTACGCCGGCGTTACACTTCTTTCGTGGATAATCTCCCTCTTTGACGTAGCATTGAACGGACGAATCATCCTGTTTTCAACACTGGGAGCGACAATCGTGTACCTGATATGGGAAATGCTTCACAAGGAAGCCCGTAAGATTCTGATAGTAATTGCATTTGCTATCTCATCCGTAGCATTCCTCTTTTCTGTCAACTACGTTTTCAATGAAATTCTTGGCGACCACCAGCAAATGCGTATCAAGGTGGCATTAGGTATAGAAGAAGACCTGCGGGGTGCCGGATACAACGTCAACCAGTCGAAAATAGCCATCGGCTCAGGCGGCTTCTGGGGCAAAGGATTTCTCAACGGCACACAGACGAAACTCAAATATGTACCTGAGCAACATACTGACTTCATATTCTGTACCATCGGAGAGGAAGAAGGATTTGTCGGCTCCACCCTCGTGCTTTTTGCCTTTCTGTTCTTGATTTTGAGAGTCATTCAACTGGCCGAACGGCAACGCACCGCATTCGGACGCGTGTACGCTTATTGCGTGGCCTCCTATCTGTTGTTTCACTTGGGCATCAACATCGGAATGGTCGTCGGACTATGTCCTGTCATCGGTATCCCGCTACCGTTTTTCAGTTACGGAGGCTCCTCGCTTTGGGGCTTCACCATCCTCATTTTCATCTTGCTGAAAATCGATGCCTCCCGCAACGAATACTAAAGCATGACCGCAACCGCAGAGGCAAACTCTTCGTCGGCCATGTCATAAGGCAACCACTTGATAGTAAAGCCGCGCCGCTCCATGCCACGGAACCATGTCATCTGGCGCTTGGCAAACTGATGAATGGCTATCTCAAGCTGCGACAGCATTTCTTCATAGGACAGACGACCGATAACGTAGCTCGTTACAAACTTGTATTCCAAACCGTAATAAATTAAATCGTCTGCCGGAATGCCACTGTCAAGAAGCGATTGCACCTCCTGTATCATTCCATCCTTAACCCGCGTCTCAAGTCGTTCGGAAATGCGACGGCGACGGGATTCCCTGTCAATGTCCACTCCTATAATAACGGCATTCTCCACGGGATGCGGCTCGGCAGCCTGAGCTTTCTCGGGGTGCTCCTGATAGTAGGTCTGAATCTCAATGGCACGGATAGCCCGCTTGCAGGTATCAACGTCGGTCGTATTGTGAAGCGATTTCATCTCGGACAGGATGGCTGTCAACTCCTCCAGCGACTTTCCGCTCAGACGCTCCCTCAACTCCTTGTTTTCAGGCACCTCGGGCAGTCTCAAGCCGTTCAGCACCGACTCAATATACAAGCCGGTTCCTCCACACAGAATCGGCTGTCGTCCGCGCTCTACAATCGAGGCATAAGCTTGCTCATAATCACGGAGATACTCAAACAAATTATACTTGTAACCGGCCGGGCAAATGTCAATCAAATGATAAGGCACCGAGCGGTATTCAAACAAATCCTTCCCCGTTCCCAGGTCCATACCCCTGTATATCTGCCTGGAATCGGCACTGATTATCTCACCGTCCACCCGTTCTGCCAATGCAACAGCCTTGTGTGTTTTGCCGGAGGCCGTCGGCCCCAATATCACTATTAATTTATTGTTGTCCATCGTACCAATATAATCCTTCAATATACTGATGCCATGCTTTCTTTATATGAAAGAACGGCATATCATCGTTAAATTTCGACAGAATCATCCATCTGTTATCGCTGAAATCGACATCGGTATGCCTCAGTTCCGCAATTGAGAACGAAGGTGAGTATCCCTTTATCCGTATTTTCTTCCGGCCATTTATGTAGTACATCTTGCTCGTATGCATCACCGTGTAAATGCGATGCAGTTCCGCACAAAGCAACCTGGCAAAGCCATGTGAAAATTCCTTTTCCAACTCCTGCTTCGTCCACCAGTCACCCACACGGTTCTGCCGTTCCTCAAACTCAGCAACCACCCGGGAATCATCCACAAAACACAGATAATGCTCCAAAGCCCTGCCGTTATGCCGGTCAATTGTCCCATAGCAGAACTGGAAATCGGCTGGGTCTACAAAACATCCCAGTTCCTTCCTTATGTATTCCAAAGCCTGCTCATAAGAAATAACATCCGAGAAGTCTGCACGGAATGAGAAAGGTGTATCATTAAACCCATTCAATTTATTCGTATAAAGCTCATTTCCGGCGACAAGCAATATTCGGACCATCTTAAACGACCCCTTACCGTAAGGAAGCTGCGGAAGAGCCTTTCCCGATACCGGAGAATCGACAAAGGAATAATAGTAGCGCAAGCACAACACATCGACAATCATCACAGCCAAAGGAAGATAAATATAAATCAACTGGCTTTCAAACGAATCATCACGATGCACATTCGAATCGTAAAACCACGGGATTGACGTAACAATAACAATGAAGCACCACAACTTCATCAGGTGAGAAAGCAGAAAGCGATTTTCCGACATATACATATGCCCCAGCACCTCTCGTTCAGAAGGAAGTCCATTACGGAGCATGCAATCCGTACAGAACGTATTTTTCCATTTTCGCTTTGACAACACAATCACCATCAGAAGGAAAAGAATGGAAATCAAATTCATCGCCCCCTCATGGATACCGATATGCAGCACTTTTGTAAACGGCTCGTCAAACACCCAATACACAATATTGGAAGATGCTGCCAGCAGCGTAAAGATAAACAAAACACGGGCGGAGACATAAGGCACAATCGCACACGATTCTGCCTCGCTCCGCCTGTTTAGTCGAATGAAGTAAAACAATGTAAGAGACAACATCAATGTAATGAACGGAAGCACATGCACACTCACCAGATGAGAAGCCACAGGCACTGCTACAATCGCTCCCATGCCGATTGCATAATTCTTCCATATCAGATAGGGAGAACAACTGCAGACGTTATTACATTTTCTCGCTCTCAATTATTTTATCTCTATTTTTTAAAGGGTCCGGTAGAGACAAGCGGAATTCCCTCGCTTGTCTCTGCCCTCTCCTTGCTCTATTTCTTCAAATTATTGTCAAAAAAGTCCATCAGTTTCAGATACAACGCATAGCGTATCTCACAACCGTTGATATGGTGGTCCTCATTCGGATATACCATCATGTCAATCACCTTATTGTGAGCCATCGCATCCGACACGAAAGCATATGTGTTGGTAATATGCACGTTGTCATCAGCCGTACCCGAAACAATCAGCAGACGGCCCTTCAGATTATCCAGACGTCCGCAGGCAGAACTGCTTTCGTATCCTGTCTCGTTCTGTTGTGGAGTCTGCATGAAACGCTCCGTGTAGATAGAGTCATAGAATCTCCAGTCAGTCACCGGAGCAACTGCGATACCTGCCTTGAAAATATTTCCGGGAGCAGTCATAGCCATCAGTGATTCGTAGCCACCATAGCTCCAGCCGAAGATACCAATACGCTGAGCATCGACATAAGGCAGCGTGGCGAGGTATTTGGAAACGCCAACCTGGTCTTCTGTCTCATACTTGCCCAATTGCTTATAGACCATTGTCGCGAACTTCTTTCCGCGACCGCCTGTTCCACGACCGTCAACACAGACTACCAAATAACCCTGCGTTGCCGCATAGTCCAGCCATTCAACGCTCCAGTCGTTGGTAACCAACTGTGAACCCGGGCCACTGTATTGGTACATAATCACCGGATACTTTTTGGACGCATCAAAGTTCAACGGCTTAATCATATAGCCGTTCAGCGTCTCGCTACCGATATTGACCGTAAAGAACTCATGCTTAGGCAAACGGCCGGTCATTCTTTCCACATAGGCATCGTTTGACTCAAGCACTCTCACTTCCTTACCTTTCTGCGTACGAAGCGTGTATACATTCGGAGTAGTCACATTGCTGTAGTTCAGCACGAAGTAAGACATATCCGCACTGAAGGAAGCGACACCCGTTCCCTCAAGCGGTGACAAATTACGAATCTCACCCTTGGCATTGACTGCCGCAACGACTCTGTTCAATGGTCCGCTTTGTGCAGTCTGCACATAAAACTCACGGGTATCGGCATCATAACCGTAAAAATCAGTCACCTCCCATTCGCCCTTTGTGATTTGGCGCATCAGGCTGCCGGCATTGGAGTATTGGTACAAATGACGATAACCGTCACGCTCGCTGGCTACGACAAAGAAATCATCGTAATATTTCGTCATGCTTGTCAGATATGGGTCTACCCATGTTTCCGACTTTTCCGTAAATATCAGTTTGGCAATTGCCGAACGCGGATTGACTGCATAAAGCCGCATATCGTTCTGATTACGGTTCATCGTATTCACCATCAGCCGCTCCGGTGTTTTTCCGAACTCAATCCGGTTGACATAACCATCATAATCCAAAGGCACCTTCATTTCCTTCAGAGCACGCGTCTCGACATCGTAGCTCAGTACATGAACCTTTGAGTTGGTCTCGCCAGCCACCGGATACTTGTACTCGAACTGACCGGGATAATAGGTATACTCGTCGTATTCCGGACATGTACCTTTATACATCGGGAAATTATAGAGCTTTACGTCCGATTCGTTCCACTTGATAAAGGCAAGCATCTTGCTGTCGGGCGACCAAGTGATGGAGCTCGTCATGCCAAACTCTTCCTGATATACCCAGTCCGGCACACCGTTGATAATCGCATTCTTCTTACCATCCTTCGTGACAGCCACTTCCGTACCGTAATCAATTTTCGCAACATAAACATTGTTGTCGCGCACAAAAGCTACCATACGGCTGTCGGGAGAGAACGAAGGCACCTCTTGAGCGCCGTTCTCAGAAAGTTTACGGATATTGTTGCGGGCTATATCATATATATAATAGGAGGCCTTGAAAGAATTACGGTAAATTTTCTCCACATTCGTATAAAGAAGCATCAACTTCTCGTCCGGAGAAACAATAAAGCCATCCCATGCCTTCACATCACAATCGCGCAGTTTATCAGTAGCCATAACGACAGCCAACTGCTTGCCCGTCTTATAGTCATAACGGACTACGTCCTTCCCGTCGTCCGACAAAGCGAGATAAGAAGCCCCGCTCTGCTCCGACACCATCTGTCCGATGCCGGCCGGGGAAGGCGTAAGAGAACACTCACGCAAAGTCAACTCTTCTGCAACCGCTCCGTAAAAGACAGACGAAACGAAAAGCGCAGAAACAAAAAGTTTTCTATAATTCATAGCATTTAAATTTTTCCACAAATTTAGCGAAAGGCGAGTGTAGAGGCAAATGAAAATGCAGTTTTCTATTTTAACAATGCCTAACCCGGCCTATTCCATCCAAGAAAATCAATCTTTTCTTTCTTAGATTTAACAAAAACACGCCAAGTTTGTTTAATTATAGCTACCTTTGTAGACAAATTAGACTTCATTAGGCTTATGACATTTGAACCGCTGGCAGAAAGACTACGTCCGAAGAATCTCGACGAATATATCGGACAAAAACACCTCGTCGGCAAAGACTGCATCTTGCGCCGAATGATTGAGTCCGAACAGATTTCCTCATTCATCCTGTGGGGACCTCCCGGCGTGGGCAAAACCACACTTGCCCAAATCATAGCCACACAAGTCGAAGCGCCGTTCTTCACGCTGTCGGCCGTACATTCCGGAGTCAAGGACGTGCGCGACGTGCTGACACAATGCAAGCAAGAGGCTGGAAGCATGTTCAACAAGCACCGCCCCATCCTTTTCATCGACGAAATACACCGTTTCAACAAGTCACAGCAGGACTCCCTGCTGGCAGCCGTTGAAATGGGCGTAGTGACACTCATCGGCGCGACTACGGAAAACCCGTCGTTCGAGATTATCCGTCCGTTGCTTTCCCGTGCACAAGTATACGTGCTGAACCCCCTATCCGATTCCGACCTTCAGGAACTGCTGCAACGCGCCATCACCCATGACCGCATTCTGAAGAACAGGAATGTGCAGGTAGAGGAAACGGAAGCATTGTTCCGCTTTGCCGGAGGTGATGCACGCAAAATGCTCAATATTCTTGACCTGCTATGCCAGTCAACGTCGGACGATGCCCCCATCATCATACGCAACGACATCGTCACTCAGCGTCTCCAGCAGAACCCAATGGCCTACGATAAGAACGGAGAAATGCATTACGACATTATCTCCGCCTTCATCAAGAGCATACGCGGAAGCAACCCGGACGCGGCCGTCTACTGGCTGGCACGCCTGATTGCAGGTGGCGAGGACCCGGAATTCATCGCCCGCCGCATGGTTATCTCCGCCGCCGAGGATATTGGCCTGGCCAATCCCAACGCCCTGCTGCTGGCCAACGCCACATTTGACGCGATAAAAAAAATCGGTTGGCCGGAAGGCCGGATTGTCATGTCGGAATGTGCCATCTACCTGGCCACATCACCCAAAAGCAACTCCGCCTACAATGCCATCAACGAGGCTTTGAGCTACGTCGAGCAAACCGGGAACCAACCCGTCCCTCTGCATCTGCGGAACGCTCCGACAAAACTCATGAAGGAACTGGGCTACGGAGCCGACTACCTCTACCCGCACGTCTATCCCAACAACTTCGTCATCCAGGAATACCTGCCACACGGATGCCGCGGCAAACGCTTCTGGAATCCAGGCAACAATCCTCAAGAAAGCAAAATGCAGGAACGCATGGACTGGCTTTGGGGCGAAAAGAACAAATAGAAAAACTAAAAACTTCATTCAAATATGATTACTGCTGAAATTACCAAAGATGTTTTTTATGTCGGTACAAACGACCGCACAACAACACGATTTGAAGGCATTTGGCCTCTGCCTTACGGCGTATCGTACAATTCATACGTAGTCAAGGGTGAATCAAAGACAGCCATCATCGATGGCGTAGAACTGTCGCACGCTTTCGAGCAGATAGCCAAAATCAAGCACATCGACGATGCCATGAAGGTTGACTATCTTGTAATCAACCACATGGAACCTGACCACACGGGTGGCATCGTTGCCCTGCTCCATGCATTCCCGAACCTCAAAATTGTAGGTAATGCAAAGACAGCCGATATGCTTAAAGGGTATTACGGCATTGACAAGGAGGACATCATCACCATTGCCGACGGCGACACCATCGACCTCGGGGGTATGACTCTGAAATTCTTCCTCACTCCGATGCTCCACTGGCCGGAGACCATGATGACCTATGTGGAGGAAAAGAAAGTTTTGTTCTCTGGCGACGCTTTCGGCTGCTTCGGCGCATTGAATGGAGGAGTTGTCGACAACGAGTTTGACGTTTCTTATCATTTCCCTGAAATGACACGCTACTACTCCAACATCGTCGGTAAATACGGAGCTCCCGTCCAAAAGGCACTCTCCCGCCTCGGCTCCCTTCCAATTGAGTACATCTGCTCTACACACGGACCTGTATGGCATGAGAAAGTCGCAGAAGTCATTTCCATCTATGACCGCCTGAGCCGTGAGGAGTGCGAAAACGGCGTAGTCATCGTTTATGGCTCCATGTATGGCAACACCGCACAGATGGTGGAAACACTGGCCCGCCAGCTCACACTCGAGGGCGTCAGAAAAATCTGCATCCACGACGTCAGCTATTCCGACGAATCATACATCCTGCGCGACGTCTACACCTATAAAGGCCTCATTGTAGCGTCCCCGACCTACAACGGCAACCTCTTCCCCAAAATTGATTCGTTCCTGAAGTCATTGGTGCTCAGAGGCGTCAGCAAGAAAGTATTTGCCCGTCTCGGTTCCTACACATGGGCCGGAGTCAGCTCCAAGACTATCGACACAATGGTAGAGAAGCTCAAATTCGAAACTATCGGACAGCAAATTGAGATGAAACAAGGCATCAGCTCCTGCACTATTGAGCAATGCCGCAATCTCGCAAAGGAATTTGCCGAAGCATTAAATCGGGAGTAATTCCGCTGCTATTTTCGTATTTGCTTTTTTATCACTAATTTTGCATAGAATAATCGTAAACAAACCCTTATGGCAGAAAATACACTGTTGCAACGCCTTGACGGCATCGACGCCCGTTTTGAGGAAGTGAGCCTGCTGATTACTGACCCGTCTGTAATCAGCGACATGAAGCGCTTCGTCAAGCTGACCAAAGAATACAAGGACTTGGAGAAACTTACCAAAGTCACCTCTAAATACAAACAAATGCTCCGCGACATCGAGGAGGCCAAATCGGTTCTGGAAACCGAGACCGACGCCGACATGCGCGAGCTGGCCAAGGAAGACCTTGACGCCAACACCGCTACCCTTCCAGCCATAGAGGAGGAAATAAAGCTGCTCCTTATTCCGGAAGACCCGGAAGACTACAAGAACGTCATTCTGGAAATCCGTGGTGGTACAGGAGGCGACGAGGCTGCCATCTTTGCAGGCGACCTTTTCCGCATGTATGCAAAATACTGTGAAATGAAAGGTTGGAAACTCGAAGTCATGAGCTACACCGAAGGCTCCGCCGGCGGATACAAGGAAATCATCTCCTCCGTCACCGGCGAGAAGGTCTACGGTACGCTGAAATACGAGTCTGGCGTTCACCGCGTACAACGTGTACCTGCCACTGAGACACAGGGGCGCGTACACACGTCGGCCGCGTCTGTCGCCGTACTCCCGGAGGCTGAACCGTTCGATGTGGAAATCAACGAAGGCGAAATCAAATGGGATACATTCCGTTCCGGAGGTGCCGGCGGTCAGAACGTCAACAAAGTGGAATCCGGCGTCCGTTTGCGCTACAACTGGAAGAACCCAAACACAGGCGTAGTAGAGGAAATTCTCATCGAGTGTACTGAAACCCGCGACCAGCCTAAGAACAAGGAAAGAGCTCTTGCCCGCTTGCGTACGTTCATCTACGATAAGGAGCACCAGAAATATGTCGACGACATCGCTTCCCGACGCAAGACGATGGTGTCAACCGGTGACCGCTCAGCGAAAATCCGTACCTACAACTACCCGCAGGGACGTATCACCGACCACCGCATCAACTACACCATCTACAACCTTGCTGCCTTCATGGACGGCGACATTCAGGACTGCATCGACAATCTGACGATTGCAGAAAACGCAGAAAAATTAAAAGAAAGCGAACTCTAAAAAAATACTCGGACTCATGGACAGAAAACAACTTGTTGAAAACATTAAGCGCAAAAAATCATTCCTCTGCGTCGGCCTCGACACAGACACTAAGAAAATCCCCGAACACTTGCTTCAATGCGAAGACCCCATCTTCGAGTTCAACAAAGCAATCATCGACGCTACAGCCGACTACTGCGTAGCCTACAAGCCAAACCTGGCATTCTATGAATGTTTCGGTATCGCAGGTTGGGTCGCTCTCGAGAAGACAATTAAATATTTGAAAGAGAACTATCCTGACCAGTTCATCATTGCCGACGCAAAGCGTGGCGACATCGGCAACACATCCAAAATGTACGCCCGCAGCTTTTTCGAGCATCTCGACGTTGACGCCATCACCGTTGCTCCCTACATGGGCGAGGACAGCATCTCTCCGTTCTACGGCTATGACGGCAAGTGGGTCATCGTTCTCGGTCTGACATCCAACAAAGGCTCACACGATTTCCAGCTCATCAAAGGCGAGGACGGCAAACCTCTGTTTGAGACAGTAATGAACAAGGTTTCCTCTTGGGGAACAACCGACAACACCATGTTCGTAGTCGGAGCGACACAAGGCGAAATGTTTGCCGACGTGCGCCGCATCATTCCTCAGAGCTTCCTTCTCGTTCCCGGCGTAGGCGCACAGGGCGGAAGCCTTCAGGAAGTTGCGAAATACGGACTTACTGAGGATTGCGGACTTCTCGTCAACTCCTCACGCGGCATCATCTACGCTTCCAACGGAGAAGACTTCGCCGCAGTTGCCGGACAAAAGGCAAAAGAATTGCAGGAAGAGATGAGCGAGATTCTCAAGAATCACAATATCATAAAATAAGCCAAAAAGGCAAACTTTTTGCAAGTAATCAACCGATTATTGAAAATCTTTATATACCTTTGAGGTAGAATTAGCTAACGGAAATTTTAACTATAAATTTAATCAATATGACTATCGATCAATACAACTTTGCCGGTAAGAAGGCAATTGTACGCGTTGACTTCAACGTGCCATTGGACGAAAACGGAAAAATCACAGACGACACTCGTATCCGCGGTGCTCTCCCTACATTGAAGAAAATCCTTGCTGACGGCGGAAGCCTCATCATCATGTCTCACATGGGCAAGCCGAAAGGCAAAGTGAACGCTAAGTTCTCTCTCGCTCAAATCAAGGATGCAGTAGGCGCTGCTCTTGGCACTGAAGTTAAATTTGCCGCTGATTGCGCAAAGGCTGCTGACGATGCTGCTGCATTGAAGCCGGGTGAAGTTCTTCTGCTCGAGAACCTTCGTTTCTATCCGGAAGAGGAAGGCAAGCCTGTAGGTATCGAGAAGGAAGATCCTGCATACGAAGATGCTAAGAAAGAAATGAAAGCACGCCAGAAAGAATTTGCCAAGACTCTGGCAAGCTACGCTGACTGCTATGTAAACGACGCATTCGGTACAGCTCACCGCAAGCACGCTTCTACTGCAGTAATCGCTGACTACTTCGATGCTGACAACAAGATGCTCGGCTACCTCATGGAAAAGGAAGTAACAGCCGTTGACAACATCCTCAGCAACATCAAGCGTCCGTTCACAGCTATCATGGGTGGTTCTAAGGTATCTACTAAAATCGGTATCATCGAGAACCTCATGGACAAGGTGGACAACCTCATCCTCTGCGGTGGTATGACTTACACATTCGCAAAAGCACAAGGCGGTCATGTTGGTTTGTCAATCTGCGAGGACGACAAGCTCGACCTTGCTCTTGACATCATCAAGAAAGCTAAGGAAAAAGGCGTAAACCTCGTACTCGGTACAGACTGTGTAGCTGCTGACGCATTCAGCAACGACGCTAACACACAAATCGTTCCTGCAACAGAAATTCCTGACGGATGGGAAGGTCTTGACGCTGGTCCTGCAACTCGCGAAGCATTTGCAGAAGTTATCAGAAATGCAAAGACTATCCTCTGGAACGGTCCTGCCGGCGTATTCGAATTCGACAACTTCACAGCAGGTTCTCGCGCAATTGCCGACGCTATCGTTGAGGCAACAGAAAAGGGTGCATTCTCACTCGTTGGTGGTGGTGACTCTGTAGCATGTGTCAACAAGTTTGGCGTAGCTGACAAGGTTTCTTACGTTTCAACAGGTGGTGGTGCTCTTCTCGAAGCTATCGAGGGCAAAGTTCTCCCTGGAGTAGCCGCTATTAAGGGTTAAAAATAATTAAAAACCGAGATAAACGTGCAACTTTCGAAAGTTGCACGTTTTTTATTGCTCAAAAAAGTGTTATTGAAAAATAAATTTGTATTTTTGTGTGTTTTAAGAAACAAACTGCATAAGATAAAAAACACAATCTAAACACAAAACTCATATTTAGAATTATGGCAGACAACAAAGAAAAATTGTTCGACCAATTTCCTCCTGTCTCAACTGAGACATGGAAAGAAAAAGTCGTTGCCGACCTTAAGGGTGCCGACTTCGACAAAAAATTGGTTTGGCGCACAAACGAAGGATTCAATGTTCAGCCGATGTACCGTGCAGAAGACATTGAAAATCTGAAAACCACAGATTCTCTTCCTGGTGAATATCCGTTTGTCAGAGGTACTCGCACTGACAACGAGTGGTTTATCCGCCAAAACATTGTAGTGGAAAACGTAGAAGAGGCCAATGCGAAAGCAAAGGATATCACTTCGAAAGGCATCACTTCTCTTGGTTTCAAATTGAAAGGTGCCGTTTCTGCCGAAGAATTGGCAACGCTCCTGAAAGACATTGACCTTTCCAAGACAGAAATCAACCTTGACTCTTGCCAAAAGAACGCAGCCAATGTTGCTAAGGCATTGGTGGAATACCTGACATCTGTCAACGCTCTCGAAGTATTCAAGGGCTCTCTCAAATTCGACCCGTTCGTAAAACTGCTCAAGCATGGTGTAAACTTCCCGGGTAACATCGCAGAGATGGCTAAGGAAGTAATCGCTGTTGCAGCTCCGGTGAAGAACCTCCGCGTAATTGCTGTTGACTCTGTATTGCTCAGCGACGCTGGTGCATACATCACTCAGGAACTCGGTATGGCTCTCGCATGGGGTAACGAATGGATGGCTCAATTGACTGAAGCTGGTGTATCTGCTGACGAGGCAGCTCTCCGCATCAAGTTCAACATGGGTATCTCTTCCAACTACTTCATGGAAATTGCAAAGTTCCGTGCTGCAAGAATGCTCTGGGCTCAAATCGTAAAACAATACAACCCTGCTTGCGACTGCGCTTGCAAGATTAACGTTCACGCTGCGACTACGAAGTTCAACCAAACTATCTTCGACGCTCACGTTAACCTTCTCCGCACACAAACAGAAACAATGTCGGCTGCCATCGCTGGTGTTGATTCTATTTCTGTTATTCCGTTCGACGCTCAATACAAGACTCCGGACGATTTCTCAGAAAGAATCGCACGCAACCAGCAACTCCTCCTCAAGGAAGAAAGCCACTTGGACAAGATTACTGACCCGGCAGGCGGTTCTTACTATGTTGAGACGCTGACTAACTCCATCGCTGACGTTGCATGGAAGCTCTTCCTCGAAATCGAAGAAAAGGGCGGTTTCTACGCAGCATTGAAGGAAGGCTGGATTCAGACTCAAATTCAAGAATCTTCAGTAAAACGTCACAGCGACGTAGCACGCAGAAAAGAATCTCTGCTCGGTACTAACCAATTCCCGAACTTCAACGAAATCGCAGGCAACAAGATTCAACTCGAATGCGGATGCCACTGCGGTTGCGCACAGGAAGAGGAAGGTGCAGTTGCTGCTATCCCGACAACTCGCGCAGCAAGCGACTTCGAAGCTCTCCGTCTTGCTACAGAGCATTCATCCGTACGTCCTAAAGTATTCATGCTGACAATCGGTAACCTGGCTATGCGCCTTGCACGTTCTCAATTCTCAGCTAACTTCTTCGCATGCGCAGGCTATGAAATCATCGACAACCTTGGTTTCAAGACTGTAGAAGAAGGTATCAATGCCGCTATGGACAAGAAGGCTGACATCGTTGTATTGTGCTCAAGCGATGATGAATATGCAGAATATGCTCCTGAAGCATTCAAACTTCTTGATGGCCGCGCTGAATTCGTTGTTGCTGGTAACCCGGCTTGCACCGAAGACCTGAAGGCTCTCGGCATCAACAACTTTGTACACGTTCGTAGCAATGTGCTCGAAACATTGCAAGCGTTTAATGCTAAACTCTTAAAATAATCAGGACTGCAATGAGACCAAATTTCAAAAACATAGATATCAAATCGGACGCATTCAACGCTAACCACGCTCCGATTGCCGAAGGCGAAAAATGGGTTACTCCGGAACTTATCCCGGTTAAGCCTATTTATACTAAACATGACCTCGAAGGACTCGAACACTTGAACTACGTCGCTGGTTTTCCTCCTTTCTTGAGAGGCCCGTACAGCGGTATGTACGCTATCCGTCCTTGGACTATCCGTCAGTATGCAGGTTTCTCTACAGCTGCTGAATCAAACGCATTCTACCGCCGTAACCTCGCATCCGGACAAAAGGGTCTTTCCGTAGCATTTGACCTTGCTACACACCGCGGATACGACGCTGACCACCCACGCGTAGTCGGTGACGTAGGTAAGGCCGGTGTGTCTATCTGCTCATTGGAAGACATGAAGGTGCTCTTCGACGGTATTCCATTGAACAAAATGTCAGTGTCAATGACAATGAACGGTGCCGTTCTTCCGGTACTTGCATTCTATATCAACGCAGGTCTTGAGCAAGGCGCTAAGTTGGAAGAAATGGCAGGTACAATCCAGAACGATATCCTGAAGGAGTTCATGGTGCGTAACACATATATCTACCCACCGGAGTTCTCAATGCGTATCATCGCTGACATCTTCGAATACACTTCTCAACACATGCCTAAGTTCAACTCTATCTCTATCTCCGGTTACCACATGCAGGAAGCAGGTGCTACCGCTGATATCGAGTTGGCTTACACACTTGCTGACGGTTTGGAATATCTCCGCGCAGGTGTAAACGCAGGTATGGACATCGACTCATTCGCTCCGCGTTTGTCATTCTTCTGGGCAATCGGTATGAACTTCTTCATGGAAATTGCCAAGATGCGTGCAGCTCGTATGTTGTGGGCGAAGATTGTTAAGCAATTCAACCCGAAGAACCCGAAATCTCTCGCATTGCGTACACACTGCCAGACTTCAGGTTGGTCACTGACAGAGCAAGACCCGTTCAACAACGTTGGTCGTACATGTATCGAAGCTATGGGTGCCGCTCTCGGTCACACTCAGTCACTTCATACAAACGCGCTTGACGAAGCTATCGCCCTCCCGACTGACTTCTCAGCACGTATCGCTCGTAACACTCAGATTTATATCCAGGAAGAGACTTATATCACTAAGGAAATCGACCCATGGGCAGGTTCTTACTACGTTGAGGCTTTGACCAACGAATTGGCTCACAAGGCTTGGGAACACATCCAGGAAATCGAGAAACTTGGCGGTATGGCAAAGGCTATCGAAACCGGTATTCCTAAACTCCGTATCGAAGAAGCCGCTGCGCGCACTCAGGCCCGCATCGACTCCGGCAAACAGACTATCGTTGGTGTCAACAAGTATCGCCTTGAGAAGGAAGATCCTATCGACATCCTCGAAATCGACAACACGGAAGTTAGAAAAGAACAAATCGAACGTCTTGAGAAACTCAAGGCTAACCGTGACGAGGCTGCTGTGAAGAAGGCTCTTGCAGCCATCACAGAATGCGTGAAGACAAAAGAAGGCAACCTCCTCGACCTCGCTGTCAAGGCTGCATCCGTAAGAGCTACTTTGGGTGAAATCTCTGACGCTTGCGAAGAAGTGGTAGGCCGCTACAAAGCAGTAATCAGAACTATTTCAGGCGTGTACTCATCAGAAACAAAACAAGATCCGGACTTCATCAAAGCACAACAAATGTGCGAAGAGTTCGCAAAGAGAGAAGGTCGTCAACCTCGTATCATGATTGCCAAAATGGGTCAGGACGGTCACGACCGTGGTGCTAAGGTTGTAGCTACCGGCTACGCTGACTGTGGTTTCGACGTCGACATGGGTCCGTTGTTCCAAACTCCGGAAGAAGCTGCCCGTCAGGCTGTTGAAAACGACGTTCACGTACTCGGCGTTTCTTCTCTTGCTGCAGGTCACAAGACTCTTGTTCCTCAAGTAATCGAAGAGCTCAAGAAACTTGGTCGCGAAGACATCATCGTTATCGCTGGTGGTGTAATCCCGGCTCAGGACTACGACTTCCTCTACAAGGCTGGCGTAGCTGCTATCTTCGGTCCTGGTACAAGAATCCCGTACGCAGCTATCAAGATGCTCGAAATCCTCAACGCTGCTCAATAATCAGCCGTTAGGAAAACCATAGGAACGGTGGTCTCCATTGCGGAGGCCACCGTTTTGTTTTTATCCGCAATTCTTTGTCTATCCCGTCATTTACATTATCTTTGGAACAGAGACACCTACAGAGAAGGATAAGACCATGCATTGCTCGAATTGCCTCCTATCCCCTGCGTCATCTTTAACAAACGACTGAAACATCAAACTATGAAAATTGTCATCGCATCCGATAAATTCAAAGGCTCATTGACCTCAAGCGAAGTGGCTGATGCCATTTCCGAGGGCATCTGTACTGTCTTTCCCTCATGTAAGATTGCAAAAGTAAGCGTTGCAGATGGTGGCGACGGTACCGCACAGATTATCACCGATAGCCTTCAGGGCATTGTCCGAGAAACGGAGACTTTCGACGCCCTGCGTCGGCTCGTCACCTCCAGCTATGGCATCGTAAACAACGACACTGCCGTCATCGACATAGCTTCGGCTTCCGGGCTTGCCATGCTCAAACCGGAAGAGAGAAACCCGATGTCCACCTCAACGTTCGGCACAGGATTGCTCATCAGAGATGCCATTGACCTCGGCATGCGAAAATTTCTCATTGGCGTTGGTGGCAGTGCCACCAACGACGGAGGCATCGGCCTGCTGTCAGCACTCGGCTTCATCTTCCGAAACCAGGAGGGTTGTCCCCTGCCGCCTTCCGGGAAGTCGCTCAATGAAATCAGTGAAATCGATGACAGTGCTGTTATACCCGAATTGTGGAAATGCCAATTCGACATATTGTGCGACGTCGATGCCCATTTCTATGGGCCACAAGGTGCCGCCTATGTATTTGCGCCGCAAAAAGGAGCTTCGCCCGACGAGGTCATCACCCTCGACAATGGTTTGCGGAATTTCGCAAAAATCATCCGGCAATACAACGGCAAGAACGTGCAAGATGTCCCCTATGCCGGCGCTGCAGGTGCTGCCGGCGGCGGTATGTGGGCATTAATCAATGCGCGGCTGCGACCCGGCATCGGAACCATGCTTGACACCATCGGCTTTGAAGACATTATTGAGGGTGCCGACCTGGTCATTACCGGAGAAGGGGCTGTCGACCGACAGACTTTCATGGGAAAAACGCCCTATGGTGTAGCCATGGCTGCCAACGCTAAAAACATCCCGACCATATTGCTCGCCGGCTCCGTAAACGCATTCGGCTATCAGGACGACAATCCTTTCGCCGGCGTTTACAGCATACAGCCCCGCCCTGTCGACCTACAGACCGCTCTCCAAAAAGAATTTGCCTATGACAACCTTAGACATACGGCTGAGCAAATCTTCCGCACACTAAAGGCCGTCGGAATATATTAGCAACGCATTTAACGAATATTTCGTATCAAAGATTTGTCTTTCCGCCGTAAATTTCCTAACTTTGAGTATGTGCCTAAAAGCACATACCATACAAATAAAAAACATAAAACTGACAACTCATGGCAAGAATCATTCCTGCATCAGAATTGATTATCAATGCAGACGGCTCAATATTCCACCTGCATCTGAAACCCGAAATGCTCACCGACCGCATTATTCTGGTCGGCGACCCTGCACGGGTCGACATGGTAGCATCATTCTTTGACAAGAAAATCCATGAGGTTTCCAGCCGCGAATTCCACACTATCGTAGGTGAATACAAAGGCAAACCGGTCATGTGCCTGTCGCACGGAATCGGAGCTGACAACATCGACATCGTCGTAAACGAGCTGGATGCCTTGGCCAATATTGATTTCGAGACCCGTACCGTAAAAGATACATTCCGCCAGCTCTCCATGGTGAGAGTCGGCACATCCGGCAGCCTGCAGAACGACATTCCGGTTGGCGCAATGGTTGTAGCCGGCAAGGCGTTGGGAATCGATGGTGCGTTCCATTTCTACAAGGACTCAGAAAAATACCGGGACATCGAACTGGAAAACGAGTTCATCCGTCAGACAGGATGGAATCCGATATGGAACCGCCCCTACATCGTTGATGCAAATGAAAGTCTCACAAAACAAATACTGACCGACGAAATGACTGTAGGCATCACCATCACTGCCAACGGTTTCTACGGCCCACAAGGTCGTGAACTCCGACTCAGCATTGCTGACGAGAACTACAAAAACGCCCTTAATAAATTCAGCTACAAAGGTTACCGCCTCACCAATTTCGAAATGGAGAGCGCAATGCTTCAGGGTCTTTCCAAACTGATGGGACACCGTGCGGTTACGGTATGCTCCATTATCGCCGGACGTATGACCAACAATGCAAACACGAACTACAAAGGCTCAATCGAAGAGCTGATAAAAATAATTCTTGAAAAGATTTAACCTCAAAACAATATTATTATGGCAAACAAAAGACAATTAAAGAAGTATCTGAAAAATACAGCAGCCAACATTGCTGGCGAAACTGTTTTCATTATCAACTATTTTGAGAACGTTGACGAGGCAAAGGCAAACGATATTATTGACCGTACACTCCAATTGCTGACTGAAAAAGTGGCAGAAGCGTCCGTTTCTTTCGATAAGACCTATGCTATCAGCTTCAACAAGGACCGTAAGGCATACCGCAAGGAAAAAGCCGCTTATTTCAAACAATGCTACAAAAAACTTGTGGCTGACTACAACGAAGGAGTAAAGGCTATCCTCAAGGACATGAACGCACTCATTACTCCTGAGCAACACAAAGAACTTATCGGATAGTAATTCCCCCATATCATAAAAGGTCTGTATCTTCGTGTGATACAGACCTTTTTTATAGACAGAGTATGTTTTTCCAGTCTCATCTATCATGTTAGTTAATCTTCCATGACCTACTTGATGGCTTCGGGCATGATGTCCTAGTTCCAATACAGTTCGGCAAATATGCTTTCCGCACTGACATAAGAAATTACGTCCTACTGCCGATCACTGGCCAATACTTCCAAGCATACTCCTTAAAATACCGCTTCTCTCTGAATCTTCCAAGTCCGGGCTGTCAAGTCTGGCAAGACAGGCTTTGGTATTGGAAATCATTTCAAATACCTCTGGGTTCTGACTGTTGCAATATTCTCCAAACCTGAACCGGTCGTGATTGCTTGTATGATGTTGAAACAGTTCTTTTTCCATATAACTTTCCTATTGTAATCTGCAACTCTTCCCGTAAGATAAATAGACAGCTGCAATGAAGCAAATTGTGATCAGAACAAGATATAGAATAAAACCGGTAATATGATAGTGGCTGGTTCATAGCTCTTTTTGATAAATAAGTCCACGCAAAGTGAAGCAGTAAATATTTAATAATTAAATACATACAACTATTTCATTTAATTTCAATATACCTAATGTTTTATATTTTCCAGTATCGATATTCCGTTTTTCAGTAGTTCTCCAGCTTTTTCTGGATCAACAAAATTATTTTTCAGAATAACAGGATTACTGATAGCAAATTTCATCTGCTCTATACCTTGTTTTATGAGATAATTATTTTCTATTGATAGTACACCTTGATAATAGGAGAATATGGCTTTTTCATCAGGATATATCTTTTTTCCTTCTTCCAGAAGTTTCCATGCTTTTTTGTATTGTCCAAGTTTTGGCAAAACATTCAATGCGTACACTCTTCTCCAATATAGAGTTTCATGCTCCAGTTTCAATTTCTTGTATCTGGCCAAACATCGGTCTAAGAAATAATCTGCCTCTTCCCATAGGCCAAGTTTATTCATTAAATCTCCCATTACCCCCAAAGCATTAGGGTCAGACTCTTCATTCATCAGGGCATTCTTATAATAGACGCGTAATTTATCGATAGATTCTTTTTCATCCCTTCGGATGGCTGTCCATAAGAAGGCTGAGATGTAGGAACCCGAAATGGGAAGTGCCTGGTTATAAAGATTCTTATTACTTTCATTTATGTTTGAAAAAATCTCCCAAAGTGAGGTATCCGATTGTTCTATAATATTATATATGTTTCCCATATTGTAATATTTGTCATACAGCCCTGTTAGAGCTACCATTATACCAGCAGGAATTATGGACATGTGATCTGCCTTGATGGTTTTTAGCTTTACATCATAATGTTTTTCATGAAAGGTCTTGTACAAATTCTGTCCAAAAGATTTTCTTCCATCAGTATCATCCTCTGCTGTGATTATACGGATACTTGGGACGTTTGTCTTATAGTTAGTCTCAAAACGGGGGAGCTGTCCCATCTCTTCTGGTGAAAATAGAATATATGACTTTATATAATCATTCCCTGCGTCAATATAGTAATTGAGATAACTTGCCGTGTATGAATGGCCCACTAAGGTATTGAAACCGGATGTGGGAAGGATTTTACTTATTTCTCTTGCCAAATCGGTATTAATGTAGTTGTAAAATAGTTCCCCGCTTGAATCAAGGCTGTTGTTGGATAGGTCATATCCGACATCGTTCCGATTCCCGGGAGTTGAATAGTCAATCGCTACAACCGCTGTTGGAGGTATATACTCAAATGTCTGTAAATAAATTGCAGTCGATGCAATCAGATCAAAGGCATAGTCTGCGTCCAAAACGAACAATATGTTGTACTTTACATTGGGATAGACAGAAGTAGGTACAGCTATCCTGAATGAACGTGTTTCCTTATAAGTTGTTGACTTGAATGAATGATGTTCAACATTCATAATGTTTTGCGATATGGCAATGTTGCAAATAAGAGAACACAAGACATATAGAAGTATTTTTTTCATAACTTATCTTTTAAGTAATTCATAACAATGGCAATCGAGAAATCGACTGTTCTTGAAGCAGGTTTTCCGGAAGATGCAGCACTTACTGAAATCGGCTTTTTTGAGAATCTTTATCGGCGCCGGGTTGCTTTCGAAAAATATGAGCATGGCCGAACAGTACCGGAATGCCTTAGATAATCGTCCACATCTTGTACAACGGATTCGGACATTACGCCCTTGAATGATTTTCCCATATTATAATGATTGAGCAGTTAGCAGCAGGTTAAGTTGATCTCCAACTCCTGCATGGCTTTCATTGACTATGTCGATGAAGTCCGTATATTTCAACGGATACTTTCCCGCATACTCCTTATAGAATCTGGATATGACGCTCATCAGTTCACCGTATCCTATCTGTTCCGCAATACGGATCAGCGCCAGCGGACCTTTCCTGTATATGACGGTATTGTTGTTGTTTGTCACGACATTGACGATAGGTTCATCCTGTGGAGTTCCCTTGATTTTCTCATATTCAGACTTACATCGGTCAAGTTGGGATTCGTAATATTCGGAGCCACAGACATACCGGATAAACATGAGGGTCATAAACTCATTCAGTGTCTCTTTAATAAAATAGGCACCCGATTGTCCGTCATCAATGAGCAACGTCCATTCACCCAGCCATCTATGTCCTATCTCATGAACAAGTGGATATATGTCAGGATATGTAGAAAACTTCTCCTGCGAAGCGGAAATGAAGCCAACGTTATATCTATTGCTGAACCCTTTCCCATTATGGAACAGATATACAGGAAGAGCCGTCACATTCCTGTCTTCAGAAATATAGTCTTCTCCATATACTCTACTAAAGAAAGTGATAGATGCCTTAGTCAGTTCAAGCAGTTCGTCATACCTATCCTTGCCGCACTGCATACCCTTAATCTGGTAAATAGATAACTTGCCCGGGATGTATTCATCTGTCCTTTGATAAGCATCATTGCGTATAAAGGCCAAAGTCAACGACTGAGACAGAATATGATTCAATTTGCCGCTATATTTCGTAGTATCGTCCGACTCCAACGGATATGAGCAGATAAGGGAAAGTGAATCCGGTGTTTCCACATTCAAGGCTACATCCATGAAAGTATTCGGCACATAAGGATAGAAATATTCACCAAAACTGGTTTCCCATAGTTCAGCCTTGCCTTCTCCATAAATAAAAAATGCAGATAGGTTTGTGTAGTTGTATTCCATATTGACACGAACAACCTGTTCTTGTCTTTTCCGAAAAACAATATTCTTTGCCTCTTGATTATATTCAAACCCAACACTGTCAACCTTCAGATTGTCAACCGAGAACTCCTGCCCTCCACCAAAATTCATAATAACGCTATCTTCATTTTGGAAATCCAATGAAAAAGAACATTTGATATGAAGATTGGCAGCATCCTGCCTCTCTTTGCTGAAGCAAAGCGTATAACTCCTTATTTCTTCTGCTATTGCGACAGGAAACACGACCACGCATAAAATTGCGATGCAAAGCAACTTTCTCATAATGCTCATTACGTTAACCTCCTCAAAATTAGCATGACATTTATCAAAACAATAATGGAGGAATGCATATCTATCTGACATGCATTCCTCCATCTTATTTCTCAGTAACGGATATTACTTCAAAGGAGCGTTCTCGATTGACTTCACGAGGAAATCGTAGAACTTCTCAACTGTAGGAATCAACACCTTTTCATCCGGAGAGTGAGGAGAACGCAATGTCGGACCAAATGAAATCATGTCAAGGCCCGGTACGTTTGCACCAATAATACCACATTCAAGACCGGCATGAACCACCTTAACTGCCGGTTCAACACCAAACTGGTTCTTGTAAGCCTCTCTCATTGACTTGA
This sequence comes from uncultured Muribaculaceae bacterium, assembly GCA_944321875.1. Lineage (GTDB taxonomy): Bacteria > Bacteroidota > Bacteroidia > Bacteroidales > Muribaculaceae > Limisoma. Next base: position 44,089 of record CALUMX010000002.1, read on the forward strand.
GAATAGCAGAGTCTACATTTGGCTGCCATCCTGAATATGCACCGCTCATCTCAACTTTAGCACCTGCAAGTGTGAAACAGCTTTCAATACTTTTGGCAAGGAACATCTTCATTGAGTCGGAAGAACTTCTTGTCAGGAACTGAACAGAAACCGTTCCACCCTCTGCCTTAACCACAGAAAGGTTAGTTGAAGTTTCAACTGTATCAGGGATAGTCGGTATATATCTGAACACTCCGTTAGGACAAGCATAAAGGGAATTGAGAACCTTGTTCTGCATTTCTTCCGGCATCTCAGCAGATGGAAGCGCAACCTCTTCAGCCTTCAATGAGATATTCTCCTCAATAGTCTTGTATTCTTCAGCGAACAATGCCTCAAATTCAGCAGCCAATTTGAATACATCCTCTTTCTTCTCAGCAGGAACTGTAATTACAGCCTCTGCCTCACGCGGAATGGCATTTCGCATATTACCGCCATGCATTGACGCAAGTCTTGCACCACATTGTGCAACAGCTTCATGAAGGAATCGTACCATCAGTTTGTTTGCATTGCCACGACCCTTGTCAATCTCAAGACCAGAATGACCTCCACGCAAACCTTTCAGCACAACTTTCACAGCACTGCGGCCTTCGGCAGGCGCAACTTCCGCATACTGGATGGTTATATTGATGTCAATACCACCTGCGCAACCAATATAAAGCTCGCCCTCGTCTTCTGAATCCAGATTGAGAAGGACTTCACCCTTGATATCTTCACCCTTGAGACCAAATGCGCCATACATGCCTGTTTCCTCATCCACAGTTATCAGCGCTTCCAGATATCCGTGTTGAATGCTGTCATCCTCAAGCACAGCCATGATTGCCGCAACACCCATACCGTTGTCAGCACCGAGGGTTGTTCCTTTGGCCTTAACCCAGTCACCGTCAACGTAGGTCTGAATAGGGTCATTTACAAAATCATGAACAGTATCATTGTTTTTCTGCGGCACCATATCCATGTGAGCTTGAAGAATAAGCCCCTTTCTGTTCTCCATTCCTGGTTTGGCCGGTTTTCGGATAATCACATTACCTACAGAATCAACAAGTGTTTCCAGGTTCAGACTTTTACCAAAATTCACAAGAAACTCAGTAATCTTTTCCATGTGACCCGAAGGACGCGGTACCTGGGTCAAGGCATGGAAATGTTTCCATACTGCAGTCGGTTTCAAAGATAGTATTTCACACATAGTTTTAGTTAGTTTTGATATTAGATAATAATCTATATAACAAAGCTATTAAAAAAGTTTGAATTCCACAATAGCAACCATTTCCTCTCCATACAAAAGAAGAGCGGGACGCTCCCGAAGGAACACCCCTCTCTCATTTATTCTTGAAAGAATCCGTTTTTAGAACATCTTTTCCGGGTACTCACCATTAGCATGAAGTTCTGCAAACTTAGCCACTACCGCAGGACGGTCAGCAGCATAAGTCACGCCAAACCACTTCGACGTAGTGTCGAGCACTTTCACCTTGGCCTTTCCGCTGTTCACCAAGTCATTTACCAGCAACGGAATGAAGAATTCTGCCTTCAGATTACCGATATTCTCTTTCAGGAATGACTTGAAGTAATCTTCGCTATACTTGAAATAGTCAGGAGTGAAGCCCCACATATTCATTGATACCGGAGTCATCGGGTCAAGCTTCTGTACTTGATTGTTCTCGTCAGTGAAAACAATTTCTCCTGCTTCGTTGTAACCGATAGCCGTACGCTCAACGACTGTAGTCAGATAACCGTTCTCCTGCGAGCAAACGCCACGGGCTACCGTACCACTCTCAGACATCGTGTTACCCACACGGAAGCCAACCATACAATAATCACCTTCCGTCGTACGCTCACGCATCAATTCCTTTGCAAGCACTTCGAAGCTGTTACGGCCATAGAAGTCATCGGCATTGATAACGGCAAACGGCTCTTTAATCACGTCCTTGCCCATAAGCACTGCATGGTTTGTACCCCATGGTTTTGAACGCTCTGCCGGGCATGTAAATCCTTCCGGAAGATTATCCAGAGCCTGGAACACAACCTCAACAGGAATGTGACCTTCATATTTAGACAAAATCTTGCTTCTGAAATCAGCCTCAAAATCCTTGCGGATAACGAAAACTACCTTGCCAAAACCACTGCGGATTGCATCATAAATTGAATAGTCCATGATTGTCTCTCCCTGAGGACCAAGTCCGTCAAGTTGTTTCAAGCCACCATAGCGGCTTCCCATACCAGCCGCAAGTACAAATAATGTAGGTTTCATATCTTATTTAGTTTTAAATGTAAATACAATCGTTTGTTTATACTCCTGACCCGGTTCGAGAAGCTGGGACGGGAAATTGGCATGGTTAGGAGCATCCGGGAAACCCTGGCACTCAATAGCCACTCCATCGTAATCCTGATAATCCTTGCCCGATTTGCTCTTCGGACAGCCGGCCAGCCAGTTACCCGTATAGACCTGTGCGGCAGGTTGTGTCGTAGCCACCTCCAGCACACGGCCCGACTTCTCACTGCGCAGCCAAGCCACCGTCTTCAATTCGCCGGGAGTCCAATTATCGACTACCCAACAGTTATCATAGCCCTTGCCATAGTTCAGAGCAGGGAAATCAGCCTTAATTTCCGCTCCGATTCTCTTTTCTGAGGTGAAGTCCATCGGCGTTCCTGCCACCTCGGCAATTTCTCCAGAAGGAATCAGCGTGTCGTCAGTAGGCAGATAACAAGATGCAGCCAAACGCAACATATGGTCAAGCACCGTACCCGCACTCTCCCCGTCAAGATTGAAATAAGCGTGATTTGTCAGATTAATAACCGTCTTCTGGTCGCAGACAGCTACGAAATCGAGTCGAAGCTCATTATTCTCGCTCCAGGTATAAGTAGCCGTCACCTTCAGATTGCCAGGGTAACCTTCCTCTCCATCCGGGCTCTCAAGAGAGAAACGCACACCGTTCTCCACTTCTTCCGAAGCCCATATTTTCTGACCGAAGCTCTCTGGTCCGCCGTGCAGTGCGTTAGGACCATTGTTGATTGCCAACGTATATTCCTTACCGTCAATGCTGAAATGACCCTTTGCAATACGGTTGGCATAACGTCCCGGCACCTTTCCTGCATAAGGACCGTCGTAGAAATAGTCATCAACGTTCGGATAGCCGATTACAACATCCGCCATCTTGCCCGAAGCATCCGGCACGACAACAGACACAATACCCGCTCCGACACTTGACAGCTTCACACTGCTGCCACTGGCATTCGTTATAGTGTAAAGAGTAACGTCGCCTTTCGACGACGCTACACATTCTTTTATCATTTTCATAATACGACGTTTAGCATTTATGAGCACCGTCAGAGATAATCACATCATAAACCATTGGCTCATGACCATACTTGGCAGCAAATTCCTTCTTAGCTGTTGCGATGAATTCATCATGAAGCTCGTTCTTCACCAAGTTGATAGTACAGCCGCCAAAGCCGCCACCCATAATGCGGGAACCAGTTACGCCACACTTGCGTGCAATATCGTTGAGGAAGTCAAGTTCTTCGCAGCTAACCTCATATAATTCTGACATACCACGGTGTGTCGCATACATGCACTCACCTACGGTGTCGTAGTCACCACGCTTCAATGCGTCACAAACAGCCAACACGCGGTCTTTTTCCTCAATTACATATTTTGCGCGGTTATAATCCTCCTCGCTTACCTTATCCTTAGCCGCATCAAGCATAGCCATATCGGCATCACGGAGTGTTTCCACGCCAAGAGTCTTGGCAACACGCTCGCATGACTCGCGACGCTTGTTGTAAGGAGAATCAACCAACTCATGCTTTACCTTTGAGTCAACAAGCACCAATGTATAGCCCTGTGGATTGAACGGGAAATATTCGAACTCCATTGAACGGCAGTCCAGACGCATCAAGCAATCCTTCTTACCGAATACAGAAGCGAATTGGTCCATGATACCACAGTTTACACCGCAATAGTTATGCTCTGTTGACTGACCGATGCGAGCCAGTTCAAACTTGTCAATCTTGTTGTCATTGAACATATCGTTCATGGCAAATGCGAAGCAAGACTCCAACGCAGCCGAAGACGAAAGGCCTGCGCCGAGAGGCACATTACCTGCAAACACAGCATCAAAACCTTTCACGACACCACCGCGCTTGATTGTCTCACGGCACACACCGAAAATATAACGAGCCCATTGTGCGGAAGGAGCATCAGCCTCTTCCAGTCCGAACTCAGCATAATCGTCAATATCAATGGAATATACTCTTACCTTATCTGTTCCATTTTGGCCGATAGCCGCCATGATACATTTGTCAATCGCTCCAGGGAAAACGAAACCTCCATTATAGTCTGTATGTTCCCCAATAAGATTGATTCGTCCAGCCGATGCATAAAGAACGGCCTCACTTTGAAAACGCTTTGAAAACTCGCTTAATAACTTTTCCTTCATTGTTCTATAGTTTTTTAAAGTAAATTTTATGGTAGGTTCAGGATGCAAAGTTGCAAAAAAAATTGCACTTTACACGACTTTATCTCATTAATTACTGCAAACCCTGTTATTTCACCGGAATCTCAAGAGTTGCCGACTTCACGCCAGCAGCCTTTGCCGTAAATTTCAGGATACCGGATTTCTCCGAAGAACGCACAATCGCCGTCAACGCCCCGCTGAACAACTTCATTTCCGGATTCTGGAAAGGCATTATGCAGGTAGCATCGCCATTGGCTGTTGCCTCAAACGTTCCGGCACCGCTTACCGTAAACTTCACCAGACGGTCATCAGTCGGAACGATGTTTCCATTCTTGTCAGCCACCTGGACTGTCACATAGGCCAAGTCCTCGCCATCGGCAACCAGTGGGAAACGATTAACCGACAACACAAGATGATGCGGCTTGCCAGCCGTGCGTACAATCTTTTCATCGGCCTTCTTCCCGTTGGCATCGTAAGCAACAACCTTCAGCTCACCCGGCTCATAACGGGTTTCATTCCACATAAGACGGTAACGGTGAAGCAACGTAGAGTCGTTTTTCTCTCTCACGCCCTGGCTTACTCCGTTGATAAACAATTCAGCCTTCGGATAAGAAGTATAGACAAATACCGGTGTCACCTCGCCCTCGCGACCACTCCAGTTCCAGTGCGGCAGAACGTGCAAAGTCTCGTCTTCCTTGTTCCACACGCTACGGTAAAGATAGAAACGGTCCTTTGGCAGGGAAGCCAGGTCAATGATTCCAAACAAACTGCTATGGCTCGGCCACGCATCCGTATCATAAGGCGTAGGCTCGCCCAGATAGTCAAAACCAGTCCAAACAAACTGCCCGATAACGTATTCCAAGTCCTCATCGGCAGCGAAATCACGGTCCGGATTGTTTGACCAACGACAATACTCAACATCGTACGATGAAGATTGATTATCCTCATGTTCCTTATGTGCTTCCAGCTTTACAGGGAATTTATATACTCCTCTGGACGATACGGTCGACGAAGTTTCAGAACCAAGAATCAAGCGCTGAGGCAATGTCTCATAAGCTGTACAATAGTGGTCTACTTTATAATTGAAGCCCGGAATGTCAAGTGCAGAGGCAAAACCGTTATACAGCACTGATTTAATCTGGTCCATACCGCAAGTTACAGGGCGAGTCGGGTCCTCCCGGTGACAAATGTCACGGAGAAACGCCAGTTCCGCAATACCGCTTGCTGCCCACTGACTCGGGACCTCATTACCGATACTCCACATCACGACTGACGGATGATTGCGGAAATGATGCAACATGTTGACCATATCGCGCTCTGCCCATTCTTCAAAAATACGACCGTAGCCATTCTTACACTTCGGCTTGAACCCCCAGTCGTCAAAAGGCTCTACCATCACCATGAAGCCCATCTCGTCACACAGCTCCATCAATTCAGGAGCCGGCATATTGTGCGCCGTACGGATGGCATTGCAACCCATATCCTTCAACAATTCCAATTGATGACGTAAGGCCGAACGATTGACAGCCGCACCCAACGGCCCCAGGTCGTGATGGTTGCACACGCCTTTAAATTTGGTAACTTTTCCATTCAGGAAAAATCCCTTTTCAGCCACATACTCAATTTTGCGCACACCAAAACGCGTCGTGTAAGTGTCCTGCTCCTTTCCATCGACCGACAGCGTAGTCTCTGCCGTATAGAGATAAGGAGACTCCGGTGACCACAACGAAGGCTGCTCAATCAAAAGATTCTGAGATTCAGGCTGTCCGGCAGAAACCGTATGAACGGACTTTGCAGTTGCAACAACTTTACCGGAAGCATCCTTGACAGTCGTTCTCACCTCCACCTTTGAGCGGTCGGCAGCACCTGCTATCTTTGTTTTTATATTAACCGTAGCGAATTCTTCAGAAACCTGCGGAGTTGTCACATATGTACCCCACACAGGAACATGAATTTTTGAAGTTTCAATAAGGTGGACATTGCGGTAAAGACCCGCACCGGGATACCAGCGGGAAGATTCAGGGTAATTCTCCAAATTGACCTGCAATTCATTCTCTCCCACTTTGACTGCATCATCTATATTAAAGTGGAATGCATTATAGCCGTATGCCCAGAATCCGACTTCCTTGCCGTTGACCTTCACATGGGCATTACTCATCGCCCCATCAAACAGAAGCGTAAACGAACGGCCTTCAACCGAATCAATCGTAAACGTCGTACGGTACTCACCTTTTCCCACATACGGAAGGCCACCAGTACGTCCGGTCTTTTCCGTTTTCTCAGTCTCCAAATTCTGCGTTACAGCCACAACCTGCAAGTCATTGCTACGGTCAAACGGACCGTAAATAGCCCAGTCGTGAGGCACCCTCACCTTCTGCCATTGCGTATGGGCATCAGCCACTCCTTTCGTAAATTTCCAATTATCGGCAATCACCGTCTCTTGTCTTTCCGCAGCAAAAACAGAAAGCGAGCAACCTAATAATAAAGCTAATAATCTATTTTGGCAATTCATAATAATGATTACACGGGCATTATCCAAATGCCTGCGTTTTGTTTAGGTTTGTATCTATTAAATCTTTTAAGTTAAATATAGCTCAGGAAAAATAGTTTGATAACACCGAAGTCAAGTTTCCGACAACAATATATCCCGCTTATCCAACCTTTCTTTTGCAAAGTAACAAAAAAAGATTCAATAAACAGTCAAACGTTTCTGTGAAAAGGCATTTTTTATCATTTTCACCCCAATAATACCATAAACCATTACAATACGGCAACCTTTTTTCACAAATATCAAGAACTTTATTATCTTTGTATTGTTATACCTAAAAGTAAAAACAATTAACTACTAAATTCTTTAATCTATGAAAAAGTTTCTACTTATCGCAGTGCTTTGTATCTCAGCACTGTCGGCATCCGCAGGGGGATTACGCTCAGTAGACATGAAGGCCAACCTTCGCAATGATTTCGGACTCGGAGTCGGCTTAACCTTCCAACTTCCTAAGAATTTTGAGGCAGCTCCGTCTATCAACTTCTATTTTGACGACCCACATGTACTCACTATCGATGGTGACTTCAGATACCGCTTTGAGTTGCCCCGCAACTTCTCCATCTACCCGGTTCTCGGCTTGGTTTACTTCCACGCTGACGACTACAACAAAGTCGGAGTCAACATCGGTGGCGGCTTCTCTTACGATATCAACTCACATTGGGCAGTAGGATTAGAGCTGAAATATCAATATGTCGACCATTGGGACGATGTCTATTTCACAATGGGAGCATCTTATAAATTCTAAAAATCCACTATGAACATCTGTGTACTTGATGGATATACTTTGAACCCCGGCGATCTCGACTGGGGTTCTTTGTCGAAACTCGGCAATCTCAAAGTATATGACCGCACGATGCCATCTGAAATCATCGAGCGGGCAATTGAATCAGAAATCGTACTCACCAATAAGGTGATAATCGACGACAATACGATGGCTCAACTGCCAAAACTTCGCTATATCGGCGTTTTGGCGACGGGATACAATGTCGTCGACATCGAAGCAGCCCGAAAGAGAGGCATTATTGTCACCAACATCCCCGCATACAGCACCAACTCTGTGGCCCAAATGGTATTTGCCCACATTCTCAATATCGTGCAGCAGGTAGATACCTACGCGAAAGAAGTGCAAGAAGGCAAATGGTCGAACTGCCCGGACTTCTGCTATTACAACCACACACTGATGGAACTTGCCGGCAAAACAATCGGTATCGTCGGACTGGGCAATACGGGAATGGCTACGGCCCGCATAGCCTCTGCATTTGGAATGAAGGTTGTTGCTCTCACCTCAAAAACAGCCGACAGACTTCCGGAAGGCATTACTCCAGTCAGCCTTGACGAGTTACTACAAGAATCGGATATCGTCAGCCTTCACTGCCCGCTGACCGACAGCACCCGAGAGCTCATCAACAAGACAACCCTTGCCAAGATGAAGAAATCGGCCATTCTGATTAACACGGGACGCGGACCTCTTGTCAACGAAGCCGACTTAGCGACAGCACTCAACAACGGTGATATTCAAGCATTCGGCGCAGACGTGCTCTCCAAAGAACCGCCTACTGCCGACAATCCCCTACTCTCCGCCAAAAACTGCTTCATCACGCCACACATTGCCTGGGCAACCATCGATGCCCGTCGCAGGCTGATGGAGATTGCCGCCGAGAACATCTCTCAATTCATCCAAGGGGAAACCATCGTCAATCAAATCAACAAATAGCAACAAGCTACAAGACGGAGCGTCCAAATCGGATGCTCCGTTCTTTTTTCAGCTATCACCGATTAAACCCAAATCAGTCATTAGGACTCACTTTGTATCGAGTGGATTGTCGTTACTTTTTTCGACTTAGCGGCTAAGTCGAGAAAAAAACAACGGCAAGACACCGATAGAAAGGGATAAGACGGTTAAACGTCCATGTTTAAACCTAAATTGAGCATAGCGGTGTTCTAATGACTGATTTGGGTTTAATGACAAAAGGGACCGCCCGATGGGCAGTCCCTTTTGTTGTTTTGTTTTGAGGATATCTTTTATTTCTCGCGAAATTACTTTTTGATACGGTTTCCGTAGCGGCTCATGAACTTGTCTACACGACCGGCTGTATCAACGAGTTTCTGCTTACCTGTGAAGAACGGGTGAGAAGAACTTGTGATTTCAAGTTTTACAAGCGGATAAGTAACACCGTCTAATTCAATTGTTTCCTTTGCAGCGACAGTTGAGCGAGTGATGAAAGTCTCACCGTTCGACATATCTTTGAAAACAACCTCACGATAATTTGAAGGATGAATGTCTTTTTTCATTTTTATATCTTTTAAATTATTACAATACGGAACGTCGCCGGTAATGCGACCTTTGTAATGGCTTGCAAATTTAGGCATAATTTTTGAATTGCAAAGCCATTTTCACCGTTTTTTTACTGATAAACAGTATATTTTATTCGAAAACAGCCAACTGACAGGACTTTTCCTCATTTTCCAGCCTTTTAGAACTGGAATATCAGACGTGCCTGAGCCGTATGGAAATTATGGTCGACCGGAAACTTGTCACGGTCCAATCGGCCGTAAGTATAGCTCACCAACGTCTTGACAAACTTATTGAATGAATAATTAATGCCAACCGTAGCCGAGTGCATACTACCACCGCCAATGCTTGTCGACGTAATGGCCGGACTGACAACGCCCCCTGCGTAGTACTGGTCATTGGCTGGATGATACACATCCGAGTCCTTAATATCATTCAAATCCACATAGTCATAGCGCCCTACTATTTCCAGCGTCTTTCCGCTCAATCCTTTCAACACCGCATCTTCATCGCTATACTTGTAATTATCTCCGAGAATTTTATAGCCCAACTCCAAATAACCGCCGTGGAAATGGTTTGTACCCAACGGATTTCCTTTCTTCCATGCCTCCAACGTAGGCCATGTACCATCCAAGTCAGCCTCAAACAGTTTCTCATCGTCACGTTCCTTAGTCAACACCTTATATACGTATTCACCTCTGACGAAAAAGTCGCTCCTTTTATACAGAAACTCCGCACCCAAGTCATACGAAATATCTACCCATGGAATTTTTGCCTGCAAAAATTGTTTAGTCCCATCCACATACGTCTGCATCTTCGACGCAAGCGTCACATCCGTACGCAACAGACCGGGAAGCACTTCCTCTCCCGTCATCGGATGAGAGTAGTGGAAGGTCAATCCCACATGCAACGTGTTCTGCTCATCGTTCACCGGACGGTACAACCAGCGACCGCCTATCGACAAACCCTGAAACCCTGCCGGCTGGTCATTGTATTCATTTTCGGCAAATGCACCTTGATTGGCAAAAAAACGCTTGTTATAGAACCTATAGCTGAATCCCAGCTGACGGCCGGGTGACAATGCGTTGACCACCGACGCTCTTGAAATGAAGTGCAGACCTCCGCGGCTCGTATTGTTAGCCATCGAAGCGGGATTGTTATAATAACCTGATTTGAAACTGTGAGTACCCCGCTGCCCTTCCATTGTATACTTCAGGTAAATATCCTTTTGGGAAAACTTACCGCCTGCAAAATCGAAATCAGCGTAAAAATACCAGTTATCGTAAGTCATCGATGTTCGTATACGCGCATCCGTAATCGCAGCGCCCGACCTCATCGCCGTCTGCTCCGTATTGTAATATGCCACATCCGACATCATCCGGGCTCCAATTGTAAACTTCACATGTTCCTTCTTATCCTGAATATAAACAACAGGGTCTGAATCGAAATCCTGCGCACAGACCATTCCTACCGGCGAAGAAAAGCACACAGACGCCAGTATCAATCCTAATCTAATCTTATTCATAATATAACTTTCAATTTGCCACACGGCATTTTTTATCAAAAAACTTGGATTCCCCCATCAAAACCTCCGTGGAAAAATCCCGCAGCATTTCTTTCGTCCCGATATTCGAAACCATTTCTTTTTCGTATCGAAAGCAATTATCGACAACGGTACGAACCGAAATTACTGCTCAATAATCAAAATACAATTTCTATTTCAACACTCAAAATTTACCTATCTAACACTTTAGATACAGAAAAGTTCAATTGGCACTCTCTTTTTTTGCATTTAAATCATAACGAAATTTCGAAAGTTCACTTTCAAAATACGATTTCGTTTATCGGAACGACCACCTCTCCCAAATCCAACATGGCATTTATGAGATGCAAAGCTGTAAATTTCGTCAAATCATCCGGCGTAATCTGCTCCTCCTGAATCACCCCCTGTGCAAGCAACTGCCGACGACGACAGCCATTCAATAGAAAACTATCGGGCGTCACAAACCGTTTCCCATCCGTAAGAACCACATTACTATAAGAAGTATCGGTTATCAGGCCTTCCCTAATAATCAGGATTTCATCACAACCGCCTTTCCGGGAAAGCAAATTTTCCAACCCGCTCCTGTCAGCAAACTTTAAATGGTAGTCAATCCCGTTACATTCCACCAACCGCAATGAGCGTACTTGTTTCGGACTATAGGGAACATATTCCATTTTTTCCGCACACCCATCATACCGGATACGACACTTAACCCGGCCTTTTCGCATTTCCAGTGGAACAGCGGTATTGTCCAGCGAAAAACGCCGCTCAATTCCATACAACTCCCGACAACTCTCCACCATCCTGCGCAAATGAGCGTCCAAATTAACAAAACAGCCGTCAGCGACCCTTATCGTTTCCAACAAACCCATACGCAACTATTTAAACGGCAAATAAACCTTTTCCAACACCTCTTGGTATTCATCCTCGCACCGGCTGTTGATTGTCACTCCACCACCACTGTGAAAGAAGAAACGACCTCCATCCTGCTCTATGAAGCGAATCATCACTCCGCTGTCCAGATTTCTCCCGTCAAAATAGCCGCAGACTCCTGTATAGAAACCACGGTCACGCTGCTCTGCCTTTCGGATAAGCGACACCGTTGACGGCTTCGGCGCACCGGAAATCGAACCGGCAGGCAAAAGTGCACGAAAAATGTCACCAATCCGACACCGCCAGTCATCCGGCAATGTTCCCCTCACCTCCGAGCTCGTCTGCAAAATCTCGCCCGACTGAGTCCTGATACGGTCCACATAGCGGAAACGACTTACGCCTATCTTCTCAGCAACGGAATTCAAATCATTGCGCATCAAGTCAACAATCGTATAATGCTCGCAAGTTTCCTTATAGTCATCAAGCAGCCGCTGCTCCGCATCCGGAAGCGAGGCATCAATCGTACCTTTCATCGGGAAAGTCGAAATGACATTACCCTCAATTCTGACAAAAGCCTCCGGAGAAAAACAGACGAAACGCTGCGGATAATAAATCTTATACATGGCCCGGCTACGCATAAACACGTCCAACAGGCTCAAATTCAATCGAATTTCCGTTCTTGCCGTCAAATTGAGAAGGAATGAGTCGCCCCGTTCCAATCCTTTCCGGACAACGTCAAAGCCGCGTTCATACCCTGCCCGATCAGATGACAAAATCTCGATTTCCGGCTTCTGCCGTGAATAAGCGATATCCGGCACATTCGTGACACCATTGATATCAAACAGAATGTCAGAACCCTGCAACGGATTCTCAACAAAAAAGCCGTCCTTCAATTCAAAGTCAAGACCAAACAAGAAACAGGAGCCTTCACGCCCCCCGGCATTCATTTTCTCAAAAACTTCACAAGCTGTCATGAACGAAATTCGGAATTATGCGTTATGTGTACAAAGGTATATAAAAAAACGAACAACAATCCTCATGCACATCCTGGTTATCGACAATTACGACTCTTTTGTCTACAATATCGTGCAACTGCTACGAGAGTCTGCACTTCAGCCCACATTCTCCGTTGTCCGCAACGATGCCATTCCATTCGAGCGCATCAATGACTTTGATGCCTTCATCCTGTCTCCCGGCCCGGGAATCCCAACTGAAGCCAACGGCATGCCCCGACTTTTGAAGCATTATGCTGCGACTAAACCTATCCTGGGCATTTGTCTCGGACATCAAGCCATCATTGAGAATTTCGGAGGTGAGATTATCAATATGGGAACGCCCGTTCACGGCCATCGCTCTGCCCTACGGATTCTGGATGCCGACGACAGCCTCTATTCCGGCATATCAGGACCTGTCTATGTCGGACGCTACCATTCATGGGTTGCAAGGAAAGATAAAATGCCACAAGAGTTAATAGCTACCGCCGAAGACGAAGATGGAAACATCATGTCTGTAAGACACCGGACAAAACCCATCTTCGGCGTACAGTATCACCCGGAATCATTCATGTGCAGTCACGGACAAACCATCATTGACAACTGGCTTGCCGCTGTAAACCTACAGGCCAATCATTCAAGCCCCATCTGAATATTCCGACGCACCACCTCATGAATTGAATCAGGAAGAAGTGCCACCACTCCACGCACGGCTACCAATTTTCCATTAGCCGGGTCCACGACTTTCTCCCTGACAACTATACAGTCAGCCCCACGCTTACGGGCCTTATAGCACACAGCATCCAAAGCCATATTAAAGCTTCTCGCCGCCTCCAAATCAGCCTCAAACGTACCGATTACCCAATAGTCCGTACTGTCAATTTGATTATCAAGAAATTTATAGGCAACGTTTTTCTCCGGATAAAGACCAGCCACGTCTACCGACACCAACGGATAGGCTGCACGACCACATGATGCCACTATTCCGGCAACGATGAATGACATTAACAAATATAATATGCGACTCATATTCTTTCTATTTTAAAAATGAATGTTCAATCCGGCCGTAACAGCAAAGCGGTGAAGCAACCATCGGCCATCATTGTCAAATAAAAAATATCCTTTCTCGCCGCTGATACTACCCGTTATATTGTGTACATTCACACCAAGTCCAACTCGCCGGCTCACCAAATATTCGATACCTCCACACAGTTCAGCTCCGATACCATGGTTCAAGCCCTCATTATCCTGCAGCATGCAATAGCCCAGTCCCGCCCCAAATCGCAGACGCCAACGCTGTGCAATGTGCCCGTGCAGCATCATTTGAGGCCCAAAGTAAGCAAATTGCTGATAATAATCGTTGGCAAACGAACTGTACGCGCCATCATACACAAAACCGAAAGCAAACAAATCCAAACAATGGTAATATTCGGCACGCCAGTTGAGCCCTCCCCGGAAACCGTACATATTACCCGGATAAGTCACATCAGAACACAACCCGTCGAAACCCACTGTCAGCGATACCGTATTCCGCAACGGCCGCTTCCGCAGATACTCCGCAAGCTCCGAGACTGACAAATTCCGCTCCTCGTAAGGCAACAGTGAAGCATACGGCATACAGATTGCCGACTGTTCCGGTTGCCATTCACCAGAGCTACGGGCAGCAACCGCCATCACATGATAGGATACTTCCGGGTGGTCGCGATAGTCGACCTTTGTCAACTTTAACACATTTCCACCAGCCTCAGCCGTAGCAGCAACCGCCGCCGACAGAATCGTACGAGCCTCAGCCGATTTCAACAAAGTGCTTTTCACCGTAACCGTACCTATCGTATCCACGGAAGAAGGCATCACGGCCTCCTGCTGAAGTACAATAACCGAGTCAGAATCGACAGAGTCGAAAGAACGGACAAAACGGGTAGAGACCCGATATTCCGCACATGACAAAAGCAAAAAGACAAAAGGAAATATAATTAAATGGATGTTCTTCATATACAGTTACATTAATTGTTTACAAATCTACAAAAATAATTGACATATCCACTCACTTTTCTAAAAAATACGATTTTCATCATTCGATACAGCCATCCTTTATTGGGATTTTCACCATAGTTCCGACACTGACCGACTTCTCAACGATAAATTGCTACATAAGACTTCTTTATTAAGGAAATTTTCGTAATTTTGCGCCAAATTATTAATACACTTCTTCAATGGATTGGTTAGTTTCATTATTTACGGAACATTCGATTGCCCATGATGTACTTGTTTACGCACTGGTTATCGCCTTAGGAGTCCTGTTGGGAAAGATTAAATTTTTTGGAATATCCCTGGGCGTTACCTTTGTTCTTTTTGTGGGAATCGTGCTTGCGCATTTCGGCCAGACTGTCGGAAGCGTTCATTTGCTGAATTTCATTCGTGATTTCGGCTTAATCTTATTTGTTTTTTCAATTGGTATCCAAGTGGGACCTGGTTTCTTTTCCTCTTTCAAGAAAGGAGGTATAAGAATGAACATGCTTGCAGTGTTTGTGGTGTTGCTCAACGTTGCTGTTGCCATGATTATCTACTTCTGCAACCGTGATTCCATGACCATCTCCGAAATTGTCGGCATTCTCTCCGGTGCTGTCACCAACACTCCGGGACTCGGTGCTGCTCAACAGGCACTGGAGTCTAAGGCTGTTGATGGAACAGACGCCTTGTCAATGGGTTACGCAGCTGCATACCCGCTGGGCGTTGTCGGCATCATCCTTTCAATGATTGTATTGAAAGCCATCTTCCGCGTAAAAGTAGAGGATGAGATAAAGGAGATTGAGTCCGAAATGGAAAACAGCGTTTCACAACCTTCGGTTCAGACCTATCGGGTGGAGAATGACTTGATTTCCGGAAAGTCAATCAAAGAGCTTATCGAGGTGATTGACCACGATTTCATTATCTCCCGCATGAAAAAGGAGTCAGGAGAAATTGTCATTCCGACATCAAAGACAGTTGTCAACCGTGGCGACCTTCTGCTGATTGTCTGCTCTGCTCAAGATGAGACCGTATTCACTTCCATCATCGGACAAGTAGTCGACATGAAATGGGAATCTGACAAGGAAAGCAAGGTGGTTTCCCGCCGTATTCTTGTCACAAAAAGCCATTACAACGGACGTACACTCGGCTCCCTCCGTCTTCACAACGGATACAACCTCAATGCCACACGCGTTAACCGTGCCGGTGTCGACCTGCTCGCCAGCCCGAACCTCACACTCCAAGTGGGTGACCGTATTACGGTCGTTGGCAATCCAGAGCACATCGAGCGACTTGCATCACGCCTTGGCAACTCCATGAAGCGTCTGCACGAGCCGAATATGGTCACCATGTTCATCGGTATTTTCCTCGGTATCATTGTCGGCTCTATCCCATTCGCGATTCCTTCCATGTCGGCATCCATGAAGTTAGGATTGGCCGGTGGACCTTTGGTCGTTGCAATTTTGCTGAGCCGATTTGGCTATAAATTCAAACTCGTCACTTACACATCGACCAGTGCCAACCTCATGCTGCGCGAAATCGGCATCTGCCTCTTCCTCGCTTCCGTAGGATTGGGAGCCGGAGAAAAATTTGCAGAGACCGTATTCAACGCTCAAGGTCTGACTTGGGTTATGTGGGGTTTCATTATCACGGTTGTACCATTGCTGATTATGAGCATTGTAGCCCGTGCTAAATTCAAGCTCAACTATCTGTCCATCATGGGTCTCATGTCAGGAAGTTACACAGACCCCCCTGCATTGGCCTACTCCAACAAAATTGCCAACAACGACGCTCCGGCGATAGCCTACTCAACTGTATATCCGCTCACGATGTTCATGCGCGTCATTACCGCTCAATTAGTCGTTCTTATCTTCGCTTAATAAAGCAATAATAAATAATCAACAAGCGGGCTATCTCCTCTTCAGAGATAGCCCGCTTGTTATATTCTTACACCTGAACCTCCCATTCCCGGCATCGACCTTCCCTCTTGCCTCCTTAGACTTCTGTTCTTACCCATCATCTCTCCCATTCCCTTACCCCCCCCTCATCTGAATTTCGTATCGTCGGAAAAACGCATTAAACCTCCCGCTAATAATAGCTCTACAAACAAAGGCAAAACCAATATCGCTCACACAAAACTGCGACAGAATCCGCTTATTCCCTTCCATTTATTCATCCTATCAATTGGTTATACGACCTATATTATCCTTTTTCCCACCACAACGACAGTCCTCTCCGGTTTCTTTCTTACTACCGTAATTCATTTCCTGAAACGACAATATAAACTGCACAATCTAATGACCGATTTAAACAAACGGATTGATTAACCATCCTACCTTCCTCCTGAGATTTCCGACAGTACTGACAATTACCACAACCATAAGAAAACAAAAGAGCTCCAACGTATCCCTACGTCGGAGCCCTTCTGACTCTTTTGAGTCTCAGTAACCAAGAATATTTATATAAGCCTTATAGAAATCTTAGAATTGGAATATCAAACGAGCTTGAACTGTGTGGAAGTTGTTGTCGAATTGATATTTGTCACGATCCAAGTGGTCGTATGTATAGCTGAACAATACCTGAGCGTACTTGTTGAATGAGTAGTTCAAACCAACAGTAGCTGAGTGAAGGTTACCACCACCTACGCTCTTAGAAGTTGCAGGATAGTCCTTCAAAACGCCATCTGGATAGTATTGGTCACGGCCAGGAACATAGAGTTCACCGTCAACGATGTCATTCAAGCCAGTGTAGCTGTAACGAGCCACAACTTCGAGAGACTTGCCGCTCATACCCTTCAAGATACCGTTAGCATTGTCATACTTGTAAGCATCACCGAAGATTTTGTAACCAGCCTCTACATAACCACCTTGGAATGAGTTAGTACCAAGTGGGTTACCAGCTTGCCATGATTCGAGAGTTCCCCAAGAGTCGATAGAACCGAGGTTAGCCTCAAACAAACGTTGGTCATCGCGCTCCTTAGTTACAGTCTTGTGCATGTACTCACCACGGATAAAGAAGTCGTCGTTCTTATAGAGAGCTTCGAAACCGAAGTCATATACATTCTTCGCCCACGGCATTGTTGCAGAAACGAATTGCTTAGTACCGTCTACATAAGTTTCAAGAGATGTACCCAAAGTAAGGTTTGTCTTCAAAACGCCTTCCGGAGTAACCTCACCTGTCATAATGTTTGCATAGTGGAAGTTAGCACCAATATGGAAAGTGTGGTTCTCATTGTTTACCGGACGATACAACCAACGGCCGCCCAGAGAAACGCCCTGATAACCGGCGATTTGGTCATTGTATTGATTTTCAGCGAAGATACCTTGATTTGCGAAGAACTTGTCATTGTAGAAGCTATAGCTTACACCAAGCTGACGGCCGATTGACAATGCGTTGGCTGCGCTCGCACGAGAAATGAAGTGCAAGCTACCACGGCTTGTGTTGTTAGCCATTGTTGCAGGGTTGTTGTAGTAACCAGCCTTGAAGCCATGGAAACCCTTTTCGCCTTCCTTCGTATATTTCAAATAAAGGTCCTTCTGATTGAACTTGCCGCCTGCGAAATCGAAGTCAGCATAGAAGTACCAATCCTTGTAAGTCAAAGACGCTCTGATACGTGCATCTGTAATGGCAGCACCTGACTTGAGAGGAGTAAATTCTGCATTATAGTAAGCTACGTCGGCCATCATACGAGCACCGATAGTAAACTTAACGTCTTCTGCCTCATTCTTAAAATTCACAACTGGATCTGTATCAAAATCCTGAGCGTTTGCCACATTTCCAATAAGTGCGAAACCAGCTAAAATGGGCATTAAAATATTTTTTTTCATAGAATTATCCTTTTAATTAAATGTGTTTTTTATTGTATAAAATCAAAAAGTATTAATAACCAAGACGAACAAGTGTTTGAACAGCGTCAGGAACTGTTGTTGTAGCTTCTGAGCTACGGAGACCCTTGTCAATCAAATATTTCAACGTCATTTCAGTACGGTTAGTAAACAAGCCATCACCATAGATGCCATGGAGCAGGTCGTCGAATTGAACTGTGTTACCCCAGTTGTATTGGCCGAAGTATTTACCCATTTGAGCATAAGAGTCGAAAGAGTACGGGTGGTTGAGCAAACCAGAACGCTTGATCAAGTAAGCTTGCCATGGGCAGTTCATTTCAGGATAATCGTTAGGAGCACCGGCAATTGACGGGCCAATGATGTGAGCCTTGTATTGGATAGCAAGATTGATGAATGAAGCATAACCTGTAGGAGTATTGTACTTCAAGTCAGTAGCAGCCTGACCTTCCCACAACAGGAAGCACATCGGAACCTGGCCTTTGAATACCTTTTCAGTACGAGTCAAACTTTCAAGAGAGAATGATTGGAGGATAACCTTACCGTTAGTGTTACCTACATTAACCTTGCCATTCTTGTAGAACGGTTCGCTTGCAGGAGCCGGCTTAGTGATGATGTTCCAACCACAGTTGTCCAATACCTCATATACACGCTGCTCGAAGTCAGACGGGTTCAACCAAGATTCCTTGAACTCAATGTAGATACCCGGGCGGTTGCCAGTATCCTGCGGGTCGTTAACATATTCAAAAGTATAATCCAAGCAATCGTAAGGCTTTTCCGGATCCCAAGTACCAGTGATTGTATAAACACGCTCACCGTTAGAATCACGCTTCAACATCTTACCTTCTGCATACATAATCTGGTCTTGAAGAGCAGATACATATTGATGTTGCTCAGAGAAACCGTCTCTTGCCTGCTCAATGCTTGTTTCGTTGAACCAAGTACCTGCATCAAGCATCATCAACTCTTCATACATATAAGATTTTGCGTAATACGGACGGAATGAAGCCTTGTCGGCAGCAACCAACTTCTCTGCCTCAGCCTCAGACACACCGTGCTTCATATAGAAAGCCTTACGTGTTTCCGGAACTGTCTCGCCGAATACGTTTTCAATATTAGTTGTACGGCGCAAGTTGTCATCATGGTTGGCAAGAACCACACCATCTTTTGAACATTGCAAGTCGGATTCCAAATAGTCAGCACCCATTTCACGAGCCCAACGCCATGCAGCCTCTGTTTCTTCCGGAGCCCAGAATGTGGTACCACGGTGAGCAACAACAGCATACATAGGAACGTAGTCACGCACCTTAGCCATCTCCGGTGAAATGTGATCGACTTCTACGCGAGTTGCGTCATTGTTTACATCTGTAAAATCTTGATTTTCGCAAGAAGCAAAGGCGATCAGGGTCATACCCATAATGCCTAAACGAATAGGATTTTTAAACATGATTAAAATTTTAAGATAAACACTATTTTTTTATTTCTCTTTTTTGTTCAAGTTTCCGGGGGTGTCTCGCCCGGAAACTTGAGGGTTAGGTTAATTTAATTAATTGTTTATTTTTTCTCTTCTTTATATGTAAAGCCTACAAATACCATTGACAAAAGACAAGCAGCAATAAGAAGGATGAATGTCCAGTCCCAACCAGCGTGCTCTGCAACGTAACCGATTACGATGTTGGCCAAAATTGCCGTTCCAAAGAAGTAACCGAAGAAACCTGTCAGACCAGCTGCTGTACCTGCTGCATTTTTCGGAGCCAAATCCAATGCGTGCACACCGATAAGCATCACAGGACCATAGATAAAGAAACCGATACCGATAAGGGAAGCTGTAACAACAGTCGCGTTATCTGCAAATTGCCAATAAATCAAAATGAATACAGCTACAATTGCCATGAAGATGATAGATGTCATTGAACGTCCGCCCTTGAACACCTTATCACTAATCCAACCGCAAACAAGCGTACCAGGAATAGCCGCGAACTCATAAGCGAAGTATGCCCAACCTGCTTGCTTGATATCATAGTTCTGTACTTCCTTCAGATAGGTAGGAGCCCAGTCCAAACATCCGTAACGCACCATGTAAACAAAAGCGTTTGCAATAGCGATGAACCAGAGCATCTTGTTGTTGAACACATACTTGAAGAAAATTTCTTTTGCTGTAAGAATTTCCTCTGACTTCGCGCTGTAGTTTTTCGGATAGTCATTACGGTACTTCTCAATTGAAGGCAAACCGCAAGATTGTGGGGTATCGCGAATAAGCACATAAGCAATCAAAGCAATGAAAATTGCTGTCACTGACGGGAATACGTATGTACCAATCAAGAAATACTTGCTGGAATCCATTCCGTAGAACCAGCTACCAAACCACATAGCGCCATATACAGCCATCGGACCTACCAAAGCGCCACCTACGTTGTGAGCACAGTTCCAAATTGACATCTTCGTACCACGTTCATTTACTGAGAACCAGTGTGTCATGACGCGTCCGCACGGAGGCCAACCCATACCGTTAAACCAGCCTACAAGACCGTTGAGCAAAGCCATCACGAAGATAGCCCATCCCTTATTTTC
Source organism: uncultured Muribaculaceae bacterium (assembly GCA_944321875.1). GTDB lineage: Bacteria > Bacteroidota > Bacteroidia > Bacteroidales > Muribaculaceae > Limisoma. Next base: position 65,248 of record CALUMX010000002.1, read on the forward strand.
AGGACCAAAGGCAACAACCGGCACAATCATGAACATCATTGAAAGAGACGCAAGTACCAGACCCAACGGCAGGAATACGCGAGCGTTGCTACGGTCTGACACGCTACCCATCAAGAATTTTGACAATGCGTATGCTACAGCATTCATTGAAAGAACGATACCAAGCTCTCCCTTTTCAAAACCGAACTGTGCAAGTTCCGGAATTGCCATCGAGAAATTCTTACGCACGATATAATATCCGGCGTAACCAATAAAAATACCTAAGAATACCTGCCAACGCAAACTCTTATAAGTAGCGTCTACCTTGTCAGCCGCGATTTCCGGCTTGTGAGCAGGAGGCGTTAATAATTTCCACATGATACAATAAATTTTAAAGTATTAGTTAATTATAGTTGTCTTTCAGCAATTTAACTTACTGGTTGCTTCCAAATCCAGACAGCGTGCAAGAATTGAGATAGGATGCTCGACCTTTGTTGTTGTAGACATCTCAATCTGCCACTTACATGTCTCGCAATCAGTTGCCACATAGTCCACCTTAGCCTCTTCTATGGCTGCAAACAAAGATGCGCCTATGCCCTGTGATGTTTCGTAGTTTTCTTTCTTGAAACCATAAGTTCCGCCGATACCGCAGCACTGTGAAGGAAGCATCACGAAATCGATATTGGGAATCATTCTCAACAAAGCTGTTGAGTAATAAGCCCATCCGAGTTTCTCCATATGGCAAGGCGTATGATAAGCCACTCGCAACTTACCTCCGTCGCGGAATTTCAACTTAACCTTTCCTTCCTCAATTAAGCGATAGACAAAACGTGTGACGATTTCAATCTGGTCACGCACGTCGGCATTGTCTACACCCAGCAAATGAGGATACTCATCTCGCATTGTAAACGTGCAAGTAGATGATGCAGCGATTACCGGGCGCTTCTCCTCGTTGACTGACTTACGGATGGATGCGACATTGAGCTTTGCCTGGCTGCGAGCCTGGTCAATCAGACCGTTTGAAACGAGAGCGACACCACAGCACTTCTCCTTTTCCAACATATGTACGCCATAACCCAGCGCGTTCATCACGCTAACCACATCCTTACCCAACTGAGGATAGTTGTAGTTGATGTAACAGCCGTGGAAGAAGCTGACATGATGCTTGAAAGCATCCTGACGGGCTGCTGCGTTCTTTTTAAACCATGTTACAAACTTCTCTCCAGAATATTTCGGGAAACTGCGGCGATGGTCAACTTTCAGCACGCTGTCCATCAACAGTTTCACCGGCTTGAGTGACAATGTCGTATTCACGATAGGAGCAAAAGCCGACGACATTGTTCCGACAACGTCCGTATTGGCCAGAATCGTGTCGCGCAACGACGGTTTCTTCTTACTGTATTTGATACGCGCCAATTGGATGATGTCGCCAATCTTAACATTTGACGGACATGCCACCTCACAGCGTTTACAGTTCAGGCAGTATTTCAGAGCTTCGTCAAAGAAAGTTCCTCTCTTCAGACGCAAACGCTCTCCGTCCGGACCAGCCTGCTTCGGTCCGGGATATTTTGGATTAACAGGCACTACCGGGCAATACACCGTACAGACCGTACACTTTATGCACTGTTCGAAATTATTTTCGCTAATATTTGATTCCTGCAAGTTCATGTTTCCCAATTTTAAAGATTGTCGGCAACAAAGAGAGATGTTAGCATTGCCACTCCGGCCCCACATCCTTCATAAATCGGATTGAAACCACTCAACACTGACCCTGCTGCATATAAATTTTCCAATGATTTACCATTCTTCTTGACACGGAACTTTTCATCAGTCGCCACGCCGAAAGTCAAGTAATTCTGCTTTCCGAAGAAATTGGCGTCAAACCAGTCGGCACGGTCCTCGCTGAAATCCACGTCAGCACCGAAAACCGGCTCAATAATATCGTGGGAATGTGCCACCAGACCATTGCTGAAGAAACTACCGGTAGTCAATACGTAAGCATCAGCCGTAATTCCGATGTTTCCGTGATTGGTCGTGTATACCTTCTTGACCTTTCCATTCTCAATCTCGGCCTTCTCCACGGTGTCACCCAGCATGTAGCAACCACCCAAGCGCTCAAACTCACGGCGAAGCTGCTGCTGCACACGGATTCCCGGGACTGACGGCGGCATTGTCGGCATCAACTTAATGTTTACCATACCTTTTAAAGCCTTTACAAGTCTATCGGAAGCTAACCCAAAAACTGCCGGCAATGCCACAACATCAAATCCATCAGAAAAACCTATGATTACAGACACCAATTTATTAAATACTTCTTCTTTGTCAATCACCTTCGCAATATTGGTGGAGCGCATCTCTGTCGGGCTCACTCTCAATTTGTTCAGTTCCGGAAGGTTGATTGATTTTATCATGCATGAAGCCCCGGCAGTCTCAAGAGCATCGGCGATAAACTTCGTATTGAAATCCAGGAAACCTGAAATATTGAGAAGAATCACCTTCTTTCCCTTAAATGGAGCTACATTGTCATAGCAATCGAAATCAGAAATTGTCAACCACGATGGTTTCATTGTTCCCATCGGTGTAAAATGATAGTGATTTTTATCGGCAGAACCTTGCAATTGCACGCCGCAATCAGCCATCAGTTTCTGCGCTTCCGCTGCATAGAAAGCAAACTTATCACCGAGTTTCACATACGGATGAGCCTTGTCTACACCGCTCACCTGCTCTACCGGAGAAACAACCTCCGTACCGTCAGCAAGACGGTTGAGCAAATCAAACGAACCAGAAGAAAAGTGGAGCGCACTCTGTCCGGCAGAGACAATCACACAACGCTTTCCCTGCTTCTGCAAGCGGACACCGCACGTCAAACCTGAAAGTCCGCCACCTATTATGACTGTATCAAATTTCATTTCTATTCAGATTTATTTCAAGCCACAAACTCCGTCGTAGACCCATTTCGTATACTCATTCTCTCGCAAGGCGCTACCCCATGCCACAGGATAAACACCCTTCCAACGTTCATTCAAGAACGAGGTCAAGTCGGCTTCCGCCTTCTTCGTACAATTGTGAGCCTCTCCGAGAAGACCGGCTGCACGGCACGCGCACAACTCACCCTGACACGTACCCATACCGACACGTGTGCGGCGACGCAAGTCAACCATATTGTTCACATCAAGGTTCTCAAGCGCATATTTCACCTCTCCTACCGAGACATCCTCGCACTCGCAAACCAAGCTGTTGTCATATTCATTCTCAGCGGCAATCCGGCTGGCCAATTCTCCATGACGCACATAAGCCGATTTACGACCGCCTTCCATTACGAAAGATTTTCCAGTCGGAGCCTCATTACCCTCACGTGAACCTGGAAGCGGGTCCGTCATCGTCGTACACGACTTGTCGATGCCCAACTTACGGCAGGCCAAATCTGCAGCCCACTCCGCCATCAGACGATATGTCATCAGTTTTCCGCCCGTAATAGTAGCGAAACCCGGAACACCGTCACGCTCCTCATGGTCAAGAAGCACGATACCACGGCTGATGTTACGTCCTGTCGGGTCGTTATCGGCAGCCACCAGCGGACGCACACCCGCATAGGCACGCAGAATTCGGGTCGTAGCCAACGAAGGTGCCAACTTCTCACCCTCACGAAGCAGCAAATCCACCTCGTCAGGAGTTACGCGCAAATCGTCAACCTCATCAAAGCCCACATGACTTGAAGTCGTACCGATAAGGCAAATCGTATCACCCGGCACCAAAATATCAGCGTTAGCCGGCTTACGGCAGCGGTTGAGCACCACATTGTTCACGCGGTGGCCAAAAATCAACAAAGAGCCCTTCGCCGGATACATATCTACTTTCACACCGGCCATCTCGGCAATACCATGACCCCAAATACCTCCGGCACTGATGGTCAGCGGTGCGTAATAATTCGTTTTCTCTTTTGTTTTCTGGTCCACCACAGTCACACCGATCACCCGGCCTTGCTCCTTAATCAAAGCTACCACCTGATGATAAACCAGCACCTTTGCGCCGTGAGCCTTGGCATCAATTACATTAGCCAAAGTCAGACGGAACGGGTCAACCGAACCATCCGGCACTTTCACAGCACCGATAATCGACGGATTGACCGACGGCTCCATACGCTTCGCCAAAGCCGGGTCGATTACCTCCGCATTGATTCCCGCTTTCAGACAAGCATCAACGAATGTCGACTGATATGACAAATCATCTTCAGGCAGAGTAATGAACAATCCGTCATTTTCCTCAACGCAATGACGGGCAATGCGGCGAAGAATCATATTTTCCTTGATACACTCTGCAGCTGACTCATGGTCGGTTACAGCATAGCGCGCACCACTGTGGAGCAATCCGTGATTTCTTCCGGTTGCACCAGCAGCAAAATCATGACGCTCAACGAGAAGCACTCTCATACCTCTCATCGCACAGTCGCGTGCCGTTCCGGCACCGGTTGCGCCTCCGCCAATGATTATCACATCAAATTCACTTTGGTGATGTTGTTCTTTCATGCTTTTTTAATTCAAAGAGTTATATCAATATGGCTTTAGTTTCAAAAGCGTTAGGTTTCATTTCGAAGCAAAGATAGAAATTATTTTTTATTCAACGAAATTTTCGCCAATTTTTTTTCACAAAAAATGTGATTTTACAGAAGTTAAAGCAAAAAAGCCTAAATTATGTGATTTTTACACATTATTATATATTAATATTTTTAATCTTAAAAAATAATCCGTACCTTAGACAAAATTTAAATTTGAAACACAGACCATCATGACCAAGGAAGAAAGACATGCGCTTATCCTGGATTTGTTAATGCATCAGGACTCTATACTTGTAACCGACTTATCGGAACAATTAAACGTATCTTCAGTTACGATTCGAAAAGATTTAACAGAGCTGGAGAAAGCTAAGAAGCTATACAGAAACCACGGAAAAGCGATTTTAATTGACCCATACAGCGAAAATCGGAACATCAGCGAGAAAGAAAAATATTTCGTTGACGAAAAGCGGCTCATCGGACTTCAGGCAGCTTCACTTATCACTCCGAAAGATTCCATCCTGATTGCGTCGGGCACAACCGTTCACGCACTGGCACGCCATATCCATGCCGTTGACAAACTGACAGTTATCACGGCCTCATTGGAAGTATCGAGCATCCTTGCCAAAGACCGCAACATTGACATTATCCAACTGGGCGGACTACTTCGCCACAGCAGCCTGTCTGTTGTCGGAAAGGATGCCGAATCAGCGCTTTCCAATTTCTCCTGCAGCAAGTTATATCTCGGAGTAGACGGCATCGACCTCGACTTTGGCATCACGACAACGGATATGATGGAAGCAAGCCTCAACCGCGTAATGATGAAGACCGCACAGAAGACAATCGTCCTTGCCGATTCCTCCAAATTCCAACGCCGCGGATTCAGCAAAATCGCAGATATGGATGAAATCGACCATATCATCACCGACTCAAAGATTCCGTCATCTACAGCCAAGAAAATCGAAGAGATGGGCATTGAGCTTTCCATCGTCGACTCTCCGGTTTTTAAATAAAATCACGGCAATTTCATATAAAAAAAGCAGGGCATCCACCCTGCTTTTTCTTTGTGCTCAACAATCTTACGCTTTTACTACTTTTCAGTCTTACGGCATTTCATTTCAATCAGGAATGCGACAAGCAGTCCGAGTCCACCACCAAGCAGCACACTACCGCCATAGATAATCGACAGCGCATCTCTTACCGGCCAAGATGCGTCATGCGGGTATCCTGGTTGCGTCTCACAAGCAATCATGTAGCCGGCAAGCAAACCCAAGCCAAGGCCGACCAACAGACATCCGAAATGCAGAGCCGTAAACGACTTGAATTTCATCGAAAATCCCCGACCGCCTTTTGCCAACTGCTCCGGTGACATTTTCTCAATAATTGACAAGCGTTCCTTACGATTAACAATCAGTTCAAACAATTTGTAAATAACACCAAACACTATTGCCACATTGGCAACAATCATCAGTTCTTTCATAATTATAATTAGTTTTTTTGTTTTACCTTTGCCCTTTTAGACGAAGCGTCTGAAAAAAGGTTACAGACTTTCCCCTAAATTTTAATGAAATATTTTTTGTAACCTTTTTCCTCTCGTTGCGTCTAAAAGGCAAAATGGAGAAAAAAGAGCTACATATTATAAACCTAATCCTTGCAGGAAAGACCAACGAGTTTTCCTACTTCCTCGACACCTACGGCCAACAGGTATTTCACTTGATTGTCCGCATGGTCGGCTCTGAGGAGGATGCGCAGGAACTTACTCAGGATACTTTCATGAAAGCCTTTTCCTCTCTGAGGAAATTCAACGGAGACAGTTCCTTTTCTACATGGATTTACCGAATCGCATACAATACGACGGTATCCTTTCTCCGAAAAAACGACAATGAGACCGTACATTTCGACGAATCGCAATGGAACAGCATCTCAGAGACACAGATAGACGATGCGCTCTCTCCCACTACCGACGACAACCTGCGCCGGCTACGGGCAGCCTTCCGGAAACTCACCGCTGACGAGCGAATCCTTATCACACTTTTCTACGAGGAAGAACGGAGCATCAGCGAAATTGCAGAAATCCTCCATCTTAGTGAAAGCAACGTCAAAGTTAAACTCCACAGAGTCAGAAAGCGGCTCTATTTACTTATTAAAGAAGCTGACGAATTATGAAAACTGACAGAAACGAAAGCATACGCAAAGCCCTTGAGACAGAAAAAGTGCCGCAACTTCCCTTCAACTTCACAAGCCGCACCCTCCACAAAATCGAGGAAATGCAGGCAGAACGCGAGCGGAAGTCCAACCGGCTGACCCAAATACTGCTCCTTATCACAGGCACATTAATGTATGTGGCCGGGATAGCCTACTTTATATTCAGTTGTGGAGACATTTTGCTCAATTTGCTGCAGCAGACGGCCGCCTCCCTGACCATCAGCGACAATCCCGCCATCGCAAGCGTTGTCGCCGGACTACTGCTACTGCCGCCGCTATTCTTCCTCGTACGCCGGCGCATACTGAAAGATTAGGCACAGCAACTTCCATACAAGAAAGAGGGGAACGGGCATCACAGCCTGTTTCCCTCTCCTATTTTATATACACTAAGCAATTAGTAAGCAAACATCGGATAGTCCTTCATGATTGAGTTGACCTTCTCACGTACAGAAGCAATAACCTTTTCGTTGTCATAGTTGCTCAATACGGTGTCAATCATCTCAACAATCTCGCCCATAAGCTCTTCCTTCGCACCACGCGTTGTGATAGCCGGAGTTCCGAGGCGGATACCTGAAGTCTGGAACGGAGAACGAGTATCGAACGGCACCATGTTCTTGTTAGCCGTAATGTCAGCCTCTACAAGCACCTTCTCAGCCACCTTACCAGTCAGTTCAGGGAAGCGAGAGCGGAGGTCAAGCAGGATACAGTGGTTATCTGTACCGCCAGACACAATCTTGTAGTTCTTTGCCAAGAGAGCCTCAGCCATAGCCTTGGCATTCTTGCGAACCTGCTCCTGATATTGCTTGTATTCCGGAGTAAGAGCCTCGCCGAATGCGACAGCCTTAGCTGCGATTACGTGCTCAAGCGGACCGCCTTGTACGCCAGGGAATACAGCAGAATCGAGGATAGCCGACATCTTCTTCACTACACCCTTCGGAGTAGTCTTTCCCCATGGATTGTCGAAATCCTTACCCATGAGAATCAAACCACCACGCGGACCACGGAGAGTCTTGTGTGTAGTAGAAGTTACGATGTGGGCATACTTCAACGGATTGTCGAGCAAACCGGCTGCGATAAGACCAGCAGGGTGAGCCATATCAACCATAAAGATAGCGCCGATTTCATCCGCAATCTTACGCATGCGTGCATAATCCCATTCACGGCAATATGCGCTGGCACCACCGATAAGCAATTTCGGACGCTCACGCAAAGCCACTTCCTCCATCATGTCGTAATCGACACGACCTGTGTCCTCGCGTACACCATACTCAAGGGCATGGAATACAAGGCCGGAGAAGTTCACGGGTGAACCGTGGCTAAGGTGACCACCGTGCGAAAGATTAAGACCGAGGAATTTATCGCCCGGTTTCATGACTGCCATAAACACAGCCATGTTTGCCTGTGCGCCGGAGTGCGGCTGTACATTGGCATATTCTGCGCCGAAAATTTGCTTAACGCGCTCGATAGCGAGCGTCTCAGCCTCATCCACGACTTGGCAACCGCCATAGTAACGGTGGCCAGGATAACCTTCAGCGTACTTGTTAGTCAAGCAAGAGCCCATTGCCTGCATCACCTGATCGCTCACGAAGTTTTCAGAAGCAATCAGCTCAATGCCTTTTTTCTGGCGTTGATGCTCACGCTCAATGATGTCAAAAATCAGTTTGTCTCTTTCCATTTTTTTAGTTATTAAATAATAGTTATTTAGGTTGTTTCTTTTGTACCGACCATCCGAACTTACCGATTGAGTCGCCCAACTTATAATAATTGCCATGCGCATAGGCAATCAAATCAGCCGCCCTCATGTCGAAACGTCCGGTTTCGGGGTCCATGAAGCGCTCGTCGGCAAGCGTACAGAGCACTTCAGCAATAAACATATGGTGCGAGCCGAGAGGAACAATCTCCTTCACCCGGCATTCTATCGCCAAAGGAGACTCATCAACGTAAGGAGCCGCCACCTGCGTTCCACGCTTCGGAGTCAGTCCCATCTCAGCAAACTTATTGTAGTCACGGCCGGAACGCACCCCACACCAGTCGGTCGCACGGGCCATATCGGCAGACGTAAGATTGATGGTAAACTCCATGTTCTTCTTCAGCAGCTCGTAGCTGTGACGCTCCGGGCGCACCGAAATATAGCACATGGCCGGGTCCGTACAGATGGTACCGACCCATGCCACTGTTATCAGATTGTAATCGTCGGGAGAGGAACCGCAGCCCACCAGTACAGCAGGCAGCGGATAAATCATCGTACCCGGTTTCCAAACTTGCTTCATAACCGGCTGCTATTGCAGTTCAATCTCATTTTTCTCAATCGAACGCTCGCAGTAGTGACACCTGATTATCACCTTGTCCTTATCAACGACATGGAAGTGAGTTGTCATCGGCTCATTGTTAGTGATGCACTTCACGTTGTTGCAGCGTACGATGCCCTTAATCTCATCAGGCAACGTCACCTTAAACTTCTTCACCACCTTATAGTCATTGATAATATTGACATTTACATTTGGAGCTACGATTGCCAGACGGTTCAGCGTCTCGTCCGGGAAAAACACGTCGGCCACCTTCAGGATTCCCTTCTTGCCGAGTTTTTTGCTGTCGAGATTGAAACCGATTGTTACGCTTGAGTCAAGGTCTTCAATGCCAAGCAAGCGTACAACGTCAAATACTAATTCCGTCGGTATATGGTCAATGACAGTGCCGTTCTGCAACGCTGCTACTGCCAGAATATTCTTATCGCTCATTTTCTCTCAAACTTTTTACGTCAATACCCAAAACTTTACAAATAATTGCCTGACGGGCATACAACCCGTTCTGCGCCTGTTGGAAATAGTAGGCCTTCGGATTGCTGTCCACATCCTGTGAGATTTCTCCGACACGGGGAAGCGGGTGCAGAATTCTCACGTTATCCTTGCTGTTGTCGAGCATCGAGTTATGCAGGTTGTAGATGTTCTTCACGCGCTCATACTCCATCAGGTCGGTAAAACGCTCACGCTGTACGCGTGTCATATAGATAATGTCGCTTGAATTGATAACCTCCGGAGAGAAATCGCGGGTTTCCGTATAGGCAATACCGTGCTCATCGCAGAAGTCCTTGTATTCCTGAGGCATCTTCAACTCATCACAAGCCACGAAGTTGAACTTCGGATTGAAATACGACATAGCCATCAGCAGGGAGTGTACCGTACGTCCATATTTCAAGTCGCCCACCATCGTAATTGTCAGGTCGCGGAGGGTTCCTTGCGTCTTATAGATGGAATACAAATCAAGCATTGTCTGTGACGGATGCTGGTTGGCTCCGTCGCCGGCATTAATAATAGGCACTCTCGACACTTCCGAAGCATATCGTGCCGCACCCTCAAGATAGTGGCGCATGATAATCAAATCGACATAATTATTGACCATCATGATAGTATCCTTCAGCGTTTCTCCCTTTGAAGAGCTGGTTGTGCTCGCGTCAGAGAAACCAATAATTCTACCACCTAACCGGTTCACCGCTGTTTCGAAACTTAACCGCGTACGTGTAGACGGCTCAAAAAACAGAGTCGCAACTACTTTTCCTTCCAACAATCTTCGATTCGGATTTGCTTCAAAATACTTCATGTCCTCGAGCAGTTCGAGCATTTCATCTTTTGTGAAATCAGAAATCGAAACAAGGCTATTGTTCTGCATATCGTATTTATTTTTTTAATAAAACCAGCACATTTATAAAAAAAGCCAATCCTACACAAATAGTGCTGACCGGCTTTTTTCTATATTATCCATATACAATAACGGAAAAAACACATCCGACTGCTTTCGTAGCCGTATAGACTGTTGCTTGAAATGCGTTTTTTCACTCATCGTCTTTAGTTTTTTGTAGTACAAAGATAGTGAAAGGCGAGCGCAGAGGCAAACGAAATTTAAATTTTCGGTTTGAGCTATGCCGAGCCGCATCCTATCTTATGCAAAGATAGCAATTTTTAATATAACCCAAAATTCCGTCTCTACTTTTTTTCGCAAAATATGAGGCTGTTTTGTCCTTTTCACAAGAACCTTTTTTCCTTTTATTTGTTTAACCAAAAATAACAAAGCATTTCTTTCGGAACTCCACCCACCGAAGATAAGCCATTTAAGTGTGAAACCAATAACAAATCTTAATTATGAAAAAATTTGCATTCTTCTTCGCAATGGCGATAATCGCCTTGACAACAGCCATTCCGGCATCTGCCCAACTCAAGTTTGGTCTAAAAGCCGGCGTTGCAGTCAATGACTTGAAGTTCAATTCCGTAGCCGAAAACTTCAACGTTGAGAACCGCGCCGGATTCACCGGTGGCGCCATGCTTGAATTTACGGCACCTGTTCTCGGATTGGGCATCGATGCTTCCGTCATGTATGTTCACCGCACTGTTGGCGACAAGACTCTTCAGGAAGAATTCGAGCATTTCAATTCCTCACGCGATTACATCGACATTCCGCTCAACCTGAAATGGAAAATTTCAATCCCGGTTATATCCAATGTGATTAAGCCATACCTGGCTACCGGTCCGAGCTTTGCATTCCTTGTCAGCAAAAACGACTTCAAGGAATTCATCGAAGAAAAGAAATGCGACGTATCCTGGAACTTCGGTGCCGGCGTTGAATTGTTCAACCACCTGCAAATCGGAGCAAGCTACGGCATCGGCCTGACCAAGGCGATGGAAACCATCAAGGTTGTCGACGATATGCCTACAATCGAAGGTAAGAACCGCTATTGGACAATCACGGCTGCCTACCTTTTCTAAAAGGAACGTCTTTAGTTAAGCTTTTAAATCGGCATTTAACGGATTTTGACCGTTTATGCCGATTTTTTTCTTGCTTCTCCTGAAAATATTCCGTAGTTTTGCAACCATTAATCACTCAAAAAAGAAATTTATGAGAAAAATACTTTTCAGCATAGTTACGCTGCTGGCCTTAGCCGCTCCGTTCACCTCCCAGGCTGAAATGCGCTGGGGCGTCACGGCCGGAGCCATTGTCAGCGACCTGAAATGGAGTCAGCCGGGATTTCACATGCAAAAATTCTCATCCGACCAGTCACTGGGCTACTCTGCCGGTATCATCGGTGAATATGAAATTCCAGGTATCGGTTTCGGCATTGACCTCGGCCTTCAGTACGCTCAACGCGGTGCGACAATGAATTTGGGAGATTTCCCCATCTGGCAAGTCGAAGGCTACGGAACAGAACGCTCCTACCTCCACTATCTCGACATTCCCGTTCATGTTCGGTTCAAATACACGAACCTTCAGGGTTTTGAGCGTAAATTGGCACCTTTCGCCTTTGTCGGTCCGACCATGAGCATCCTGCTCGCTCACAACGACATCAAAGCTTACGATTACAAACGTGTCAACCTGGGCATTGAAGTCGGAGCCGGTGCTGAGATTTTCCGCAACTTCCAACTTTCCTGCAGCTACACCTGGGACGTAACAGGCACGTCAAAAACTGTAATGTTGAGCAACTTCAACTCAAAAAGCCGAAATTGGAAAGTGGCTCTCACCTACTTCTTCTAAGCCGCAAAAGCAACCGGCTTTAAACGCAGGACAAACAGAAAATTCAAATCAAAATCGTATATTTGTAGTGGAATACAATAATTGTGTTCCACTATTTTTTTAAATCTATGAAGTACGCAGAAGTCATATTGCCCCTTCCTTTATACAGCACGTTCACCTACAAAGTACCCGACACCATGGCCGACAGCCTCTCCATCGGATTCCGCGTGCTCGTACCGTTTGGAAGAAAGAAATTCTACACCGGCATCGTGGAGATGCTCCACAACCGGCAACCGGAAGGCTACGAAGTGAAAGAAATCATATCCGTTCTGGACAGCAACTCCATTCTCCGCCATCCGCAACTGAAATTCTGGCAATGGATTTCAGAATACTATCTGTGTTCGCTCGGTGAGGTCTACAAGGCCGCCGTTCCCGCCGGCATGAAAGTGGAAAGCGAGACCTATGTGTCAGCCAACCCCGACTTCATCGACTCTGACCACTCGATGAAAGAACGGGAAACAGTCATCTACGACCTGCTTTCTACCCGTGACAAACTCACGCCTGCCGACATTGCAAAAGCCACCGGATACAAAAACGTAGAGGCCATCGTTGCCTCCATGATTGAAAAGGAGGCTATTTTCATCTCTGAAAAAATCGTCGACAATTACCGTCCAAAGACGGAAATCTTCGTCAAGCTCAACGCTGAGAAAGGCGACAACGAGAAAGTCGGCCAATTTTTCGAAGCCGTAAAATCCGCCAAGAAGCAGGAAGCGGCACTGTTGGCCTACCTCGACCTTTCCAAATGGATGCAGCGGGGCGAAGCTGCAGAAGTGTCGAGGGAGGCCCTCAAGGAACGGAGTGAAGCCAGCAACACCATCCTGAAGGCAATGTCCGACAAGGGCATCTTCACCCTCTACAAAAAGGAAATCAACCGTTTTGCGAGCAACAGTTCCTCTCAAAAGGAGCTGACTCAACTGAGCGACATACAGCAAAAAGCCCTCAACGAAATCACTGAGTCGTTTAAGACCCATGGCGTTACGTTGCTGCATGGCGTCACGTCCAGCGGCAAGACCGAAATATATACCTACCTGATTGACCGAGTTCTGAAAGCCGGACGACAGGTGCTTTACCTCGTACCGGAAATCGCGCTCACCACGCAGCTCACCCAACGGCTCCAACGCATCTTCGGCGACCGACTGCTCATCTATCACTCCAAATTTTCCGACAACGAGCGTGTCGACATCTGGAAGCGTCTGTTGCAGGACGGCGAGCCGGCCGTCATCATCGGCGTCCGTTCCTCTGTATTTCTTCCGTTCTCCCAACTCGGTCTGGTCATTGTCGACGAAGAGCATGAGACAAGCTACAAGCAGTTTGACCCGGCTCCCCGCTACAACGCACGCAACGCGGCCATTGTCCTGGCTTCCATGCACGGAGCAAAGACACTGCTGGGGTCGGCCACACCATCCATCGAAACTTATTTCAACGCCACAACCGGCAAGTTTGGACTTGTCAAGCTCCTGCAACGGCATGAAGGCATCCAGATGCCGGAAGTAACAATTATCGACACGCTGAAAGCCCGCAAGAAGCGAGAAATGCGCGGAGCGTTCTCCACGGCTCTGATTGACGAGTGTGCGGAAGCCATCAAGCGCGACGAGCAGGCCATCATCTTCCAGAACCGCAGAGGCTTTGCGCCGATAGTGCGATGCAAGGAGTGCGCATGGACGCCCAAATGTGAGAACTGCGACGTTACGCTCACCTACCACAAGCGGCTCAATGAGCTGTCTTGCCACTACTGCGGACACAGCATGCCCCTGCCCGATTTTTGTCCGGCCTGCCGGCAGCCGACGCTGGAAATCATCGGTTACGGTACCGAGCGTATTGAAGACACCGTGGAAAAAGAATTATTCCCCGGTGTAAAAATTGCCAGGATGGACCTCGACACCACCCGGAGCAAAAGCAGCTATGAGAAAATCATCGACAGCTTCTCCAACCGACGCACGCAGATTCTGATAGGCACCCAGATGGTGACCAAAGGTCTGGATTTCGAAGGAGTAAGCGTTGTGGGCATCATCAACGCCGACAATGTCATCAATTTTCCCGATTTCCGCTCCAACGAGCGTGCTTTCAACATGATGGAACAGGTGGCAGGACGCGCCGGACGCAAGCACCGGCAGGGCAAGGTGCTGATTCAAACCACCATGCCCGACCACCCTATCATAAAATACGTCGTCGACCACGATTATGAGGGCTATTATGCCTACGAGTTGGAGCAACGGCAAAGGACCAACTACCCGCCGTTCTCCCGCATCATCAACATCTACCTGAAGCACCGCGACGACAACACGCTGACGGAAATGTCCGTACGCTTCAGCAATATGCTGCGACAGATTTTCGGCAAGCGCGTACTCGGGCCGGAATCTCCGCTCATCGCACGCATACAACAGCTCTACATCCGCCAGATTATGCTCAAGATGGAAACCACGGCTTCCATGTCGGCCGTCAAGCAAATTCTCCGCAACGTCTACGAGCAATCATTATCCGACGCGCGGATGAAGAGCGTAATCGTCTACTACGACGTTGACCCAATGTAGTACATAGGTACAAAATACACGCGGGGGCGGTACCGGCAAGATGTCCGGCACCGCCCCGCGGCATATCCATAAAAGGCATTAAATACCCACTCTTAACGTTATCTTGAAATTCCGGCCGGGCATCGGATAATTGTGAATCACCTCATAAGCCTGATTGAACACATTGTTCAACTCGCCAGTCACCTTCATTCTGCATTTCCAAAGGGTGAACTCTTTCGACACCGACATATCGTGCGTATACCACGGCTGCTCATAGTTGTACTTCGTGTTCTCCTGCTCATTGTAGCGCTCACCCGTGTAGATAAAGCTGTAATTGAAATCCCATCCACGGTAATTAATGTTGCCGGCCACCGAACCGCTGTGCCAAGGCGTGTAGGGAATCTGGTCACCATAGAACGAATCAGACGGAGAGGTAAAGTCACGCGCCGACTGATAAGTATATTGCAGGTTCAGCCCTAAATTGACTTTCCCAACCGAAGCTCCGACATTGAGGTTCGTTTCCAAACCACCAATCCTCACAAATCCGAGATTAATCATCGTCCAGCGGAACTGCTGCCCGGTCGGATAGGCCACAATCTTATCGTTCACCGTATTGTAATATCCGTCGACCTTTGCACGCAGATATTTAAAGAACGGATGCGAGAACTGCTTGTCGTAAGTCACCCCGAGGTCATACTGCCACGTCGTTTCCGGCTTCAGCAATGCGTTTCCGATTTCCGTATAATACAAGTCATTGAACGTAGGCATGCGGAAAATGCGCTTGAAAAAGCCATTGATTTTCAGATTGTGACGCTCAAACGGCTGGTAGGAGAAGAACACAGCCGGAGAAAACTCATTTCGATTGGGCGAAGCCGTATAAGTTTTACGCGAGCGAGTACTCTCCTGAAAGAATGTTCCGAGGAAAGAAGCCTGCACGCTGAAGCGGTCAAAGTCGAACGACGTAGCCACAGCCATATACTCCGACCATCGCAACGGATAGGCAAAATCGACCAAATCGGCATTCATCTTGTTCATTTGCGCGTCAAGCGAAGCCGACATTTTCCACCAGTCGGTAATCGTAAAAAGGTTAGCAACCGACAAATAGACTTCCTGCTGGTAATAGTGGTTGTTGATATACAGCTCTTTCGGGTCATCACGCAGGAAATTGGAGTAATCCCACGCAAATTTTCCGTTGAGTTTCAATTCGTAAAAATCAGAAACTTTCTTCTCAAACGAACCTTGCCCGAATGCCGCCTTATCGGCCTGACGCTCTCCATGACGGAACACGTTGTTGACAATCGCACCCGGAATTCCACGTTCCGATGTATAGAAATAGCCATTAATGTTCCATTTTCCCTGTGGAATAAATCCATAAACGCCGGCTTCTGCACGGAAAGCCGTAACATCGCCATTCTGACGGACAGCCGTGGTGTCGTAAGCCACCTGACCGTCGAGCTGCATACGCTTGTAGCGGAACTTGTAGCGTCCGTTGGCGTTCGTGTATTCCGCATTTGCCGACAAGTAGACCTTGTTGCTCAACTTCTGCTCCCAAAGCAGGGACGGATTGACAAGGCCGAAACTTCCGGTTTTCATCTGAGCCGTCACATGAAACGTCTCGTCGTTGCGGAAACGCGGCCGCTTCGTCGCAATGTAGACCGCGCTGGATGAGCTGAAATCCTTAGCCGTCTGGAAAATGTCGCTTTTCTGACCATTATAGAGCGCAATCGACTCAATATTGTCGAGCGAATACCTGCCCAAATCCACCTGGCCGTTCTGGGCATTTCCCAACTGCACGCCGTTGTAGAACACACCGACATGATTCGTACCCATACTGCGGATATTGACCGTCTTTATGCCGCCGATACCTCCGTAATCCTTTACCTGTACGCCGGAGAAATAACGCAATGCGTCGGCCACCGACTGACTGTTGAGCCGGCCCAATTCTTTCTCACTCAAAAGTTGGGGACTGATGATTGCCTTGTTGCGGGTCTCCACGACGGTCACCTCGTTCATTATCATTTCCTCGCCGAACTCCTCGCCGGAGGGAATGGAATCGTTTTGAGCCGTAACGTGAAACGGTGCCAGCCCTGCCATGGCCAGCAACAAACTGATAGTTTTCTTTTCCATCACTAAAATTTTATGCCCGAATGCCTTTCTTCAGAAGGTTCCTCGCGGGCTGTTATAAAATCAAGGATTTTGCTACTGTATTCCGGCTTCTCCCCTATCTTGTTCCGACTCAGCCTTCCCGGCGGTCCGGCCAGTGACTGAATGCTTAGGTTATTGTGGAGTTACGGCAGCGAGTACTGCTCAGGCTCTGCACCTGATTCCAACCGACACAGTGTCGGCTTAACAAAATCCTCGCAAAATTAGCAATTTTACGCAAAAGTAAAAAGAGAAGCCGCCCGAAAGCATCGGCATCTCCACTTGGCAAAGGCAGCCAATCGTCCGTTTTCGGAAGCCGCTGTTGTTGCACAGGTGAAAATTATAGTCTATTTTTGCCGTTGTATTTTGCAAAAAACAAAAAATTCATGATTAAGCGCATCGCTTTTTTCTTATTACTGCATATCATCCCGCTTTTCGCTCTCGGACAAATTGTTGCTCCGGGCTCCGACTTGCGTGTCAGCCTGATAACCTGCTATCCAGGAGCTGCCGTCTATGAGCTGTACGGACATACAGCCATCCGCATCACCGGCGGCGGAATAGACAAGGTCTACAACTTCGGCCTTTTCTCCTTCAACAAACCGAATTTCATCTACCGTTTCGTCAAAGGAGAGACCGACTATGCGCTCGGAGGATATCCCTTTGAGTATTTTCTCCCCGACTACATCGAGCGAAACTCAAAGGTCGTACAACAGGAACTGAATCTCAACAACGCGCAAGCATGGGCGCTCTATTCGGAATTGGAGTACCTGAGCCGCCCAGAAAACCGCGAATACCGCTATAACTACGTTCTCAACAACTGCGCAACCCGTCCACGCGACATGATAGAAAAGGTGTCAGGCGGCATTGTCTATCCGGAAGCGACCGACACAACGGCCACATTCCGTTCCATCATGCGCAGCTACAGCGGCAATTATCCCTGGTACCAGTTCGGCATCGACCTGGCGCTCGGTTCCGGCATTGACTACCGGCTCGACCTCCGCAAACAGCTGTTTGCTCCGTTACGGCTGAAGGACGCCTTCGCTGAAGCGCGCCTGAACGACGGCCGACCACTCGTCACGCGTACAACTGTTTTGTTCGACGGCAGCGAATCACCTATCCTACCGCCAACTCCCTGGTACCTGACTCCGATGTTTGCGGCATGTGCGATGCTGGTCATTACAGCAGGCGTATGCGTCATTGAATACCGACGCAAACGCACCATACGCTGGTTTGACAGCCTTTGGTTCCTGCTGACAGGATTGGCCGGAAGTCTGGTCTTCTTCCTCGTGTTTGTTTCCGAGCATGAAGCCACCTCTCCCAACTATCTCGCCTTCTGGCTGAACCCCTTCTGCCTCTTCCCTGCTGTAACAATTTGGATAAAATCATGCAGAAAGTGGTTATTTTCATATCATTTTATTAACTTTGCACTCGTGTTATTTTTGGCAGCCTTCTGGTGGGCTCTTCCGCAAAGCGCCAACGCGGCCTTTTTCCCGCTGATGCTCTGCAGTTTGATCCGTTCTGCCAATTATCTGACAATAAACCGAAAATGCGTAAAAAGAAACAAGTAAACAGGCTCATATCTTCCATGATATTCTCCCTCGTTGCGATGTCTGCCCTTTCACAGACAGCAGCGGGGCGGCCTACGCTTGTGGTCGGCATTACCATCGACCAACTGCGCAGCGACTACATCGACCTGCTGCAGTCGCATTTCGGCAACAACGGATTCAAAAGACTGATGCGTGAGGGAGTCTATTTGGAGAACCTCACTTTCGACATCAGCAAATTTGACAAACTGACAACAACCGCCCTGCTCTATACCGGGGCATATCCCAATATCAACGGCATCATCAGCAGCGAGCGCTACGAAGAATCTGACCACCGCCGCTACAAGGTGCTGACCGATACGAAATACATAGGTAACGCCTCCAACGAAACGCTGTCGCCGATGGCGCTGAAAGTGTCGACTCTGAGCGACGAACTGCGCATGGACAACAACGGTATCGGAGAGGTTTACGCCATCGCTCCCGATGCGCAGCAAGCCATCATCATGGCAGGACATGCCGCCAACGGAGCATTCTGGATTGACGACAAAACGGGCAAATGGGCCTCTACAACCTTCTACAAGGACTATCCGACCGTCGTCAGCAACCGTAATTTCTCACAATCGCTGACTTCCAAACTCGACACCATCCAATGGAAGCCGATTCTTAACGTCAACGACTATCCCGGAATAGCGCTGCACCGCACGCTGTTCCCCTTCAAATATACCTTCGCCGGTGAAAACCGTGTGGAAAAATTCAAGCAGTCGGCACTCGTCAATGAGGAAATCACCGAAGTGGCCATCGACTGCATCGACGAACTGACACTGGGCAAGAGAGCCGGAGTGGATATGCTTAACATTGCATACACCGTCTCTCCTATCGATTATGCTTTCGATGCCGACAGCCGTATCGAACTGCAAGACAAATACATACGTCTTGACCGAGATTTGGCGCGCCTTTTTGCCGCCATTGACCGGCAGGTGGGTCGCAATGTATGCATTTTCGTCACCTCTACCGGCTATTTCAGCGACAGTTATGCTCCTGAAGCGCGCTTCAACATCCCGACAGGCGAGTTCTCCTCCAAAAAGGCAGTCTCGCTTCTCAACATGTATCTGATGGCTCTCTATGGCACAGGCAGTTGGGTATCAGGATATTATGACCAGACAGTTTATCTGAACGAGGCGCTCGCTAAAGAGCAAAACATATCCGTCGAGGAACTGCGCGACAAATCGGGTAAATTTCTCAGAAGAATGGCAGGCGTATGCAATGCCTACACTCTGGATGAGATTATCGACAACCCGACAAGCGACGACCTGCGACGCCTCCACAAGACCATCACAACCGACTATGCCGGTGACGTTTTCCTGCAGATTACTCCGGGATGGAAAGTGGTGGACGATTACAACACGAACCTAAAAGACACATACTCTATTAACAACGCGGTCAGCGCACCGTGCTTCATCATCGCGCCCAACATTGAGCCGAAGAAAATCATCACACCGGTCGATGCCACTATTCTGGCACCGACAGTGTCGCGCATTCTGCGTATACGTTCTCCCAATGCTGCCAAAGAGCTTCCTCTCAATCTGTAAGAAAGCTCAAAATTCCCATCATTCTTTTTTTCATTCGCATCCACGCGAATAGACAGCATTCATTAACTCGTATATAAATAAAAAAATCATAAAACATGGGTATTAACGACTTCCTTAAGAAGCTTTTCGGCAACAAGTCGCAACGCGACCTGCGCGAAATCCAGCCTATCGTGGACAAAATCAACGCTATCTATCCGACACTTGCCGGATTGTCGAACGATGAGCTCCGCGAAAGAATCACAAACATCAAAGCTGCGCTCAAAGAAAGCACGGCAGCCAAGAAACAGGAAATAGCCGACATCAAGGCTCAAATCGAAACGCTTGACTACGACAAGCGCGAACCGCTTTGGGAGAAAATCGACAACCTGAAGAAAGAAATTCTCGACATCCTAGAGAAGGAACTTAACAACTACCTTCCGGAAGTGTTTGCTATCGTACGCGATACAGCACGCCGCTTC
Source organism: uncultured Muribaculaceae bacterium (assembly GCA_944321875.1). Classification (GTDB taxonomy): domain Bacteria; phylum Bacteroidota; class Bacteroidia; order Bacteroidales; family Muribaculaceae; genus Limisoma. Next base: position 85,786 of record CALUMX010000002.1, read on the forward strand.
AAGGAAAACGAGACACTTGAGGTGACTGCCAGCGACTTCGACCGCCAATTGGCTGTTCAGGGCAAGGACTTCATCACCATCGAAGGCGACAAGGCCATCTACCGCAACCATTGGATTGCAGGTGGAAACGAGGTGGTATGGGATATGGTACACTATGACGTACAGCTCATCGGTGGTATCGTGCTGCACCAGGGTAAGATTTCCGAGATGGCAACAGGTGAAGGTAAGACACTTGTAGCTACGCTGCCGGTATTCCTCAACGCCCTGACAGGAAACGGTGTCCACATGGTCACAGTCAACGACTATCTGTCAAAGCGTGACTCCGAGTGGATGGGTCCGTTGTATATGTTCCACGGTCTGTCAGTCGACTGTATCGACAAGCACGAGCCAAACTCTCCTGCCCGCCGCAAGGCCTACAACGCCGACATCACGTTCGGTACAAACAACGAGTTCGGTTTCGACTACCTCCGCGACAACATGGCGCAGTCACCGGCTGACCTCGTACAGCGCGAACACAACTTCGCCATCGTCGATGAGGTCGACTCCGTGTTGATTGACGATGCCCGTACACCGCTTATCATCTCAGGTCCGATTCCAAAGGGCGAGGACCAGATGTTCGTTCAGTTCAAGCCGAACGTGGAAAAGGTAGTCAATGCTCAGCGCAAGCTCGTCACTTCTCTCCTCACTGAAGCAAAAGCTAAAATCGCGTCTGAGGACAAGGACGTGCGCAAGGAAGGCGCCCTGCTCCTGTTCCGTGCTTATAAGGGTCTACCGAAATACGGTCCGCTCATCAAATACCTGAGCCAGGAAGGTATCAAGCCGCTCATGCTCGAAACGGAAGCTTACTACATGCAGGACAACAACCGCCAGATGCCGATTGTTACCGACCCGCTGTACTTCGTTATCGATGAGAAGAACCGCAGCATCGAGCTTACGGATAAAGGTATCGACGTGCTGACCGGCACAAGTGATGACCCGACATTCTTCATCCTCCCTGACATCACAACTCAACTTTCCGACCTGGAGAACGAACCGATTTCCGCAGAGGAAAAGGCTGAGAAGAAAGCTCAATATGCACAGAACTATGCCGTAAAGGCAGAGCGCGTTCACACAGTCAACCAGTTGCTCAAGGCTTACACGCTGTTTGACCGTGACATTGAATACGTCATCGACGACAACAAAATCAAGATTGTCGATGAGCAGACAGGCCGTATCATGGAAGGCCGCCGCTACTCCGACGGTCTGCACCAGGCTATCGAAGCTAAGGAAGGCGTCAAGGTAGAGGCTGCAACACAAACATTTGCTACCATCACATTGCAGAACTACTTCCGCATGTATCATAAACTGGCCGGTATGACCGGTACGGCTGAGACGGAAGCCGGTGAATTCTGGGACATCTACAAGTTGGATGTCGTAACAATTCCTACCAACCGTCCTGTTCAGCGTATCGATATGAACGACCGCGTCTACAAGACAAAGAAAGAAAAATACAATGCCGTTATCGAGGAAATCGACAAGATGGTACAGATGGGACGTCCAGTCCTCGTGGGTACTACATCCGTCGAAATCTCCGAGTTGCTGAGCCGTATGCTCCAGCTCCGCCGCATCCCGCACAACGTATTGAATGCGAAACTTCACCAAAAAGAGGCTGAGATTGTGGCACGCGCCGGACAAAAGGCCGTTGTTACCATCGCAACCAACATGGCCGGTCGTGGTACCGACATCAAGCTGACTCAGGAAGTGAAGGATGCCGGAGGTTTGGCAATCATCGGTACTGAGCGCCATGAGTCCCGCCGTGTCGACCGTCAGTTGCGTGGTCGTGCCGGACGTCAGGGTGACCCGGGTTCATCCGTATTCTTCGTTTCATTTGAAGATACCGTCATGCGTCTGTTCGCTACTGACCGCGTTGTCAAAATGCTCGACCATCTCGGACTGAAAGAGGGTGAGCCAATTGAGGCCAACATGGTTACCCGTTCCATCGAGAACGCCCAGAAACGTGTCGAGGAAAACAACTTCGGTATCCGTAAGCGTCTGCTCGAATATGACGACGTGATGAACGCACAGCGTAAGGTCATCTACTCCCGCCGTCACCACGCTCTTATGGGTGAGCGTATCGGTATCGACATCATGAACATGATTTACGAAACCGTAGAGAACATCGTGAAACGCTACGGCGCTGCTTCCGACTACGAAGACTTGCGCATGGACACGCTGACTACTCTCGGCATCGAACTTCCGTTCAAGGAAGAGGAATACCGCTCAATGCCGGCACCGAAGCAAATCGACGCAATCTATCAGGCAGCCGTAACTACGTTCAACGCCCGCTCTGAGAAAATTGCTGAGACTGCACTTCCTGTCATTACCCACTACTACGAAAATGGCGGTAAGGACGGACGTATCCAAGTGCCAATCACCGACGGTAAGCGCATTCTTGGTGTCGTTGTAGGCATCGAGGAATCCTACAACGAGAAGTGCAAGAACATCGCCAAGGCTTGGCAGAAGATTATCCTTCTCATGGCTATCGACGAGGCTTGGAAAGAGCACCTGCGTGAACTTGACCAACTCCGTCAGTCCGTACAGAATGCAAGCTACGAGCAGAAAGACCCGCTGATTATCTATAAGATTGAATCATTCAAGATGTTCGATGCCATGCTCGACTCTATGAATGCCAAGACGGTAAGCTCATTGATGCGCGGTCAGATTTTCGTTCCGCCGATGCCTCCTCGCCCTGCACAACAACCTCAGCCACAAGCTGAACCGGCACAGCAACCTCAGCAGGCTGCACCTCAACAGGCAGCGCCTCAGCAGGAAAAGAAAGAGCAGCAGGTGGAAACACGCAGCGTCAGCTCCAACATCTCCATCTCTCCGGCCATGCCGTCCGACATTCCTGTAAAACCGGCTACGCCTGAAAAGCGTACCGACTACAGCATCTACAAGACGCAAAAAGAGGAATACCCCGGACAGGAAGCGCAACGCCAGGCTGCTCGTGGCCCGCAAAAGGCACACATCGACCCGATTAAGGCAGCGCCGAAGGTGGGTAGAAACGACCCATGCCCTTGTGGTAGCGGCAAGAAGTACAAAAACTGCTGCGGCAAGAACAACGAATAAAATCATCCTAAATAACAAGCAGAGCGGCTGTGCAATCGCACAGCCGCTCTCTTTTTTGATGTTATCTGACCGAATCTAATCGGCGTTAACTATCTTGACAACCTCTGTCGTCTTATCCGTATAAACGCGTATCACCAAATAAACAGCACCGTCCTTATAGGTAGGTTTTGACACCTGTATACCGGCGGCGTTAAACCAGCGCTCACTCTCAATCTCCCGGACTCCGTCCATCTTATCGAGTGATGAAGACGCTTCCTTGTTACATACAATAGTGAATTCCCGTGTCAACTCACCTGCACTTGCCGTCAGGATAGCCTCTCCGATAAATGCCTCATCAGTGAACTCGGCATTCATTCCTGATATGGTAATGTTAGGAACGGATGCAGTCCATTGCAACCCTTCCGGAGCTCCGACAAAGAAATTCCGAGTTACGTTGTCCTGCGAGTCACCTTCTGCAAATCCAAGCGTTACCGCATTGACCAATGCCACCGGTATGGAATTCAAGGAAGTAGGAATCGGCATCGTATAGTCATCGTTTGACGACCAGCCTTCTCCCATGTCAAGAGCAGCCAGTTCCGCAAGCGTCACAGCCGTTCCCGAGTGATTATTCGTGTAGGTTCCGTAGTCAGTCACATAATAGGAATCTCTTACCTCGTTGTTCTCATTCCATATCTTTCCATTCAGGATATTGGCTCCGATAAGAGCGCCACACGTGTCAGCCTCCGCTACAATCTTGCCCGCGTTATAACATCTGATGAGCTTCGTCACTGATGCAAAAGGCACGCCGATAAGACCACCTACCTGGCTGGCTCCTGTGACAGTTCCCATGTTGTAGCAATTCGTAAAGGCAGCTCCGCCCTGTCCGGCAAGGCCACCGATAGCGTAACCGGCCTTGATGACCGTACCACCTTCCGTACTGCTGGAAGTGACATCGCCCACATTGAAGCAATTCTCGACATTACCCTTTGTCCCATGACCTACGATACCGCCCGCACGGTTTGTCAGAACGTCGATATTACCCGAGTTCCAGCAATTGCGGATAACAGACACCTCGCCTATCAAATTTCCAACGATACCGCCAAAGCCGAAATCACCGGAAATATTCGCCGTATTATAGCAATTCTCAACCGTCATGAAATTATGGCAGTAAGCCAGGATACCACCGCCATTGTCACCGGTCGTAGCTATCTCTCCGATATTGTAGCAATCGGTAATAACAACCGGATACTCTTCCGACGGTGCAGAACGATAGTAGGCTGCAATACCCGCCGTATAGACATTGATTGTTGAGAGAGTTCCGGAGTTCCAACAACCCGTGAACTTGGAACCCGGAGTATAGAATGCCACCAATCCGGCTGTCGGTGCACCCGATGAAGACTGTACCTTCGAAGGTTGAGCCGAAATATTTCCCGTATTGTAGCATTCCGTCAGCGTCATCGGATTGATGATGGACGAACTTGCCGAAGAGGCGGCAATCAATCCGGCCACAGCACCAGCCGCCTGAACGTCAGCCGTGTTGTAACACCTTACCAATTCCATCCGCTCCTCGCAAGAACTGTTGGATGTGGCAAAACCAATCAGACCGGCCACATTCTTCGTATTGTCCAAATCGGTAATTTCGATTTCACCTGAATTGTAACAATCCTCCAAATACATAGGCATCGCTGTTCCCAGAAGACCGCCTGTGTAGCTGCCCTTTCCATTATTGACAACCTTTCCTTCGTTTCCGCATCTTATCAAGCGGACACCGGCTTCCGTCTCAGCAGCAAAACCTGCAATGTTATTACCCTTTCCTGAAATCATACCCTTATTGACGCAATCCGTCATCCGAGCAGTTCCAAAGAGTTTTCCAAAGCCGGAAACGCCATTTCCACTGGTAGAAGCAACGTTAATCTCATTTACACAATTCACCATCGTTCCATAAACCGAGCCGGAGAAACCGCCGCTTGATGCAGACGAAGCCTCAACGTCACCCGCGAGTGTCAGATTGGAGACAACACCCGACTCGCCAAGAATACGAATGGCGCCCTGACCTGATTCCGTTGTTTTAATCTTGATGCCCGAAATCTTCTTGCCGTCTCCATCCAGATTACCCTCAAATGAAGTAATGCCGTCAGATGCGAGCATTCTGAATTCCACATCCGTAAAATCAATGTCCGCCATCAGTTTAAAGAATCTGTCCTTAAACGGTTCACCGATAAGCTCCATATATTCCGACAAAGCATTCCAGTCATCGGCCGATGCAATCTGATACGGATTAGCCTCCGTACCTTCTCCTGCCAACTGCAAATCAGGAATCCGCTTAATCTCTATCAGCTTGACATAGTTTCCATAAGTAGCAACCAACGTATCAACCGCCAGTTCCGTTACCTTTTCAGGAGCCCGCAGCGTTGAACCTTCAATCTTAAACACCGTCTGCTGACGAAGCGACCATACGAGACCCTCTTCCTCTGCCAAGACTGCATCCTGACTCAAATCCTTTGCCGTCAATCCTTCCGGAATGCTGACGATGGCCTTACGGGCACGCTGCAAACCTTCTCTGTCAGCGAATTGCTTCAAAACAGGATACTGTCCGGCTGTGAAATCCCAAAGACTGGTGTCAAAACCGTCCAATGCCTTTCCCGAAAGAAGCTGAGAGGTTTCCACTCCTGTCATACCTTCCATATCTTGATTTCCGATAGCCTTGATTGGAAGTATCTGTGCATCCCAGAAATTGGACTGGATGGTTCCTTGCGTACCTGAATCACCGGAAATAGCGCCAAGATAAAGCGGGTCAGACGATTGCGCCGTTCCGAAGTTAAGCGCATTATACATATCGTTCTTTCCCGTAACATCCGACATGATAACTTTCGGATAAGAACCGGCAATACCGCCTGCCTTACCGCCAATCGCATAGACATATCCGCCGTTCACGACATTTCGGATGATACCACCGTTCGAATGTCCGACAATACCGCCCGCTGTCTTGAGGAACTTCACGTTTGTCATAAACTGTGATATAGACTCAACGATGACAGAACCGGCATTCGCACAATTCTCTACATAACCGCAATTGTAGCCAGTTATACCACCGGCTGTATCGTAACCGCCATAGACATTACCCTCATTATAGCAATTCGTTACCTTACCGTTCGTCTCGTTCCGTCCTACAAGGCCTCCGACTACGGAACTGTAGCTGTACACGTCGGCATAGTTCGCACAATTGTCAACCACACCCCAGTTATAAGCCACAATCGGACCCGAATATCCCCAGAAGCTGATGCGGGCATCCGCGGCAATAGTCAGGTTGCGTACCTCGCCGTCAACATCGAGACGTCCGACAAAGCCACCGCAAAGACGGCTGTTCATATTATCCGGACTACCGCCCGCACCTGTCGGGTCATCCTCCGGACGAACCTTCCACAGCACACGGTTAAGAAGCAGGCGCTTGAGCGCATAACCTCCACCATCAATCTTTCCGGCAAACTTCATATCGAAGTTCTTCGCGTCAGAACTGATACCGTCAAATGCCGGGTCGTATTCCATATCAATATCGTTGGCAAACAGGAAATACGTATCTTTGAAATTCTGATTCTTATTATTGGTATAATCCGCTAATTTCAAAATATCATCCTTTGTCTTCAGCAGATAAGGCTCAGCCTTCGTTCCTTCTCCCTCAAACGGAATCGGAGCGACACTGAATGCATATGCAATGCTCACTTTCCCGTTTCTGACAACAAGAGTATCTGTTCCAAAATCAGTCTTGATACGCAATTTTCCATCAGCGATTTCACTGAAATAGCCATCGTTGCCGATAACGCCATCCTTCAACAACGCATATTCCGTATTGCCTAACGGACGCAGCGTAGCCTCCTTTGTCAGCTTGCCCAATGAGTTGTTGGCCTGCATCTGAACAACCGACGCTCCCATATAGGCAGCCTCATTGGCATCCATATCTTTCAGCCTCGGATACTGTCCTTCCGTAAATACCCAAACGGAAGCATCAAAGCCTGCGAGAGCCGTAGCCTTCGCCAAATCGGCCGTATTCACACCGTAACGTACAGAACCGAAACTGGTCATCTGACGGTCAAAGTAGATATTCTCAATTTCAGGAGTTGCTCCTTCCTGAACAGCTCCGATAATCTCCCTCATATCATTTTCTACGTCGTAAGTCGCAATATTTGCAGTAACCGACGATGACGTATAGCAATTTCTGACTGAAGACTGGCAAATGGCCTCCGTCGCATCCTGATAAGTGCTCACATAGCCGGCAAGACCGCCTACCTTGACAGAAAGCTCATCGCTTACCCGTCCGATGCTGTAACTGTCGGACACATCGCCGTAAAGTATTCCGACAAGACCGCCCACATTGGCATTAGCGCCGTAACCCGTGACTGTACCCACACTGAAACACTTCTCAATCTTGCCTTTATAGCAAATTCCGACCAAACCACCTGTATTGAGGCTCAACTTGTATGAACTGCCGTCTACCGTTCCCGAGAAATAGCAATTGCGTGCGGTAGCCTCATAAAGCGTAGCCACCAAACCTCCGACATTGAAAGCCTCACCGGGAGCGTTCGATACAACAAGAGATTCCGTCGCATGACAATTCTCAATCAGCTCGTCCACTTCACTGACCATACCTCCGGCATTTCCGCCAAGACCGGTAATCGTGCTACCCGAGACAGAACTGTTCTTCATAACTCTTACAATGGCAGCCATACCGCCGGTAGCTCTTCCCGTATTATAGATATCCGCATTCTCAACGTGGCAGGATTCTATCACGCCGTCTGACCAACCGGCAACAGACGCTGCATAATAGTTGGCTGCACGCACAACAGGCGATACAAGCCGCAGATTCTTTATCATACTGGATGCGCCACACCGGCCGAATAAGGCGGCATAACCGTCTTCTCCAGTCGAAATATCCAAACCTGTAATGGTGCGGCCATTGCCGTCAAACGTACCGCTAAAATGATGATACCAGTCCTTTCCAATCGGCGTAAAGCGCAATCCGCTCATGTCCAAATCATTCACTAATCGGAAGAACTTTCCAGAATAGACATCGGCATACTTTGTTCCTTCTGGAGAAACAGCGTTGTATTCGCTTTCCGGCACGCTGTTCACCTTCTCTGCAAGAAGGAACAAGTCATCGGTTGTCTTTATCAGATACGGACTCGCCTCTGTTCCCTCTCCTTCAAATTCTGAAACCGGAAGGGTCGGATAAACTATATCAGACTGCATCGTGAGCTTTCCTTCCGTTAGGATGCCGAGATAGCTTGTCGAGTTGGTCATTGTCCAGTCTTTCCAGGCAATTACATTCTTCTCAGCCGATTCCACCGATACAATCCGTCCTGAATACCCCGTAATAAACCCGCTTTCCGCATCGTAAACAATGGAATTGGTCAGATAATCATCACCATTATCATCTTCCCGTGCCACTTGAGCCTCGATGCTTACAGTTTCATCACGACCCAGCACCAAGTCGACCGTCATACCGTAGTTACCGAAATTCTTCACGGCGAGCACATTTGCCGACTCATATTCCGCAATTACGTTATAACTGGTTTCCTGATACTCACGAGTACCGTCCTTAAGCACAAGCATTGTCTGCGACATTGTCGCATTAGCCCGTTCAAATTTCGAGCCGGAGAAAATACCCGCATGCATGTCGGCATACTCACCCTCCGTTCCAAAAACGCCCCATTCCGTAAGAATGGAAATCGTACCGTCCTCGTTGAGTTTTCCCTCAATCGGCTTACTCCTGTCCGGCTTGAGGCTTCCATCCTCACTTACCGACACAGCTGCTATATCCAGCCAACCGTAAGTAGGAACATTCAAAATATTCTGATTCTGTATGGTCAGAGTCTTGTCCGTGAAATTCAATTCTGCCTTGACCTCTGCACCCACTTCATAGAAATTGACAATACGGATAGCATTCTCTTCTCCGTCAACTGCCTCTATCGTGACACTCTTTCCTCCATCAGCTCCCGGATGAACCAATGTCGTGAAAGTCTGCACCCATTCTCCTGCAACTTCACCCACGGACGCAGGAGAAGAAGCGCCCCATCCTCTAACCTTGTCTCTTGCCGTATAGACACTCGCTTTGTTTTCTACCACTGTCGCACGGTTATTCTCATACAACGGAAAATCTCCCCGGCTGTCAACTTTCTGCATGCCGGAAGAAGCCTGCGTGACCGGCTTCGGATTGATTCTCATGCTTTGAACGTAACCTTCATTCCCGGCAAACAGCAATGCCGGGAGAGTAACACCCACAAGTAGAGAACCAATCATTGAAACAACTTTTCTCATGGTTCAATAGAGGATTTTATTAATTAAACAAAAGTACCGGCTCGCACTTACTGTCATCCTCATTCGCAACTTCGTCCAAGCACGGTACCCGGAAATTTATATCAATCGCTACTTTATTTCTCGGTTCTTAAGTCTTGTGCTTTTCTCTACAACAAACCCAATGGTTACTGTCTAAACGAAAACTGATTGCCTCAAATTTAACAAATTAAATTCCCATATCAAAACAAATTCAGTTATTTAACATTCTCAAAATCAGCAGGACGGCATACTTTATCCGCGCTTTACCTTCAGGACGACAAGCATGACGGAAGCAAGAATCAGCGTTACACCGACTCCACTCTGCCAGGTGAATGACTCCCCAAAAGCGATGATTCCGATAACCAACGCCGTTATAGGCTCCATCGCGCCCAAAATGGATGCCAGCGTAGGACCGGCATACTTAATGCCCTGCACAAGGGATATGTTGGAAATCGCCGTAGCCACAAGACCCAATCCGGCGATATATAGCCACATGTGCGGGTCTGTCTCCAGACGTACTCCACCCGTGCAGAAGCCGCCGATGGCAAACAACAAAGCTCCGATACCCATCACATAGCAGGTAAGCGGTACCGACGGCAATTTCACCGCCCGCGTCTTCTGCACGCCTACGATATATCCCGCATAGGAGAAAATCGAAACAATCGAACATATCAAGCCAAAGACTGTATTACCACCCTGCGGTCCTTCCACATCGCCCGACACAAGAAATGCCGCACCTGTGATGGATATGACGATAGCAGCCATAACCAACAAGGACTTGGATTCCTTAAAAAACAGCATCATTGCCATTGCCACGGCAAGCGGATACATAAAATGCACGACAGAAGCAACACCTGTGGCTATGTTCTGATAGGCAAATACAAGTGAGAGAGAAGTGGTGGCCCGGAAAAGGCTCAAACAAAACACCGTCTTAAAATCGGCCCACGTCAACCGAAAGCTGACGCCTTTAATCATTCCAATGGTAATTAAGAACAACGAGGCTACACCCCAACGGTAGGTCAACGCCTCAAACGAAGAATAGCCGCCTATCATAATCAGCGACATGGTAAAGAACGGTGCCAATCCAAATGTCGAGGACGACAGTCCGGCATAAAGAATTCCTTTTATTTTGTCCATTTCAATCTACATTGCTTGTGTTTTCTATTGTTTTGATTACCCGGCACGGATTGCCGACGGCCACCACATTGGCCGGAATATCCCGATTGACCACACTCCCCGCTCCTATCACGGCTCCATCGCCTATTGCCACCCCGGGAAGAATTTGCACGCCTGCTCCAATCCACACACTGTTGCCGATGACAATGGGATGAGCATATTCCAGTCCTGCGTTACGAGGCATTGACTCCAACGGATGACCGGCGGTAGTAATGCATACATTGGGCCCGATAAACACATTATCGCCAATCGTCAGTCTTGCCCCGTCAAGGATTACAAGATTGACATTGGCGAAAAAGTTATCTCCTATATGAATGTTGTAGCCATAGTCACAGTGAAACGGTGACAAAATCGTGCAGTTGCGACCCACATACAAAAGGGAGCGGAGAACGGCATCCCGTTTCTCCGCTTCCCTTGGTGACAATTGATTAAATTCATGCAGCCTGATGCGGGTCTCCAGCATTTCCTGCTGCAGTTCGGCATCATTATTTGCATCGTAAAGCATCCCGCAGGCTGCCTTTTCCTTTTCAGTCATAAATTAGTTAGTCCTCAAGCATGTATTCGACGGTAGTCACAACACGCACATTTTTGATGTAAGGAGTATTCTGGTCACGGTCGGTTATGGTGAACTGACCTTGTGAGGCCGTCTTGATTTTACCCAATTCGCTTTCTGAGTCGTTGGCAAACTGGACGGCAGCCTCGCGGGCGTTCTGTGTCGCCTGTTTAATCATCTCGGGCTTTATCGTGTTTAGTCCCGTAAATTCAAACGAAACACTCGGATAGCTGTAATTGGTAAAGGTCAACGCCAGTCCTTGCTCGATAAAAGTAGTTTGCTCTTTCATCAATTTAAGCACGGTATCAACCTTGCGCGTATTGACAGTGATAATCGATGACAAACGGTAACGGTAGGAAACTCGCTCGGCTGTATAAACGTCGGCCTGCAAATCAGTGACATCAATCGACGTCGTGATTTCCTCTTCGGTAATTCCGTTTTCCTTCAATTTATCTATTACAATCTTATTCTTCTGCTCTACCGTCTTATAGAGTGCCGGCAGGTTGTTGCCCACTTCCTTGAAGACAATAGGCCAGATAGCCTTGTCCGCTTTCACCTCCCGCTCGGCCAATCCCTTGACTGTTACGACACGCTGATTCTCCGTAAAACTTTTCAGCCCGCCACGAATGCAGAGTCCCAGTACAATAATACCGACTGCAACGACTACGGCAGCGACAATAGAATTTCTTTTTTCCATAATTTGAGATTTTAGGTAGATTGTATCGGTAGAACAATCAACGGCCAATTTCGTTTAATCCGCACGGTAAAAATTACGCAAATACATCCGGGCAAAGAAATCCCAGTTGTCATGCAGCAACTTTCCGTCAGCTCCTGCCGGATATTTCGCATCAGGCAAGAGGTCGTTCTCAAACAGATAACGCACCAAATCCACCGGACACTTTCCGGCCTCCATTACCAGCGTATGCGCGGCATCGGCAGCCTCCCGGGCATCGTAGCAGGCATTGGATGCATGACGGATATATTGAGCCACATCGTGCGCTACAATCAGCCCTTTGCGGCGGTCGGCATAAAGGACGAAGTTGGAAAAGTCACGCAACTGCGGCAGATGACCTTCCGGATTGCTGCCCCAACGTAAATCTTCGGAAAGGAAACGTTCCAATTCGTCATAAGTCCGGCAGAAGGCAATAACGTCGCCCACTGCATGCTTCATCGCCTTGTAATATTTATGGTCAGGCACAGGAGTCAGTTTCTCCGCCCGCGGCAAACGGTCGTCAACCACAAGCCGCAACCATTCATCCACCAGCAAAGCTAACGGACCTGTGGGTTGCTGGAAAGTCGTTCGCAGACGGTCTTCCGCAGTCAACGTTTCCTCAACCGTCAACTCGTCTTCCTCTGCCACCTCCCGCTCATAGGCATGCTTGCTGACAGGACGCAACAGATAACTGTGCCAGAACAGCCAGCCTGAAGCCCGGAAAATGTCACGCACTTGCTCCTTGTCGGCCAAATCCAATTCCTGAAGCATTTGGAAATCCTCTGCCGACGGAGCATCATCGTAAAGGAAATCAAACAATTTATGCACCTGACGGGCAAAACGCATCAAATCGCTGTCGTAGGGCGACACCAGTCCGTTGAATCCCAAGGCAGACTCCAACGAGTACCAAATGATGAACTGCACGTCAATCAGATTCAGCTCCGAATCGACATAGTCATCCGGCTCGTCGTAAAACGGCACAGGACGGCCGTACAACTTACGGCACATTCTGACGAAAGCACGCCACATACCGGCATCAGACACCACATCCTGATAGTATCCCGTAAGGTCGAGCACGCAACGCTTGCGCTCTGCGTCGGTCAATTCGGGGAACACCTTCATGCTTCCCCACAACTTATCTATATAGCGGGCGAGCGTGAGGTAGTAGTCATCGGTCGGTTTCAACAGGTCGGGCTCAGGCAGCATCCGCTTCAAATCATCTACTGTTATTTCCATGAATCGTAAATTTTATTCAAAAATAGAGAAAGGCGAGCGCAGAGGCAAACGAAAAACGAAGTTTTTAAGTTTGGCTTTGCCGAGCCGTATCCTATTTTATTCAAAAATAGCGAAAGGCGAGCGCAGAGACAAACGAAAAACGAAGTTTTTGGGTTTGGCTTTGCCGAGCCGCATCCTATTTTATTCAAAATTAAGCATTGCTTCTGTAATAATCAATATACACAACCACAAATAGTGCCGGTCGAAAGGGCTGCTCTGAAAATTTTTCGCTACTTTTACATCATTGAAAACTTTTATCCGAATTATGAAGAATTTTCACGACCTTTTATTCAACCGTCGCAGCATCCGCAAATACAAAGATGAGGAAATCTCCGGCGACGATGTGACAACCATATTACAGGCAGGATTGGCAAGCCCGTCCTCCAAGAACCGCCGTCCATGGAATTTCATTGTCGTAGAGGACAAGAAAACATTGGAAGCTCTGAGCAAGTGCAAGGAGTTCGGGGCACGTCCTATTGAGAGTTGTGCACTGGCCATTGTCGTTACGGCCGACCCGTTTGAAAGCGACGTATGGGTGGAGGATGCCTCTATCGCCACTTTCGCCATGCAGATGCAAGCCGAGGACCTCGGATTGGGAAGCTGCTGGATTCAGGTGCGTGAGCGGTTTGACCGCGACGCCAACCTGGCGGAAGACAACGTAAGAGCCATTCTGGGCATTCCCGATGACATCCGTGTTTTGAGCATTTTGACTCTCGGCCATAAGGACGAGGAGCGCAAGCCGCTGAACGAGGAGGAATGTCTCTGGGAGAAAGTGCATATCGGACATTGGAGGGCACAGGAATGAGCCGGCTACGCATCGTAATCATCGGAGCCGGCAACGTGGCTACCCATCTCGCGCTTGCCCTGCGCAAGAAAGCGGACATCGTGCAGATTTTCGGCCACACACCCGAACGTACCCGCAAACTTGCTGAAGCGGTCGGAGACGGTGTCAGTTACGAAACCGACATCAACCGACTTGCCGATGCCGACGCCTACATCGTCTCCATTAAGGACGACGCGATAGCTGGCTTCCTGAACTCCGTACCCGCCCGATGCCGCCGCTCGCTCTGGATGCATACCTCTGGGAGCGTAGGGATTGACGTATTTGAGGGATTCAACGACAACCACGGTATCCTCTACCCTCTGCAAACGTTCTCCATCGATGTTGACCTCAACATGGAGGAAGTGCATTTCTTCTGCGAAGGCAATCATACGGATGCCGAAACCGGCATACAGGCTGTAGCCCGGCTGATTTCCGACCACGTTCACCATGCCGACAGTGACATCCGCCGCCAACTGCACATTGCGGCCGTATTTGCCTGCAACTTTGTCAACCATATGTACACGGCGGCATCCGACATTCTGGAGCGCAACCAACTACCGTTCAGCGCACTGCTTCCTCTCATCAAGGAAACGACAAGAAAGGCAGTATCCTACCCTGCCATTACGCCGTATGAGGCTCAAACCGGTCCGGCCGTGCGGGGCGACCGCAACATCATCGGAAAGCACCTGTCAATGCTGGAGGGTACGGAAAAAGAGATTTATGAAACTGTATCAAACGCTATACTCAAACGACACAATAAAGCATGAGCGGAATAGATTATAATTTGTCACAGATAAAGGCATTCGCCTTCGACGTCGACGGCGTTCTGTCGTCCTCGACCATCCCACTGCACCCGTCGGGAGAACCGATGCGCATGGTCAACATCAAGGACGGATACGCCATCCAACTGGCTGTCAAGCTGGGCTATCAGGTAGCCATCATCACAGGAGGAAAAACGGAGGCCGTACGCATCCGTTTTGAAAATCTCGGAGTACAGGACGTCTATATGGGAGCGGCTGTAAAAATCACAACTTACGAGGAATGGAAAAAGAAACACAACCTGCAGGACAGCGAAATCATGTTCATGGGTGACGATATTCCCGATATGGAGGTACTCCGGCGTGTAGGACTCCCTGCGGCTCCGGCCGATGCCTGCAGCGACGTGCTGGCTCTCGCCCGCTATGTCACGCCTTGCAAAGGCGGCGACGGATGTGCCCGCGACATTATCGAGCAAGTGCTCCGCGCCAAGGGTGACTGGCTGAAGGACCGCCACGCTTTCGGATGGTAGCCGATTTCTTATAGTTAGTCTTTATTTAATTTCGAAAAATGCTTTCCAATCTATCCAAATATAAAATCGTCCTTGCCAGCGGCTCACCCCGACGCAAGGAACTGCTCGCAGGCCTTGGCCTGGAGTTCTCCGTTTTCTGCCTGAAAGATATCGACGAATCCTATCCGGCTGACTTAAATGCAGCGGACGTTGCAGGCTACATTTCGGGGAAAAAGGCCGATGCCTACCGGCAAATTATCCACGATAACGAACTTTTCATCACGGCCGACACTGTAGTTGTCAGCGGAAACCGTATTCTCGGCAAACCGACCGACCGGCAGAACGCCATCGAAATGCTGCAGGCTCTGTCGGGCAAGGAGCATCAGGTCATCACGGGCGTGACACTCGTCAGCGCCGAACGCAGAGCATCGTTCTCCGTCACTACCGACGTACGTTTCTGCACGCTCACCGATGAGGAAATCGAATACTACGTCGACAACTACCGTCCATTCGACAAAGCCGGAGCCTATGGCATCCAGGAATGGATTGGCTATATCGGAGTGGAAAACATATCGGGCAGCTATTTCAACGTGATGGGCCTTCCCGTACAGCGGTTGTACCGCGAACTCAAGAAATGGTAAGCGTTGCCGTATAGAGCGTGTCATCGCCGACGGGTGTCAGCAGAAGGGTTCCTGCCTGCAACCGGCCATCGGCGATGACAGGCTTTTCTTTTTCCGAAAGATAGCGTGCGAGGTCGTCTTTTGTCTTATGATAGAACACTTCCATCGTTCCGACCTTTCCGTCTGCCACCACGCTGTCGCCCAAAACCGAAGCCACGACACCCATCGTAGTGCGCACATTCATCTCAATACAGGGATTGACTCCTACCGTACCGTCTTCCCGACGGTAAAGGAGCATATCTACCCCTATGTATCCTTCATAATCATCCGGCACTATCTCGCACAATGCTTCCCGAAGCTGAGACTGCAGGGTGTCGAAATCGTAACCACCCGATTTCTCGTCCAGATATTCTCTCAGCAAACCGGTTGATGCCACCATCGCGTTATCATACGACATTTGGGCATTATTGAAAAACACGGAATAACCGGCAAAACGCACATCACCCCCTGACACACGGAACTCCATCGCAAAATCCTGCAATCCGTCAAGCATGCGCTCACACATGATACTGCCCTGCTTCTTTATCACGCTCTCAATCCATATTCGGAAAGAAGGCAAACTGTCAGGTGACACTCGGCACACTCCCCGTCCGCTTCCCGACCAGGGAGCTTTGACTACCGCATCCGAGAATCGCCGTACCGCTGCCTCAACCTCCTCCAGCAAAAAGCATTCCACCGGGCTTTCCGGCATCAACGGCAAACGCAACCGACGGAAAATGCCGACCGTTTGTCCGCGGTGAGAAAGTTGACGAATAGCCTGTAATGCCTTCTCATCCGGTAAATGAGGGACTCCCGCTCTTGCCAGTTCAGCCGCTATGGCAGGACTCCATCCCCACGGCATCACCCTCTCGGGAACAGAAGTGCGGTTCCACAGACCGACGCGACTCAAATGCGGAAAATCCTGCTTCATCCTCAGGAGAAAACCACGGTTGACATCATTATCGTCCGCATACAAAACAGCAGGCGACTCACAGACCCACATCGGGAGCATCTGCAAGTCGCTGCGTATCTTTCTGGCCAGCACCGGCGCCGTATAGTTGGCTATGCCGGCTGCCAGTGCAAGGTCATTTTCCGGATTGAACAAATAAAGGGAAAGCATCCGCAAAATAGGTAAGTTAATCCATCCGGCTGCGGTAGTCCTCATAGGTGAACTCGCGTAGCAGTTCCACTGTTCCGTCCATACGTTTCAAGACAAACGAAGGATGCTGAATTCCGTTGAACATGTGGGTTTTGACAGTCGTGTAGTGATTCATATCCTCAAATACGATGGTATCACCCGGCTGCAACGGTTTCTCAAAGCTCCAGTCTCCGATGAAGTCACCGCTCAGACAGGAATTTCCACCAATGCGGTAAGTCGGTTTCGACGGGTCAACCTCTTTCAACGCCGACTCAATTGCCGGCTTATAGGGCATTTCCAGACAGTCCGGCATGTGGCAGGCAAAAGAAGCGTCAATGATGGCTGTCTTGATACCTTGATTCTCCACCACGTCGAGCACAGTAGACACAAGCTCACCCGTACGCCATGTGAACGCGCTTCCCGGCTCCATAATCAGCTCCAGGTTTGGATGACGCTCCTTGAAACTACGCAGCAGTGCAATCAGATGCTCCACGTCGTAACCCTCGCGTGTCATCAGATGTCCGCCGCCCATGTTCAGCCAACGCACCTGCCCGAGAAGGTCTCCGAACTTTTCTTCCATCGCATTCAGCACCGTTTCCAAGTCGTAAGAGGTCGACTCACACAAACAATGAAAATGCAGACCTTCCAGACCCTCCGGTAACCGTCCGTCCAGCACATCAGCCGTCACGCCGAAACGAGAACCGGGCATGCAGGGATTATAGATGTCGGTATCGATAACGGAACTTTCCGGATTAACACGCAGACCGCAGCTGACGCGCTTCTCAGCCGGATGCGTGGCATTATAGGCATCGACCCGAGGTTTGAATTTCTCATATTGTGCCACGGAGTTAAAAACAATGTGCGAGCTGCCCTCGATAAACTCATCGATGGTATCCTCCGTGTATACCGGACAGTAGGAATGCACGTCGTTGCCCAAAAATTCCAAAGACAGACGCATTTCGTTGAGCGAGCTGGCTGTCGACGACGAACAGTACTCGGAAATAATGCCGAACGTTTTCCACAAGGCGTTAGCCTTAAAAGCCATGATGATTTTCACGCCGGCACGCTCTGATACGGATGAAATCAGCGACAGATTTCTGCGCAGTTTCTCCTCATGCACAATATAATAAGGGGTTGCTATTTTCTTCATTGTATGATTGTGAATTTTGCAAATTTTACCAATAACACTTTTATTCCCACATTCTCGAAGTTGACTGTCACCTTCACATCCGGATTACTCTCCACCTTCGTAATCTCGCCCACTCCGAAACGGTCGTGACGGATGCGCATCCCGACCTCATAATCGGAATTGACAGGAGCAGAAGCTGAAGACGGACGGTCTGCAGAAGCCGCCTGTGCCTTTCGCGACGGAGAGGTAGAAAGCGGAGTCAGGCGACGGGGTGCCGCAATCGACCGTTCTTCCAATATCGGACGCTGTTTTCTTTCGACAAACTCATCAAAGCGGTCTTTTACATAATTCTGACCGCCGGTTGAGCCGGACATAATCAGCAGACTTCGGTCAATATCCTTGATGAAACGGCTTGGCGAACAGGGACGTGACGCACCGTTCTGGAAACGCGACCGGGCGTAAGTCATTACGCAATTTTCCTTGGCACGCGTAATGGCCACATAGAGCAACCGCCGTTCCTCCTCTATCTCGCTCATCGAGCCGCTGCTATGCACCGACGGGAACAATTCATCCTCTACTCCGACGATAATCACGTTGCGGAATTCAAGTCCTTTCGAGGCATGGACAGTCATCAACGTCACTTTCGGCATTCCGTCATCCTCCTCGCTGTCCTGGTCGGTGGCAAGCGATACCTCCGAAAGGAAATCAGCCATCGACACTTCACGGCTGCCCTGCTCCATACGGTCATCGACAAATTGCTTCGCCGCACTCAGCAACTCGTTCAGGTTTTCCTGACGGCTGATATTCTCGGGCGTATTGTCGGAATACAGAGAGGACACAAGCTTCGAGGTATGATAGATATGGGATGTCAGAGCGAAAGCATCGGCTCCACTTTCACTCATTTCTATATATCCGTCAATCAGCGACTTGAACCCATTAAGTTTCGCCCGTGTACCGGCATTGACACTCAATCCGTAAATATCAGGCTCACACAGTACGCGCCACATGCTGACACCTCCGTCAACGGCTGCTTGACGCACTTTCTGCACCGTCTTGTCGCCAATGCCGCGCGCCGGATAATTGATGATACGGCGCAGTGCCTCATCATCGTCGGGATTGATGGTCATGCGGAAATAGCCGAGCGCATCCTTGATTTCCTTACGCTGATAGAACGACAGCCCGCCATAAATACGATAAGGTATGTTACGCTTGCGCAGACTTTCCTCCAGCAGACGCGATTGGGCATTCGTACGGTAGAGAATGGCGAAGTCGGAATAGGCGCCCGATTGAAGCATCTTGATTTCCGAAATCTTATTGGCCACAATGAAACTTTCCTCAAAATCCGTATAAGCCTCTATGACCGGAATCTTCGCACCGGCAGAATTGGTGGAGAAAATCCGCTTCGGAATCTGCTTTTTATTCTTCTCTATCAAACTGTTGGCCGCGTTCAGAATGTTCTGCGTCGAACGGTAGTTCTGCTCCAACTTGAACGTCACCAAATCCGGATAGGAATCCTTCAGATTAAGAATGTTCTGTATGTTTGCGCCACGGAAGGAATAGATACTTTGCGCATCATCGCCCACCACGCACAAGCGCTGAGACTTTTGGCTCAGTTTCGAAATCACCAGGTGCTGTGCGAAGTTGGTATCCTGATACTCGTCTACCAGTACATACTGGAAATAATCCTGATATTTCTCCAGCACATCCTCGTTGTCACGGAACAGAATATTGGTATACAGCAGAATATCATCAAAGTCCATGGCCTCCGAAATGGCGCAGCGATTGAAATAGGTCTCATAGATGTCGGCAAATGCCGGACGCCGGACGTGCCGGTCACGGTCCATGTATGCCTTGTTCTGACGATAGCTTGCCGGAGTCACTAGGGCATTTTTCAACTGGGAAATGAACGAGGACACTGCCGCTACGGCATATTGCTTCTCGTCCAACTCCTTCTCCTTGATAATGGCTTTCAGCAACGACTTCGTGTCGGCCGTATCGTAAATCGTAAAATTCGGACGGAAACCAATACGGTCGGCGTTGTAGCGCAAAATGCGGAGGAACAACGAGTGGAACGTACCCATCCAAAGCTGTGAGGCCAGTTCCGGACCGACCAACAGAGCGATACGCTCACGCATTTCACGGGCAGCCTTGTTGGTAAACGTCAGGGCCAGAATACGCCGGGGGGCATAGCCCTGCGCTATCAGATAGGTTATCTTATTGGTCAGCACACGGGTCTTTCCCGACCCTGCGCCGGCAATAACCAGCGAGGGGCCGCCATCGTAGCGCACCGCCTCCAGCTGCTGCTGATTCAAATCTTGCAGATAAGTTTCTATTTGCTCCATCGTCTGTGTATAATAGGGTGCAAAGTTACGATGTTTGGTGGTCTTTTCAAAACACAGATTTAAAAAACCGCACGCTCCCCGCCCCTACTTCTTGCGAGCGGCCACAGCCAGCAAAATACCCAACGCCACACCCAGCAACGCCGCACAGAGTACGCGCATCGTACCGGGTAGCATAAACGTCACCGTATGAGCCGGGAACCAGAACAAAGGAATCGTTTTCTTGAACACAAAACCCCATTGCACCTTCCAGTTCAGACGGCTCATGATTTCGCCCATTTTTATCGGACGGAGAAAGCCACGGAGCGTGCCTCCGTTATCCAGAATATGCATGTCGGTTATCTTGTGCAGCGTCATGAACACCGGACCGAAAAGCGAGTTCATAAACACCGACACCATAAAAGCCACAAACAACTTTCCCCACGACAGTTCCCCATTAAAGACAGCCTGCGCGTCGCTCATCCCCATGTATTCCAGGAAAGCAGGGACACCCGATGAAAATACAATCATCGCCGCATTGATGCCGATACCCAGGATACCCCAAACGATAGCCCTCGGCAACACTCCGAATCCCGGTTTCAGATATTTACCCGTAGAGATACGCAATCCGATAAGCTCACCGGCCGTGGAGAGAATGGCAAATTTCAGGAAAGCCGCCACCATTCCGTGGGAGGCATTAAACGAGAGATAAGCACCCAGCACCGCATCGCTCAGAAAGAACGGCAGAAAGAAAAGCACGGCGCATGCAATAAAAATAAAGTCCGATCTGTTCATTTTTCGTATTAAACAAGATTATGATACTAAGGTTAATTGCAACAAATATAGTAATTTTCATTCAAAGACAAGGTTCATCTGGTATATTTAAAAGGCCACGACATACTCCGGAAACGAAAAAAATCGGGATTGGACTTTTTTCTTCCCGACGCAAGTATTAATTTTGCACGTTGTACGTACAAATCACATTTTATGGATATATCAGTAGTTGTACCGCTGTTTAACGAAGCGGAATCATTGCCGGAATTGGAGGCATGGATTGCCCGTGTAATGAAGGCAAACAATTTTACATACGAAATCATTTTCATCAATGACGGTTCGACCGACACTTCCTGGAAAGTCATCAACGACCTGAAAGCCAAGAATCCTTGTGTGAAGGGTGTCTGCTTCCGCCGCAACTACGGCAAGTCGCCGGCGCTCAACGTGGGCTTCGAGCGCGCGCAGGGCGATGTGGTCATCACAATGGATGCCGACCTGCAGGACAGCCCTGACGAAATTCCGGAACTTTACCGCATGATTACGTCCGACGGCTACGACCTCGTGTCGGGCTGGAAGCAGAAACGCTACGACCCGCTGTCGAAGACGATTCCGACCAAACTTTTCAACGCTACGGCACGCAAGGTGAGCGGTATCAAGAATCTCCACGACTTCAACTGTGGTCTGAAGGCCTACCGTAAGGACGTGGTGAAAAACATCGAGGTCTACGGTGAGATGCACCGCTATATCCCTTACCTCGCCAAGAATGCGGGTTTTGCAGTCATCGGCGAGAAGGTGGTACACCACCAGGCACGCAAGTACGGCAAGACGAAATTCGGCCTCAACCGCTTTGTCAACGGCTACCTCGACCTGCTGAGCCTCTGGTTCATCTCGCGTTTCGGCAGCAAGCCGATGCACATTTTCGGCTTCCTCGGCACGCTGATGTTCCTCGTGGGCTTCATCGCAGCCATCGTGGTAGGAGCGTCGAAGCTCTATGCCATGTATCACGGCGAGCCTTACCGTCTGGTGACCGACTCCCCCTACTTCTACATCGCCCTGACGATGATGCTGCTCGGCTCGCAATTCTTCCTTGCCGGATTTATCGGTGAGCTGATTGCACGCACGGCCAGCGAGCGCAACAAATACAGCATACGCGAAGAAATCTAAATGAAGAAACATCTGAATCACATACGTGTGGCGCTGCTTGCGGTGGCTTCGGCCATTGCCATCTACTCCTGCGGCGACGACACCTGCGAGGGCAATCAGAGCAGTCTCCCGCAGGTGGGATTTTATTCGTCGCAGACCAAGGCGGCCATCACGGTCGACTCCATCACCATCTACGGCGTAGGCGTGCCCAACGACTCGGCGATTGTCCGCAATTCGAAGATACAGAACGTGTACCTTCCGTTCAATGTCGACGCGCAGGAGTCGAAGTTCGTCATCCGCTATGAGCAGAAGGACCTGGCCAAATACAACATCACCGACACGATTGCGTTCACCTATACCTGCGAGCCGTATTTCCACTCCAAGGAATGCGGCGCATTCTATGTGTTCAACGTGACGGGACAGTACGTTTCCCATAATCTGATTGACTCAATGCAGTTGGCAAAGCCGGTCATCGACAATGCCGACATTGAGAACATCCGCCTGTTTTTCCGCACGGAGGAGGAAAGTGAGCAATGAAACGGTCGTTGTTTTTCCTTGCAATGCTTTTGGTGCTCTGCCTGTGCTACAACCAATCGGCCGCACAGCGTAAGGTGACACCCATCGAGTCGACCGACGAGCTGCGGATTCTCACCAAGGAGGAGCTGAAGGAACTGCAGAAGCAGGAACGGATGCGCTTCCTCCGCACGGACTCGCTGACGCTCGACTCGCTCCGACGCGACTCCATTGAGCGCGCGAAGAAGAAGGTTGTCCGCCCGAAGTTCATGAACGTGACTGTCGGACTCAACCTGTGGGACCCGCTGATGCGCGCACTCGGACAGAAGCACGGCGGCGGTGAGGTGTGGGCCTCGCTCAACATCCGCAACCGTTTCATTCCGGTGGTGGAAGTCGGCGTGGGAATGGCCAACGACACTCCCGACGGAGCCAACTTTACCTATAAGAGCGACCTCGCCGTCTACGGAAAGGTGGGTATGAACTACAATTTCATGTTTGCCAAAGACCCGAAATATCTGCTCTACGGCGGTCTGCGCTTCGCCGCATCGGCCTTTCGCTACGACATTACCGACGTGCACATCGACAACGGCTACTGGACGGGAACGGACAAAACCTATTCCCTGCTCGACCAAAGCTCATCTGCATTATGGATGGAAGCCGTGGCGGGCATTCAGGTGGAAATAGTCAAGAATCTGTCGCTCGGCTGGTCGGTCAGATACAACTTCCCTCTGAAAATAAAGGACCTGCCACAGTCGCGTCCCTGGTACATTCCCGGCTACGGCACGCGCGGCAATCCCTTGCACATGACCCTTTCCGTCAGCTACTCGCTGCCGCTCCATAAGGAGAAAAAAGCACCGGCAACAGATGCCGGACCGGAAATTCCACTGCCACCCGCCGTGGAAGAGAAACCGGACGAGGAAATCGTTATCCCGAACCGTGAGGAGCGCGTACAACCTCCAAAGGAAGGAACGACCAAACTGACTGAAACCGAAGAATAAAAACAACAGCGGGGGCGATTGGAAATGAAACTCCAATCGCCCCCGTCGTTTGTCAACTCCTGACATCTGTCCAAGAGAGAGCGCACGCCCCTCGTTCCCAGACATAGCAAGAATATCCTATATATGCATGCAGGCTGCCGGACTTCCCGCCCGACAGCCTGCATCTGGTGTCTATATAATTGTTTTCCTATCGTTGCACGCCCTGACCGCCTTGCTGCTGCGGAACGGAAGACTGCTCCGCCTGCTTGAGGTCGTCGTTGTTGATTGTGCGCTGTGTACGCTTCACCGACGTGTTGAGATTACCAAGCCTGAATGATAACGACACACCGGCGTTCCATGCCCTCACGTTAGTGAGCGTGCGGTAACGGAATCGATCTGTCTCGATAGATGTCTCGTAGGACAGTCGCGTCGGGTAGACATTGTTGGCAAAGAGCGAGAGATTCAAGCGGTCGTCCTTGAGAAACGAGCAGCTGAAAGAGATGCCATAGAAATAGTAGGACATGGATTTGCCCTGCAGCGTCACGTCACCGCTACCACCGCCTCCGTAACCCATGAGACGCATCCGCTTGCCCAACCCCTGCTCGACAGAGCCATAGCCGGAAAGCGAGAATCCGCTGTTTGACGCATCCACACGACGGCTTCTCAAATCGGAATAAGCCGGCATAAGGCTCAGCATCAGCTTCGTCCGAGCCAACGGCATCCATTGTCCCCAGAGAGAGAGGTCGACTCGCGAGGAACGGAGGACGTTGCCGTAGGTCGTGTGCTGCACGCCGTCCTGCAAAAAGGCATAATCCGAAATACCATTGTCCGTAAAGCTGTAATTCAGACTCGCATTACCGCTCAACCGCGCACCGAAACTGCTGAAATTGAACGATACGTTGTGCCACCGTTCCATGTCAAGATTCGGATTACCGTAGCTGACATAAGAAGGGTCGGTCGATGAGCGGAACGGACTCAGGAAGGTGATTCCCGGACGGTTGATACGCATGAAATAGGACAGACGCATCATTTGGGTCACTCCCATGTTGTAGGAAAACGTCACCGAAGGAACCACGTCGTCGAAATTCGACGAGAAATTACTCGCCGGGTCATATTCATAATCAACCGAGGTCAGCGTATGCTCATAGCGCACACCTGCCTTTGCTCCCAGTTTGCCCAGACGGAGCGTGTAGTCGGCATACAGCGCAAAAATATCCTGCCGCTGCTCGTAAAAACTCGATGACGGCAAATCAAACGTACCGTCAATAAATACGTGGCTGTCGTTGGCATCGCGTCGTGCGATGTACTTCGCTCCCGTGTCGAAAAGATGCTTTTCAGAGAACGGATTCACGTAATCAACCTGCACGGTATGCTCCGTGTGGCGGCGGTCGTCTTCCTGACGGCGCGTAGGAAGGTCGAACGGCACGTCGCGAATGTCGCTGTAAGTCTGGTCGGCATCGTTATCGGTCGGCGAAGCCGTAAAGCGGTAGGATGTCGTCAGGAACTCGCCCTTGCGGCGAAATGAATGCTGGTAGTCAAATGCCAGCGAGCCGTTGAGCGAGGCAGTGCGGCTGTTCTGCGTCATTGAATATCCGAAAGGAGCCAACTGTCCTGTGCGTGCCGTCGTGCCCGCATTCAGCGACGTGTAGTCGTTGGCCATGAGCGTTCCGGCAAGCGTCAGCAGATTGAGAGAATCCGGCTCGTAGCTCGACTGAAGCGAGGCATAATGATAATCGCCGTTCACATCGCCCTCGGTCTGCGACAACAGCCGGCTCAACTCGAGCCCCGCCTCATCAAGGTCGACACGTTCCGTCTCGACGCGCATGCTGTTCTGACGGAAACGGCCATAGCTGTAATGAGCCGTAGTCGTGAACTTACCCAACTGATAAGTACCATAAGCACTACCGCCGATATTGTTGTTGCTACCGTAGGCCGAAAGGGAAAGATTGTAGCCCTGCACCTTCACATCCTGCAACACGATATTCAGAATGCCCCCTACTCCCTCTGCATCGTATTTGGCTCCGGGGTCGGTAATAACCTCAATCGACTTGACAGCACTTGCCGGGAGGTTACGCAACACCTCCTTCGGATTGCCCGACATCATCGGATTAGGCTTGCCGTTGACCAATACCTTAAAATTGGACGAGCCTTTCACCTGAATGTTGTCCTGACCGTCGACCGACACCATCGGCACACGCCGCAACATGTCGAGCGTCGTTTTCGTCGCCGACTCGCTGTCGTCGGCCACGCTGTAGGAAAGGCGGTCAATCTCAGCCGTCACAAGCGGTTTCTGCGCCAGCACTTCCACTTCCTGAAGCTCTACACTTCCCGAAAGGCGCACCACACCGAGCCGGGCCACCGGCTGCGCTTCGCTAACCGTGAATTGCCGCGAGAACGGCCGTTTTCCGGTCGCCGTAACTGTCAGCTGATAATCGCCCGCTTTCGGCAACTGAGCCTCAACGCGTCCGTCTGCATCGGAAAGCACCATGACGGCCGCCTGCTTGGTGGGCGGATAGAAATCAACACGGACCGTGGCAAACGGTTCTCCCTCACCCGTCAGCGAGTCACGCAACTCGCACTCCACTTTCCACTCACTGCCATGGGCCGCAAAGACACAGACAGTTGTCAAAAAGAACATTACAAAACGTAATTGTCGCATTATCTGATAATTTTTGAAATTTATCGTACTTTTCACTCTGAGCAATAATTCTCATAAAGCCGCGCTATTTCCTCCATCGAAATGCCAAGCAGACGCATCAAGCGGAACAGCTCCGGCAAGTCGTCGCGCAGGAACACTTCCTTACGCAACGCCTGTATCCGCGCCTTCGCCTCAGTCTGCACGAAATAGCCGATGCCCCGACGGTTGAAAATGATGTCCTGACTTTGCAGGTAATCATAGGAGCGCACCATTGTGTTGGCATTCACCTCCACCTCTGCGGCATACTCCCGTACAGAAGGAATACGGGCCTCCTCCGCATAACGGTCCTGCAATATCTCATCCATGATACGGTCGGCTATCTGCAGATAAATCGGTTTACTTTCCTTGAACTTCATAATTTCCACAACCTCCTTTTCGTTACTTGCGTACGGCTGAATAGGCGAAAGCTCAACCACCAGTTAAACACAATCAGCAGAACCGCTACCGTCAACGATACGGACATACTTTCCAAGAAACTAAAATGGAAAGATGTCGCAGTTCCGAAATGACCAAGAATTGCAATCAAACCGGACATACCCAGAATATTGGCAAGAATAAAGAGGCCGCAAGTTTTGATAAACGGTTGCTTACGGAAATAGTTACCACCCAGAATCAGCAATGAATGAAGCCATACCGCCCAGGCAAAACTGTTAATGACAAACAGCAACGGCTCTGTATCCGTAATGGCATACCTCATTTGTTCAAATTGGAATAAGCCACTGAAATAATCGTCAATCGTCAACTGATAGAACAAATCAGACAGTTCGAAGAAGCCCATAATCAGGAAACGGCACAAATCGGTTACAAATACGGCCACCAGCATCAGCAACGGATAGAAGAGCATCACCATAATCGCCCGGCTGACAAATTTTTCAAGCAGCGTAGCCGGCAGCATCATGTAGGAAATCCGCTGCTCCTTCGTGCGGTTCGGTTCCATTATCTCGCTTGCCATGATGCCCATATACAATAAAAGTACTATCGTATACCCTCCGTAAATATTGCTCATATAGCCGTTAAACTGTACTAACTCTCCTCTTGAAAGATAGTCCCCGCTCGCGCTGTACAAGAAAACGTAAGTCATGGACATCAAGCCGCAAAATACTCCCAAGAATGCGCTCAAATGCTTCTTCCTGTTGCCTATAATATCACGCTTGAGCAACAGCATCAGTCTATTGAAATTAAATTTATTGTTCATGGCTAATCCTCCTGTTTTAAAATGGTTTGAAATTTATCACGTTCTGCCAGTACGGCATTGAAAAGCAATTCCAGATTCAACGGACTCTCCTCTCCGCTACGGTTCAAGGAAATCACGCTGTTGCCGTAAACCGACGGCTGCACGAACAGCGCGTCATCCACCGGCTCGTTCATGCTCTGCTCTGAAAAATAGAGTTTGTCAAGAATGGCATTGACCGAATGGTCGAGCAGCACGTTGTTGCCGTCAATCATAATCAGATGCTCCAGCATCTTGTCGATGTCGCGTACCTGATGGGTGGAAATGATGATGGATTTCTCGTCCGACATGCCGGAAGCAATCACTTTACGGAACTGGCTTTTGGAAGGGATGTCAAGACCGTTGGTCGGCTCATCCATCAACAGCAGAGAAGTGTTGGCAGCCAATGCGAAAGAAATGAAAGCCTTCTTTTTCTGTCCCATCGACAACTCTCCCAACTTGACATCCGACGGAAGGTCGAAGTCGCGGAGACAGGCCTCCAGTTGCTCGTTGCTGAATTTCGGATAAAACGGTGCGTTCAAAGCCACATACTGCTTCAGGGAGATTTTCGGCAAGTAATATTCCTCCGGCACAATAAACATATCGGCGAGCGTCTGTGGCAGGCGCTTCCCCGTATCGACGCCCTTCATCAGCACCCGACCCTTATCCGGACGGAGCATGGCACAAATCAGATAGAGCAACGTCGACTTGCCCGTGCCGTTCTTGCCCAAAAGCCCCACCACCTGACCGGTAGGTATATCGAGCGAAAAATCCTCATAGACCCGGCTTTTTCTTTTATAACCGAATGTCAGGTTCTCAATTCTCACCATTGGTTCCATAATATATTGTTTTAGTGTATTAGTTGATTAGTACACTGCAAATGTAGTAACAATTTTCTTACAAACAAATTTTTCCATGATTTTTTTGCAAAATAAAAAGAGAGCCTGTTCCAACACATGGCTGAAACAGACTCTCTTTTACCAATTTATGAATACAAATTCTACTTCAACAAGTCAATTGAACGCTTCAAGAAGCTGTCCAAAGCCTCGCCTTTCAGCAAGTTATTGCCAAGAAGTGCGATATCAATCATCTGACGCACAAGCGGATTGGTCTGAGCGTATGCCTTAATGGCCTCGTTTTCCTCCTTACGCAATGCCTCTGCCTGCGATTCGTTGTTGGCAAGGATTTCCTTTTCAGCGTCGGTAGCATCTTTCTTCTCGCGCAATGCCTCGCTGGTCTTTGTCAAGTCGGCAATCTTCGCCTCCAACGGACTTACCTTCTCGGCCAACGCTGCCTTCGACTCTTCCATAACGCGTTTTACGAGCGGATGCTCCGTGTTAAGGATCAAGCTGTAAGTATCAGGCAACTCACCGTAGAAACTCATACCGCGCTGCATGGCTGCCATTTCCTTCATCCGTCGCATGTACTCGCTCTGGGTAATCATGACAGGGCTGCTTTCTGCGGAAAGAGCCTCAAACGTTACCAGGAATTCCGTCTTCTCGATGGCCGGAATCTGCGAGCGGAACAATTCAGTGAAGACGCTGCGGTCTTCGGCCGACAGTTCAGCCGACTTTCTGTCAGCCTTGACAATTAGGTTTTCAAGAATGTCACTGTCTACGCGGACAAAACGTGCCTTCTCCAATTTCTGCTCGAGCATGCCCACAAAGTGGCTGCCAAGTTGGTCGTCAATCAGCAGCACGTCGTAACCCTTGTCGGTCGCATTCTTGATGTAGCTGTACTGTGCTGTCTTATCAGTTGCATACAGATATACCAGATAACCGTCCTTGTCAGTCTGCTCGCCCTTGATAAGCTCCTTGTATTCGTCAAGCGTGAACTTCTTGTCGTCAGTATTGGCAAGAAGAGCGAACTTCATGGCTGCCTCGGCAAACTTTTCATCGGTCAGCATACCGTATTCGATGAATATCTTGATGTCGTTCCACTTCTCCTCAAACTCCTGACGGCGGTTCTTGAAAATGTTCTCCAGCTGTGAAGCCACCTTCTTCGTAATGTAGGAAGAAATTTTCTTCACGTTGGCATCGCTCTGGAGATAGGAACGTGATACGTTCAACGGAATGTCCGGCGAGTCAATGACACCACGCATGAGCATCATGAAGTCAGGCACCACGCCTTCTACGGAATCCGTCACAAACACCTGGTTGCAATAAAGCTGGATGCGGTCCTTCTGCACGTCGATGTTTGATTTCAGCTTCGGGAAATAAAGGATACCCGTCAGCGTGAACGGATAGTCAACATTCAGGTGAATCCAGAACAACGGGTCTTCCTCGCCCGGATAAAGCTCGTGGTAGAACTTCAGGTAGTCCTCATCCTTCAGCTCCGACGGCTGCACCGTCCAGGCCGGCTTCGTGTTGTTGATGACGTTGTCTTCCTCCGTATCTACCCACTTGCCGTCCTTCCATTCCTGTTTCTTGCCAAACACGATAGGCACAGGGAGGAACTTGCAGTACTTCTTCAGCAATGCCTCGATTTTATCCTTCTCGAGGAACTCCTTGCAGTCATCATCAATATAAAGCACAATGTCCGTACCGCGCTCAGCCTTCTCGATTTCATTCAACTCGAACTCCGGCGAACCGTCGCAAGTCCAACTGATGGCCTTCGCGTCCTCCTTATAGGATTTCGTGCGGATTTCCACCTTCTTCGAAACCATGAAAGCAGAATAAAATCCGAGACCGAAGTGACCGATGATGGCATTCGCGCTATCCTTATACTTGGCGAGGAATTCCTCCGCGCCTGAGAAAGCAATCTGGTTGATATATTTGTCGACGTCCTCAGCCGTCATACCGATACCGCTATCGCTCACGGTCAGCGTGCCGTTCTCCTTGTCGATAGCCACACGCACTTTCAGCTCACCCAGTTCTCCCTTGTATTCACCGCAGGAAGATAGTGTTTTCAGTTTCTGAGTCGCATCGATGGCATTTGACACAATCTCACGAAGAAAAATATCGTGGTCGCTATATAAGAACTTCTTGATAACCGGAAATATATTCTCCGTAGTTACTCCAATTTTTCCTTTTTGCATAATATCGAGTGTTTTGTTATTTTCTGCCTATCCACTAAACAAAAAAAATGCCATACCGCAAAAGGTATGACATTTTAACTGATTTAGCTGACGTTTTTGTCAGTTTTTAGTCTTTTAGGATATTGCATGTCAAACGGTCATCCCCCTCTCGGTGGTCAACCTCGATGGTATTGCCATCCTCTACCTCGGCACGCAGAATCATCTCTGCCAGGTCGTCCTCCAGATACTTCTGGATGGCACGTTTCAGCGGACGTGCGCCGTACTGGCTGTCGAAGCCCTTGTCCACAAGGAAGGCCTTCGCCGCATCGGTCAGCACGAGCTTGAAGCCCAACTCATCGACGCGCTTGAAGAAGGAGCGCAACTCGATGTCGACAATCTTCGACAAAGCCTCCTTGTCAAGGTTGTTGAACATGACAATATCGTCAATACGGTTAAGGAATTCAGGAGCAAACGTGCGGTTCAGAGCCTTCTGAATAACGGCGTGAGAACGCTCGTCGACGCTGTCGCCCGTATCGAAGCCGATACCCGTTCCGAAATCCTTGAGCTGACGCGTTCCGATATTGGATGTCATGATGATAATCGTATTCTTAAAGTCAACCGAACGGCCGAAACTGTCAGTCAGACGGCCTTCATCCATCACCTGCAACAGCATGTTGTAGACGTCGGCATGCGCTTTCTCTATCTCGTCAAGAAGCACAATCGAGTACGGACGGCGGCGCACTTTCTCCGTCAGCTGTCCGCCTTCCTCATAGCCCACATATCCCGGAGGCGCACCCGTCAGTCGCGACACCGTAAACTTCTCCATAAACTCGCTCATATCGATGCGAATCAGCGCATCTTTCGAATCAAACAGAAACTCCGCCAACTTCTTGGCCAGATGCGTCTTACCCACGCCCGTAGGACCTAAGAAAAGGAAGGTGCCAATCGGACGGTTCGGGTCCTTCAATCCGATACGGTTACGCTGGATAGACTTGGCAATTTTTGTAATGGCATCGTCCTGACCGATGATTTCTTTCTGCAAGTCGGCTGCCATGTGAAGCAGACGCGCGCTCTCCGACTTGGCAATGCGCTGCAACGGCACGCCGGTCATCATTGCCACCACCTCTGCAATCTTTTCCTCGTCGACCACCTGGCGGTTTTCACGCATCGACTGTTCCCAGTCGGCTTTCAGCTCTTCCAGCTTCACCTGCATGCCAGCCACCTCGTCACGAAGTTTGGCGGCCTCCTCAAAATTCTGATTCTGAGCAGCCTTCAGCTTCATGGTCGTTGTCTCGTCGATGCGACGCTCCATCTCCTCTATCTCTCTCGGCACCTGCACGTTGCCCACATGAACACGTGCGCCGGCCTCATCCAAAGCGTCAATAGCCTTGTCCGGGAAAGAACGGTCGCTGATGTAGCGTTGCGTCAGGCGTACGCAAGCCCGCAACGCTCCTTCCGTATAGGTCACACAATGGTGGTTCTCATAATTCTCCTTAATACGGTGAAGTATCTCGAGCGTCTCCTCCGGCGATGTCTGTTCCACAATAACCTTCTGGAAACGACGCTCAAGCGCACCGTCCTTCTCAATGTTCTTGCGGTACTCGTCGAGCGTTGTCGCTCCGATGCACTGTATCTCGCCGCGCGCCAACGCCGGCTTCAGCAGGTTGGCCGCATCCATAGAGCCTGACGTATTGCCCGCGCCCACGATATTGTGCAACTCATCGATAAACAGAATGACATTCGGATTCTTCTGCACCTCATCGACAATCGCCTTGATACGTTCCTCAAACTGTCCGCGGAACTTCGTACCGGCCACAACGGCCGCCATGTCGAGCGAAACCACCCGCTTGTCGAAAAGCAGACGTGACACCTGACGCTGCTTGATACGCAACGCCAGTCCCTCGACAATTGCCGACTTACCGACACCCGGCTCACCGATAAGCACCGGATTGTTCTTCTTGCGGCGACTGAGAATCTGAATCACACGCTCAATCTCCGCATTACGTCCCACCACAGGGTCCAGCTTTCCTTCCTCGGCGGCACGGGTAATGTCCTTACCGTACTTGTTCAGCACGGGAGTGTCGCCCACCGACGATTTGTCACGTCCGGCAGTGCCATGCCCCGCCTGAGAGGCAGATTGCTTTTTGTTGTCCTCCGCCGGAAACCCTTCCTCGTCCTCAAACTCATCGTCGTTGAACGATTCCGCATAGAAGTTTCCGTCCTGCCCGGAAGCCATATATCTCAATAATTCCTTATAGTCTTTTTCCATAGAAAGTGTTGAATTTTTCCATAAAATCTACAAAAATAGTGCCAATTAACAAGATTGCGCAAAAACTACATTTTTTAGCAAAAACAGTGCATCATAATTTATGTGAATTATAGGTTTTTTCGTATCTTTGCCTGACTTATGAGACATCGCGCCGCAGTGCGGCGATGATATTTAACAATCTATTAAAAAAACTTATGGTAGAGGATCGTATAAAGAAGATCAATATTGAAAAAGAAATGCAAGACGCCTACATCGACTACTCGATGTCGGTTATTGTATCTCGTGCGCTCCCTGACATCCGCGACGGTTTCAAGCCTGTTCACCGCCGTGTGTTGTTCGGTATGGAAAAGTTAGGAAACACTTACAATCAACCCACAAAAAAATCTGCCCGTATCGTCGGTGAGGTAATGGGTAAATATCACCCTCACGGCGACTCTTCAATATATATGACTATGGTACGCATGGCCCAGGAATGGTCATTGCGCTACCCCCTTGTCGACGGACAAGGTAACTTCGGCTCCATCGACGGTGACTCTCCGGCCGCTATGCGTTACACGGAGGCTCGCCTTGCAAGAATGGGCGAGGAAATGATGCGTGACATCGACGAGGATACAGTCGACTTCACTCCCAACTTCGACAACACGCTCAAGGAACCGACCGTGTTGCCAACCCGCTTCCCTAACCTGCTGGTGAACGGTGCGTCGGGTATCGCAGTCGGTATGGCAACCAACATGCCGCCTCACAACCTTACGGAATCAATCAACGCCTCGATTGCCCTACTCCACAATCCGGACATCACTATCGAGGAACTGATGAAACATATCACAGCCCCTGACTTCCCTACCGGTGCGACTATCTACGGATATGCCGGTGTGAAGGAAGCCTACGAGACCGGCCGCGGCCGTATCGTAGTGCGCGCAAAGGCTGAAATCGAAACGCACAACGACCGCGACCTGATTGTCGTTTCAGAAATTCCTTACAACGTAAACAAGTCAGAGCTTATCAAGTCAATCGCCGAACTGGTAGAAGACAAGCGTCTGGACGGCATCTCCGACATCAACGACGAGAGCGACCGCGAGGGTATGCGCATCGTTATTGAAATCAAGAAGGATGCCAACGCAAGCGTCGTGCTCAACAAGCTCTACAAGATGACGCAACTGCAGTCTTCGTTCAGCGTCAACAACGTCGCACTCGTCGACGGACGTCCGAAACTGCTCAACCTGAAGGAAATTCTGGAAGCATTCCTTGCCCACCGTCACGAGGTGGTCATCCGCCGCTCGCGTTTCCAACTTGCCAAGGCAGAAGAACGCGCACACATCGTAGAGGGCTTGTTCATCGCCACTGACAACATTGATGAGGTCGTGCGCATCATCCGCGCTTCCAAGACTACCGACGAAGCCCGCGCCAACCTCTCCGAACGCTTCGGCCTGTCGGATGCTCAGACCCGCGCCATCGTCGACATGCGTCTGCGCGCGTTGACCAACATGAGCCAGGACGAGCTTCATGCAGAATACGACGAACTTGAACGCAAAATCGCATTCTTGAACTCCGTTCTGACTGACGACACCGTTTGCCGCCAGCTCATCGAGGACGAATTGGTTGAGACCCGCGAGAAATACGGAGACGAACGCCGCACGGACATCGTCTATGCATCCGAGGAATTCAACGCCGAGGACTTCTATGCCGACGACGAGATGATTATCACCATCTCCCACATGGGCTACATCAAGCGCACTCCGCTCTCCGACTTCCGCGCACAAAACCGTGGCGGCGTAGGAGCCAAGGGCAGCGATACCCGCGATGAAGACTTCATTGAATACATCTATACAGCAACCATGCACAACTATATGCTCTTCTTCACCCAGAAGGGACGTTGCTACTGGTTGAAGGTCTACGACATTCCGGAAGGCTCAAAGGTTTCAAAGGGCCGCGCCATCCAGAATATGCTCAACATTGACGCCGACGACAAGGTGAAGGCATTCATTAATGTGAAACAACTGGAAGATGCCGACTTCGTCAACAACCACTACCTCGTATTCTGTACGAAGGGAGGCTTGATTAAGAAGACGAAACTGGAAGCCTACTCCCGTCCGCGCCAGAACGGTGTGAACGCCATCATCATCCGCGAAGGCGACGAATTGCTGCAAGTGCGCATGACCGACGGCAACCAGGAAATCATCATGGCCAACCGCAACGGCCGCGCCATCCGCTTCAACGAGCGTACAGTCCGCGAAATGGGACGTATGTCAACCGGTGTGAAAGGTATGGTTCTTGACGGCGACGACGATGTGGTTGTAGGAATGATTGCCATGCCGACCGACTCCCAGGAGACTGTTATGGTCGTTTCCGAACAGGGTTACGGTAAGCGTACCGACATCGAGGACTACCGCATCACCAACCGTGGCGGTAAGGGTGTGAAGACGCTCAACATCACCGACAAGACTGGCAAGCTCGTCGATATTGTCAACGTGGACGACTCCAAGGATTTGGTCATCATCAACAAATCCGGCATCACACTCCGTCTGAAAGTGGCTGACATCCGTACGATGGGCCGTGCAACTCAAGGTGTACGTCTGATTAACCTTGAGAAGCGCAACGACGACATCGCATCGGTTTGCGTGGTAGACTCCGCTACGGAAGAAGAAAACGACGCAGAAAATCCGCTTCCAGAACAAGAGGAAAATCTTACAGAAACTCCAACTGCCGACAACGATAACGGCAATGAAGTGGAAATAAGCGACAGCCTCTTCCCTGAAGAATAGAAAAAATTCTACATAAAACTAAATTCATAAAACGATGAAAAGAAAATCAATCTTATTGCTTTGCGCTTTGACAACATTCGGCGCATTTGCACAAAAAAATCTTGTTGATGACGTAGAACACTCTATCGGTGGTTTCGACGTTAAACTTGACACTTACAAAGACGCAGCTGCGAAAATCCTTCCGGCATTGGAAAATGCTGAATCTAAGGATGACGCTAAGACTTGGTTTGTTGCAGGCCGCGTTAACTTCGGCATCTACGACCAGTGCTTCACTTCCATGCAGCTCGGTCAGGACATCGACAAGGCGCTGATGGGTAAATCAATCATCACTGCCTACGACTACTTTAAGACAGCTCTTCCTCTTGATACTGTAAAGCAAACCAACAAGGACGGTTCTTACAAAATGGACAAGAAGGGTAACATCAAAGTGAAAACCAAATATTCAAAAGATATCGTAAACACTTTGGTTGGTCACCACAACGACTTCCAGATTGCAGGTTCTCTCCTTTATGAATTGCAGGACTACAAGGCTGCCGCTCAAGCATGGGGCATCTACGTTGACCTCCCAACTTCAGGAATCGCTGACCGCGACAAGTTTGCTGCACCTGACACAACTATCGCTCAAATCGCATTCTACCGCGGTGTTGCCGCTTGGCAAGGTCAGGAGCTTCAGGCTGCCGTTGACGCATTCGCTCAGGCTCGCAAGCTCGGCTACGACAAGAAGGACGCTTACGACTATGCGATGAACTGCTACGCTGACATGGGCAACAACGACGGTATCGTTGCCATTGCAAAGGAGGCTCTTCCTCTCTTCGGCGATGAGGACGTTCAATACATCAACATCATCATCAACGACCAGGTTAACAAGGGTAACTTCGACGAAGCTAACCGTCTAGTAGAAGAAGCTCTCGCAAAGCAGGCTGACAACGCTCAACTCTACAACGTAAAGGGTGTTATCCTCGAGCAGCAAAAAGATGACGAAGGCGCATTGGCAGCTTTCAAGAAGGCTGTTGAGCTCGACCCGAAATATCTCCAGGGACAATTCAACGCCGGCCGCGTTATCATCAAGGAAGCTGTAAGACTCCAGTCAGAGAACGAATCACTCAGCGCAAACCAATACCAGAAAGTGCGCGAGACTCAGATTCTGCCGCTTTACAAGGAAGCCGTTCCTTACCTGGAAGCAGCCTATGCTCTCGACAACACTGATACTCAAATCAAGAACCTGCTCCGTAACATCTACTACCAACTCGGTGAGGATACGAAGCTCGACCTTCTTGAGAAGGATTTGTAATTCGATATTATCGTAATAAACACAAAAAAGCCGGCGGCAACGTCGGCTTTTTTCATACTATCCACAATCAAAAAACAAGGAGAGCCGCCGTGGCAATTCCACGACGGCTCTTCCTTTTATATAAGTATCCAGCCTGATTACATCAGCTTGCGGTAGCGGATGCGGTGTGGCTGAGTGTCGCCCATGCGGGCCTTCTTGTTTTCCTCATATTCAGTATAGCTGCCTTCATAGAAGAACACCTGACTGTCGCCCTCAAAGGCAAGGATGTGCGTACAGATACGGTCAAGGAACCAACGGTCGTGGCTGATGACTACCGCACAACCTGCAAAGTTCTCCAAACCTTCCTCCAGCGCACGGAGCGTATTCACGTCGATATCGTTGGTCGGCTCGTCGAGCAGCAGCACGTTGCCTTCCTCCTTCAACGCCATGGCGAGGTGCAGACGGTTACGCTCACCACCTGAGAGCATACCGATTTTCTTCTCCTGGTCAGCTCCGGCAAAATTGAACTTCGAGAGATAAGCACGCGCATTCACGTCACGGTTACCCATACGGAAGATTTCAGTTCCGCCCGACACAACCTGGTATACGGTCTTTTCAGGGTCAAGGTCCTTGTGAGTCTGGTCGACATAAGCAATCTTCACAGTCTCGCCCACTTCGAACGTACCCTTATCGGCCTTCTCCAAGCCCATAATCAGCTTGAACAACGTCGTCTTACCGGCACCGTTCGGACCAATTACGCCGACAATACCGTTAGGCGGCAACATGAAGTTGAGGTTGTCGAAAAGCACTTTCTCGCCAAACGCTTTGGCCACGCCCTGCGCCTCGATAACCTTGTTACCCAAACGAGGACCGTTCGGGATGAAGATTTCGAGTTTTTCCTCGCGCTCCTTCTGGTCTTCATTCAGCAAGCGATCATAGCTTGACAGACGGGCCTTACCCTTTGCCTGACGGGCTTTCGGAGCCATGCGAATCCACTCCAACTCACGTTCCAGCGTCTTACGGCGCTTGCTGGCCTGCTTTTCCTCCAATGCCATGCGCTGTGTCTTCTGGTCGAGCCAAGAGCTGTAATTACCCTTCCATGGAATTCCTTCACCACGGTCGAGTTCGAGAATCCATCCAGCCACATGGTCGAGGAAGTAACGGTCGTGAGTGATGGCAATCACCGTACCTTTATACTGCTGCAAGTGCTGCTCCAACCAGTCGATTGACTCAGCGTCCAAGTGATTGGTAGGCTCGTCGAGCAACAGAATGTCCGGATTCTGAAGCAACAAACGGCAAAGAGCCACACGACGGCGCTCACCACCGGAAAGCGTAGCCACGTTTTGGTCCTCAGGCGGACAACGGAGAGCATCCATCGCACGCTCGAGCTTATTGTCGAGATTCCATGCGTCAGCAGCATCCAGTTTGTCCTGAAGCTCAGCCTGACGGTTGATGAGCTTGTCCATCTTCTCAGGGTCCTCAAGCACTTCCGGGTCGGCGAAACTGTTGTTGACAGCATCGTATTCCGCCATCAGGTCAAGCACCGGCTGCACGCCTTCCTGCACAATCTCCTTAACCGTCTTTGACGGGTCAAGTTTCGGGTCCTGCTCAAGATAACCGACAGAATAACCCGGAGAGAAAACGACTTCTCCCTGATATTGCTTGTCGATACCGGCAATAATCTTCAACAACGTTGACTTTCCGGCACCGTTCAAACCGATAATACCAATCTTAGCTCCGTAGAAGAAAGACAGGTAGATGTCCTTCAACACTTGCTTTTGCGGCGGGTAGATTTTGCTCACACCCACCATTGAAAAAATAACTTTCTTGTCGTCAGCCATAATTATTACAGGTTGATGATATTGTATTTCTTTATAAGATTAATGTTTCTTGACTTGCTTCACCTTATAGTCACAACGCACCTTGCCGGCAGCGATGTTGTTGAGTTTGCCGCGAATCAGCTGCTTGCGGATAGGCGACACGCGGTCCACATAGAGCGTACCCTCCAAATGGTCATACTCATGCTGGATAATACGAGAGAGGAATCCCTCGAACACCTGCTCATGCTCCTCAAAATTCTCATCAAGCCAGTTGAGCAGCACCTTTTCATGACGCACTACGTTCTCACTCAGTCCGGGCACGCTCAGGCAACCTTCCGCACGCGACACCTTCGGACCATCCTCGAGCACGTCCAGTTCGGGATTAATCAATGTCAACTTAATACCCTCCAATTCCGGGAACGTATCCTTCAGCACATCGGCATCAATGACAATCAGACGAATCGGCAGACCAATCTGCGGAGCTGCCAGTCCGACACCGTCGGAAGCATACATTGTCTCATACATATCGGCTATCAACTTCTTCAAATCCGGATAGTCAGGAGTAATCTCTTCAGTCTCCTGCCGCAAGACAGGTTGACCGTATAAATAAACAGGTAATATCATAGTCGTGATTGTAAACTTTGTAAATAATCATTCAATATAATGGTTGCCGAAATCTCATCGACAATGGCTTTATCGCGCCGCGCCATTTTCTTCATACCGCCATCCAGCATCGCCCGATGGGCAAGGACCGACGTAAAACGCTCGTCGTACATTTCGACCGGCATATCCGGCATCACCTTACGCAAGCGATTGACAAACGGCTCGATGTATTTCATACTTTCCGAATATTCGTTATTCATCTGCTTCGGCAGGCCGATAATAATCTTGTCGACCTTCTCCTGCGATGTGTAACGCGTCAGAAAAGCCTCCAATTCGTGAGAAGCGACCGTCGTAAGACCGTTCGCCACAATTTGCAGCGTATCGGTCACAGCGATGCCCGAACGCTTTCTTCCATAGTCAATTGCAAGTATTCGCCCCATATTTTGCAAAGATAGTGCAAATCGAGCGCAATGACAAATTAAACCGCAGGTTTAAAGTTGGCTTTGCCGAGATGCAGCCTATCTTATCCAAAGTAGTGCAAATCGAGCGCAATGACAAATTAAACCGCAGGTTTAAAATTGGCTTAAGTTTGTCTCTGCCCTCGCCTTTCGCTATATTTGCAATCTATTACAACGAACCGACACAATGCAAGAACATCCATTCAAACAAATCGACCTGGCCACATGGTCCAGAAAACCATATTTCGACCAATATTCCAAACAAATGAAATGCACCTACAGCATAACGGTCAATCTCGACATAACCGAAGTGATACAATATAAAAGAAACAACGGAACAAAATTATACCCGCTTCTCATTTATGTATTGACCAAAACAGTCAATAATCATGAGGAATTCCGAACCGCCATTGACGAGAAAGGCCATATCGGCATTTGGCACATACTTCACCCGTGCTACACCATATTTCACAAAGACAACGAGACGTTTTCGGAAGTGTGGACCGAATGGAACGACAACCTGACTGCATTTCTTGACAATTGGGAAAAAGACATGGCGCTATACGGCAACAGCCATGAAATCAATCCCAAGCCCTCAACACCC
Source organism: uncultured Muribaculaceae bacterium (assembly GCA_944321875.1). Taxonomy (GTDB): domain Bacteria; phylum Bacteroidota; class Bacteroidia; order Bacteroidales; family Muribaculaceae; genus Limisoma. The sequence goes on from CALUMX010000002.1 coordinate 126,370, forward strand.
GCCAACGTGTTCCCTATCTCAATATTGCCCTGGACCTCATTCACAGGCTTCAATCTGAACATAACAACGTCCGGCGACGACTACCTGTTGCCTATTTTTACATTCGGCAAATATTTCACCCAGGCGGACAGGTTCCTTATTCCATTGTCCATCCAGGTGCACCATGCCGTCTGCGACGGATTCCACGTTTCACGGTTTATCAATGAAGCCCAACAAATATGCAACGAACTATTCGCCACCAATAGCACAAACCGTTGATTATACAAGCATGAGCGACGGAATTATTGAAGAAAGATTTACAATTTGAAAAATTAACCCTGAAAAACTTTGAATATTTAATAATATTTTTTATTTTTGTTATAAACTATTAACCTTAAAAGCGGAGGGTGTTATGGAAAAGACAATGAGAAACTTTCGATTTGATGTAATCCAAACTTCAGTGATTCTGTTATGTGCCATCCCGTTCGCCTACTGGATTATCTGGATGCTCGAATTTATGTGCGAACTGCTTGGCATGACGTTCAGCGAGATAGTCAAATGGTAAATAGTGAAACACTGAACAAACATCATTATCAACCATTAAAATAAAAAAGAATTATGACTGAAGTTAAACGTAGTAATGGATTAGCTGTAGCCGGCTTTGTGTTGGCATTATTGGGCCTTGTATTCTGCTGGATTCCAATTTTGAATTGGATTCTGTGGCTGTTAGGCTTGATATTCTCCATCATCGGAGTATGCAGACCGCCACGCGGACTGGCAATTGCCGGTATCGTCCTGTCATCGGTCTCATTAATTGCCATCCTCGTATTTTTCGGGGCACTGTTTGCGGCAGCTTCGATGTATTAGCGTCCATTCACTCCAACATAATAAGGGCAGGCTTCTGAACAATGAAGCCTGCCCTTATTCTTTATCATTGAAACAGAAGTCCCGGCCAAAGCCGGGATGCTTCTGCTACCTTATGGATTACTTCGCATCCAACTCCTTGAGCAACTCATCGACAGCAGCCTTCAGCTGAGTATCCTCGCCTTCCACTACCGTTTCCGGAGCATTAAGAACCAATACGTCCGGCTCGAGCTGTGAGTTTTCAAGATAAGTACCCTCTGCCGTACGGTAACCAATCACCGGAATACCGAAGACCAGCGAACGGTCTTGCAGCGTCTCCCAGTTTACACTCGTCATCGTACCCGGAACCGGAGCACCTACCAACTTACCCATCTTCTTGTGCTTATAGACCCATGGAGTACCATGCGCATTGGAGTAGTTAGCCTCACACTGTACCATGATTGACGGCTTGTTCCAACGGCGGCTCGGCATGTCGCAAGCCTCACGGCCACGAACCACCTGTGTCAGGTATTTCTCGCCACTGAAGAGAATTTCAATATCCTCATGCAAGCGGCCACCGCCATTGAAGCGTGTGTCAATCACGATACCCTCACACTTGTTGTACTTACCTAAGATATCAGAGTAGATGGTACGGAAGCTACCGTCATCCATCGATTCAATATGCACATAACCCAAACGGCCGTTTGACCAACGCTCCACGTCAGCAGCACGCTGCTTCACCCAACGTTTGTAGAGCAACATTTCGAAACCACCGTTTGACATCGGCTTCACAACCTCGTCCCAACGGTTACCGTCAGCAGGATTGTAGAAAGAAACGAGTGTCTTCTTGCCTGCCAGACCCTCGAGCAACGGATAGATATTGCCGTTGCCAATCTTCTGACCATTGATTTTCTCAACAATCACACCGGCTTTTGCCTTTGAGGAAGCGCGATCGAACGGACCTCCGACAAGCACCTCATCAATGCGCATACCCTCACCCTCATACTTCATATCGTAGAAGAAGCCAAGGTTGGCGGTTGATTCAGCATCAGCAGAAGGAGTAGCACGGTAACGGCCACCAGTATGCGACACGTTCAGCTCACCAAGCAACTCGCTGAGCAGTTCGGCAAAGTCAAAGTTGTTGTTGATATGAGGCAGGAACTTGCGGTACGCCTTAGTCATCGCTGCCCAGTCAACTCCGTGCATGTCCTCAACATAGAACTTGCGTTCCTCCTGACGGCAAACATGGTCGAACATATACTCACGTTCCTTTGCCAAGTCCATTCTCATCTCTGCTGAATAACGGATAGGCTCACCCTTGCTGGCCGGCAACGTAAACTTCTGCATGGAAGACGTACCAAGAACAAACATGTTCTTCCAATCCTTGTCCATTGACAATTGAGCGCCACCAGGGCCAAGTTTTGTCACGCAGTTGATGTTGCCCTCACGGTCGCCCTTCCACAGTTCGATACCTTCCAGACCGGAAACAAGATAGTAATAAGTCTTTCCCTCTTCGGTCACGACAGCATCCATAATATCGGTCGACATCGGAGACAAACGCACGATGCGGTCCTCGATATTGTCGAGCTGCACCTCAATCAACTTCTCCTCAGCCTCTTTCTTCTCATCGGCTTTCTTGTCGTCCTTTTTGCTGTCTTTCTTCTTATCTTTCTTATCGGCATCTGCCTTTTCAGCGTCTTTCTTCTGCTGTGCCTCCAGCTCCTTGAGCAACTCGTAATCCTCCTCGCTCAGACGGAACTTATCGTAGGCATCCTGGTTGACAAACGCCAGCATCACGTCGCTCTGAGAGCCCCATGAAGCATGACTGCGCATACCGTAACGGTCAGTCAGGAAAAGGATGGCATTACCGTCAAGCACCCAGCGCGGCTGCATGCTGAAATAGCCGCTACCCGTGATGTTGACCGGCTTAGACTTGCCGTCTGCGCTGACGATAGCAACGTCAGAGTACGGGTCGTGACCGTTACCGATAATCTCCAGTGTGAACCATTTTCCGTCAGGTGACCAGTTATAGTTGAAACCCGGCGTAAACCATTGTGAGCCGTCCGTCACCTCACGCACTTTCTTTGACTTCAAATCGACAACCTTCAGCTTGACGCCACCTTCGATAAACGCCAGTTCCTTGCCGTCAGGCGAGAACTTAGGAGATGTGCGGTCAACGTCGTTTTTGCTGAAAATCGACTCTTCCTCAATCAGCGTAGCATTCGGAAAGTTCAGGTCGTCCTCACGCTTGATGGTAGCTTTATAAAGACCCCACACGCCGTCACGCTCAGAAGCATAAACCAGCGTTCTGTTGTCTGTGCCGAACTCCACTTCTGATTCCGACTCAACCGTAGATGTAATCTGCTTGGTTGTGCCGTATTCCACTGAAGTTACAAAGACATTGCCTCTGACCGTAAATGCCACCTGCTTGCCATCGGGCGATACGGAAGCGGAAGTTGCTCCGCTTGTAAACTTCATTTCCTTTGCCAAATCCTCGGAATCGCGCACAAGGTCAATAACCACTTTCTTGCCCTTGGCACCGGCTTTCTGAGTATAGATTTCACCGTCGTAAGTATAGCAGAGCGTTCCGTCCTGAGCCACCGACAGGAATCTTACCGGATGCGTCTTGAACGAAGTCAGCGCCTTTGCATCCTGCGGAGCTGCGAGCGGCATCGAGTAAACGTTCATCGAGCCACCGTTACGCTCACTCAGGAAATAAACGGTTTTTCCATCGGGCGACAACGTCGGATTGCGGTCCTCTCCCGGACGGTTGGTCAGATTGACGTGCTTGCCCGTAGCCGGAGTATACAACCAAATATCGCGTGTCACTGATGAGGTGTGGTGCTTGCGCCACTCGTCCTCAAAGCCCTTACGGTCCTGATAAACCATGGCAGAGCCGTCGGCAGCAAACGAAATCATCTCAGCCGGAGTGGCAATGACCTGCTCAATGCGTCCGCCACCCACCGGTACCCGGTAAAGTTCGGAAAGCACACTTCCCGCAGGGAATAATGCGCTCTTTGCAGGGTCCTGAATGTGTGCTGAGAAATAAACGTATTTGCCATCCGGAGAGAAGGACGACACAATTTCATCAAACGAGTTGAACGTCAGGCGCTCGGCACTGCCTCCGGCCTCGCTCATCACAAAGATGTCATTGTTGCCGTAACGGTTGCTGGAAAAAGCGATGTATTTTCCATCAGGCGACCATACCGGAGTCGACTCGTAGGAATCCTGCGTAGTCAGCTGCACTGCCTTTCCTCCGGCAGCTGCCACCTTGTAGATGTCACCCTTGTAGGCAAACGCAATCTGCGTGCCGTCAGGCGAGATTTTTGCATCACGCATCCATAACGGAGTGGCTGCAAAGCCCGAAACGGCGGTAGCGACACCGATCAGACTCATCAATGTTCTTTTCATAAGATTTCTTTTAGTAGTTTTGGTTTTATAATTAGTTTTTCACTTTCATTCTTTCCCATATACAGCGGGGAATCATCCGCCAGAGAGCGACCAGCACCGCATACCTCCAGTCGACTACGACAACCCGCCTGCGCCTCATTACCGCACGCACGATAATCCGGGCCACATAGTCAGGCTTCATGAGCATCGGGAACTTTCCCGACTTCAGCAAATCTGTATCAACAAATCCCGGTCGTATGTCCGTAAAACGCACACGGTCGCCGTTCATGGCCGACATCTGAGCCAGACACTGGATGTAGATATTCTGATAGCGTTTCGTCGCCGAATAGGATGCTGCGATTCCCAAGCCCTTCGTGCCGGCAATCGACGTAACGGCAGCGATGTGTCCGCCGCCTTTCCCTTTAAAATAGCGGTAGGCTGCCGTAATCATTCGCGTAAAACCGACAGCGTTGGTCTCTACCGTACGTAATTCTACCGACGGGTCCAGCTCCGGATTCTGACTGCCGATTCCCGAGCAGAGGAATATCAGGTCAACGCCGCCCATCCGGTCAATGAGCGACAACAGCCGCTCCGGGGCATCCTCGCGGGTAACATCGATTTCCTGTGTAAAAACCCGAGAGCCACATTCCCTGGCAAAGGCATCAAGCCGCTCGGTGCGGCGGCCGGCCACCCCCAGCGTAATGCCCTTCTGCCACATGGCACGGGCCACCTCAAGTCCAATTCCTGAAGTTGCTCCCACAATAACGGCTTGTCTTATCATCGTCACATGCTTTAATGGTAATCTATATTCTTATTTACAATAAAGTTACAACATTATTATTTGCCCACATTCCCCGCCCCTTAAAAGTTAATATTTTTTAACCAAGCATCAAGCGCCAATGCGTATTGCCCGACTCTGGCTCCGTTGCCCTCCAAACCCCGCCGGATGTCCGATATATTATAGGTTTTTAACCGTTTTTTTAACCCCTTTATTTTTAAGTTAAATTTCAAAACACTATCTTTGTTTTTAAACTAAAAACGCGAGAATATGGACAGCATGTACGAAATACTTATGAATTTACCCCTCTTCCAGGGAGTAAGCCATGCGAAGATTTCAGAACTAATCGAGAAAATCCGATTCAACTTTCTGAAATACTTAAACAACGAGCGTTTCATAGCATGCAATGAAAGCTGCCAGCAGTTGAAATTCCTTATCTCTGGAAAAGCCCGGATTGAGATATTCAACAACAACAAGAAAATACGTCTGTTTGAGACGATTTCCGCCCCCAACGTAATCGGAGCGGAATATCTCTTTGGACGGACGACAGCCTACCCCTACAACGTCTACGCCGCGCCCGATGCCGGTATTTTGCAGATTGAGAAGACCGACTATCTGAAAATCATCAAGTCGGACTCCATCTTCCTTTTCAATATGCTCAATTACCTGTCGCGCAACTCGCAGACGCCGATGGAGGCCGTACTTTCATTGACATCAGGAAGCATCGCCGAACGTCTGGCTTTCTGGATTACGTCGCTTACCCACAAAGGCTCGACCGACGTGACCGTCACTTGCAAGCAGAAAGACATGTACACAATGCTCGGCATCCAGCGTTCTTCCTACATGAACACGCTCAACGAACTGAAAGAAGCAGGATATCTCGACTTTACCCAGAACGAGATTCTCGTCACCAACCGTGACCGCCTGTTTGAACTGATGTCAAACAGCGAGAGCTAAAACAACAGACACTACTCATAACAAAAGACTGCCGGCGGTTGGCTTCTGCCGGCAGTCTTTTGCATATTGAAAAACCCCCGTTTTCGTTTGTCTATTCGCTCGCCTTGCACTATCTTTGAAGAAGATAGGCGGCGGCTCGGAAAAACCAAACCTGAAAACCCCGTTTTCGTTTGTCTATTCGCTCGCCTTGCACTATCTTTGTCGTAAACCAACTTTATCATCAAAAATGCAACCCACATTAGGAATTGTAGTTCCCTGCTATAATGAACAGGAAGTACTCCACGACACCATCAAGGAGCTGATAAGAGTCATCGACTCGCTTATTGAAAAAAATCTTGCATCCGCGTCAAGCAAAATCTTTTTCGTCGACGATGGAAGCCGGGATGCGACATGGAGCCTGATAGAGCAGGCCACGAAGTCGCAGAAATATGTCTGTGGAGTTAAACTTGCCGGAAATGTCGGCCACCAGAACGCACTGATTGCCGGCCTGACAGCAGCGACCGACTTCTGCGACGTCATGATTTCCATCGATGCCGACCTGCAGGACGACGTCGATGTCATAGAAGGTATGATGGTAAAGTACGCGCAAGGTTCAGACATTGTCTACGGAGTAAGAAAATCACGCGACACCGATACGTTCTTCAAAAAGAACTCTGCCCTGCTTTTCTATAAACTGATGAACTCGCTCGGCGCAAAAACCGTCTACAACCATGCCGACTACCGGTTGATGAGCAAACGCGCCGTCGACCAGTTGCTGGCTTATCCGGAACGTAATATGTTCATCCGCGGCGTTGTGCCTCTCATCGGATTCCGCACCGACACCGTCACCTACGATCGCAAGGCAAGAACGGCAGGAGAATCGAAATATCCGCTGAAAAAGATGATTAGCTTTGCCGTTGACGGCATCACGTCTTTCTCAGTGCGCCCCATCCGCCTGATTTTCTTCGCAGGATTGCTCATGCTCCTTGCCACTATCTCCGTCTCCATCTATACGCTGATTGCCTATTTCTCCGGCACCGCGCTCCCCGGATGGACATCACTGATGCTCTCGCTCTGGTTTATCGGCTCACTCCTGCTGATAGCTCTGGGTATCATCGGTGAATACATCGGAAAAATCTACATTGAAGTAAAACATCGGCCACGCTTCCTGATTGAGAAATGCGAGGTCAAGGAAAATTCGGATTCTACAAAATAATTCTATACAATCGAGTATGAAACATGGATTTGTGCGCGTTGCAGCCGCTATCCCGAGCGTAAGGGTGGCCGACTGCACCTACAACACGGAAAGAATTGTGTCAATGATGAAGGACGCCGACGACAAGGGCGCTTCAATCATTGTCTTCCCGGAACTGTCAATAACAGGATATACTTGCGGCGACCTTTTCCAACAGTCGCTGCTTATTGATAAGGCCAATGCCTCTCTCGGCATTTTGCTCGAACAGACCGCTGGTCTTGACATCACAGCCATCATCGGAATACCGGTTGCCACACGGGGCACACTGCTGAATGCAGCCGCCGTGGTTCAAAAAGGCAAAATTCTCGGCGTCATTCCGAAAACCCATCTCCCCAACTACAAGGAATTCTACGAAAAGCGCTGGTTCTCATCAGCATGGCAGACGGAAGAAACGGAAATCGAAATTCTCGGACACAACGTCCCCATGCACACCAACCTGGTGTTCTCCTCTCCGGGAGTCAACTTCGCCGTTGAGATATGCGAGGACCTCTGGGCGACCATACCGCCAAGCTCTCAGGCAGCCTTGAACGGCGCGGAAATCATTTTCAACCTCTCGGCCGACAACGAGCTTGTGGGTAAGAACGTCTATCTGCACTCACTGTTGTCGCAGCAGTCAGCCCGCACGATTTCCGCCTATGTTTTCTCTTCCTGCGGATTTGGAGAATCTACAACCGACACCGTTTTCGCCGGTAATGCCATTATCTGCGAGAATGGCGAGGTAGTGGCCGAAAGCGAGCGCTTCAAGATGGAGGAACAACTCGTTATCACCGATATTGACATAGACAAGATAAGACACCTGCGCCAAATCAACACGACATTCGCCGAAAGCAGAAGCATGCACGCTTCTGTCGCTGAATTCGTGCAGACGCTGCCGGTCGAAGAAAAGGAAGACATAACCCTGCTGAGAAAGATTGACAGCCACCCGTTCATTCCCTCTGCCGACCGCATTGACGAATGCTGCCGGGAAATACTGTCCATCCAATCGCTCGGACTTGCCAAACGCCTGCTCCACACGCACGCAAAATCCTCCGTTGTCGGTATCTCCGGCGGACTCGACTCAACGCTCGCCCTGCTCGTCTGCGTCAACACATACGACATGCTCGGGCTGGACCGAAAAGGCATCGTGGGTGTTACCATGCCGGGCTTCGGAACGACCGACCGCACCTACCACAACGCCGTGAACCTGATGAAACAACTGGGTATCACCGTGCGTGAAATCTCGATTAAGGATGCCTGTCTGCAACATTTCTCCGACATCGGCCACGACGTGAACAACCACGACGTAACTTATGAGAACGCGCAGGCCCGCGAACGTACGCAGATACTGATGGACGTTGCCAATCAGGCAGCTGGAATGGTCATCGGTACCGGCGACCTTTCCGAACTCGCACTGGGCTGGGCAACCTACAACGGCGACCACATGTCGATGTATGGCGTGAACGCCAGCGTTCCCAAAACGCTTGTAAGATACGTTGTGGAATGGTACGCCAACAATACGGATGAAGAAATTGTCAAGCAACTGCTTCTCGACATTGTCAACACGCCGATTAGTCCGGAGCTCATACCGGCCGACGAGGACGGCAACATCAAGCAAGTCACGGAAGACCTTGTAGGCCCTTACGAGTTGCACGATTTCTTCCTCTATCAGGTGCTGGAATACGGCTACTCTCCTGCCAAGATTTACTATCTTGCCTGCAACGCATTTGAGGGAGAGTTCGACGCCGCGACCATCAAGAAGTGGCTCACAACATTCTTCCGCCGCTTCTTCAACCAGCAATTCAAACGCTCCTGCCTGCCCGACGGCCCGAAAGTGGGACTCTCACTATCACCCCGCGGCGACTGGCGAATGCCGAGCGACGCATGCTCCCGTCTCTGGCTGGAGGAATGCGAGAATCTATAAATCAATACGAATCCAACAATCAGTCAAATACTGAACAGCTATGAATAATCTGAAATTTGTCGGCATCATCCCGGCCCGCTACGCTTCTACCCGCTTTCCCGGCAAACCTCTTGCCGACATAGGCGGCATGACAATGATTGAACGCGTATGGCGCCAGGCTCGCAAGGCTCTCGACGAAGTCTATGTGGCAACCGACGATGAGCGCATCCGCCAGGCGGTTGAGGCATTCGGCGGCAACGTCGTCATGACCGGCGAACACCATAAAAGCGGCACCGACCGCTGCTACGAGGCTTACCTCAACATTCATTCCAATGCCGACGTAATCATTAACATACAGGGAGACGAACCGTTTGTCCACGAAGAGCAAATCTGCGAACTGATGCGCTGCTTCGACGACCCTGCCACGCAAATCGCCACTCTTGTCCGCCCGTTCGACGCGACAAAGGGCTACGAGGCTCTTGCCGACTGCACGAAGCCGAAGGTAGTCATCGACAACCAGCACCGCGCGCTCTACTTCTCCCGCTCCGTCATTCCGTTCGTGCGCAATGCCTCGCCGGAAGAATGGGCAACGACCACTCCATTCTACATGCATGTAGGCATGTATGCCTACAAAGGCGAGACATTGGCCGAGATTACCCGACTGCCACAGTCGCAGCTCGAACTGGCCGAGTCGCTCGAACAGCTTCGCTGGCTTCAGAACGGCTACGTCATCAAGACGGGCGTCACCGACCGAGAGACCATCGGCATCGATACAAAAGACGATTTGGAAAAAGCCATTGCTTATCTTAACGAATTAGAATCCCGATAAATGCAACAACCACAACCGGAAATTCAACGTATTGCCAACCTGACACTGTCGCATCCGGCCGTAACCCGGCTCGACAACGGTATTCCTGTTTACACGTTCAATCTCGGTGACCAGGAAGTGTCACGCGTCGACATCGTCATTGAAGGCGGCCGCTGCGACGGAAACAACCAGATGGAAAGCGAGCTTATCTCTGCCCTCCTCCGCGAAGGAACCCGGCACCAGGATGCCCGCACCATCGCCGAGCACCTTGACTATTACGGGTCATGGCTCGGAGCCAACGCTTCGTCGCACAACGTTACCATCTCTCTCTACGCTGTCAACAAATATTTTGACCGCGTCATCCCAACCATTGCCGACATCATCAGAATTCCCTCTTTTCCCGAACACGAATTGGGCAACCTGAAATCACTGGCACTGACACGGTTGAGAACCAACAATGAGAAAGTGGCCTATCTTTCCGGTGTGGAGAATTCCAAACTTTACTTCGGGACAGAGCATAATCTCGGAAAGCCAACCACTCCGGAGATGATAGAACGCATCAGCCGCGAGGAGCTGTCTGCATTCCACTCCGACTGGTTCGGACGACAAAATGTAGCCATACTGATATCAGGAACGGTGACCGACGACATGATTGCTTCCCTCAACCGTCATCTTGGAACCGACTGGAACGAATCCACCCACTCCGAGAGCGGAACAGATGCGCCCGCGTGCCGATTTACCGCACAGCGCAGCCACATCGACAAACCCAATGCATTGCAGAGTGCGTTACGGATAGCCATCCCCACCGTAGGCCGCAACCATGCCGACTACATTCCCCTGCGCATTCTGACAACGGCATTCGGCGGCTATTTCGGAAGCCGCCTGATGACCAATATCCGCGAGGACAAAGGCTATACCTACGGCATTTCCGCCTCTTTGCTCGGCATGCGCCATAACTCCCAGATTTCGATAGGCTGCCAGTGTGACAACAGCTACACGAATGCCGTCATTGACGAGATTGTGAAAGAAATGGAGCATTTAAAGGCCGAACCCCTCGGCATGGAGGAACTGAACCGCGTCAAGAGCTACATGCTCAGTGACCTCGCGCGCACCCTCGACACACCGTTCTCCGTTGCCGATTTCCACCTGTCCATGCTCAGCAACCGCATTCCTGCCGATTATTTCGACAACCAGGTGCGCCTTCTCGGCTCCATCACGCCTGAGGAACTACAGGCGATGGCCGTCCGTTATTTCGATACGGACAACATGCTCATCACCATCGCCGGTAATATGGAGGCCGTCAACGCTCCGACATCCGCGGAAAACGGAACACGATAGAGAGCAGGACCATCACTCCCAACATAAACGGATAAAACATATAGGGTACTATCGACATGGGCGACACCGACGCGAGCGAGGCCGCCATCAGTATCTGTGCCCCGTAAGGAAGCAGGCTTTGAGTCACGCAGGAGCAGGTATCAAGCAGACTGGCAGTCTTGCGAGGATCAAGGCCATAGCGCTCGGCTATCTCCCTCGACAGGCTGCCGACAGTGATGATGGCAATCGTATTGTTGGCCGTACAGACATTGACCACAGCCACCAGCACCGAGATAGCCCCCTGCGCTCCCCGCTGACCTTTTATGCCCGACGAGAGCCGCTCGATAAGGAAACGGATACCTCCGTTGTAGCGGATAATGCCGAGCATACCGGATGCCAGAAGCGTTACAACAATCAGATTGCCCATTGAATCAATGCCCTGCCCCATAAATCCGAACATGTCGTAGAGGTTGGCATCCGCCACCGTCAGACCTACAATCACCGAAGCGACGATACCTAACAGCATTACAATCAATACATTTATACCTACGACAGCGGCTACAATGACAAGCATATAGGGCAACACAAGCACCCAGTTCCCGCCATCCACCGACAGCGGAGCCACCACGTCACGCCCCAGCAGATAATAAAGCACCAGAATGAGTGCGGCGGCAGGTGCCGTCAGCCAGATATTCACCTTGAACTTATCGCTCATGTTGCAGCCCTGCGAACGTGTGGACGTAATAGTCGTATCCGATATGAACGACAGGTTGTCGCCGAAAAACGCACCACCCACCACGATAGCCACAAACATCGGGAGATTCAGTCCCACCTCTCCGGCAATACCCACAGCGACAGGCGTCAGTGCCACCACCGTGCCGACCGACGTACCGATAGCCATCGAGATGAAACATGCGGCCAGAAACAATCCGGGCATCAGAAAATTGGCCGGCAGAATGTCAAGCGTAAAATTGACCGTAGCATCCGTAGCTCCGATTTTCTGGGCAAGCATAGCAAAAGCTCCTGCCAATATGAATATCCACACCATATAAATCACGTCATGGTGGGCCGCCCCTTCCGAAAAAATCTCAATACGTCTCCGCAACTCCAATCCCGGAGTTGTCAGCAGACCCCATACTGCGGCTACCAGAAACGCCACTGAAAGCGGTATCTTGTAAAAATCGCCAATCAGCAATGACAGCATCAAATAGACCAGCAGAAACACAAAAAGAGGGCTGAGGGCCAGCAATCCCTGCCGCAAAGACACTCTTTCTTCAATCCTTTTTTCCATAAAAACTCTCGATTTAATTTCAAAATACAAAGGTAGCACTATTTTTTATGTTATTCTATATCAAATAATAGCACACTTTCAAAGAAATTAGCTATCTTTGCAAAAACATTTGATTTACGATTCGGAAATTTCATATTTAAGTTAATCTACAAAAATATTATGACAAAGAAAAGTCCATTACAAGTTGCCCGTGCAGCTTATAAGCCAAAATTGCCTTCAGCTTTATGCGGTGCTGTAAAGGTAATCGAGGGAGAAGCAACTCAATCAGTTGCTAACCAAGAAGAAATCAAGGAATTATTCCCTACAACCTATGGTCTTCCGGTTTTGAAATTTGACGTAGACTCAACAGGCAAAACTAAATCCAAGGCTCCTATCAACGTAGGTGTAATCCTTTCCGGTGGTCAAGCTCCTGGCGGACACAATGTGATTAGCGGTTTGTTTGACGGTATCAAGTCCATCAATAAGGAGAGCCGTCTTTATGGTTTCCTGTTAGGCCCTGCTGGTTTGGTTGACCACAAGTACATGGAGCTGACAGCTGACATCATCGACCAATATCGTAATACAGGCGGTTTCGACATCATCGGTTCCGGCCGTACAAAACTTGAGAAGAAAGAACAATTCGACAAGGGATTGGAAATCTTGAAAGAGCTCAACATCAAGGCTCTCGTTATCATCGGTGGCGACGACTCCAACACTAACGCTGCTGTCCTTGCTGAATACTACAAGCAAATCAACGCCGGCGTACAGGTTATCGGCTGCCCGAAGACTATCGACGGTGACTTGAAGAACGACGTTATCGAAGTTTCTTTCGGCTTCGACACTGCATGCAAGGTTTACTCAGAAGTTATCGGTAACATCCAACGCGACTGTAACTCTGCTAAGAAATACTGGCACTTCATCAAATTGATGGGCCGTTCAGCTTCTCACATCGCTCTCGAATGTGCATTGCAGGTTCAACCGAATGTCTGCATCGTTTCTGAGGAAGTAGAGGCTAAGAATATGACTCTGAAGGACGTTGTCAACTACATCGCTGACATCGTAGCTCTTCGTGCTGCCGACGGCAACAACTTCGGTACAGTGCTCATTCCGGAAGGTCTTATCGAATTCATTCCAGCTATGAAGGCTCTGATTGCTGAGTTGAACGACCTCCTCGCTCTCAAGGCTACTGAATTTGCAGCCGTAGCAAAGGAAAACCAACGTCAATTCGTAATCGACAACTTGTCAGCCGACAACGCTGCCGTTTACGCATCACTTCCTGAAAGCGTTGCTCGTCAGCTCACGCTCGACCGCGACCCGCACGGAAACGTTCAGGTATCTTTGATTGAGACTGAAAAGCTGCTCAGCGAAATGGTTGCTAACCGCTTGGCTGAAATGGCAAAAGAAGGCAAGTATGTTGGTAAGTTCTCTGCTCTTCACCACTTCTTCGGTTACGAAGGACGTTGCGCAGACCCGACAAACTTCGATGCTGACTACTGCTACGCTCTCGGTTTCAACGCTGCTCAATTGATTAAGATTGGCGTTACAGGCTACATGTCATCTGTTCGCAACTTGACTAAGCCTTCTGTTCAATGGATTGCAGGTGGTATTCCTATCACTATGATGATGAACATGGAACGTCGTCACGGTGAAATGAAGCCGGTTATCCAAAAGGCACTTGTTAAACTTGACGGTGGTCCGTTCAAGAAATTTGCCGCTCAACGCGAAAAGTGGGCAAGAGAGACAGCCTTCGTTTATCCTGGCCCAATCCAATACTTCGGTCCGTCAGAAGTTTGTGACCTCCCGCCGAAGACTTTGGTTTACGAGCAACAAGACAAATAATAATTAAATTTATTATACTAACTCAGGCTTGCAAGAAGAGCGCGACTGGCAATTCCGCCAACCGCGCTCTTCAATTTTTTATTACACCCTATGCCAGGAAAAAGCTCAAGCGCTACCGATTATCTTCCACCCCATATTTGAAAAAACTGTCGCGTTAAGTTCTTTTAAATTATTGATTCACCAGAACAATTTCATAGAAAATTCAATACTTTTGCCTTGTCTTAAAATAATACATGATGATGGTACACAGAAGTAAAGCAGAATGGCTGCGACGCTATGCAAGTTTTGTGGTGATACTGTTTGTTATTGCTTTCGGAACATCTTTAACCATACGGGCTAATCTCGGGTCCTCTCCTATTTCAACACCGCCCTACATTCTTTCTCTCATCCCCGGGATGCAGTTTACGATGGGACAACAGACAATCTTTATGCATGTGCTGTTCATAGCGATACAGGTTCTTCTATTGGGAAAAAACTTTGAGAAACGCCAGTTTGCCCAAATACTGGTTTCCTTCCTGTTCGGATTCTATACAGACCTGACGATGTGGATGACGGAGGCGTTTCAGGTACCGTTCGACATGAATCCGCTTGTAGGCTATCCGCTACGGTTTGCTGAGCTGCTCGTTGCCGGAGCGATTCTCGCCTTCGGCATTGCCTGCGAAGTTCGCTGCGACTCGCTGATGCTGGCCGGAGAAGGTGTGCCACTGGCATTTTCAAAAAGGCTGAAGAAAGATTTCGGCAAAGTAAAGATATGCTCTGATACGACACTTGTCTGCATAGGTGCCGTATTTATGTTTATCTTTTTCGGCGAATGGAACTGGAAAATGATTGGCGTAGGAACAATCGTCTCGATGTTCTATGTGGGCTTCATGGTCAGAGTCTTCTCTCCCCACATTCAATGGCTTGACCGCATTTTCATCCCTCAAAAGGAACGTCTTGCCAAAACCCGCGAGACAGCATCAGGGGAATGGGGCAACCATCTTGTCATCACAATTGCCCGGACGTATGGCAGCGGCGGCAATGCCGTCGGAGAAGAAGTGGCCAAACGCCTGGGATGTCCATGCTACAACCGTCAGATTATCGACAAAACAGCTCAACTGATGGGATATACCGAAGAATATATCGCTGAAAACGAGCAGAAAATATCAACCGGACGGCTATGGGAACTTATATTTGCCGACTCCGGAATTCCCAAATCCCTGAATCCGTCGAAAGAAGATGCCATCTACGTCAGCGAAAGCCGGACCATCCGCGGACTCGCCCACAACGGCCCTTGCGTCATCATCGGAAGACTCGGCAACTGGATTCTCCGCGACACACCCCACCTTCTCAGAGTATTTATAACGTCGGGGCAGGAATACGCCAGCAAGCAGGTAGCCGAAAAACTTCACATGACAGAAAACGAAGCCTCCAGAAAAATCGAACTGGTCAATACCGGCAGAGCTAACCACCACTGGCATTACACGGGAAAACGTTGGACAGACATCAGTGGCTACGACCTTATCATAAACACAGAGAAGGTCGGGATTGAAGGAGCCGTAACCCTAATCCTCAACGCCGCCTCCAAATGCCAATGAGACCCTACCCGAATTTACGACTTCACAACAGGTCATTTCAGCACGCCCGAATCCGTGTCTGAATTATGGAGGATTCGACGATGCGTTTTGTCCCTGCCTTTGTTGAAGTAGTAACTGATAGTTATATTCACGAAGTTGTTGTTATAATTGGCATAACGCATGATTAACGATTGAACCAACTCGCTAATCAGTTCCTCTTTCAGAGAATAGGCATGCGCCCTGAAAGGATTATTTACGGCTAAAGCTATTTGAATGTTGCTTATCTTGTAATATCCCGAAAGCTGCAGATTGGCATTCTGTGTGGTTTTCACTTCATCAAATAGATAGCTTACTGGCGACTGATAACTGGCTGCCACGCCCCAATTCCTCTCACTATAGCTGATTGAGCCACCATACAGAAATGCCGTATATTTGTTCAGATAAGCCGCCGCATGGTTTTCGTAATGATTCATTAACCCATACGCTGCAATTGACAATTTCTCGCTGAACAGTTTCTGACTGGCATATAATTGTGTCTGCACATGCAAATAATGGCCTTCGTTATTCGAGCCATACACAAACATCCGGCTCTCGCCATCATAGCTTATATGCTGGAATATCGGGGTCGCATTGTATTGCACATAACCGTTCAACGCACAGTAGGTATGATTTTTCATGAAACTCAATGTAAGGCGGTTTGAATACGCCTGATAAGGTTTGAGCGCAGGATTTCACACTCTCACCTCGTATTCCGACAGGGGGCGTTCTACGTTTGACAACAACGACAGGGCAGGTTCGTTGGAAACAATACCAAGGAAATACTGCAACGACCAGTCCTTGAAAAAAGGAATACGCAAAGAATGCTCTGTAAAAATAAATCTGGCAATTTCCCCCACTCTCCTTCACCCCGACATGAATGCCACGAAAAGAAACAATCCGCGTCTTCTACCGCGACTTTACGATAAAAAACAAAAGCGGCAGGATTGCTTGATACGCAACCCTGCCGCTATGCAGTCAGCCCTACGGGCCGGATTAATTTTTATTATCTTCTTCAGGAACCGGTGGTGGCAACAGCATATCGTCGTCTGCCAGCGGGTCTTTTTCATCCTTCGACTCGCCCTCAGGAGCCTGCTCTGTGGTAGACTCAGCCTCCTTACGACGCTGCTCCTGCTCCTCGTTGGCTTTGATAATCTCATCAGCCCGGGATGCCCATTTGCGCTTTCCGAAGATATTTTCCACGTCTTCCGTGAAAATCACCTCACGCGAAAGCAACAAGTCGCGAAGTTTGTGGTGACCGTCCTTGTATTCCTCAAGAAGAGCCTTTGCGCGCTCATACTGCTCTGAGAGAATACGTGTCACCTCAGAGTCAATCTTCTTCGCACGGTCCTCGCTATAAGGTTTCGAGAACATATAGTCCTGACCGGTCGAGTCGTAATAACTTACGTTAGGCAACTCCTTGCTCATACCGTAGTAAGCGACAATCGCATAGGCTTGCTTTGTGGCACGCTCCAAGTCGTTGAGAGCACCCGTCGATACGGAACCCAGGAATGCCTCCTCAGCGGCACGTCCGCCCAACAGTGAACAAATCTCGTCGAGCATTGCCTGCTCCGGCACAATCTTTCGCTCCTCCGGCAAGTACCATGCTGCACCGAGGGCCTTTCCTCGAGGCACAATCGTAACCTTGATAAGCGGATTGGCGTACTTCAGATGCCATGAGATAGTAGCGTGACCGGCTTCGTGCGTAGCAATGGATTCACGCTCTTCCTCTGTCGTAATCTTGGAGCGTTTCTCCAAACCTCCGACAATACGGTCGACCGCATCCATGAAATCCTGCTTCTCGACGAAAGCTTTATTGTTACGCGCTGCAATCAGCGCAGCCTCGTTGCAGACGTTGGCAATATCCGCACCTGAGAAGCCCGGCGTCTGACGCGACAACAAGTCGACATCGACATCCTTCGCAATCTTCACATTGCGCAGATGCACATGGAAGATTTCCTTACGGTCGTGCAAGTCAGGAAGGTCAACATAAATCTGACGGTCGAAACGTCCGGCACGCAACAGGGCCTTATCGAGAATATCCACACGGTTGGTAGCCGCCAGCACGATGATACCGCTGTTCGTACCGAAACCGTCCATCTCTGTCAGCAACTGGTTGAGTGTATTCTCACGTTCGTCGTTGGCACCCATGTTCGGATTGCGGCCACGCGCACGGCCTACGGCATCAATCTCATCAATGAAGATGATACACGGTGATTTTTCCTTCGCTTTCTTAAACAAGTCACGCACCCGGGATGCACCGACACCGACAAACATTTCCACGAAGTCGGAACCCGACAGCGAGAAGAACGGCACGTTAGCCTCGCCGGCTACAGCCTTTGCCAAAAGCGTCTTACCCGTTCCCGGAGGGCCTACGAGCAACGCACCCTTAGGTATCTTACCACCCAAATCCGTATAGCGGCGCGGATTCTTAAGAAACTCAACGATTTCCTCAATTTCCGTCTTTGCCTCCTTCAGTCCGGCCACGTCCTTAAACGTGACGTTTGTGCCGTTGCCCTTGTCGAACAGCTGAGCTTTCGACTTGCCCACGTTGAACACGCCTCCGGCTCCATCGCCACCGCCCTTCGACATGCGGCGCATCAGGAATACCCAGAAGACAATCAGCAGCACTACAGGACCAAACGTCCACAGCCAGCCGGAAATTCCGGAACCCTGCTCATAGATTACCTTCACCTTTCCGTCGGCAGCTTTCAGCTGTTCCTCCAGTTCGGCGATACTCGGAGCCTGAACAATGACCGTAGCCCTCTTCAGTGCTTCCTTGGGCAGGTTATACTCTTTGGAGTTAAATATTTTCTGCGTAAGCGAATCTGTCAGCTTCACCTCCAACTCCCCGCTGTTCAGCGACGCCTTAATCTGCGTCACCTGACCCTGTGCGAGATAGCTTTTGAAATCCGGCTGCCAACTGATGTTCTTCTCTACCGAACCGTCCGTATATTGCCAGATTCCGACAAGAAACAGGGCAATAATGGCGTACATCCAGAAGATATTGAACCTAAAACCGAATGTTTTCTTCTTATTATCCATTGTAATTTAAGGGGGTTATTCAACGTCGGGGATTACCGTAATCTTGGCATCGTTCCACAACTGTTCCAAATTATAGTATTCTCTAAATTCCGGCAGGAATACATGAACGTAGATTGAACCGTAGTCAATCACAATCCACTGCGAGTTCCGATAGCCGTCATAGTTGAAGGGTTTCGTTCCAGAATGTTCCTGTACGTATTCTCGGATGGAATCGGCAATCGCTGATACCTGCATCGTCGACGTACCCTCACATATCACAAAAAACTCAGTCGATACATGTTCCAATTTCCGCAAATCGACAATATTTACCTTTTTTCCTTTTCTTTCGCGAATTCCTTCTACTATTAATTTTAAAAGCTCTTCGTTTACCATTCTTTATTATTATTATTTCTATGCAAATGTACTTTAATTCTAACTATTTACAAAATGAGAAGCGACAATTTGTCATCACCTGTTCCATCACCGCTTCTTTCATTCTACCTATTTTAATAACAAAAATTGTGCCGTTTGTTTCATGGCAATTAGTTAAATTATAAAAAATGGCGACGGCTTTTTATGTCGAAGCCGTCGCCATCGATAGTAAACATGATATAATTTATCACCACCCGCATTAAAGAGTATATGTCAGCATCAACTGAAAACTAAGTTGATTACTGTCCATAAAAAAGCCCCAAATAGAGAACGACGGGTCTATTGCCAACATCCTATTATAAAGGGTGCTTCTGTTGAACCAGTCACACTGGGCGGTAACAGACAGATTCTTCCATACTTTGTAATTGACTTGTCCCTCAAGATGATAAATTGTAGCTCGCGAAGCATCGCCCTCTACGTCAACAGGAGGCTCGTCAGGATTGGGAGAATACCCCTTGTCTGAATACCAATCATTCTGTGAATACAGTCTGTAGAACCGATTGTTCAGTGAAAACGAAAGCTTATCGTCACACACAGAGCCTTTTAATTTCAATTTGGCCGAAAATCCCGCACCCCAGTTATAATTGCGATGATAAAGTCGATAAAAATCGCTGAGAGCGCCACCCATCAGAATGCCGTTTGCATGCCCTATCACTTGAAACTTAAAACGAGGCAGCTTATAACCAAACATAACGCCGACACCTGCTGATGCCGGAACAGCAAGTTTGTAAGGAACGACACAAGGCTCCAAAACGCCTGGTGTATAATCAGTAAGTATGGTATCTGAGTCGAAAAAATCGAAATGCTGATACAACCCCAGCGTGAGGTTCGATTTTTCAGTGTCGATAAATTCTTTAGACAGCAAACTGCCCATGATTTCCACCTTGCTGAGCAGCGGTTGTGTTTTCATTGCATTCAGTTCCAGCAAGAGTGAGAAATAATCGTATGGTCTTAGAGAGGTGGCATAACGGTCTCCATACTCCAAATTAATACGGGCAATTGCTCCTACCTTAAAAAGGCGGTCGTGGTCATGGGATGTCAAGAAGCGCGTTCCCAGCGAAATGTCAAGCTGGTAAGGAGGCCTACCGAATTCGTTCCCGATAATCGGTTTCTTCTCCCACGCCTCTCCGGTAATGATGCGTGTCAGTCCCCTCATCGGCGAAAGCACGAAAGACAGGGCTTCCCGGCCGAAACGTTCACCTCCCGAAGTACGGCTATCCAATATGAGGTCGGAAGTGCGGTAAAACACCTCACCTAAAGCAGCGCCACCTATAGGAGTAGCTACAATGTCGTTCTTTGACGGATATTCACTCTCCATAAACATCTCCCACATGGCGCTTCCTCCTAATGCAAAGAGTTCCGATTGCCAGAAATTAAACCCGTTTGCCCGGCCTGCGTTAAAATACAAAGAGCCATGATAGGGATGGGCAAACATATTTGTACTTAGATGGTCATTGTCCCAATCAAAACCATGCTTGAAGTTTTCCTTTATGGTTTCCAGCGAGATATACGCATAATGCCCCTTCAGTACGTATCTGTCGAATGCCCACAGTCCGACGTTTAGTCCGACTGTCTCGCCGGCTGCCCTCCAGAAATGCTTTTTCTTATAATTGGTGGTATCACGGAAATGCGCCATTTCCCCATTGTCTATTTTGTACAGAGACAAACTGTCAATGGATTGGGATTGCACATTAAAGACACATCCAATTAATACCGTCAAAAACAAGCATATTCGAAACAAAAGAAAGGACTTCTTCATAAGCATTGCAAATATCTAATGGTGAGTTCTATCAATTCAATTTATCCTCTTGTATCAGACAGCAGAACTCTTTAACTGCCCAATTTGTGAGTTTTAGTCTTTTAAATTTAGCGAATATTTTCTACCCCCCAATTTTTACAATAATTAACTTGTGTTTGTTGTAAAAATTGGATGTGCAGG
>CALUMX010000003.1 GCA_944321875.1 uncultured Muribaculaceae bacterium
GTATATGCAAGTAAAATAGATTTTCCAGAACCTGCAAATCCTTTAATCCAAACATTCTTGCGGTTTATGTCCACATTATCAAGAAAATCACGTTGCTGAGCATCGAGTTTATTCTCTTCTATTATCCATGCCATAATATTACTGTTTAATTGTTGTTCGTTAGTGCTTTAGTCTTTGTCATTGACAAATTTTCTTTATTGTAATAAGCTTCACTTTCTGTTTTGGGAGCAGATGCCCTAATTTCTTTGGCAAAATTATTTTCCCCTAATTCTTCCGCTACAGTAGCAAACCATCCATAAGCATATTTTGGCAAAGAATTTGTCTTCCATTGTTTCAAATACAAGTCATATGCTTTTCTGAATTTTACTTGTGCGGCAACCGTGTTTCCTTCACTTTTATCTATTTTCCCTAATTCAATCAAAGCTATATCATGTTCTGGGTCTATATTTAATGCCTTTTGTAGATATTCTTTGGCTTGTTTCGGTTTTTTGTAAAGCAAAGTGGAACCTAAGTTCGCATAAGCATGTTTGTCATGAGGATTTTCTTCGATTGCTTTTTCATAAAATTCAATCGCTTTGTCTGTAGCCCCAGCATTGCTGTAAAGGACACCTATGCTATTATAATTGGTAGAAGCTGGATATAATTCATTTTGCAGTTCAAACGTTTCTGCTGCCTTGAAATCATTTCCAATCTTCAGATAAGCCTGTTTGAGTGTAATCAGGGTTTCTTTCGAAGGTACACCGCCATTTTGTTCGGCTTCAAGGTTAGCTTGTCTTTCTGCTTTTAGGGCAGCCCTTTCTTCGGTTGTCAATTCTTTATTTGCAAATGGACTAAGTGGTTCCACATGGCATATTGTTCCCATGCAAGTAGCATGGATAATCAGCATCTTATCCGCATTGACTTCAATTATCAATTGGATTGGAGTATTGATAGGAAAGCCATTGGGCATGGAAGATTCTATCTTCAAATTGAAAAGCATTTTTGTTGTATTACCAACACAAATAGGTAACTCGACAATTTTTTGCCCATCCCGGCTTGTTACCAAATCATCAATCTCTATAGTGTTACAGGGTATCTCTGTTCCTGCAGGGAGAATGATTTTAGGTCGGTCGTCCTTGGTAATGATTAAAATCGGTTCACTCGTGATAGGTTGTATCAGGCATTTATTCATACCATTGAACAATAAGCTGTGAATGGCTGCTCCTTGTGAAACGTGGGTTTGCAGGTCCATCGGAACCAATATCTCCGAATCCTCAAAATAGGAATGCAAGGCTTCTTGGATGTATGGACTTTTGCTACTTCCTCCAATAAGCAAAACATAATCAATCTCTTCTTTGGGAGTTTTAGATTTCTTAATGGCACTTTCTATAGGAGAGAATATACTGTTGTATTCATCTTCTCCTTTTATGCGGGTAGTCTTACCGAATCCTTGTTTTAAGAACACAGCCATTGTTTCTGTAAGCTCCTTATTCGTCAGGTAGAACTTGTTCTGTTTGAGCGTACCTTTATTGGTGATGATTTCAACCTCAGACTCTATTTCAGTCTTTGAATCGCTCGATTTCACATCAGGTATTACAAAATCAGAGGCAAGCGTTGCTAATGTTTTGTTCACTAATATTTTCAGTCGTTCTGCGACTTTATAAAGTGCAGATGCTATTTGTTTACGTTCATTCGTCCGAAACTGTTCTTTTTTCTTTCCATTAGCTTCTAAAAAGCGTGGCATGAGATAATGGTACGTTATGTACCTATCTATGTCGTCACCACCTAACTTCGTAAATTTTGAAATGGCAATGTTCTTAGAAAAAAAACCATTAGCACTCTGTCCTATTTCGAGTATAGATATATCGCATGTACCTCCTCCGAAATCAAAGACTAATACTTTCGAATTATAATCTGGGCTTATGAACATGGGGCGGTCTTCTGCTGCCCGTGATACAGCATAGCTGATAAAAGCCGCATTCGGCTCGTCTATAAGAGCTTGCTTTGACACTTTCATATCATTCGCCATTAGTGCGTCAAGTAAATCTTTACGCTGATTGGCTTCAAATGATGCAGGGATGCTTACTGCATACAAAATATCTGTACTGATATTATTTTCGGTACAGTATTTAATGATGAGGTATTTCAGATAGGCAAAGAATACCCGTGCAGCATCCACAGGATTCTTTATCCGAAAAGGGTCAACCTCACGCAGTTCACTATCGTAATACTTTGCTCCTAAATCCTCGCCTAACTCCATTTTGAATGAATACCAGATATTCTTTCCCTTTTTCAGTTGGTATTTCATTTGCGATGCACCTTCTCCAACCAAAATACGTCCATTCAGCCACGCTATTACCGTAGGCACTATCTCTGACTTGTATAAAGTCCCGTCAGGAAGCATTTGCGGCAATCGGAAAGACTTCGTATGGATTTTATGGTCGTACTCATCATAGGAAGCGATAGATACCACCGTTGTTGAGGTGCCAAAATCAATCCCGATGTATGTTTTGTCATGCATAAGTGCTGCATTCCTAACAGCAGGCAACATTGAAGAAATGGTTATTTCATTCATTATGATATGTTTTCTATTTTATGAGATGTTTATCAAGTCTTGAACATTCACTTATTTTAGTTCTGTTATACGTTTTAATGTTTGTAAATCTGGTTACGACGTATTTGTACAGCATTGGGATACTGTTTTTGGTTTATATCATGCTGTACCAACCAAATTATTCAATGTTTATTTTTAACTAAAACTATTTTAAGTCGTTTCAAGTTTTTATTAGTTTGTATTATTATCCCTTTGTTTGCAAAGATAATGATTTTAACCATAAAAAGTTGGTGTACTAAACTATTTTTGTTTTAGTAGATGATAGGATACTAATAATGTTTTTTGTATACAAAGAATTGTCCGAATAAGCAGAGCAAGGTGAATTATGGCAATTGGAACGGTTGCCAAATCATTACCCACGAACAAGGTGATTCTTATAAACGCTTAATCTCAAAATAGTTATATTCCTTATACAGAAGTTACTAAAATAACTCGGAAAATGCCAATAAATCGGGGAGGAAACGCATGGGACGGGCTGCTCGCTTCGGGGTGGGTGGGGATGCGGTTGTTACAGGATTGTTAAGAAAATGAGATTTCCATGTAACAATCAAGTCGGACATTTGCAGTGAATTTTAAAAGGAGAGTATTATGATGAAAAAGATAAGTGCCATAGCGGTGTTTTTTGCAGGGTCTATGTTGAATACGGTCCATGCAGAAGAAAAACCGGATGACGGCTCTCCGAAAGGGAAGGCCATTATAACGCTGTTTACAAATGCCCATTCGGGATTTGGACGCGATAATGACGACAGAGGCTTTGAGTTGGACCGTGCGTATCTGGGTTACCAGTATGATTTGCCGAAGGGTGTCCAGCTGAAAGCCGTTGTTGATTTTGGCCAGTCGGACCATATAGACGACTATCACCGTATCGGATACATCAAGAACGCACAGGTGGCGTGGCGTCATGGGGGTCTGACATTGAGCGGCGGCTTGATAAGCACTACACAGTTCAAGCTTCAGGAGGATTTCTGGGGAAGACGCTATGTGATGAAGTCTTTCCAGGATGAATACGACTTTGGAAGCAGTGCGGACCTTGCTGTATCGGCTGCCTATAAGTTTAACGATTATGTATCAGCAGATGTGATACTGGCTAACGGAGAAGGGTATAAGAAGTTGCAGGTGAAGGATGGTTTGCAGTATGGAGCCGGGGTGACTTTTTATCCTTTTTCCGGTTTAGTTATGCGGTTTTATGGCTCCTATAACGAGGATGCCGAGCGCATTGGCAGAGGAATAACGAATTTAGCGGCCTTTGTCGGATACCGGCATCGTTTGTTTTCGGTCGGAGCGGAAGGTAACTATCAGTTCAATACTGAATTTGTTACCGACCACGACTTAGGCGGAGTCTCAGTATATGTTAATGTTCCAGTTAGGAACTATGTTGCTTTGTTTGGAAGGTGGGATTGCCTCGCGTCCAAAGGAGATTGGAACGACCCGAACGACGGGATGACCGGCGTTGTGGGTGCCGATTTCCGGTTAGGAAAATACGTGAGGCTGTCTCCCAATTTCCGTCTTCGTAATCAGTCAGGAGGGAACAGCTATTATGCCTATCTGAATCTCTCGTGCAGTTTTTAGAGTAATATTTAGTAAAAACAGAAGATATGAGAAAGTTGTATTTGCCACTATTGGCTATGGTTGCCTTCGTAATGGCATCCTGCGGCGGTCAGAAAACGGTTGAATCAGTAGAGTTGACGGGAGCCGGTGCTACCTTCCCGCTGCCATTCTACAATATGGTATTTGAGGAATATGCCTCAACGGGAAAAGGTCAGGTATCCTATGGCGGTATCGGAAGTGGCGGCGGAGTCCGCAATCTGAAAGACGGTATCGTGGATTTTGCAGGAAGTGATGCTTTCCTGAGCGACAGCGAGATGAAGGAGCTGTCGCCGGTGGTACACGTTCCGACCTGTATGGGCGCTGTGGTGCTTGCCTACAATCTGCCGGGTGTTGATAAGCTGAATCTTTCGGGCGATGTGATTGCCGACATATATGCCGGAAAAATCACTGCATGGAACGATGCCCGCCTGCAGGCTCTGAACGAGGGCGTGAAGCTGCCGGCAAACAATATCGTTGTGGCTTACCGTTCAGACGGTAGTGGTACAACCTTCGTATTTACAGACTACCTGTCAAAGGTAAGCGAGTCGTGGAAATCGACTTACGGTGCGGGCAAAACGGTTGACTTCCCTGTGGGTCAGGCTGCCAAGGGTAATCCGGGCGTAGCCGGTATCATTGCCCAGACTCCGTATTCATTGGGTTATATCGGTTCGGAATATGCGTTCGCCCAGAAGATTGCCTATGCGAGCGTCATGAACAAGAAAGGCGAGTTTATCACTCCTTCGACAGAGAGCATCTCGGCAGCAGCCGGCGACATCCCTCAGGATACTCGTTGCTCGATTACCAATGCCGACATGGAGGGCGCTTATCCTATCAGCTGTTTCACCTGGTTGCTTCTCTACAAAGAGCAGAACTACTCCGGCCGCGACAAGGTTCAGGCCGAGGCAACCCTCAAGCTGATGCAGTATATGCTGAGCGATTCCGTACAGCAGAAGACAGCTACCGTTCACTATGCTCCGCTTCCTAAAAAAGCCGTAGAACAGAGCCTTCAGAACCTGAAGACCATCACTTACGACGGTCAACCTATCTTGAAATAAACTCATAAAACAAACACGCTATATGCAAGACAAGATTTTTAAAGGTTTACTCATTCTGTCTGCAATAGTCATTCCGGTCATTGGTGGAGGAATTGTCTACTCCCTCACCAATGATGCAGCCGGGGCCTTCGAGCGGTTTGGTTTCTTCCACTTCATTTTCTCAGACGACTGGGTCACAACAGCCGGAAAGGAAAGCTACGGCGCGCTTCCCTTCATCACGGGAACGCTGCTGACTACGATACTTGCCCTGTTGATGTGCATCCCGTTCTCACTGCCGGTGGCACTGTTTACCGGTGAGTACTTCAAGGGAAGAAAGATTGCGACCGTGCTGGGAACGGTGACCGACCTGCTTGCCGGAATTCCGTCTGTCATCTACGGATTGTGGGGCTTCTACGTGCTGCGCAGTGTGTTTATCCATCTTGACCTTTCCCCGCAAGGCTCGGGTATCCTGACGGCGGCTTTCGTGCTGGCCATCATGATTGTGCCCTATGCGGCTTCGTTGAGCGCGGAGTTCGTGAAGATGGTTCCTTCGGAGTTGAAGGAGGGAGCCTATGCGATGGGCGCGACCCGTGCGGAGGTTATCAAGCGGGTAGTCTTCCCGATTGCCGGTCCGGGTATCTTCTCCGCCTACATTCTGGCCATTGGCCGTGCGTTGGGCGAGACCATGACGGTGACGATGCTGATTGGAAACACGAACCAGATGCCGGATACCCTGCGCACGACAGGAAATACGATGGCGAGTATCATTGCCAACCAGTTTGGCGAGGCCGACGGTCTGAAACTGTCGTCGCTGATTGCCATCGGTCTGTTGCTGTTCCTCATAACGGCCATCATCAACTTAATTGGAAAAATTTTGATTAGACGCGCACGCCGCGTGTAGTCAGCAAATCAAGAAGATTATGTTACAAGATAATTTGCGAGTCAGAATCATAAAGAACCGTTTGCTCCACATCTTGGTCTGCGTGCTCTCCGGCCTGACAGCCATTCCGCTGCTGGCCATTCTGGGAGAGGTGCTGATAAAGGGCTGGCGGCAACTGGGCTGGTCGTTCCTCACGGAAGCCACCCCCAACGCCTACAAGGCAATGATGGCCATGTCGGCCGGCGAGACAATTCCGGGCGGAATCGCCAACGGTATTGTGGGAACGTTTCTGATGCTGCTTGTGGCGGCGGCCGTAGCCATTCCGGTCGGAATATTCTGCGGAATCTGCCTCTCAGAGTACCGTAAGAACTGGTTTGCGACCATTGTCAGCTATCTGACCGACCTTCTGCAGGGTACGCCTTCCATTATTATAGGTATCATCACTTACATCTGGGTCGTTGTGCCGACCAAAGGTTATTCGGCTTTTGCCGGCAGCGTGGCGCTGTTCATCATGATGCTTCCCTTGATTATCCGTTCGACGGAGGAGACGATGAAGGTGCTCCCCGAGACGCTGAAGGAAGCAGGCCTCGCATTGGGCGGAAGCTATTGGAGAGTGATGCTGAAAGTGATGCTTCCCTCGGCATTGGGCAGTATCTTCACGGGAATCCTGCTCGCCATCTCGCGTGTGGTGGGAGAGACGGCACCGCTGATGTTTACGGCGCTGGGTGGCGCAGCCATCAGCTGGAACATGGCGAAACCCATGTCGGCCGTACCGTTGCTCATCTGGGAGTTCTTCAACGACCCCAATCTGCAGAGCCTTATCTGGGGAGCCTCCCTGTTCCTGCTCACCTTTGTTTTATGTCTTAACTTATTAGCAAAACGAATTGCAAAGAAATGGAAAGTATAAAAAATCCGATTCTGCAGATGAAGGATGTCTGCATTTCCTATACAAGCAAAGTAATGGCGGTCAAGCATGTGACGGCCGA
Organism: uncultured Muribaculaceae bacterium; assembly: GCA_944321875.1. GTDB lineage: Bacteria > Bacteroidota > Bacteroidia > Bacteroidales > Muribaculaceae > Limisoma. Next base: position 7,081 of record CALUMX010000003.1, read on the forward strand.
CATTGAGAAAAACTCGATAACGGCCATCATGGGGCCTTCCGGCTGCGGTAAAAGTACGCTGTTGAGAGCCGTCAACCGGATGCATGAGCTGTATAAGAACATCAGGGTTTCGGGTGAGATACTTCTGAACGGAGTGAACGTGATGGATATGGAGCCGATGGAGGAACGCCGGAAAATCGGAATGGTGTTCCAACGTCCGAATCCGTTCCCGACGATGAATATCTACGACAACGTGCTGGCCGGATATATTCTGAACGGTATCCGCCTGTCGAAAAGCCAGAAGGATGAAATCGTGGAGCGCAACCTGCGCAACGTGGCTCTGTGGGACGAGGTGAAGGATGCGCTGACCAAGCGCGGTACGTTCCTTTCCGGCGGACAACAGCAGCGTCTGTGCATCGCCCGCTCGCTGGCACTGCAGCCCGACATCCTGCTGATGGATGAGCCGACGTCGGCCCTCGACCCGATTGCCACCAAATATATCGAAGGATTGATGGACGGGTTGAAGAAAGAGGTGACAATTCTAATCGTAACCCATAATATGTCCCAAGCCATGCGTATATCTGACAGGTCTATGTTTATGTATATGGGTGAACTTATTGAATATGATTATACAGAGAAAATGTTTAAGAATCCGTCAGACGAGCGTACCCACGCTTACCTGACAGGAAAAATGGGGTAAATTTACAATTTTCTATTTCAATGGTCGGAGTTCGTTGCACAACGCGCTTCGATTTTTTTTATACCTATGGGAAGCCTGCTTAAAGTGCGGCAGATATTTGCAAATCTCGCGAATTCTGGCGAACTTAGCGGCAGACTATGGGTTCCCGTAGCAGTAAGTGAAAAAGATTGTCATGGAGAAACCAATCATTATATTATCGTGCGATGTGGCCGACGACGGCCGCATGCAGATGCGTCAGGAATATTTTACGGCGATAGCGGATGCCGGGGGTATTCCGGTGGTCATGCCTCCCTATGTGGAACGGAGCAAAATCGACGAGTGGGTTGACCGTATCGGAGCGTCGGCCCTCGTGCTTACCGGCGGTGCCGACCTCGACCCGCAGCTCTACCGGGAACGTCCGGTGGACGGGCTCGGCCGCGTCTCGCTGACGCGCGACGTCTATGAGCTGGAGCTGTTTGACTGCGCGATGCGCCGGGGATTGCCCGTGCTGGGCATCTGCCGCGGCCTGCAGGTCATCAATGTGGCTCTCGGAGGCTCGCTCTACCAGGACATGCCGACGCAGATGGGCGAGGAGTTCGGCAGCCACAGCCGTGAGGATATCCTGCACGAGGTGGCCTTTACGTCAGGCAGCGAGCTGGAGCGGCTGGTCGGAAAGCAGTTCGTGCTTACGAATACCCATCACCATCAGTGCATACACCGTGTGGCCGACGAGTTGACCGTGAGCGGAACGACCGTCGACGGCGTGGTGGAGTCGGTCGAATGGCCGGAACACAGCATTGTGGGCGTGCAGTTTCACCCGGAAAGGATGACTGACGACAGTCCCGAAATGGCCCGTTTTTTTGAGGAATGGGTGAGAATGGTCAGCGAAAAAGATGCTGAATAAAATAAAAATAGAGCATAAAACGCGTAAAAAATGCTGATTTTTTGCACATTTGAATTTTTTTTGTGCAAAAAAAGAGCGATTTATGGCCAAAAATTTTCGTGGATAAAGATTAATTATTTACTTTGCAAATCTAAAATGCGAAACAATATTATTTATTAATTAAAATTTTTAAAGTTATGTCTGAAATTTCAGAAAGAGTAAAGGCGATAATCGTTGATAAATTGAGTGTTAACGAATCAGAAGTAACTCCGGAAGCAACATTTGCACAAGACCTTGGTGCAGATTCACTTGACACAGTTGAGTTGATCATGGAATTCGAGAAGGAATTCGGTATCACAATTCCAGACGACCAGGCAGAAGGCATCAAGACTGTAGGTGACGCAATTTCTTACATCGAAGCTAACAAGTAATTTATTCCTAAAAAATGGAACTCAAAAGAGTTGTAGTAACAGGATTAGGAGCCATCACTCCTATCGGTAACGACGTGCCGACAACGTGGAAAAACGCGTTGGACGGTGTCAGCGGAGCCGGCCCTATTACACATTTCGATGCTTCTTTGTTCAAGACGCAATTTGCGTGTGAAGTAAAGGGCTACAACTCAGCTGACTATTTTGATCGCAAAGAGCTCCGCAAATACGACTTGTATGCTCAATATGGCGTAGTTTCAGCCATGGAAGCTATCAAGGATGCCGGATTGGAGGCTGTTGAAGCACTCAATAAGGATCGTGTAGGCGTAATCTTTGCAGCCGGAATCGGAGGTTTGCATACCTTTGAGGAAGAAGCCGGTTACTATGCAATGAACAAGGAAAACGGACCGAAATATAACCCGTTCTTCATCCCTAAGATGATTGCCGACATGGCAGCAGGTCATATTTCCATGATTTACGGTTACCGTGGTCCTAACTATGCAACAGTTTCGGCTTGTGCATCTTCAACTCACGCCCTGATTGATGCATTCAATCTTATCCGTTTGGGTAAAGCTGATGCTATCGTGACTGGTGGTGCGGAAGCTGCCATCTTCCCGGCCGGAGTAGGTGGTTTCAACTCAATGCACGCATTGTCAACCCGCAACGACGACCCGACTCACGCTTCACGCCCATTCAGCGGCTCACGTGACGGTTTCGTAATTGGTGAGGGTGGCGCATGTCTCGTATTTGAGGAATTGGAACACGCTCTTGCCCGCGGTGCGCACATCTATGCTGAAGTTGCCGGTGGCGGTATGTCGGCAGATGCTTACCACCTCACTGCATCTCATCCAGAAGGCGCAGGTGCGAAATTGGTAATGCACAACGCCCTCGAAGATGCCGGAATGAAACCGGAAGATTTGGATTATATCAACGTTCACGGAACATCAACACCGGTAGGCGATATTTCTGAGGTATGTGCCATTATGGACGTATTCGGAGAGCACGCTTACAAGTTGAACATCAGCTCAACGAAGTCAATGACTGGTCACCTTCTCGGTGCAACCGGTGCGCTCGAGGCTCTGTTCTGCGTGAAGTCGGTTGAGGAAGATGTTGTTCCTCCTACAATCAACCACGAGGAAGGTGATGACGACCCGAAGATTGACTACAATCTGAACTTTACTTTCGGAAAGGCTCAGCATCGCACAGTGAATGCAGCGCTGTCCAACACGTTTGGATTCGGCGGACATAATGCAAGCGTTATTGTAAAGAAGTACAAAGGCTAATAAGCAGAAAGTGTGACTCTTTATAATACAATACAATTAAGAATAAAGCTCCTTTTCTTGCGAGAGAAGGAGCTTTATTCTGCTTTTAGCGGAATCCTCGGATTCTGTCCCCGCGACTTGCGGCTCTACAAGGAGGCGGTCATGCACAGCTCGTCGGCTGTCAGAAACGCCAAGGGGGAGCGTGTCAACAACGAGCGGCTTGAGTTTCTGGGGGATGCCGTGCTGAATGCCGTTGTGGCTGACGTGCTGTTCCGCAAATACGGCAAGGGCCGTGAGGGATTTCTCACCACGATGCGGTCGCGGATTGTCAAGCGGGAAAGTCTCAACCGCATTGCGGATAAATTGGGGCTGGTCAGCCTGCTGCGTATATCGCAGGTGATACACACCCACAACTGCAACCTGGCGGGCAATGCGCTGGAAGCTCTGATTGGCGCTGTCTATCTCGACCGGGGATATGACGTGTGCCGGAAGTTCATTACGGAACGCCTGCTGACGGAATTCATCGATTTCGGAGAATTGGCGAAATCGGAAGAGAACTACAAATCAAAAATAATCGAATGGGCTCAGAAAAAGCAGGCCGATTTTGAGTTTGTGGTAGTGGAGCAGACGTTTGATGAATATAAGAATCCGATATTCACGTCCGTACTTCGCATAGACGGGAAAGAAATGGGCAAAGGGGTCGGATATTCGAAAAAGGAATCCCATCAGGAGGCTGCCAAGGATGCCTATTTCCGTTTTCTTGAACCTGCATCTGAAAAAATTGAGGAAAATTAAGCTGGAAAAACTCCCTGCGGCATCACAAAAAAAGGTTTTTTAGAGGCCGATTTTATCCGTTTATATGCTTTTAAACATATAAATGGCGCGTTAAAAGTGTTAATTTTAAAATTGTTAATAGAATTTGGCGCGAATTTCCCATAAAAAAACGTCTTTTTTGCCCCGTCAGGCATTTGTAAAACCTTAAAAAATGCCTGTTGCGCCGGAAGTAAATAAACCTTTTGTAACGTGTTGATGCATAGTTTGTTAGTATGGTATAAACCGTTAATTTTTGGCCCTTTTTCTCTTTTTGCAATGTTAAAAAACACGGATTTCAAAAAAAAAAATAGGAAATCTGTTGCACAAAAAATATTTGTTGTATCTTTGTACTGTTTTTGAAGCAAAAAATTGTTTTATTATTAAATTCTAAGAAAAAATGAAAAAGTTAGTTTTATTACTTGCTGTTGTAGCTTCTGCTACTATGTTCTCTTGCTCTGGTTCTAAGGCAACAACTGACACAACTGCTACTGAAGAAGCAGCTGCTCCTGTTCAGGAACAAGTTGTTGACACTCCTGCTGTTGCAGCTGATTCAACTGGTGCTAACGCTTAATAGCTCGGTTACGACAGATAAAGAGTTAAGGCTGTCTGCATAATTGCAGACAGCCTTTTTTTGTGTCCTTTTGGAAAGTGATTTTGGTAAAATGAAGTTAAAGGCGGCCGGCCGTCTTGTTATTCTGACGGAATTGTGCTACCTTTAAATAGTAAGCCCGCATCTGTCGCACCGGCAGTGGCAGGGCTGCATAAGGAACTAAAAATCGGATTACTATGAATATCACTTTACCTAAACGGACCGACAATCAGCCCCCGATAGTACTGAGCGGCAAGCAGCAGATTACGGTCGTCGGAGCCAACGGTTCCGGCAAGACCCGTTTTATGAACCAGATGATGCTGGAGCTTGGCGGCAAGGCGTTCTTCATCTCTGCGTTGAAAGCGCTTTTCCCCATCAAGGACAGGGCAGAGCTGTCCTGCGGCACGATAACTTCGTGCTATGAGGCGGTGCTGACACGGGCCATGTTTGTCAAGCCGGCAGCCGAGACAGAGTTTGAGATGCTGTTGTTCATGCTGATGAGCGATGAGGTAGCCGATATGTTTGACTACCGGTTGGCCGTACTTCAGAATGAGGGCAACTCGTTGCCCGGCATTCCCGCCACGAAGATTGACCAGGTGGTGCGTTTATGGAAAGAGGTATTCCCGAAAAACGACGTGGAGCACTCTCGGGGAAGCATCAAGTTTTCCAACCGTTTTGCCGAAGGCCCGTTCAACCCGATGCGCCTGTCCAACGGTGAGAAAGCCGTGTTCTACTATATCGGTGCCTCGCTCTATGCTCCTCCGGGAAGCGTGATTTTCGTAGAGTCGCCGACGATGTTCCTGCACCGTACCATCACACAGAGTCTGTGGAGTGCGATTGAGGGGCAGCGGCCGGACTGTACGTTTGTCTATCTGACCCATGATATTGAGTTCCCGACTTCGCGTACCGACAATATGACCATCTGGGTGCGTGGCTGCGACATTGCCGCCAATGCCTGGGACTATGAGCTGATACGTCCGCACGAGAGGCTCTCCGAGCAACTTATCATTGACCTTTCCGGTTCGCGCAAGCCTGTCCTTTTCGTGGAGGGCGACGACTCGCACAGCCTTGACTATAAACTCTATTCGCTGATTTTCCCGGAATACACGGTCAAGCCGATGGGCAGCTGCAACAAGGTTATCGAGACGGTGCGCTCGTTTAACGACATCCAGAGCTTCCACCATCTCGACTCCTACGGAATTGTCGACCGTGACCGTCGCCGAGAGGCCGAGATACAGTATCTCCATAACAAGAAAATCTATGTGCCCGATGTGGCGGAAATCGAGAATCTGCTGATGCTGGAGGAGGTAATCAAAGCGGTGGCACGCCAGCGCGGCCGTAACGATGCCGACGTGTTCCGCAAGGTGAAGACCAACGTCATTCGCGAGTTCAACAAGGAACTGAAACAGCAGGCCCTGCAGCATACACGCCACTATGTGAAACGGACGATTGAGGTGGTGGTGGACCGCCGCTTCCAGAACATTACGGCGCTGGAGGACCATCTGGAGGGATTGGTCGACGACATCCGCCCGCGTACGGTCTACGACCAGTTGTGCCGGAAGTTCAACGAATACGTGCAGCACGACGACTATCGGTCTATCCTGCGCGTTTACAATCAGAAATCAATGTGCGGCGATTCCAATGTGGCGCAGCTTTGCGGCTTCGACAACAAGGACGCCTATGTGCGGGAAGTGTTCAACATCCTGAAGCGTAACAATGCCAATGCCGATGCCATCCGTAAGGCCATCAAGGCATGCTTCGACATGACGCCTCCCGGCGAGAAACCCAAGAAGAAAAAATGAAAGAATTGAATTATATCCATCTGGAATCGGTCGATTCCACCAATCTCTATGTTTCGGCGCGTGCCGGCGAGATGCCGCACGGCACGGTCGTATATTCCGACGCACAAGTGGCCGGCCGTGGCCAGCGCGGCAACAAGTGGGAGTCGGAGGACGGCTGCAACGTTACGCTGTCGATGCTGTTGCGCCCCGACCGCATCCATCCCTCTCAGCAGTTCCTGTTATCGGAGATTTCGGCGTTGGCCGTGGTCAGGACGCTCGACCGCTACGTGGAGGGAACGGAGGTGAAATGGCCGAACGACATTTATTATAAGGACGGTAAAATCTGTGGAATGCTCATTGAGCACTCGCTCTCGGGCGGACACATCAACCATACGATTGTGGGCATCGGTGTCAACGTCAATCAGGAGTGTTTCCGCTCCGACGCTCCCAATCCGGTTTCTCTCTGCCAGATTACGGGCCGTAAGGAAGACCGGGAGGAGATAGTGCGGGCGATTGCCGGCCATATCGAGAGCATGCTGGAAGTGCTTCCGGAGAAGGCAGCGGAAATTCACGGGGAATTCCTGTCGCGGCTTTACCGCCGGGAGGGTTTCCATACCTACCGTGCGGCTGTCGACTCGCAGCCAAAGACGGGTGCGACGAGTCTGACGGCGGGACAGACCTTTGAGGGGCGCATCGAGGCCGTAGCTCTCGACGGCATTCTGACTCTCGGACTTGCCGACGGCTCTACGCATGAATTTGCTTTCAAGGAAGTGGAATTTATCGTTCCCCGCAATCATTGACGCATTTTAAGAACCGGGAAGAAATAGGAGCGGATAGCCCCGTTGCGGGTGTATCCGCTTTTTCTTTGGAGTAAATTATATGGTGGAAAAAGAGAAATATTAGACTAAAATTTTGTAACTTTCCGTGCCAAAGAATAATTATAAAGCACATCCTATTATTATTTACCATACTGACCTGCCATCTATTATCCTATGCTGTCGAGAAATCTCATCTGCATACGACCGACAGTCTCTATATAGCACGTTGCATCGACAAGGCTCAATTGTTTTTCTCGGAAGAGAACCGTGACTCGGCATTGTACTATATGAATGCGGCATTGACCTATTCGGAGAATGTCGATGATGCCGCCGTGCGTTACAGCTCGTATGTGAAAATCGGTCTTCTGTTCTCGCAGTCGGGTAATTATTCCACGGCTTTGACTTATTTTTTCAAGGCCGTAGACCTGCTGGACGAGAATAAAATGAATTTCCCGGAAATAGAAAGGAAAAAGAAGTATATTTCTCTTTATTCGGAATTAGCAAAGTGCTTTAGAATGAGTGACCCACAGAAGGGTATTTTTTATTTTAGGAAAAGCTTAGTGATATTAGATGAGTTGCAAAATAAGTGTGATGAAGCGTATTTATTAAACTCAACAATAGATATAAACAATAGCATTGGTGTTCAGTATTTGGAGTTGAACAATATGGACAGCGCCGAAATATATTTCAAAAAGTCCTGGGAGAAAAATAAGAAATTGAATGATAAGACGGTCGACCAGATATTGTACAATAATTTAGCAATTACTTCTTTTGAGAAGGGAGAAAAAGATAAGTCGTTGGATTACTTTATGAAGTCGGCAGAGCTTTGCCGGGAAATGAAGGATACGGCACAGCTGGCCAATGTTTTTCTGAATATGGGCGAGTATTATTCAAGGTTGGGCAACTGGCAGCAGTCGCTCGACTATTGCGAGCAGTCGCTGCGGCTTACCAAGGAGAAGAAAGCTCCGATTGTGGAATATAAAGCAATGTTGCTGAAAACCTTCGTTTACGAGAACTTGGGAGATTATGAGAAGGCGTATGCCTGTCTGAAGCTGTCGGATGCGTTGGGTGACAGTCTGAAGGGCTCGGAGAAGGTGCGTGATGCCATCTCCCTGGAGATGAAATACAAATACGACAAATACAAGAAGAACCAGGAACTGGTCCTGCAGGAGCAGCGGCAACAGACGTTTATTTACCTGTTGATTGCGGTGGTGATAATCATCGGACTGTTGTTGCTTTATTTCGTGCTTCGTAATAATTATAACGTTGCGCAGAAAAAACTGATGGAGCAGGATTTGCTGCGTCTGAAGGCCGAGAATCTGGAATTGGATAACGAACGGTTGAAGAAGGATTTGGAATTCAAGGAGAAGGAAGTCAACCTTCATGCTCAGTATCTGTTGAAGAAAAAAGAGGTGATTTCCGACACGCTCCAGCAAGTTGAGAACTCTGAGAAAGAGGGAAAGGTGATAGAGGAAATCCTTTCGGAGGTGAAGAAAAACATAGAGGTGACGACGATGAATGAGTTGGAGATTTTGCTTCAGAGCATCCATGAAAGTTTCTATGAGAACCTCTATAAAAAGCATCCGGCATTGACCGCCAACGAGCGCAGGCTCTGTACTTTCATCCGTCTGAATCTGTCGTCGAAGGACATTTCTGCCATCTTGGGACTGCAGGTGAAGTCGGTCGAAATGGCTCGCTCACGCCTTCGCTCGAAATTAGGACTTAAGCGGGAAGATAATTTGTCTGCTTATTTGCAAGAATTTTAAGCGTTTGTATTTCAGATTGTTACTTTTGATGTATAGTTTTTGTAGAGTTTTTTATTGGATAATAATTTGTGTATTTTGGATAGTAAATAATATATTTGGCTATGTCCGGAATAATGAAATTATTACCATAAAAAATACTGTTATGAAAAACAATTACTTACATCTTTGTTTGTCGGTCTTTTGGCGACGACGGCTTTTGGCCAGGCATTGGATGAAAGCTTTGAAACATGGCTTCCTGAAGGATGGGTTGTAAATCCGAGTGAAAATGCGTGGAAGCAATCAGAGGCAGGTTGCAGTCATTATAAAGGCCCGGGCAAGGCCTATGATGGAGAGTATGCCGCACAGATTGACTTGTCGCAGTGTACGAATAGTTCCTATAATTTGGAATCTCCGGTGATTGATTTGTCATCATTTAAGAATCCGGAATTGTCGTTTCAATGGTTTTATAAGGGTTACTCTTCGGATAAATCTGTTTTAGAAGTAGTAGCAGTTCTTGATGAAGAAGTTGTGGTCTCTACGATTCCCCTGACAGAGGCGATGACTGAATGGAAAGAATATAAAAGAGTATTGAATAGAAATGCCAATAAGGTAATTCTGAGATTGCAAAGAAACAACAGTTATAGTCTGTTGTATGTTGATAAGGTAGAGATTAAAGAGGGTCCGGAGGTTGCGGCACCTGTCAATTTCCGTTATGAGTTTGTGGCGGAAAAGGATGGTCAGATGCAATTGACATGGGAAGCAATCAATGATGAGAATTCTTGGAATCTGAAGATTGCTGACAAGCAGATTGACCCGACCAAGGATGCCGGTGTGATTGAGGAAAATGGGCTGACAAAGCCGGAATACCTGGCAGAAGGCTTGACTGTCGGTACTCATTACTATGCTTATGTGCAGACTGTAGATGGAGATAAGACCAGCGAATGGGTTTCGCTTGAGTTCAATATGGATGCAGCTACCATTATCGCTCCGTTTACGATTGATTTCGAAAAGGATAACGGCGGTTTTGCCTTTGCTCAGGACGGACAGACCAACCAATGGTGCTGGGGTGCGGCAGCCAATGGCGAGCAAGGCGGCAAGTCGCTCTATGTCTCCGGTGACGATGGTGAATCGTTTGACTACATTGCTGATGGCGACAGCCGTAGCTATGCTTACCGTTTGATTCAGTTCCCGGCGGAAATGGAGAACGGAGCTGCTTTGTCGTTCGATTTCAAGGGCGTGGGCAACAAACCAAACCATTCGATGGAAATCTGGTTGTTTGAGGACTTGACGCTTTATCCGCAGGCCGGTAATTACATTATGCCGAGTGAAGGCAAGATTGCGAAAGTGGGAGACACTTATGCCGGTTATGAGGACTGGACGAATGTACTGGTTGAGATTCCGGCTTCCTATGCCGGCAAGACCGTACGTCTTGTGCTTAGCTGGCGAAACAACGGTTATCAGGAAAAGGGTGCCACACCGGCAGCTATCGATAATCTTAAGTTGGAAGCCGCAGAAGCGATTATTCCTACTAATTTGAAAGTGACAGCCACTACAACCAATTCAGTTACTCTTGATTGGGAACAGGTTGGTACGGCTCAGAGCTGGGAAGTGGAATACGGTGCACATGGATTTGAACTGGGTCAAGGAACAGTCGTGAAGGCTTCGGAGCATCCGTTTGAAGTTACGGGCCTGGAAGAATGCAAACATTATGATTTCGTAGTTCGTTCCGTTAACGGTGAGGCTGTCAGCGAAAGCAGCGAGCGCGTTGTAGCTGCAACAAAGGCTTCCGACCAGACAGGTCCTTATTTCGCTGATTTTGATGATATTGACGATGATTTGTTCCCACTTGGATGGCAGTATTATGCTATGAATCCAGAGAATTCTCCTTATGTTATAGCTGGCAATGATTTCTATACACATTCAGCACCGAATGCAATGTGTATGGTTGACCCGACAGGCGACAATAAGATTACTTTGATTTCTCCGGCATTCACCGACTTGAAGGATAAGAAGTCACGTATTATATTCTATTCTTACGTTCATCCGATGCAGACGATGTCGGTAGGTGTGATGAGCGACCCGACAGACCCAAATTCGTTTGTTGAATTGGCGAAGTATGGTGGTGGAGAATCTGTTGTAAGACATATTCTGTATCTGAACTCTGATTTGATTACAGAGGAGCACAAGTATGTAGCCTTCCGTAATGGAGAAACTTTCCAGAAACCGGTATCGATTGATGACTTTACTTATGAATTGATTCCGGAATTGGTTGAGCCGGCTAACCTGCATATCTTGGATGTTCTTGACACTTCAGCCCGTCTTACCTGGACAGTTCAAGGCAAGGAAACGAAATGGGAGGTTGCCTATGGCGAGGATTATTTCGACTTCAATGAGGAAACAGTAGGAGAAGTTGTTGAGAATGTTCCGATGTTTGCGCTGAAGGACTTAAAGGTAGGTCAGTATTATACCGCATTCGTGCGTGCTATTGATGCGGATGGCAACAAGAGTCCTTGGTCAGAACCATACACGTTCCGCACTTGCGACGGCAACTGGGAAATGCCTTACATGGAAGCTTTCGACGAGATGCGTGCATACGGTATCGCACCGCTCGGTTGGACAGTGAAAGACTATACAAGCAAGTGGGGATTGTCAAACAATGATTACAACTCTTATCCGAACTGCGTGGAAAGAGCTGCGGAAATCGTCCCTGTAAATGATTGGTTGTTCACACCTCCGTTCACACTCAACGAGGGTACGCAATACCTGTTCAGCTTCCGTGTGAAGTCGGCAAGCGCAAATTCAGAAGGTAAGATTACGGTTCACTACGGTAAGAATCCGCTTCCGGAAGCAATGGGTGAGGCTTTCGTTACGGAAGACAAGTTGACTGACTCCTATGAATTGGTGAAGGTTCGTTTCATCCCGTCAGAAACAGCGGTCTACAACGTTGGTATCAACTATCAGGAATCAGCTTGCCCGGGATTGAGAATCGACGACGTGATGTTCCAGGTTGACGAGCAGGGTTCTGTGGAAGACGCTATGGCGGCTCAGACTCCGGTCGTATATCCGACGAAGGCACAAAGCGAGATTTTCGTCAGCGGTGGAAATGCTCCGATGGCAGTGTCCGTGTTCAATCTCAATGGTGTGATGGTCTGGAACAATGCAGCTTATGTAGCTGGTACTCCGATTTCAGTAGAGGGTATGCCGGTCGGAACATACATCGTTCAGGTGGTGACGGCAGAGGGTTCTTATCGTCAGAAAGTAATTATTTGTCAGTAATACATTCCCGTTATGTCCGCAAAGAGGTTTTTAAATTCATTGATAACGCTCGCAGCAGCGTTATCAATGAATGCCCAGGACGCTGTTTTGGGTTCGTTCTATGTAAAGTTTGAAGAGCCATCCCGCCACTTCTCCCAGATGAGGGCCAACGGTCAGGGATTGGCCGAAAGCCGCAGGGTCGACAGCCGGATGCTTCTGCCGGTTGATAAGAATGAGGCGTTGCAGGCCTATGCTCCGGCCAAGTATGCCTACAGCATGCACGTCGGGGAAGCGCTGGACAATTGCTTCCGGATGGATTTCAAAAATGTGGCTGACGAGGCACAGAACGATGCGCTCTACCGCCTTTTGGTTGAGCGTTTCGGCAAGGAGAATGTGGAGAAGGTGCCGCAGGCTGTCATTATGGAGGCGGAGAGCAGCAATATGCCCAATGACCCGTTGCTGCATTTGGATGTGTTGACGGGTGGCTGGCATCTGAATGCCATCGGTTTCGACAAAATCTATGGTAAGTACAGTGGCAATCCCGACATAAAGGTCGCTGTCATCGACAATGCGGTGTGGGGTGACCATCCAGACCTGCAGATTAAGCCGGAAAACCAGTATTTCGCCTATATCGAGGAAGAGGGCAACAGTGCGCCTCCTTCCAACGTGTCGCAGACCGAACAGGGCGAGAGTATGTATGGTAATATGGGTGCTGAATGGTCGCACGGTACGCACTGTGCCGGTCTTGTGGCGGCTCTTTCCAATAACGGTGAGGGGGTAGCTTCGTTTGCTTCCGGCGTGACGCTGATGGGTGCCCGGTCTGCCGACAATGAGCCACGGACGATGACGCGTCCATTTGAATGTATTCTGTGGGCATTGGACAAGGGTGCGCGTGTGCTGAGCCTTTCATGGGGTAGCTACATGCCTTCGGAGGTAGAACGTGAGATTATCGAGAATGCGGTGAAGGATGGTGTTGTGGTGGTAGCTGCTGCCGGTAACGAGAACCAGGACCTTCCGGTGTATCCGGCTACTTATGAGGGTGTCATCTCTGTGGGTTCGGTCGATTCCGACTTCCAACGCTCCGATTTCTCCAACTATGGCGATTGGGTGAAGATATATGCCCCCGGCGGTTATCTGAAGAACGAGGAAGGCGAGATTACGAATACGTCCGACATGATTCTCAGCACGACCTATTGCATCAGTCAGCAGTACCATCTGGACGGCTTGACAGAGGTGGACGGTCTGTTCTATGACGGCAAGGTCGGAACTTCGATGGCGACACCGTTGCTGGCTTCGGTAGTGAGCCTGATGTTGTCGGTCGACCCGTCGCTGACACCGGCCGAGGTGACGGAAATCCTGCAGTCGACGGCTACGAAGGTAGACGGGCTTCCCGTTGACCCGGCAAGTGGCGTAGTGAATGCAGCGGCTGCTGTTGAGGCGGTGGCGCAGGCAAGTGTCGGTGAGGTTACGGAGGTTGCGTTGTCGGTTTATCCGAATCCGGCAGCTGACTGGGCAGTCGTTTCCTGCAGCGAGCCGATTGAGCAGATGCGCGTCATGGATTTGAACGGAAGATTATGTAACGTCAACATTGACGGACAAAAGGTTGATGTTTCTCATTTGATACCGGGAATTTATTTTATTCAGATTGAGACAATCTCAGGGGTTAAGACAGTAAAGTTAGTAAAGCGTTAGTGTGTTGTTCCCGGTAAAAGGGCAAGCCCCCTTCCTCTCGCTAAGGAAGGGGGCTTGTCGTATATTGTTGTGAGTGATTGCGTCAGAACATCTTGGCCACGCGGTCGACGGCAGCGACAAAGGCGTCGATTTCCGCCTCCGTGTTGTAGACACCGAACGAGGCTCTCACCGTACCCTCGATGCCGAAGTGCTGCATGAGCGGTTGTGCGCAGTGGTGACCGGTGCGCACGGCGACACCGAGTTTGTCGAGGAGCATTCCCATGTCGTAATGGTGGATGTTGCCCACGAGGAACGAGATGACACCGCTTTTTTCGGCTGCCGTGCCGAAGATGCGCATGCCGGGAATCTGCGTCAGTCCGTCGGTAGCGCGGCGGAGCAGATGGTGTTCCCATTCGGCGATGTTGTCGATGCCGATACGGTTGATGTAGTCGATGGCTTCCGAGAAGGCGGCGATGCCGACAAAGTCGGGCGTACCGGCCTCAAACTTGAAAGGAAGTTCGGCAAAGGTTGTCTTCTCAAAGGTGACGTGTCCAATCATCTCGCCGCCACCCTGGTAGGGAGGCATGGCCTCAAGCAGGCGGCGCTTACCGTAGAGCACGCCTACGCCGGTCGGACCGTACATCTTGTGGGCCGAGCAGACAAAGAAGTCGGCGTCGAGGTCACGCACGTCGATTTTGAGGTGGGGTGCCGACTGTGCTCCGTCGATAAGTACGGGTACGCCGTGGCTGTGGGCGATGGCAATCATTTCCTTCACGGGATTGACCGTACCCAGCACGTTGGAGACGTGGGCGAGGGAGACGAAGCGGGTGTTCTCCGTGAAGAGGTTGCGGTAGAGGTCGAGATTCAGCTCTCCGTTCTCATTGATTTTCACCACCTTGATGCGGATGCGCTTGCTCTTCTGGAGCAATTGCCAGGGCACGATGTTGGAGTGGTGCTCCATGACGGTGAGGATAATCTCATCGCCGTTGCAGAGACGTTCACCGTAGGAGGAGGCCACGAGGTTGATGGCCTCGGTCGTGCCGCGGGTGAAGATGATTTCCTCTTTCTCCGCCGCGTTGAGGAAGGCACGCACTTTCTCGCGCGTGTTCTCCTGCATTTCGGTGGCCTCCTGCGAAAGCTGGTGCACGCCGCGGTGCACGTTGGCTTTCTTCGTGAAATACATTTCGTTGATTCTCTCTACCACGCAACGCGGTGTCTGAGAGGTGGCCGCAGAGTCAAGATAGATGAGCGGGCGGCCGCACACCTCGCGTGAGAGAATCGGATATTCGTTGCGTATTGATTCGATGTCAAGCATATCAGTCTTTTTTAGTTGTGGGGCATGCTCCCGCGCAGTCCTGGCAGGAGGACGACCCTCCGAGAATGTGGGTTTCCACAAGGTGGCGCAGGCGGTCCTTGAGTGACTCAAGGCGTACGCCGGCAATTACGTCGTTCATGAAGGCCTGCATGAGCATCAGGCGGGCTTCGTGTTCAGGAATACCGCGCGACTGCATGTAGAACAGCGCGTTCTGGTCAATCTGGCCGATGGATGAGCCGTGGCTGCACTTCACGTCGTCGCAGTCGATGATGAGCTGCGGCTTGGAGTACATGCGTGCCTCGGGAGAGGCGCAGACGTTCTTGTTGCTCTGGTAGGCCTCTGTCTTATCGGCACCGGGGAACACCTTGATGAGTCCCGAGAAGGAGCCGACAGCCTGGTCGTCGAGCACGTATTTGAACAGCTCGCTGGTCGTTCCGTATTTGTGGCGGTGGTTGACGGCCGTGTGGTTGTCAACGTGGCGGCGTCCGGAGGCCATGGCCATGCCGAGCAGGTGCAGCTCGGTGCGGTCACCGTCGAGGTCAACGACGTAGTTGTTGCGTGTGAAGCCGTTCGTGAGCGTGATGCCGTCCACCATGAGGTTGGATGCTTCCTGCTGACGGATGTAGATGTTGCTGACGCGGTGGGTAGAGTCGGACGAGTCCTCGATGTCGTAGTAGTCGAACACGGCACGCTTTCCGGCGAAGATTTCCACCACCTGGGTGTTCAGGTAGTCGGTCTGCTTGTTCTGCGTGTGGTCGCACACGAGCATGCGGGCCTGGGCATCGTCCTCAAGCACGATGAGCAGACGGCGCACGGCCATCAGCGGCGTAGCGCTGTTGAGGATGTTGACAAGCTGGATGGGCTTCTCCACGACGACGCCTTTCGGCACGTAGAGCAGCAGTCCGTCCTGCGCGAGCAGCGTGTTGAGCGCGGTCGGACGGCAGTCGAGCGAGGCGATTTGTCCGTAGTATTTCTCCACGATGTCGGCGTTCTCCACAGCCGCACGGCGGAGCGATTTGACGATGACGCCCTCCGGCAGGTTCTTGTCGGAATTGCGGGCGGCGAAAAACGCGTCGTTGGCGAGGAAGTAGAGGCAGGTGCTCAGGTTGGGCACGTCGCAATGGAATGCCTCTGCCGGGTTCACGCCGAGGTCGATGCGGTTGACGTTGACGCCGTAGTCGGGCGCATAGACTTCCTCAAGGTCGGTCACCTCGTAGTCCTCGTCGCCTTTCACGGGCATGCGGGCGCCTTCCAGCGCCTCGAGTGCCTTGGGGCGGAGCGCGTTGAGCGCGCCGGCGCTGTGGGCGTCGATGGCTTCGCGGGTAGCCTTGAAGAGTTCGATATATTGATTAATAGCGGTCATAGTTGAAAAAATGCTTCCAGAGGGGATTATTTTGCGTTGTCCACTTCTTCCTTAATCCAGTCGTAGCCGCGCTCCTCGAGTTCGAGGGCGAGTTCCGGACCGGCCGTCTTCACGATACGTCCCTTGTAGAGCACGTGGACGATGTCGGGCTTGATGTAGTCGAGCAGACGTTGGTAGTGGGTGATGACGATGGTGGCGTTGTTTTCCGTCTTCAGCTTGTTGACGCCTTCAGCCACGATGCGGAGCGCGTCGATGTCGAGGCCGCTGTCGGTCTCGTCGAGGATGCTCAGGCGCGGCTCAAGCACGGCCATCTGGAAGATTTCGTTGCGCTTCTTCTCGCCGCCCGAGAAGCCTTCGTTGACGGAGCGCGACGCCAGCTTGTTGTCGAGCTGCACGATGGCGCGCTTCTCACGCATGAGCTTCAGGAAGTCGCTTGCCGAGAGAGGCTCCTGGTTGTAGTATTTGCGCTTGGCGTTGAGGGCGGCACGCATGAAGTTGACCATCGACACGCCGGGAATCTCCACCGGATACTGGAAGCTGAGGAAGAGTCCCTCGTGGGAACGGTCCTCGGCGGAGAGTTCAAGCAGGTTCTTGCCGTAGAACGTGACTTCGCCTTCCGTCACCGTAAAGGCCGGGTGGCCTGTGAGGACGGATGACAGTGTACTTTTACCCGAACCGTTCGGTCCCATGATGGCGTGTACCTCGCCCGGACGCACGGTCAGGTTGATTCCTTTCAAAATTTCCTTGCCGTCGATAGCGGCATGTAAGTTTTTTATCTCGAGCATTGTGTTGTAGTTTTTTCGTGAATGGGTAAAAAATGAGCGGAGTGGGCATCAGCCGACCGAATTTTCCAGCGATACTTGCAGCAACTTCTGTGCCTCGACGGCAAACTCCATCGGCAGCTTGTTCATCACTTCCTTGGCGTAGCCGTTGACGATGAGTCCTACGGCGTCCTCCGTCGGGATGCCGCGCTGGTTGCAGTAGAAGAGCTGGTCCTCGTTGATTTTGGAGGTCGTAGCCTCGTGCTCGACAATCGACGAGTCGTTCTGCACGTCGATGTAGGGGAACGTGTGCGCGCCGCAGGTGTCGCTCAGCAGCAGGCTGTCGCACTGCGTGTAGTTGCGGCAACCGGTCGCCGTCTTGGCAATCTTCACCTGTCCGCGGTAGCTGTTCTGGCTGAATCCTGCCGAGATACCCTTGGAAACGATGGTGCTGCGTGAGTTCTTGCCGATGTGAATCATCTTCGTACCCGTGTCGGCCTGCTGGCGGTTGTTGGTCACGGCCACGGAGTAGAACTCGCCCACGGAGTTGTTGCCCTTGAGCACGCAGCTCGGGTATTTCCAGGTGATGGCAGAGCCCGTCTCCACCTGAGTCCAGGAGAGTTTCGAGTAGTCGCCGCGGCAGAGTCCGCGCTTCGTCACGAAGTTGTAGATACCGCCCTTTCCGTCCTTGTCGCCCGGATACCAGTTCTGCACGGTGGAGTATTTCACCTCCGCACGGTCCTCGACCACGATTTCCACGATGGCCGCGTGCAGCTGGTTCTCGTCGCGCATCGGCGCCGTACAGCCTTCGAGATAGGAAACGTAGGCATCGTCGTCGGCGACGATGAGCGTGCGCTCAAACTGGCCTGTACCGGCGGCGTTGATGCGGAAATAGGTGGACAGCTCCATCGGGCAGCGCACTCCCTTCGGGATGTAGACAAACGAGCCGTCGGAGAATACGGCCGAGTTGAGCGCGGCGAAGAAGTTGTCGCGGTAGCTCACCACGGAGCCGAGGTATTTTTTCACCAGGTCGGGATAGTCCTTCACCGCCTCGGAGATGGAGCAGAAGATGACGCCCAGCTCGGCGAGCTTGTCGCGGTAGGTGGTCTTGACCGACACGCTGTCCATCACGGCATCCACGGCGATGCCCGAAAGGCGCATCTGCTCCTCGAGCGAGATGCCGAGCTTGTCGAACGTCTTGCGCAGCTCGGGGTCGACCTCGTCCATCGATTTCGGCGCCGGCTTCGTTTTGGGCGCGGCGTAGTAGCTGATGGCCTGATAGTCGATTTCGGGAATGTCGAGGTGTGCCCAGCGAGGCATTTCGAGCGTCAGCCAGTGGCGGTAGGCTTTCAGACGGAATTCGAGCAGCCATTCAGGCTCTCCCTTCACTTCCGAGATGTAGCGCACGACGTCCTCGTTCAGCCCGACGGGGATAACGTGGGTGTCGATGTCGGTGACAAAGCCGTATTTGTACTCACCGGCAGTGACATCCTTGATTAGTTGTTCGTCAGAGACGACTTTCGTATTTTCGTTGTTGCTCATTTTTCGTATATCAACATTTCGGTAAATCAATTTTCAACGCATGGGGCGGCCGGATTGTTCATTCTGCCGTTACGATTACCGGCGAGAGGTCGAGTCCCCACAGCCACGGTGCGAACCGCATCACAATGCGCATCACCTCACCTCCGAGCAGCGTCGAGGATTCGAAAATCGAGCTTTCGGGGGCGATGATGTAGATAAGGTTGAGCACAAGACTCAGCACGAGCATGTATTTCGCCATGCCCAGCACTGCTCCGCCCAGACGGTCGACCGCACCCAGATGGAGCGCGGAGAGAAGGTCCTTGGCCAGATGGCCGACGATGAGCGAGCCGATAAACACCGGGACGAAAATCAGGATATAGGCCAGAACGGTACCCGTATAGGGCGCGCCCGGGTAGGTCTCCACGTCGGTGTGTGCGGTAAGGAACGCATACGACGCATCGCCCCACAGGCGGCAGGCCACGAGGCCCAGCAAGGCACCGGCGACAGCAGCCACTGCCGCAGCCATTCCGCGCTGTAAACCACGGATGGCGCCCAACACAAGTAAAGCGATGATTATGATGTCAATAAGTTCCATTTCGCAACCTTACCAAAATGCAAATTTACGGAAAATCGCCGGAATAACCGCAATTTTTCCGCAGATTAGCACAAATTAAACCCTTCCTCCGCCAGAAGCTGGTTTCTACTCATGCTCCCCATTCTCCGGCAATGGCTATTCTTCCGTATACCATCCCGAAATTTCGGTGTGGTGCGGTGTATATTGGCTATTATTGCCGTCTGTAAACTTAGGTGTTGAGGAAAAACGTCTCTTAGAGATTCCTAAAATTAAGGTCGATTTCTCACCGGCTTGTAGGGGCGTACCCCAGGTGCGCCCGCTGGTAGTATTTTGTTGAGTGTCTTAATTCATTGATTTATATGTGTCTATGCTTGCTTTTGCTGGGCCGGACGCACCTGGGGTACGTCCCTACGTTCGGGGGCGCCTGTCTTTGCATTTGTAGGAGATAACGTTGTAGATTTGATGGTTAAGGATATGACGAAACAAGCGCAGAAGCATCGAATGCTCCTGCGCTTGTTTTTTACTGATTGTTATGCCTTTGGACGTTATAGCCTTGCTGATTTGCGAAGTTGTCGATTGTAGAGAAAAATAAAAGCGGAAGCCCGGGGGACTTCCGCTTTTGGGATGCTATTGTTTTAAAGTTAGTTTCTTCAAAACGCTGATTACAACTTAGGACCAGCAGCAACAAGTGCCTTACCAGCTTCGTTGCCTTCGAACTTAGCGAAGTTCTTGATGAAGCGAGCAGCCAAATCCTTAGCCTTCTCTTCCCATTGAGCAGCGTCAGCATAAGTGTCGCGTGGGTCGAGGATGTTAGAGTCAACGCCCGGCAATTCAGTAGGAACGACGAAGTCGAAGTGAGGAATTGTCTTAGTCGGAGCCTTGTCGATAGAACCGTCGAGGATAGCGTCGATGATACCACGAGTGTCGCGGATAGAGATACGCTTGCCAGTACCGTTCCAACCAGTGTTAACCAAGTAAGCCTTAGCACCAACCTTTTCCATTCTCTTTACCAATTCTTCAGCATACTTAGTTGGGTGCAATGAAAGGAATGCAGCACCGAAGCAAGCTGAGAATGTCGGAGTCGGCTCAGTGATACCACGCTCTGTACCTGCCAATTTTGCAGTGAAACCAGAGAGGAAGTAGTACTTAGTCTGCTCAGCGTTGAGGATAGATACCGGAGGCAATACACCGAATGCGTCAGCAGAAAGGAAGATTACCTGGTGAGCGTGCGGGCCCTTAGAAACCGGCTTAACGATGTTGTTGATGTGGTTGATCGGGTAAGAAACACGAGTGTTCTCAGTTACGCTCTTATCAGCGAAGTCGATCTTGCCGTCAGCAGCAACAGTAACGTTCTCGAGGAGAGCGTCGCGCTTGATAGCGTTGTAGATATCTGGTTCGCTTTCCTTGTCGAGGTTGATAACCTTAGCGTAGCAGCCACCTTCGTAGTTGAATACGCCTTCGTCATCCCATCCGTGCTCGTCGTCACCGATGAGGAGACGCTTCGGGTCAGTAGAAAGAGTAGTCTTACCAGTACCAGAAAGGCCGAAGAAGATAGCTGAGTCAGTACCTTCCATGTTAGTGTTGGCAGAGCAGTGCATAGAAGCGATGCCGCGGAGCGGGTTGTAGTAGTTCATGATAGAGAACATACCCTTCTTCATTTCACCACCGTACCAAGTGTTGATGATAACTTGTTCCTTAGAAGTGAGGTTGAACACAACAGCTGTCTCTGAGTTCAAGCCCAGTTCCTTATAGTTTTCAACTTTAGCCTTAGAAGCGTTGTAAACAACGAAGTCAGGTTCACCGAAGTTAGCAAGTTCCTCAGCTGTCGGGCGGATGAACATGTTAGTTACGAAGTGAGCTTGCCAAGCTACTTCAACGATGAAACGTACTTTAAGGCGAGTAGCCTCGTTAGCGCCGCAGAATGCGTCAACTACATAGAGCTTCTTGTTGGAAAGTTCCTTAACGGCAAGTTCCTTCAAAGCTTTCCAAGTGTCTTGGCTAACCGGCTTGTTGTCGTTTTTGTATTCTTCAGAAGTCCACCAGATTGTATCCTTGCTGGTTTCGTCCATTACAAAGAATTTATCCTTAGGAGAACGACCAGTGTAGATACCTGTCATTACGTTTACTGCACCGAGCTCAGTCAATTGGCCTTTTTCGTAGCCTTCGAGAGCCGGATTAGTCTCATCATTGAACAATTGTTCGTAAGATGGATTGTGCACAATTTCTACTGCGCCATTGATTCCATACTTTGTCAAATCAAGTGTACTCATTGTTGTTAACTTTAATATTGTGAATGATTCTAATTTGTTGTCTTCAAAATCCGTTGCAAAATTACTATATTTTTTTTATACGGCAATATTAATAATGAAATTATTCCGTATTTTAAAATCTTTAAGATATGAACGGATTAGGAGGGCAAAGAGTTCATTCGTTCTGTCTTTTTTGCGGCAGGGCTACAGCACGGTTATCTCGCCGCAGATGGAGATGCTTATGTATTTCTTCACCTGCTCGGTCGAGAGTCCCATTCCGAAGAGGTACATCAGCTTGGTGATGGCGGCTTCGGAGGTGAGGTCGTGACCGCTGATGACGCCTGCGTTGGCGAGGACGTTACCGGTCATGTAGCGCTTGTCCTGTACGCCTCCGTTGACGCATTGCGACACGTTGACAACGACTACTCCGCGCTCCGCGGTCTCATGGATGAGGTCGATAAACCATTTCTCGGTCGGGGCGTTGCCGGCGCCGTAGGTCTTGAGCACGATGCCCTTGATGCCGGGAGTGTTGAGCTGGTGGCGCAGGGTCTGCTCGGTGATGCCGGGGAAGAGGTGGATGAACATGACGTTCGTGTCCATCTCCGTCTGGAGCTTGAGCGGACGGTGAGCCTTCGGACGCCAGAGGGCTTCGTCGTGGAAGTGGATGCCGAGGCCGATTTTTGCCAGGTAGGGATAGTTGTTGCTCTTGAACGCGTTGAAGTGGTCGGCGCTCATCTTGGTGCTGCGGTTGCCGCGCCAGAGATAGTCCTCGAAGAGGATGGCCACTTCCTGCACCATCGGATGTCCTTCCTTGTCGGTTGCGGCAGCGATTTGCAGGGCTGTGATAAGGTTTTCCTCGCCGTCGGTGCGCACCTCGCCGATGGGGAGCTGCGAGCCGGTGATGATGACCGGCTTGTGGAGGTTCTCAAGCATGAAGCTGAGGGCCGATGCCGTGTAGGCCATGGTGTCGGTGCCGTGGAGCACGACGAAGCCGTCGTAGTCGGCATAGTTGTCCTGAATGCTTTTGGCGATGTCGACCCAGTGGCCGGGGTTCATGTTGGACGAGTCGAGCGGCGGGTTGAATTGTATGTTGTCGATGTCGTAGTTCAGCATCTTTATTTTCGGCACGTTGTCGATGAGATGCGTGAAATCGAAAGGTTGCAGGGATTTAGTCTCGGGGTTCTCAATCATTCCGATTGTACCCCCTGTGTATATGATGAGTATTTTGGGTCTTGCCATGACTCCTGCGTGCTTTAATGAGTTATAAATGCTTCCTGTAAAACAATCTTTGGGGAATTTCGCACAACGACGAACTACTCCTGTGACAAAGTTAGCAATATTTTCAAGAAATTTGCTGTGGAGGCCGCCCGATTCCCCGAGTAGCGCAGGCTTTTTTGCTGACATTTTGCCAGAAGGAGCGGGGATAGGCTTGCTTTGCGCTTGCAGATACGAAAAAAGCAGGCATTTTCCCGCGGAAAACGCCTGCTTTTGTTGAATTATTTTTTCTCGCTCAGCCGGGTTAAAAATCGTTAATCGTACTATTTCGTGCCCTTGGTGAACACATCATGGAAGAACAGCAGGTGGTCGCGGAGCGAGCGGCGCCAGTATTCCCAGTTGTGCGCGCCGGGGCGTGAGGTGAACTCGTGGGCGATGCCGCGGCGGGTCAGTTCGTCGTGGAGGGCGAGGTTGACATTAAAGAAGAAGTCCTCCGTACCGCAGTCAATAATCAGTTGCAGGCTGCCGTTCTGGAGCTTCGGCAGCTGAGCCATGACGGTGTTCTGTTCCCAGTTGTCGGGGTATTTGCTTTTTTCGCCCAGGCGCAGCTTGATTTTCCAGCTGTCGGGGAAAGGGCGGAAGTCCACGCCACCGCTCATGGAGCCGGCTGCGCAATAGAGGTTCTGATGGCGGATGGCCAGGAAGAGCGCGCCGTGTCCGCCCATGCTCAGTCCGGAGATGGCGCGGTGGCTGCGGTCGGCGATGGTCGGGTAGTGGCTGTCGACGTAGACCGGCAGTTCCTTGGTCACGAACGTCTCGTAGCGGAATGCCGGGTCAATCGGACTGTCGAAATACCAGCTGTCGGAAGGGTCGGGTACCACGATGATGAGGCCGAGCGCTTCGGCCAGGTCGCGCACGTTGGTCTGCTTGACGTAGCCGCGCAGATGGTCGTCGCTGTAGCCCGGCAGCATATAGACGGTAGGGAAGCCGTCTTTTTGCGTCTTATCGGGGACGATGACTGAAATCTTGATGTCGCGCTTCATCGCGTCGCTGCGTATGGCGAGCGTATCGAGACGTGCTGCCCACGCCGATACGGCGAAAAGCATGAGAAGGAGTGTAAGGAAAGATTTCTTGAAAGACATAATTGGAGTGTTTTTAGTTTGTTTTCGGGCAAAATTAGAGGAAAAACACAAAAAAATCAATTTTTTTCGGCAAAACTATTGCACAATCCAAAAACCTGTATTACCTTTGCACTCGCTAACGGAAAGCAACTATCAATGGTGCGGTAGTTCAGCTGGTTAGAATACATGCCTGTCACGCATGGGGTCGCGGGTTCGAGTCCCGTCCGCACCGCGAAACACCTGGTTTTACTGATGTAAAGCCGGGTGTTTTCTTTTTTACTGCGTTTATCTGCAAACTTAGGTGGTTGCGGTCGGAAGGAATGGCTTGTTTTTGAGGTGGTAGGGGCGTTTTTTTTGTTAAATTATTTGGGGAGTTGTTAATAAGCGATTACTTTTGTGAAAAATATAGAGACAATGGTTTGTGGTAATTGCCGGACTGTTGAATCGGGAAATTGATAAAAAACGAAACCAAAAGGAAATTTAAAATCTGAAACAGGGGACAATCTTTTTAATTATTAAATACCAATCTTTATGAAAAAATTTATCGTAGCGATTTTTGCATGCGTTCTTGCGTGCAGTTCATTTGTTGCCAATGCTTTGGAGCATGACAGCTATGTGCCGGAGAAGGTAATTCAAATTACAAAGAAGAGTGTGAACGTACGTGCTACTCCTGACGGAAACGTGCTTTATCAGGCTCCAATCGGAACGCTGTTTGAAGTGTTGGCCAAAGAAGGAACATGGTACAAGGTGAAGGAAGCCTATACGGGAAATACGGTGTATGTGTCTTCATCAGTAGCTCAGCTTTTGACGGGAGAGGAAGTTTATGATGTGTTGATGCTCCGCTATGTCTATGGTGATGAAGATACAAGTTACTATCATACAACTCACAGCAAAGGCGGCGATATGATTACGCAACTTTCTTTTGAGCCGTACGAGACCAAAGAGTTAGGCCAGGTTGTAAAATTGACGTGGAATAATATGCTTGCATATCCCGATGGTCGTTCTCAGGCGAATGAGACTTATTATTTGGGATATATAAGAGGCTGGTATATTGTCCTTACTCACACTCAGAGCATTTGGAATGATGAGATTACTCCGCTTGAAACACCGATAATTATGTATGGTGCTGCTTGGGAGACTGTCGACCTTTATTGTAACGGTGTCCTCTATAACGGAATAGACAATGACTACTACCAATCAAGGTAGCTATCTTACTCAACAGAATAAAAAATGCGGAATCCCGGTGGGGTTCCGCATTTTTGTGTCTTTACGTTGCCGGAGTTGCTTATTTCGCTGCAGGAGCGTCGCCATAGACGATGGCCGTAGTAATTCGAAGGTTGGCGGCCTTGTCGGGGTTCAGCCATCGGAGAACTACGTTGTGGTCGGTGTTCTTCATGTCGTATTTGAAGAACAGTTCGTGGCGGCGTGTCTTGAAGGCTGCCGGCAGTTTCGCTACTTCGGCTACCTGTCCGTCGATTGTCACTTCCACTTCGGCTACATAATCCTCGTTGGTGGAGCTGAAGCTGTAGCTGGCAACGATGCCCTTCCCGCTAAAATTGATGGTGACAGGTTGGTTGAGGTCCTGATGGAGTGAGAGACGGTTAGTCGGGTAGTGGTTCGGGAAACTTTGCTCCAGACGCACTGCTTCCGGTTGCTGATACTTGATGGTTACGTCGTTGTCGGTGACCGTACCGCCGTTCAGACGGATAACCTCCAAAGCCTGACGCAGACTCATGTCGTAGGTCTTGTTCAGAGAAATGTCGGTGTAGGCAAAGTTCATGTCCTCTACCTCGCGTACGCTCTTCATCCATTTCTCCGGGATTTTGGAGTAACCGAGCATTGTGCCGAGAATACCTGCAGCAGTTGCCGGATTGCAGTCGGAATCCTGTCCGCAGCGCATGGAGATGTCCATCGTCTTGTCGAAATCGCCCTGGCCGTAGAGCAGTCCGATGAGCACGTAGGCGCTGTTGATGGTAGCGTCAATGTTGAAGGGGACAAACACTCCTTCCGGACACCAGAGGTCAGAGCTCCATTTCTTCTCACATTCCAGCCATGTCTGCTTCCAGTCGTCGGGATATTGCTTGTGCCAGTTGATGACGTCGTTCATGCACTGGTAGTATTTGCTTTCAGCCGGAATCGTCTTCAAGGCTTCCGTCACGACCGTCTCGATGTCGTCATGGGCAAACGCCATGGAATACATGGCTGCCACATAGACACCGCCATACCAGCCGTCACCGTAGTTCATGATGTGGCCAATCTCGTCGGTATAGCCGGTCGCCGCATTGACCATTGCCGGAGCCATGAGTCCGGCATAGTCGGCTTCAATCTGGAAGTCGAGGTCGTCGGCGTGCGGATTGTTTTTCCAATGACCCGATTCAGGAGGCATGATGCCGTTGAGAATGTTGTAGCGGGCATTCTGGTTGGCGTGCCAGAGCATGTAGCCGGCATTGGCAAAAGCCGTGGCAAACTTCTCGATGGGAGCGTCCAGTCCATACTTGTCGAAGATGTCGACAAACGTCAGGTCCATATAGATGTCGTCGTACAGACCGGGACTGTTCTCATACCACCATTTCAAGCCGTCCTCTTTCCATTCGATAGGGACATAGTCCTGAATCATGGTTCCGTTGTACTTGAATTCGGTCGGGCCTCCATAGGTGCAACCGATGGCCTGTCCGGCCCATCCTCCCTTGATTTTGTCGAGGAGGCGTTCTTTGGTCATTTTCACTTCGGTGATTTCCGTCGTGTCATTTTTTGCCGGAGTGGAGCAGGCAGTCGCAGCCAAAGCAAGAGCCGCAGCCCCGAGCAGATAAGTGAAAGGTTTTCTCATAGTTTTGTTATTGTTGTTTGGTTGGTTCGAATGTAAGAATAATCGGCAATTAAGGCAACAGAAGCGTTACTTTAATTGCCGATTAGCCGATTAAGCACAATAATCGGTATCAATCCTAATATATGTTGGTGGTTTGTGAAGCGGTTTAAAAGGCTTCTTAGTCGTTGCGCTGGTAGACGCGGACATAGTCCACTTCCATCGTTTTCGGGAATTTGGAGTCGTCAATGCCATGCTTTCCTCCCCAGTTTCCTCCGATGGCAAGATTGAGAATCAAGTGGAATTTCTGGTCGAAAGGCCATGCTTCCCAGCCCTGATAATCGTTCTTCCATTCATAGACAAACTTGCCGTCAACATAAGTGCGCCATGAGATTTCATCCCATTCGAGCGTGTAGACGTGGAAGTCGGTCACGAATGTGCTGTCGGCGAGTGCGCCGCTGCGCTGATTGCCACGGGTGTGGTTGAAGGCGTGGGTGTGGGCAGTTGAGTAGATGGAGTCGCACGCATAGCCTACGTTCTCCATGATGTCAATTTCACCGCTCTTTGGCCATCCGCCGTAGACGTTCTCCGTCGGGAGCATCCAGATGGCCGGCCATGAGCCGCGTCCGCAGGCAGGGAGCTTGGCGCGTACCACTACCTTGCCGTATTTCCAGTCGCCTTTACCCTTCGTGACGAGGCGGGCAGAGGTATAGTTTCTGTCTTCCTTCTTTTCCTTCAGAGCGACAATCTTCAGTGTTCCGTCGCTGACGTAGGCGTTCCGCTTTTCGCCAGCAGTATAATACTGGGCTTCGTTGTTGCCCCAACGCCAGGCGTTTCCGTCTGTATCGTAGCTCCATTTTGTGTCGTCAGGCAAGCCGTCCTTGTCAAACTCATCGCTCCATACCAGACGGTAGGGTGAGAATGTCTTGGTGTACTTGTTGCCGAAACGGTCGGTGGCTACGACTTTCTTTGTTGCCGTCGCACTGCCTTTCGGAGCTTTGAAGAGGTGGCCGGTCTTGGAGTAGCCAAGCCATCCGTGCGTCTTGTTTCTGCCCGGCTGGTAAGCTCCTTCGGCAATCGGGTCGACACCTGTGTAGCGGACCATGTCGCCGATGTACTTGCCGTCCTCGTAGTATTCCACCTTCCACATCTCGTCGTAGTTGAACACGTTGGCATAGAGTGTGTCGCCCTTTTCGTAAAGGCGGAACTGCTCCTCTTTCGGAAGGTTGAGGCCCTTGAAGTACCATGAAAGGCTGTCGCCCTTCACCTCATAGACAGTGTAGCCTTTCGGGCATCCGTCTGTGCAGACCTCACCCTGCCACCATGCGCCGCTGGCTGCGGCATGCACGTGCTCGAGGATGCGGTCGTTGACCTGCGTGTTCCATTGCTCGTGGCTGTGTCCAGCCATGATATGCACGTTGCGTCCCTCCAGAATCTTATAGAGGGCCTTGTTGTTCATGACGATATTGCTGAGCGTTGAAGAGTAACTGCCGCTTTCGACGTAAGGATTGTCCATTGTCGGGATGTGCAGCGAGATTACAACTGTATGGTTTTCCGGTACGAGGGCCAAATCCTGCTCGAGCCAGTTGAGCTGTTCTTCAGAGATGTAGCCGATGTAGCGGTAAGTGTAGCCGTAATAGAAAATGTCGTCAAGTACGACATAGTGGATGTTGCCTACGTTGAACGCGTAGTGTGAAGGGCCGAAGGTCTCCTCGTAGGTCTGATTGGAGCCCTCATGGCTTCGTTCGTTGTAGTTGCGGTCGTGGTTGCCGATTACATGGTAGCAAGGCATTCCCATACCGGAAACAGTCTCGATGTAATCATCGAGCAGGTAGTGGCGGTCGAACACATTGTCACCGGCACTGATGGCGTGAAAAGGTTTACCGGAAGCAGCAGCGGTGGCTTTAGCGTCTTCGACAACCTCTTTTAAAAGAGCAAACTCCGACTCCTGATAGACTTGCGGGTCTGCCCAGATGATAAAGTTGTGTTCTGTCTGGTCGACGGTCGCTTTCGTGATGGAGAAGTCGATGGTTTGTTTAGCCTGAGTTTTGTCCAGTTTCTTGTAGAAACGAGGCAGGCAGTTTTCAGTATCAGAATTGTAACCGGATGGCAGTGTGTAGTAGATGTAATCGCGGTCGGACAGTGTAGGCAGCGAGTAGTTGCCTTTCTTGTCGGTAGTCGTGATGATACGGCCGTCGGTTACAGGCACGCCTGCAACTCCTTTTCCGGAATTGTCGGTTACTTTACCTTTGACAGTGATATGATGAAAAGTTTCGGCAGCCATTGCCTCGTTGGCCGAGAGGCCAACGAGCAATAACGCCAGAGTCAAGAATTTTTTCATTATAAATATGTTTAATCTTTGAGAATCCACATCAGTTCATTCGTGCCGTCATAGCCGTTTGTAAATTGGCGTTTGAGGGCGGCATCGATATTAGCCTTGTTGGTCTGGTATTCACCTTCCGGATATTTCCAACGCATCGGGAATCCGTTCTTGTTGTCGATGTTCTGGTTGGTGTTGGGGTCAAGAGGCAATACCGGATAGCCGGTGCGGCGGAAGTCGAAATAAGCGTCCGTACCGTCCTGGAGGAACTTCGTGAAGTATTTCTGCATCCAGATTTGTTTCAGACGGTCTTCCTTTGAAGCCTTGTATGCAGCTTCGCCGGCAAGGTAAGTTTCGATATAGGCATCGTCAATCGGCATACCGTGGTTGTACTTGTTCTCCTTGTCGTAGGAAGCCACGAGCTTCATACCCGCTCTTACACCGTCTTCGTAGTAAGCACGGGAGTCACCGCTAATCCAGCCCAATTCGATAGCCTCGGCGATGATGAAGCACTGTTCCGGATAACCGAGAATCAGCAGCGGGTCACCGGCTTGCTCGGTGATGTAGCGCTTGTTGATGATAGAGTATTTACCCTCGCTGTGCTCAACTGTGAGGCTTTCAACAGCGCGAGAGGGGTCTGCTCCCACATAGGCAGCGAAATCGGATTCGCTCTTGCCTGCCTCGATTTCTGCTTCGGCAGGTTCTCCGAAGTAGAACAGACGACGGTCCTGAAGACGAATCATCTCGTCGGCAACGACGGTTGACACCATTGTGTACGGGTCAAACAGCGTCTGGTTATAGAGCGGGTGCCATGTGCCGGTTGTTGTAGTGTAGGCAATTGCAAGGTTGTCGGAATTGTCGGTCATCAAAGGAGAGGAAGCGACAATTTCTGCAAACATTTGCTTCTGTTCCGGAGTAATTTTCTTGGAAAGAGCCATGAGCACTTTCAGACGGAGTACATTGGTTGCCTTTCTCCATTTTTCTACATCGCCGTTATATACGAAATCACCGCCGAAATTCTTTGCATTGCTGAAGTACTGGTCAGCCTCGGCAAGGATAGTGAGAACCTGGTCGAAGACTTCCTTCTGAGTGTCGTAAACCGGAGTACGGTTACCCTGAAGGCCCTGGTTGGCTTGAGAGCATGGAATATCGCCGGTTGTCATTGTCAGGCGATAGAAGTTGTATGCCTTGATGAAGCTGGCAAGACCCTTGAATGCAGATTCTGTAGTCAATCCTGCAGAATACTCAATCATCTTGTCCAAGTTGGGCAGGATGGTGTAGGAGGAGAATCCGCAAGTACCGATTGCGTTGTACTGTTCGGCAGGATAGTCGCCGCACATGGTAACGAATTTTGGGAGGGTGCTTTGTGCGATGATTGCCTTCGCGTCACCTTTCAGCATGAAGGAACTTTTGATTGCCGTTGTGGCAAGCATGTCGGATGTCACCTTTGTCGTGCTGTCCGGGTTGGTGTTGAGGTCGTCGAAATTGCTGCAGGAAGTGAATGTAGCAGCTGCCAGCAGCGTATATATAAATTTGAATTTCATTATCTCAAAGATTAAAAGTTAAGTTTCAAGTTCAAACCGATGTATCTGACAGACGGGTCATTGAAGTTGTCCACGCCACCGTCCGGGTCAGAGTAAGTGAAGTCCTTCGCCCACATCCAGAGGTTTTGGCCAACGAGAGCGATAGTTGCAGATTCGAGTGTGCCCTTGCTCCATCCTACAGGAATCTGGTAAGAGAGAGATGCTTCACGGAGCTTGAGGAATGTGGTTGAGTAGCAGTCGGCCGGACGACCTGTACCACCCCATGCGATACCTGCATGAAGGTCAGAGATGTATTGGCTATAAGTGGTTGGTACATCGTTCGGTGCAAATACACGGTCATCAGAAAGAACGTTTCCGTACTTGTCGTAAGTAACCTTACCCGATACGACTTTCACACCTTGTCCGAGGAAGTTCTTTGAGCCTGGGTTGGCAACGTCGGCTGCACGTTCCGGTGTCAGTGAGTCCGGGTGAGAGCCTGATACCCAAAGGTAGCTTTCTGTCATTGAGTTGGTCAAACCGCCTACACGTCCGTCGAAAGAGAGGCTGAGTGTGAATCCCTTATAAGATACGTTGGTAGAGAAACCCCAAATCCAGTCCGGGTCAGAGTAGCCGTAGAGAGAAGTATATGGGTTGAATTGGATTTTTCCGTTATCCCAGATTTGGTTGCCTTCCGGGTCACGGGCATAGTCCTTCAATGCGTAAGCGTCGACACGGTTGCCCACTTTTACCCATGGGTCTTTAGCAGAATAAACCTCGTCGAGCTGACGGTAGTAGCGGGCGTACTTAGACCAGTTGAAGCTTGCATCCCACTTCCAGTCCTTACCGCGAAGGATGTCGGCCGTCAAAGAGATTTCCCAACCACGGCGGGAGATTTGCTCGTCGGAGTTCACATAGTCGTTGGTGAAGCCGGTAGCATCGGAGATGTCACCCTTCACGATGAAGTTGTACATCAACTTGTCGTAGTAGGTCACGTCGAGCATGAGTCGGTTCTGCAGGAAGTTGAGCTGAGTACCCACTTCGAATGTAGAGGCAGTCTCCGGCTTAACGTTTCCACCCGGAATTGTTGTCGAAAGGCTTGCTCCCGGGAGAGTTCCCCAAGTTGGGTTGCTTACGTCGTAGGTAGTATTGATAGAGTAGATGCCCGGAGGAGTCTTGGAAACTGTCCATGAACCTCTCACTTTCCAGAAATCAAGCCAGTGCTTGGTTACCTTCGGGAGCAATTCAGAAGCTACGAAGCTACCGGATACTGACGGGTAGAGGTAAGAGCGGGATTCCTTAGAGAGAGTTGAAGACCAGTCGTTACGGAGTGTACCTTCGGCAAAAATCATACGCTTCCAAGAGAGAGCCAGACGACCGTAAATAGAGTTGACTTGCTGACGGTAGGTAGTAGAAGTAACTGTGGCAGGGTCGACGGATGCTTTCAGAGAGTAGTAGCCCGGTACTGAAAGACCGTTCTGTGTAGTACCGCTGACGCTTTCGTCCTGCTTGTAGAAGATGGTACCACCGAGGAGTCCGTCAACAGTGAAGTCGTCCCAGAAAGTATGCTCGGCTGTTACGATAAGGTCGTTGTTCATACTGTAGCCGGATTCGCGTCCTGTGGCAAACATACCTGTGTCCTTACCGTTCCATGTACCGGCATCGCAGGCGCCTGTGTTACCTGAAGTAACGTAGCTGCCTTGGGAAATGCGCAGGTTCTCAGAGTCGACATAGAAGTCAAGACCGGAGCGCAATGAAACCTTCAACCAAGGAAGGAGGTCAAGGTTGGCTGATACAGCCGTGTTGAAGATGTCTCGGTTCAGACCCTTGACTCTTTCGTTACGGTCAAAGTAAGGGTTGTTGTGAGTTGATTGGTATGTGAAGTTTTGAGAAACGTCTGGAGTCGTCCAATAGTTGTTCTTATAGTCGCGGATGTCGTAGTCGGCAGCTGTCCAAATAAGAAGGGTGTACATCGGGTCGTAGGAAGTATAGCCGTTGAAACCGATGTTGTCTGATTCCTGCTTGTGGTAAGCGGCATTGGCTGTAAGTTTGAGTTTCTTATAGTTGATGTCGCCGGCAAGTGTGAATGAGTATTTGTCGTACTTGCTGTTAGGATACAGACCCTTTGTCTCTGTCCAGTTGACAGATGAACGGATGGATGAGTTCTTTCCCTTGTAGGCCAAGCTCAAGGAGTTGTTGGTTACATATGCGTTTTCGATGAAGTTCTTGAAGTTGTCCTTACCGACCGGGAGGTATTCATATTCGCGGTATTCCTTCAAGTACGGGTCCCATTGCTCAAGAATACGACCATCCATCACAGTACCCCATGATTGGTCGGAGTTACGGTCATAGATGTTGTTTTTACCACGGCCGTAGACAGCCTGCTTCTCAGGGAAGGCAACGAATCCGGCGTCAAACATGGTGTTGGTGGAGAGAGAGATGCTCAGCGGCTTCTTGTTCTGTGCGCCGTTCTTTGTCTCAATCATCACAGCACCGCTGGCACCGCGGTTACCGTAGAGGGCGGATGCCGTAGCACCCTTCAGGACGCTGATGGAGGCGATATCGTCGGCTGACACGTCGCGCATGGTCATGTTGGCATAAGGCACACCGTCGATGACAATCAGCGGGTTCTCACCACGAATGCTGAGTGTCGGAGCGTCACCGAAGTCGGTGGAGTTCTTGACCATCAAACCGGAAACCTTACCGGTAAGAGAAGTAGCGACATCGACACCGGCTACCTTTTGTACCTCTTCGTTGGAAATTTTCTGAACGGAATAACCGAGGGCTTTTTCCTCACGCTTGATACCGAGAGCCGTTACAACGACTTCGTCCATCACTTGTGAGTTTTCCTTCATTACCACGTTGGCAAACGCTGCATCCTTGCTTGCGTTCAGTTCGATGGCCTGGTAGCCAACGTAGGAGAATGTTACGGTTGAATTTGCCGGTACATTGGGAAGCTCATAGTTTCCGTCGAGGTCGGTGATTACACCCTTGTTGGTGCCCTTTACCATGACGCTTACGCCAATCATCGGTTCGCCTTTGGAGTCGACAACCTTACCGGATACCTTCTTTCCGGAAGTGGCTTTCTTTGTGTTGACAGCGCGTCCTACAGTGATAGTATTGCCGTCTTTGTTGAAGTTGAGGCTTGTCTCTGCGGAAATCAAGTCGAGAACTTGTTGCAGGGAAAGCTTGTCGGCGTTGATGGAGACATGTTTTGCTCCGTTGATGACAGCTTCATCGTAGAAGAACTTCACGCCGGTTTGCGAACTGATTTGGTTTAGTACATTCTGTACAGTCTCATTCTTCGCTTTGATTGAAACTGCCTGCGCTTGTGCGCTCAAAGGCATTAGCGACAAACAGGCGCACAATGCGGCGGCTGCGAGCACCGGGCGCTGTTTGTTGTAATTCCGTTTCGGATGTTTGTAATCCTTCATAGAGTTACTTGTTTTAATTAAATTAGTTTTGTAGGTATAAAAAATAAAATGTTGTGTATGTTGCTTTGTTGTTTTTCCAGATGGCTATTTCGGTGTAATTTGGCAGTCTGCTAAATTCCAGAGTAAATAGTGGTCTGTCGGTTTTTACCCATATTACACACAGGGGGAATGGAGCAGGGGTGTGTTTACATTATTTAACTTTTGCGGAAATGAGAAAATAAAACAGCGGCCTGTCATTTTCTGGCAGGCCGCTGTTGATTATCAGGTTATTCCTTGTAGAATTCGATAGTGTTGCCATTCTTCCGGTAGCGAATGTCGCTAGTGTACTGAATGGAGTTGAGAACGGATTCAAGGTTTGTGTTCTCATGCTCACCCGTGATTATGTTGTCAAATTCCTGACCCGGTGAGAATGTGATTTTGCAATTGTACATCCGTTCAAGTTCCTTGGCTACGTCGTGTATCGGCGTGTGGTCAAACTGAAGTTGTCCGCTGCGCCAGGTAGCCACCTTCTGTGAGGTTTTCCGGAGTTTTGAATATTCTCCGGAGTTTTTGTTGATGACGACCTGCTCGTTGGCTGAGAGCCGCGTCATGGCGTCGGTGAAATCCACTTGCACCTTTCCGCTTTCGACGTTGACGGAAATCAGGTCGTCGGAGGAATATGCCTTCACGTTGAATTGAGTTCCGAGTACGGTTACGTCGATGTCCTTGCAGTCAACGATGAACGGCATCTGCTCGTTGCGCTCGACCTTGAAGAAGCCTTCACCTTCCAGCTCGATGAGGCGTTGGTCGCCGTTGAATTCTTCCGGATAGCGGAGCGTAGAACAGGCATTGAGCATGACGGTCGAACCGTCGGGGAGGGTAACCGTGCGATGTTCTCCCGGCTGCGTACTGACGGCAATGAGCGGTGATGGCTGCGGAGAGTCGATACGCCACAGGTGGAATATCAGCAGGGCAACCAGCAGCGAGGCGGCGATTCCGATGGCCGGTTTCAACAGGCGGCGGATGTGGAATGTCCGTTTGACCTCTATCTTGCGGAGCAGATTGCGGGCATCTTCCTTATAGCAGTTGTCCGTATTTCCCTGGAATGCGGCTTCTGCTTCCTGCCACACCTCACGGGCTGCCTGGTCGAATGCTTCGCTCCCTTCCTGCGATTTGAGCATGTCTAACAGACTGCGGGCGTCGTTTTTGGTGTAAACGTCGTCAGCGTATCTTTTAAACAACTCTTTATCATGGTTTTGTTCTTTCATAATTCAGTTGTGGGGCAAATTTATTATTCAGGTTTTTGTACCTATGTTTTATCTTATACACCCGAATAGAAGGGAGCAGGGGTGGATTTGCATAATTTAACAGTATGGTATGCTGATTTTCTCAAGCCATCCGGTCGAGGCGAGGAATAGCAGTAGGTTCGCTTCTGAATAGGCGTGCTTTTTCAGAAAGTTACGGATTGATTTTAAGGAGTTCGTGATGGATTCCTGTACGGTATAGACCGACAATCCCAGTTTTTCGGCAATTTCCTTGTGTGTCAAGTGTTCTTCTCTGCTCATCTTGAAAATTTCCTGCTGGCGCGGTGTGAGCTGGCCGACGGCGGTTTGCAGCAGGCGTTCAAGGTCGTGGGAGAGAATCTCGTTGCGGGTATTCTCGGAATAATCGACAGCCTGTGTCATTATGTACTCACAGAATTGTTCATGATGGGCGGCTTCGCGGAGCTGTTCAGGATTCGGTTGCGGACGATGGTGTAGACGTAGGAAGAGAATGACATATCCGGATTGATGAACATACGGTTTTTCCATATGAACCCGAATGTGTCCTGAAATACGTCTTCCACACTTTCCTCATTTTTCAGAAAGCGCATGCCGAAATAAATCAGCCGGTCACGGTAAGCGGCATAAAGCTCGCAAAAGGCCTCCTCGTCACCTTGGATAAGTCGGTGGACCAGCTCTTTTTCTTGTGGTTCTGAAAGGTGCATTCCAATATGGTTTTAGAGTATCACAGCTTGTCGTCAAATAGAATGTCCGCACCTATTTGCCGGAGCCGAAAAGACTTTGCAAAGATAATGCTATTCTTTCATATTACTTTACATTTTTTCTGATAATTTGCAAAGTCGGAATCTGTATAAAAAACGACCGGGCCATCCCTCATTTTGAGTTTGGCCCGGTCGGTTAGTTCTGTATGGGGTTGTCCGTTATGGAATTCTCAAGCGTTGTCCGACGCGGATGGTTGAGCCCTTGATGCCGTTGGCACGGCGGATGGCAGATGCTGATGTTCCGTATTTCTCAGCAATCTCACCGAGGGTCTCGCCTGATTTTACCTTGTGGTAAGTAGCGGATTTAGCCTTGCTGCCTCTTGAAGAGGAAGAGCCTCCCTTGACAATCAGTTTCTGGCCGACATCGATGCGTGAGCCTGAAATGTCGTTCCATGCGCGCAGGTTGCTGACAGATACTCCGTAGCGTTCGGCGATGCTGCCGAGGCTCTCACCGCGGCGTACGGTATGAGTGGTTGTGCCGGATGAGCTTCTGCCGGAAGTAGAGGATGCCTTTCCGTTGATTGACAGTTTGTCGCCCACTTGCAGGTCGTTGGATGAAAGGTTGTTCCATTCCTTTAAGTCATCGACTGTGACACCATAGCGGTCAGCAATGACAGAGAGGTTCTCGCCACGGCGTACGGTGTGGGTTGTGGCGCGCGGCTTGCTCGGCTTGGCTTTAGAGCCGTCGACCAGCAGTGACTGTCCGGCCATGATGGTATTGCCTTCGATGTTGTTCCATTCGCGGAGCTGGTTGATGGTCACACCGTAGTTGTTGGCGATGATTGCCAGCGTCTCACCGCGTTGCACCTTATGATATTCCGGATTCTCCGGAGCTGATGTCGTCTTCTTTTCCGGTTCTGGTTCCGTTACGGGTTCTTTTTCCGCTTCCGGAGCTGTCATTGGTTCCTTTTCAGCAGTCTCTTTCGGAGTGGTACTTTCAGCCAGCATTGGTGTTTCCTCTTTCTCCTCTACCTTTTCGTAGACTTCGATTTTCAGGTTCTGTCCGCGGCGCAGGCGGCTGCTGCGGAGACCGTTCCATTTCTTAATGGAGGAAGTCGATACGCCGTATTTGCGGGCGATGGTAGAGAGTGTCTCGTTCCGTTGCACTTTGTGGTACTTTGTTACGAGCATGGTTTCGCCGTCAGCACTCATTCCCGGTTCTACGGTCGTGCGGCGTGCGTACAGTTCGGCATCGTGGCTGACGATACTGTCCTCGCTTACGATGTAGCTGTAGATTTGCTGTGAGGGAAGTGTGAGCATATAGGGGTGGATGTCACCCGGAATCTCATCCTGACGGTATTGCGGGTTGAAGATTCTCACTTCCTCAATCGGGATGTTGAGGACGGAGGAAATCTGGTTGAAGTGGACGCGCTTGTTGACGCTTACCGTATCGGTGATGATGGGTCGGCGTGCCACGGAATTGCCGAAGTTGTGGTCCTTGTAGTAGGTCATCACATAGTTGGCAGCAATGAAAGCGGGCACGTATCCGCGGGTTTCTGCAGGCAGGTAGAAGTAGATTTCCCAAAAATCCTTCTTGCCGCCACCGGCGCGGCGGAGAGCCTTGTTGACGTTGCCCGGTCCGCAGTTGTAGGAAGCGATGGCCAGCGACCAGTCGCCGTACATGTTGTAGAGAGTCTTGAGGTATTTGGCGGCCATTTCCGAGGAGCGGTACGGGTCGCGGCGCTCATCGACGAGGGAGTTTACCTCCAGTTGCAGGCCTTTGGCCGTGCCGAGCATGAATTGCCACAAGCCGGTGGCTCCCACACGGGATACGGCATTGGGGTTGAGGGCTGATTCGATGACCGGCAGGTATTTCAGTTCCAGCGGGAGCCCCTCTTTTTCGAGTGCCTGCTCGAAAATCGGGCAGTAGTAGAGACTCAGTCCGAGCATTTGCTCAACGAGTCCGCGGCGGCGCTGGGTGTACATCTCAATGTAGCTCTTGACGATGCTGTTGTAGGGCATCTCGATGGCGGTAGGCAGGGCCTTCAGGCGTGCGATGTAGTCCTCATCGGTTGTTGGTACGTCGGTAGTCTGGGTGCTGTCTGAGACAATGTAGCCCTGGAGATACCAGTTTTTCATCAATTCCTGAGTGTCGGTCTCGAAGCTTTCAGGATAGACGATGCTGTTATCCTGAATCGATTCCTTCACCGTAAGTATGGAAGCAGTCGGAGCGGCAGAAGCGCAGAGTGTTGCTCCGGCAGCTACGAGCAGTGTCAATAATCGCTTAATCATTATTGTATAGGTTAGTTATTAGCTAAAACGTAAAGGCACAACTCACTCCCACGGAAGAGAGCGAATTGGCGGGTTCGAGCATGGACGGCGCAACGTCCATACTGAGGTTGGGCGAAATGTCGAAGTGCATGAGCGATGCGTCAACATAGGCGTCGACCATACAGAGGAAATAAAGCCCTACCATTCCGATGATACACAGGTCGCGGTTTCTGCGGAAGAAGTCCTTCTTCGATTTCAGCGAGCGCTCGAGCCATTGCATGTCGATATCCTCCTCTTTGGTGTTGGGCGGATAGAAATCCATGTAGCTCTTCGTGTTGGGGTCGCTGTCACGGATATCGCTGTATGCCTTTGTATAGTCGGAAAGCATCCGGTTATTCCAGGACGTGGCGTAGACCAGTCCCACATAACCGCCTACAACTATCGGGACTTTCCAGTATCTTCGGTTGTAGATTTGACCCAGACCGGGGCACAGGGCTGACATCCAGACGGCGCGTGTCGGGTCGGGGGTGAACAGTTCTTTCTTGAATTGTCTGTCAGTCTGGCGGGCTGCGACGGAGTCGGCAGCGGCAATCATCGCGAGTGAGTCGGCGGGCATCGCTGTCGGGACGATTTCTTCCTCGATGCGGTTCTCATCGCTCAACGGCTCAGCGGAAGGGATGGAGTCGGCTGGCGTTTCTGCCACCGGCACAGGACGGACAGGCCGATTTTCATCAGCAAAAATAGCCAAAGGAATTAAGAAGATAAAGCATAAAGCCAGCGCTATACCTTTTTTTAATAAAAATCCTTCGGATAACCGTTCTTTTGACAAAAATTTCAATTTGATAAAATTATTTTTTCTTTTTAATCAAGATTTCCTTTCAAGTGGTCAAAGATAGCAATTAATCTTTCAAGTTCTTGCTCATTTTTGAAAGGAAATGAGATTTTTCCTTTACCTTGCTTGTCGCACGTGAATTGCACGTTGGTGCGGAACGTGTTGGAAAGGTGGTTTTTCAGCAGTTCATATTCCTCGGAGATGCTGGGTTTCTTTCCTTTTTCCTGTTCGCCGTCCTGCTGTTGGTTGCAGAGTTTGGCGAGTTCCTCCACCTGGCGTACGGAGAGACCCTTCTTGATGATTTCGTTGTAGAGCTTGAGTTGCATTTTCGGGTCCTCTACGGCCAGGAGCGCACGGGCGTGTCCCATGTCGACGCGGCGGTCGCGCAGTCCGAGCTGCACTTCGGCCGGCAGTTTCAGCAGACGGAGGAAGTTGGCGATGGTGGCGCGTTTTTTGCCGATGCGCGAGCTCAACTGCTCCTGAGTGAGGTTGTACTGCTCGATGAGCTTCTTGAAGGTAAGGGCAATCTCGATGGCATTCAGGTCTTCACGCTGAATGTTCTCGATAAGTGCCATTTCCGTCAGCTCGCTGTCGTTGGCGGTACGGATGTAGGCCGGGATAGTGGTGAGTCCGGCCATCTTTGCGGCGCGGAAGCGTCGCTCTCCCGAAATAATCTGATATTGGTCGCCGCCCATTTTGCGGAGGGTCAGCGGCTGGATGATGCCGAGCTCACGGATGGAGGCCGCCAGTTCTTCGAGCGATTCCTCGTCAAACCATGTACGGGGTTGCTCCGGGTTGGGGATGATTTGCGACAATTCGATTTCATTGATGGCCGATGAGCCGCCCGTCTGGATGTTGTCCATCGAGATGAGGGAGTCGAGGCCGCGGCCTAATGCGCTTCGTTTCGGGGTTGACATGTCTGCTGTATGATTAGGG
This sequence comes from uncultured Muribaculaceae bacterium, assembly GCA_944321875.1. Lineage (GTDB taxonomy): Bacteria > Bacteroidota > Bacteroidia > Bacteroidales > Muribaculaceae > Limisoma. The sequence continues at coordinate 47,182 of CALUMX010000003.1, forward strand.
TGAATGTTTCTGTTGACTTGTTAATAATGTACGTTTAGTTGTTGCGTTGCTCCAGCTCCTTGGCCAGTTGCAGGTGGCTTGTCGCACCGCGGCTCTCTGCATCGTAGAGGATGGCGGGAAGTCCGTGGCTTGGAGCTTCGCTCAAGCGGATGTTGCGCGGGATGACCGTGTCGAACACCATATCGCCGAAGTGGCCTTTCAGTTCATCGTAGATTTGGTTGGCAAGGCGCAGGCGCGCGTCGTACATGGTGAGCAGGAAGCCCTCGATTTCGAGTTGCGGGTTCAGCTTCGACTTGATGATGCGTATCGTGTTCAGCAGCTTGCTGATACCTTCAAGGGCAAAGTATTCGGCCTGTACGGGGATAATCACGGAGTCGGCCGCCGTAAGGGCGTTGACGGTGATGAGTCCCAGCGACGGGGAGCAGTCGATGATGATGTAGTCGTAGTTGTTTCTGATTTCGGCAAGCAGGTTTTTCAGCACTTTCTCACGGTCCGGCTTGTTGATAAGTTCAAGTTCTGCGCCTACAAGGTCAATTCGTGAACCGATAAGGTCAAGGTTCTCCACGCAGGTCTTGCATTCGGCACCGCGCATGGGGTAGCCGTCGACCAGGCATTCGTAGATGGAGGATGTCATTTGCTTGGGGTCGACGCCCAGACCGGAAGTGGCGTTGGCCTGTGGGTCAGCGTCGATGATGAGTACTTTTTTCCCTAAGATTGCTAAAGAAGAGGCAAGATTGATGGAAGTGGTGGTCTTGCCTACACCGCCTTTCTGATTTGCTATTGCAATGATTTTACCCATAATTTTAGCTTTTGTCTGATGCAAAGGAATTATTTTTATCGGGGGTATCAAAACATTTCTGTGGAAAACTGGCCGAATTGTTGATAAGTCGGGTGTTTTGTTAATAACTGCGCAGTGTTCCACGGGATAGATAACAACCTGTTAATAAGTTACCGTTCCGTGAAACGTTGCAGGGGAGTTACGGGCGTGGTCTGTGAACAAATGTGTAAAAAGATTAAATCGACAGTTGCCGCTAAACTTTTGGACGGTGGATTTGTCTTACCTTATGTATACGGATTAATTATCTATCGAATCGATTGTTGTTAAATTAAAAAAGGAATTTTTTATGAAAAGACTATTTTTAATAGTGGCAGTCCTTGCCTTTGTCGGCAGTTCTGCCTTTGCGCAAAAGCATAGAAGATGCGGAATGATGAAGTGTGACACGGTGTCGACGGAATGTATCCAGCGCATGACGGAGGATTTGCAGGACCGACTGATGCTTGACGATGCGACTGCCAAGAAGTTTGTGCCGATGTATCAGGCCTATATGGAGGAACTGCGTGAGAACTGCCCGCGCCTGAACCGCTGTGAGGAGCCGTGCAAGACCGACGAGGAAATCATGGACCGCATGGAAAACCGCCTCGATATGCAGAAGAAGATGATTTCAGTGAAAGAGAAATATCTGAAGAAATTCTCTTCTATCCTGACGCCGAAACAGGTGCGTGAGGTCATGAAGTGCGGTCGTGGTCAGTGCTGCGGAATGCGCGCTGAATGTCCGGAAGGCAACCGCCCGCTTCGCATGCAGCGTCCGATGCGTCTTTCCGGCGCTCAACCCTACAAGGTAGCTCCGGGCGCGCGTCTTCACATGAACCGTCAGGTTTGCCCGCAGATGCAGGTATGTCCTGCCGGAAATGGTGAGGCACCGGTTGCTCCGCAGGGTAAATAGAACCTTGGATTTTTGAGTTTTTGAGATATTATATTGGTTTGTAGCATCCTCTGCGGGGGATGCTTTTTTCTAATATGAAAACTATGATGCCATCTGTGTTGCAGAATCTCATAATGTAATCATTTTGTTACAATTGCGTTTTAATTTTACCATGAAATTTTAGTATTATGAGGAAATTTTACAAAGACCGATATTTGCCGAGGGATATCAGTTGGATGTTCTTCAACCGGCGTATTCTTCAGGAGGCGAGAAGGGAGAGTGTTCCCTTGCTGGAACGGCTCGCGTTTTTAGGTATCTATTCCAACAATTTGGATGAGTTTTTCCGGGTAAGGGTAGCGACCCAAAGTCGTGTCGCGGAATGCGAGGACAGCGGGGCAAGAAAGGCGAGAGAAGAGGCTATATCTCTGATAAAGATAATCAATAAGCTGAACAGCAAGTACTCGAAAGAGTATGAGACAGCCATCCGTGAGCTGATTGAGAAGCTCCGGGAGGAGAAAATCCACATTCTCTCCGACAAGGAGGTGGATGAGGAACAGTTGGCTTATATCCGTAATTATTACATGGAAAAGCTCAACGGGTTGCTTGTGCCGGTGAAGTTTTCGGCCATCAAGCAGTTTGACCTGGAGGCCGATGACAACATTTATCTGGCTGTAAGGCTGCATAAGGGTGGAGGCGACCGGAAAAAGTATGAGTACGGTTTCCTCGAGCTGCCAGTCGCAACCTGCGGCCGTTTCTTCCAGTTGCCGGAAAAGGACGGCAACAACTACCTGATGTATCTCGATGACGTGATAAGATGCTGTCTTCCCTATATCTTCTGCGGACAGGAATATGAGGGCTATGAGGCCTTCTCGTTCAAGTTCACGCGGGATGCGGAGATGGACATCGACAATGATATAAGGGGCGGTATCCTGCAGAAGATATCGAAGGGACTGAAGACGCGCAAGAAAGGTGTGCCCTTGCGTATTGTCTATGATGCGGCGATGCCTCAGCCCTTGTTGAAACAGTTGTTGAAGGTACTGTCGCTCAACAAGCTCGATACGATACTCGCAGGCGGCAGATACCACAACCATAAGGACCTCATGAATTTCCCGTCCTGTGGCCGCAACGACCTCAAGTATGAGAGATGGGAGCCTATTTTAAGGTCGGAATTGCAGCATCCGGCAGAGAGTTTCATCGAGAAAATACGCCGAGGCGACCGGTTTATCCACGTGCCCTATCATAGTTTTGATTCCTATATCCGGGTATTGCAGGAGGCGGCTATCAATCCGGATGTGAAGGGAATACAGACGACGCTCTATCGCCTGGCGCGTAACTCAAAGGTGGTGAAGGCGCTCATCGGTGCCGCCCGCAACGGCAAGAAGGTGACGGTCGTGATTGAACTGCTGGCCCGCTTTGACGAGGCGTCCAATATGGACTGGTCGAAGAAGATGCAGGAGGCCGGCATTCAGGTGATTTTCGGTGTGGAGGGGTTGAAAATACACTCCAAAGTGACCCATATCTCCTTCCGCAAAGGAGCAGACATCGCCTGCATCAGTACCGGCAACTTCCATGAGGGCAATGCGAAGGCCTATACCGATTATATGATAATGACAGCTCACCGGCTTATCGTCAAGGATGTGGAGGCGCTGTTTAATTTCATCAAGCGACCGTATGTGCCAACGAAGTTCAAGGAATTGCTCGTGTCGCCTAATGAGATGCGCGGCAAGTTCATGCGTCTTATCAATGAGGAGATTAAGAACAAGCACGCAGGACGTCCGGCCTATATCAAGGTTAAAATCAATCATATCACTGACCCCTTCATAGTCGAGAAGCTCTATGAGGCGGCAGCGTGCGGCGTTCCGGTTCAGTTGCTTGTCAGAGGCAATTGCTCTCTCATTCCCGGACTTCCGGAGCTTTGCGGCAATATGCAGATAAAGGGCATTATCGACCGCTATCTGGAGCATTCGCGCATCTTTATCTTTGCCGCCGGTGGAGAGGAGAAGGTGTTTATCGGTTCGGCCGACTGGATGCCGCGCAACCTGAACGCGCGGATTGAGGTCGTCATGCCGGTCTATGACAAGGCGATAAAGGAGGATTTGAAATTCGTGGTTGAGACGGGGCTGGCCGATACGAGTCAGGCGCGGATAGTGGACGGTTCCGGCAGCGACGAACTCGAGAAGACTGCGGAGCCGGTAAGGTCGCAGGAAGTGCTCTACCATCATTACCGACAGATGGAATTGGAAATAGAGAATGAGCTTAAAATCAATAATGTGGATTAAAATTTTGTATTATGGAAGGAAATAAGCGATATGCAGCCATTGACATTGGCTCCAATGCCGTGAGGCTTTTGATTAAGAAGGCGGAGGTCGAAGGCAACGAGGTTTCGTTTACGAAAGAGTTGCTGTTGCGTGTGCCGTTGCGTCTGGGTTTCGACGTATTCGAGACGGGCAGGATAAGTGAGGGTAAGGCCGACGACCTCAAGCGTCTGATGAAGACCTACAAGCACCTGATGAAAATCTACAAGGTGGATTCCTACAGAGCCTGTGCCACTTCGGCCATGCGCGATGCGGAGAACGGAGAGAAGATTATCAAGAAGATAAGACAGACGACGGGAATCGATATTGAAATCATCAACGGTCAGCAGGAGGCCAAGATTATCTATGGCAACCAGATGGAAATGCACGACGATCGCAACGGATATTTCATGTATGTGGACGTCGGTGGTGGTAGTACGGAGGTGAACCTGATAGCTTCGGGAGAACTTGTCTACTCGCAGTCGTTCAATATCGGTACGGTCAGAATCCTTACCGGTGGTGTGACGGAGGCTGCCTGGCAGTATATGAAGGATGAGATTGCGGCCCATATCAAGGACATGTCGCCAATCAACATCATCGGTTCCGGCGGTAACATCAACAAACTGTACAAGTTGATATACATTGCCAACCGTAAGAAAAAGCAGCTGCCGGTCGTGTCGTTGCGTAAGTTCTATGAGAAGCTGGCTCCGCTGGGAAAGGAGGAGCGTATGAAGCTTTACGGAATGCGTACGGACCGTGCGGACGTAATCGTTCCGGCATCGGAGATATTCCTGACGATTGCCGACATCCTGAAATCGGAATATATTCTTGTTCCCGGTATCGGCTTGTCGGACGGCTTGATTGACGCCATGTATATGGCTGACAATGCAGGTGGTGCGACTGCCGGTGAAGGTGACGAGGGAAAGAAGGAGAAGCTGAAATAAAGTTGTCTCCAACCTGTTAGGAGCAGAATTTAAAACAGCTTCCAATACCCATCCGTTTGGGGCGTAAGATATGAGCCGGATGGCAGATTGCTGCCTTCCGGCTTTTTTTGTTGGCTTCTGTCATATAAGTGAATGGAAATGTTGAAAATATGGGATATTTTTCCTATATTTGGATAATATAGGATGCGGCTCAGCAAAGAAAATCAAGTAAACTTGTTTTCTCTGCGTTCGCCTTTCACTATATTTGAATAATATAGGATGCGGCTTAGCAAAGGAAATCAAGTAAACTTGTTTTCTCTGCGTTCGCCTTTCTATATATTTGAATAATATAGGATGCGGCTCAGCAAAGTCCAATCCTTGTTAGAAAGACACAAATGATAAAGTTATGAACGAATTGGTTATTTCTCCCTGGATAGTATGGCTCAGTATCGGTGTGGTGTTTGTCATCATTGAGTTGTTGACCAACACTTTTGCCGCTTTCTGTCTGACGGGTGGCTGCGTGGTCGGTGCGCTGGCCTCTCTTCTCGGTCTGGAGGTGGAGGGGCAGCTTGTAGGTGCGGCGGTCGGTGCTGTCGTCACCTTCCTTTGTTTCCGGCCCATCATGCGGCGTCACCGCGCTTCCATGCGGGAGAAAACGCTTGTGAGCAATATGGATGCTCTGGTGGGACGATGTGCCGTAGTCACGGAGCCGGAAGGCAACGGACAGCGGGCTCGCGTGCGTATCGACGGCGACAACTGGCAGGTGGAAGAGACCGGCGGACAGCCGTTGGCCGTGGGCGACCGTGTGGAGGTGACGGGCTATGACAGCATCATCCTGAAGGTGGAAAAGAGATAGTTGGAAATTATAAAAACGGAATCATATGAAAACGAACATTCTGCTTGTTCTGCTGCTGGTGGCCATCGGCCTGTTTTCGCTGGCTGTCGAGCGGCGTCAGTCGCATAAGAAAAAATGCCTGGCAGAGCGCGCCCACCTTCTCATAGGTCGGGAGGTGGAAGTGGAGTGGGCTTCCGACATCAGCCGGAGGTCAGTCAGAGTGCGTATCGACGGACATGTCTGGCGGGCAAAGGAGTCGGGTTGCCGTCCGCTCTGCAAGGGCGACCGCGTGAGGGTCGTGGGAGCGCAGGACTTGATTCTGCTTGTTGAAAAATTATAAAATCATCAATATCAGTTATGGAAGCAATTATTTTCTTACTGCTGGTCGTAGTGGCCGTAATTATTGTCGTAGTGGCCGGCGTGAAGGTCGTGCCGCAGTCGGAGACGCGTGTCATTGAGCGTCTGGGACGTTTTCACAGCGTGCTTTCTCCGGGATTGAACCTGATTCTTCCCTTTATCGACAAGCCGAAGCAAATCTATACGCGCTCGGTTGTGGTTGGGATGGGTGGCCGCCAGATGGTACGGATGGCGATGACCAGTGCCATCGACTTGCGTGAGCAGGTCTACGATTTCCCCTCTCAGCAGGTGATTACGAAGGATAACGTGACGACCGAAATCAACGCGTTGCTCTATTTCCAGATTGTCGACCCGAAGAAGGCGGTCTATGAGATTGACAACCTTCCCAACGCCATCGAGAAGCTGACGCAGACTTCGCTGCGCAACGTCATCGGCGAGCTGGAGCTGGACGAGACGCTGACTTCGCGCGACACCATTAATTCCAAATTGCAGTCCATCCTTGACGATGCTACCAACAAATGGGGCGTGAAAGTCAACCGCGTGGAGCTGCAGGACATCACGCCGCCGGAGAGCGTGCGTGAGGCGATGGAGAAGCAGATGCAGGCCGAGCGTAACCGCCGAGCCGAGATTCTGAATGCCGAGGGCGAGAAGAAGTCGCTCATTCTGCGTTCGGAAGGAGAGCGGGAGTCGCAGATTAACCAGGCAGAGGCCGTCAAGCAGGCTGAGATTCTGCGTGCGGAGGGTATCTCACGGGCAAAGGTGCTTCAGGCGGAGGCTGAGGCGGAAGCCATCAGACGCATTGCCGACGCTATCAGTGCCACCAAGACCGACCCTGCTACCTATATGCTGGCTGTCAAGTATATCGAGACGCTGCACGAGATGGTTTCGGGCAAGGACAACAAGACGGTCTACATTCCTTACGAGGCAACCAATATGCTGGGTTCCATCGGTTCCATCAAGGAGATGTTCAACAAATAACGGGGCGGTGTCTGCCACCCTGCAAGGAGCCGGATTTCGCAGGAAGTCCGGCTTTTTCCATATTCGCCGGATGAAAATGCGGTGGAATGGGTGAAAGCTGTTAATTTTGCAGTATGGTCGTGCAGTCATTGGGCACGCTGTGAGTTTATATACTGAATATTATTGAATAACTAAAAACAGATATGCGAATGAATAAGATGAAATATGTCGGATGGCTCTGCCTGTCGGCTTTGGTGCTGACCGCTTGCGGCGATGAGCCGAAACCGAATGGCGGTGAGGAAGAATTGCAGAAGTTTGCCACGGAGTTCAGCGTAGCCGGACTTGGCGGTAAGACAGTCACCCTGACGCAGGCCGACGGCAAGACGGTCGACGTGGTGTTTGACGCCACGGGCAAGGCTTCTGTGACGGTTGAGGCCACGGAAGCACCGGTGTTCAAGTCGATGACCGTCGACGGCAAGTCGATTTTGCTGGGCCGTAAGAGCGGCGGGAACATTTCCTTTGAGTACGGTCAGGATGGCGTAGTGAGCCGCGTGAAGGACGGCAAGACGATGGTGGCCATCGTGGAAGAGTTGGCTATGGCTTCCGTAAAAGAGGAACTGCTCGACGATAATTTCGTGCAGGAAAACGATTTGTATTTCAGTGAGATGACGACTTGGAAGCCTGTGGGCGAGAGCATCGCGGCTCCGTTTACGGGTAGTTTTGACGGTAACGGCCATCAGATTTACGAACTGAAACTGACGGAAGGTTCAGCGATGTTTACCGGTCTGTTTGGTGTGGCTGACGGCGCGAAGTTCTCCAACGTGTCGATTGCATCCGGAATCGTCGGCGGTGCCTCCCATGTGGGTGCGCTTGTCGGTTATGTGACGGGCGACAAGGCGGAATTGAACAATTGTAGCAGTGCAGCTTCCGTTGAGGGTACGCAGGATGCGGTCGGCGGTCTGGTCGGCGGAATGGACGGTGGTAAGGTCATCAGCTGTACGAACTCCGGCGAGGTTGTCGGCAAAGGCGAGGTCGGCGGCATCATGGGTGTCTGTGAGGCGACGGTGGCAAGCGTAGAGCAATGCGTCAACACCGGAACCGTATCGGCCGTTATGGGAACGGTCGGTGGTATTGCCGGCGAGTCGGAGGCGGCTATGTCGTACTGTGAGAACAAAGGCAAGGTGAACGGTCTGTCGGTTGTCGGCGGTATTGCCGGCGAATATGGCGGTTCGGACAAGGCAGTGATGGAAAGTTGCACGAGCGTGGGTGTCGTAACGGCCTCATCGCGCGACCTCGGTGGCTTTGCCGGAGTGCTTTCAGGTGGTACTGTCAAGATGTGTACACACGAGGGAACACTTGTTTCCGCTGTGGAAATCGAGGGTAATCTGCTGACGAACGTGGGCGGTATTGCCGGAACGGTTTCCGAAGGTGCTACGATTTACGGATGCGTCAATTCCAACGTGGCTGTCTTCCCGTCGCAGTCGGTAATGAAGATGGGCGGTATTGCCGGATTGGTTGAGGACGGCTTGATTGACCACTGTACGAACTCTTACGACCTTTCCCTGCTGAACGACTATCTGGGCGGTATTGCAGGACAGAATATGGGTGAAATCGTTTATTCCACCAACCAGGCTACGCTCTACGGCAACAAGGCTGTGGGCGGTGTGACGGGTGCCAACGAGGAAGGCGGCTCGGTACGCTGCAGCGAGAACAAGTCGCCTGTCAAGGGTATGTCGGACTATGTGGGCGGTATCGCCGGTTTGACCAAAGGCGAGATTCTGGCTTGCAAGAACAGTGGAGCTGCCGACGGGAAGGAGCATGTTGGCGGTATCACGGGTTCGATTATCGGTAACGGTGCGCGTGTCATTGCCGGAGCCAACCATGCGATGATTCACGGCAACAAGCTGGTCGGCGGTGTAGCCGGCGACGTGGTGGAAGGCGCATTGCTTCAGGCTTCCTTCTCTGTCGAGAATCTGAGCGGATTGGACAATGTAGGCGGTGTCTGCGGTCGTGTGGAAAGCGGCTCTAAGGTCGTGTCATGCTATTGGACGGTTTATGCCAACGTCGGTCTGAGCAACGGTCTTGGCGAAGTGTATTACTTCAACGACGGCTCCAAGAAGCCGGAAGCCGCACAGTACGGCTGGCCGAAGGCTACCGACGAGCATTGGGGCATCGGTGACGGTACGGCCAACAATTGGTGGCGCAGTCTCGGTCTGGAGACAACGAAGTCTTATCCGGTACTTTTCTGGGAATAGAAATTAATTGGTTAAATAAGCGTGCGGGGCAGCCTTCTTGGGAGGTTGCCCCGCATTTCTTTTTGCTTGCTGGATTTTATTGGAATGAGCGGTTGGAGTATATTGAATTATTGCCGTCCGTTAAACTTAGGTATTGTGGAAAATCATCTCTTGGAGATTCCTAAAATTCAGGTCGATTTGTCACTGGCTTGTAGGGGCGTACCCCAGGTGCGCCCGCTGGTAGCACTTTTCGGAATGATTTAATGGGTTGATTTACATATGTCTGGATTGTTTTTTGCCGTGGCGGATGCACCTGGGGTACATCCCTACGAGCGAGGAATAGCCTATGGAAACTGTTGCATAGTTTTAACGAGACAGCAATAATATTGAATTCGGCTGGGAATGCAGGGCAAAACAAAAGCGGTGACGCTTTTCAGCATCACCGCTTTCTGGTTATATTAGAAAAGTTTTTTCTAATTATTCAGCCTTACCTTCGCTGCCAAGAACGTGTTTGATCTTGTGGATGTAGAGCTTCTTCATGTTGTCGCGAGCCGGGCCGAGGTACTTACGTGGGTCGAATTCAGCCGGTTTCTCAGCGAATACTTGACGGATAGCAGCAGTCATAGCAAGACGGCTATCTGAGTCGATGTTGATTTTGCAAACTGCAGAAGTAGCAGCCTTGCGCAACCATTCTTCCGGAATACCGATAGCAGCCTTCAAAGCACCGCCGTACTTGTTGATAGTGTCAACTTCTTCTTGAGGAACTGAAGAAGAACCGTGGAGTACGATAGGGAATCCAGGAAGTTTCTCCATAACAGCGTCGAGAACGTCGAATGCCAATGGAGGAGGAACCATGCGGCCAGTTTGCGGGTCGAGGTGGCATTGTTCCGGAGTGAACTTGTAAGCACCGTGAGAAGTACCGATTGAGATAGCCAAAGAGTCGCAGCCTGTGCGAGTAGCGAAGTCGATAACTTCTTCAGGGTTAGTGTAGGTGTGGTGGTCAGAAGAAACTTCGTCTTCAACGCCAGCCAATACACCGAGCTCGCCTTCAACTGTTACGTCGAATTGATGAGCGTATTCTACTACTTTCTTAGTCAATGCAACGTTTTCTTCATAAGGAAGGTGTGAACCATCGATCATTACAGAAGAGAAACCGTGGTCGATACAAGATTTGCAAGTTTCGAAAGAATCACCGTGGTCGAGGTGAAGAACGATTTGCGGGTGCTCCCAGCCGAGTTCCTTAGCGTACTCAACAGCGCCTTCTGCCATGTAACGGAGGAGTGTACCGTTAGCGTACTGACGAGCGCCCTTGGATACTTGAAGAATTACCGGAGATTTAGTTTCAGCGGCAGCTTGGATAATAGCCTGGAGCTGCTCCATGTTGTTGAAGTTGAATGCAGGAATTGCATAACCGCCTTTGATTGCCTTTGCAAACATCTCACGAGTGTTCACAAGACCAAGATCTTTGTAATTTACCATCGTAGTGTGATATTATAAATGAATAATTTAGTTACTGAAAAATTTCCTTATTCGTACGCAAAGTTACTACGTTTGATTTTAATACACAACAAAAAAACAGAATAAAGTATCGTAACGAGATGTTAACGCGGCTTACTCATAGATTGTTGTGTCCTCAATGCCGGCATCGCGCAGCGCCTCGATGCGCTCAACGCAGGTGCCGCACTTGCCGCAGTGCTTCTCGCCGCCTTTATAGCAGGAATAGGTTTCGGCATAGTTGATGTTGAGCTTGAGGCCGTGGCGTGCGATTTCGGTCTTCGACAGCTTCGTGTAGGGAGCCATGATGGTGATTCCCTCATAGGTGCCTGCCGACAGTGCCGACGACATGGCCGTGATGAATGCCGGACGGCAGTCGGGATAGATGGCATGGTCGCCGGAATGGTTGGCTATCATCACATAGTGCAGGTCGCGGCTCTCGGCGAGTCCGCAGGCGATGGAGAGCATGATGCCGTTGCGGAACGGCACGACGGTCGATTTCATGTTCTCGTCGTTGTAGTTGCCCTCCGGGATAGCGTCGGCTCCGGAGAGGAGCGAGCTTTTGAAGTATTGGCCGATGAAGGCGAGCGGGATGATGATGTGCTCGATGCCGAGGCGCTTGCAGTGGAGCTTGGCGCATTCGATTTCACGCTGGTTGTGGTTGGAACCATAGTCGAAGGTGACAGCCAGCGCGATATTCTCGCGGTATTCATAGAGCAGCGTTACGGAGTCCATGCCGCCCGAAAGCACGATTACTGAGTCTTTTTTGTTCATTTTCTCAGGGATGATTGGTTAGAAGTTGTTGGTGAAGTTGGCCAGCAGGCGTGCGCGGCACATGTCCTGATGCTCTTCGTCGCCGTAGTTGGCAAAGGGAAGGATGGCGATGCCGCCGCGAGGCGTGAAGATGCCCCTTACTTCGAGGTAGCGGGGATTCATCAGCCGCACGAGGTCCTTCATGATGATATTGACGCAGTCTTCGTGGAAGTCGCCATGGTTGCGGAAGCTGAAGAGATAGAGCTTGAGGCTCTTGCTTTCGACCATGTCTTCCCGCGGGATATAGTTGATGATGATTTTGGCGAAATCGGGTTGCCCGGTTTTCGGGCACAAGCTGGTGAACTCGGGACAGGTGAATGTCACCAGATATTCGTTTTCTGGATGTTTGTTCTTGAATGTCTCAAGTACTTCGGGTGCGTACTTGTCGGGGTATTTTGTCGCCGTGTTGCCCAGAAGGGTCACGCCGCTCAGTTCCTGTTCGTTTCTTGACATATAGCTGTGTTCTAAAAATCAAACAAAGATAACGTAAATCGGGCGCAAACGGAAATTTTGGATTGATATTTTTGCGATAGGCGCTGTTCGGGTGTCAGCCGTCAGGGGTGTCAGCCGGGCGAAAATCGGCGGGCGTGGCGGGAAAAAAGAACTCCGGTGCGGTGTGTCCGTACCGGAGCTTTGAGTCTGTCGCTGGTAGCGTCAGCGGATGATGAATTTTACGCTTTCCTGTCCGTCGGTGGCGATGTAGAAACCTGCCGGCAGGCTGATTTCGGCGGATTGTCCGCTGATGAGTGTGCCTGCTATCGTTCCGTCGGCGGCAACGATGCGGACGGTCCTGCCTGCGGGATTAGCCACGGAAAGGCGGTTGCCGGCAACGCTCACGCTCAGCCCTTCGCTGTCGCGGAGTTGGCGGATGGCTGATGAGCCGGAGTTGAAATCGAAGGATATGAGCTCACCCTGCTCCGTGATGTTGGAGAGCGACTGCTCCAGCGGAGTCTCGTCGTGCCAGCGGGCGAAATCGTGGTTCGTGCCGGAGAACGAGGTGACGCCTGTTGCACCGGGGAAGGTGTCGCCGTCCAAATTGTCGGGCGCGTTGACACCGTCGGCAGGGATGAGGCGGATATGCTCAAACTTAGCGCTGGAGGTGTTGACCTTGTTGCTCTTCCAGAGCGCTTCGTTGTAGTTTATCCGATAGGCCAGCATGCCGTGTCCCGGGAGGGCGCTGTCCCATTTGTGGGGCTGGCGGTTCTCAAGAATGAAATACTCGTCATTGTCTTGTTCGGAAACGATGAAAAACGCCTCGTTGGTCTTGCTGAAGGGATTCAGCTTCAGCCCGGTGGCCGACTCCTCGAGTACGGTCGGCTCCAGCCATCCCAACGAGTATTTCTCAAACGCGTTGTATCCGGCGGGCGTCTTGGAGTCGTTGTTGTAGGAACCGACGTCCATTATGTCCCATTTGTTCATGCCGTAGTATCCGGAATAGAGCACGTCGTAGACGTCGGGCAGACCGAGGATGTGGCCGAATTCGTGGCAGAATGTGCCGATGCCGTCGATATCCGTGCCGGAAGCTCCGCGGAGCTCGCAGGAGCAGGCATAGTTACCCAGATAGAGACCGTCAAAAGTTTTCCAGCAGTCGTATTCAAGCGTATAGGCTTGCGGCCATACCGATTCGGCCGGGCCGCCCTGCGCCTCGCCGTGTCCGGCGTAGATGACGTAGATGAAATCGACAAATCCGTCGTCGTTGCTGTCGTAGCTGCTGAAGTCGAGGTTGTGCAGGTCGTAGGCAAGCGTGACAGCCTCCTCAATCATCTGCGGCACCTTCTCGCCTCCAAGCGAGCCTCCACCGTAGTATTCACGGTCATTAGAGAGCGTGACAGGACCTACGACGTCGAAGTCGACGGTGAATTTGCCGTTTGACTGGTCGGTGAAATAATCGCGGATGCTGCCGCTGGCATATTCTCCGCTATAGTCCTTCTCGTTGACCAGACGGGAGAAAATCGCGTTGCTGTCGTCGGTCGAGAACTTGATGTCCTGATACTCGGCGAGTACGACGATGCCGCGCACCGTACCGGTGGTTGGAAATTCCTTCTTGATGGCGCCCGGTCGCGTAGCCTTCCGGCGTTCTTGAGCGGGGATTGCCAGCGTGAGACCCTCTTTGCGAAGCTCGGCCTGGTCGATGCCGCTGATGAAAGCACGGTCGTCGGCGGAACGGCTCTCCGGGTTGACCGCCGGGAGCGGTCCGGCCGTTAGCGAGCGGCTGTCGGAGAGTACGGCATAGCACCAATAGCCGTCGGACGGTCGTTGTTGGAGCATGATGCCGTCGGTCGTCTCCCAATAGTGGAAATGCTCGTCGCCTTTAAGTACGGCTGTCAGCTCCTTTCCGTCGGGCTGCTTCAGGGAGTGTCTGCCTGGGCGGGCAGGCGCTCCCCAAATGTTGCTTGAAGCAAGTACCGACAGTATGCAACCTAAAAATAATGCACGTTTTTTCATGTAGGAAAATGATTAGTCCACGATAATTTTGCAAGTGTGGATGTCGGCACCGTTCTCCACGCGGATGATGTAGACGCCCTTTGCGAAATTGGCAGTCGGGATGACAGCCTGGTCGGTGCTGACGATGCAGTTGCCTGCGAGGTTGTAGACGCATGCGCGGGCGAAGTTGCCGTTGATGCGGATTTCACCGTTGGCAGCGATGACGCTGATGGCATTTTCCGGATTCAGCTCGATGCTGCTGCCTCCGTATTCCTTAACGGAGATGTTGGTAATTTGGATGTACGAGATGCGGCTGGTCGGGAACGGAGTTGTCAGGTGGAAGCCGAAGCAGCGGACAACGTCCTGAGCAGCTGCTTCGATTTTCATCTCTTTGGTGATGAAATCGGTGCTTGACTCAGGAATAGCCGTAAGTTCCCAATCCTTTACGACGGTAGTTTGGTCTGAGTTCAGGTTGGTGTCACCCGTTGTCACCGTAAGGTTTTCCGTAGAGATGGAGCGATAGTCGAAAGAAAGGGTGTACTCCTTGCCAGCCTCGAACAGAATCGGTGGAGTGATAATCCATTCGTTGGCGTCAGAAATGATGTCGGCAGGCGTGAAGGTCGGGTTGATGAAGTATTCAGCGGCTGTCGCATAGTCACGGAATGTGTAGTATCCGGCGCCGGAATTGAACGTCCATGTGTAGCGGTCGCTGTTTCCGTCAAAGCCCATCCATTGGTTGCCGACCACCTTCATGTCGGCGAACGTCTCGAGGTAAGGCGTATTGAGCGCCTTGCCGGCAACGAGGCCGTTGGATGCGGATTTTGTATCGCCGATTTCGTTGCAGGAGTAGACCAGATACTGGTAAGCGGCGATGCGTGTGATTGTCTCGTCGACAAACTCCGTGTTCTTGAGGCCTTCGGCTATCGTTTTATTGTCGGGCAGACGTACGATGCGGTAGGTGACGGTTTCCGGGTCGCAGAAGAGACCGTGTGCGCCGGTTTCCACCTTGTCCCATTGCAGGTGTACTGTCTTACATTCTTTACCGGGTGTGGCAATCAGATTTTTCACCATTGCAGGGAGGTCTACGCCGACGTATTGCTTAAGATATTCCTTAACGCCGTCGCCGTGGCTGTTGGAAGCGTAGATGACGTAGTTCCATTCGCCGTTGTCAGGCACGGTCGTGTCCTTGTATTCCATTGCCGCACCGGGTTGAGTGGTGTCGATAGTGGTGAGGATTTGTCCGTTGCGCATGATGGTTACCGACGTGAGTTCGGTCAAGTCCTTGTAGCCGAATGTCTGAGTCGGGTTCTTCCAGGAGATAGTCACCTCCAGCTTGCCTGTCTGGTCGGGAGCGAACTGGATGTCGGAAGGAGCTTGCGGAGTCTCGTCGCCGTCGAGAACGAACGGGATGTAGAGACCGTAGAAAGCTGCACCTTCCGGATACTGGCCGATGGAGCCGCAGTTGTGGATGGTAGCGTTGCCGCTCTCGTCGAAAGTGAAGCGGAAGAGCGGATAGAGACGGCTGTTGAAGTCGTAGCTGTTGCATGCCCAGTAGAGCGAGCCGTCGGTGTGGTCAAATTCGAGGCTGTTGGCAGACATCGGAGAACCGTAGCCCGTTTCAAGTATGGTTGTAAGCTCGCCGGTCTGCTTGTTTAACTTGCAGAGTACACCGTTGTTGGTCATCGCATAGAGTTGTCCCTCGTAGTTGCAGGCGATGGAGCTGCATGTTTGCGGGACTTTTACGATTTCGGTCATCTCTGCGGTCTGCAGGTCGATGGAGTAGAGTTGCTGCGAGCCCATCAGGAAGCCGAGCACATACATTGTCTTGTCGGCATAGGAATAGGTCATGTCTTGAAGACGCAGGGCGGTGCGCTCAGATTCGTCGGGGCTGTTGCTCCACGTTCCGATATCAGTGCGTTTGCCGGTTTTAAGGTCGATGGAGATGAATTGACCAGGCAGGGGAGGACCCATTTCCTGGTATTCATAGACTGCTCCGTAGTAGACGCCGTCGGCAGCCGCACCGGCGTAGATACCTTCCATCCGGTCTGTACTGAACTCTTTGTCAAACGGGATAATCAGTTCTGTATTTTGGACATTGTCGGTCCAGATAGTGCCGATTCCGTATTGTCCGCCGAAATCGTAAGAGTTAAGAAAGAAGCCATAGACTTTTCGGTGAGGAATGTCGCTCTCACTCTGGCTTGTTCTCATACTGTTGTTGGTCGCGTTAGTGGCGCTTGCAGTACCTGCCACTTGAAGCAACAGGGAAAGAACGAATAATACATGTAATAGCTTTTTCATAATATCATTTTTTGGTTGTTGATTTTACCCAAAGGAATAAAATTTAATCATAAATTGGAAAAAAGTGATATAATATTATTATCACTTAAACTGTAATTTGTTGATTGTTTGCGGCTTATAAGCAGGTTGGAAAAGTGCTATGTGATATGGTTTCAGAGCTTTTTCAGGAAATCCGAGATGGAAATATTGTCCTTTATCTCCATTTTCTTGCGGATTTTTGACCGGATGTTGTTGATGCTCCGTTCCGAAAGATTGAGCACGTTGGAGATGTCCTTTGTCGAGAAATCAATCAGCAACATCGCACAGATGCGTTTTTCCGAAACAACAAGGTCGGGATATTTCTGGGAGATTTTCTGGATAAATTCGCTGTAATTCTCATCAATGTAGGCATAGATGGGAGTCTGAATGTCGTTGGTGAAACCTTCGTCGAGCTGCCGGGCAATGCGCTTCAGTTCCTTGCGTTGGGGATTGTCGGAGTCGGCTTCCAGCTTGCGGATGTCGGCAACGGCAGCGGATGCCACGTTTCGCATCTCGTGGTAATAGATGGCGAGATTGGTGATTTCCTTACGTTTCTGCACGAGCTTGCGGTTGAGCGTGTCCATGTCGGCTTTGGCGGCGCTCATTTTCTTCTTGCTCCGGCGGTAGACAAGCACCGCCACCGCCACAAACAGGCAGACGGCGCAGGCGAGCAGAATCTGGTTGCGGAGCGACTTTCCGCGCAGTTCCGCCATCTTCTGTTCGTGCATTTTCATATTGTAGATAAATTCCATGTCGCGTGCCTTCTGTTGCATGTCGTTGCTTTTCAGCGAGTCCTCGATGGCGAGGATGTCGCTATAGTGCTGTGCGGCAGTCTGAAAATCACCGTTTTCCATCGCTATTTGAGAAATTCCTTTCAGAAAGCTGATGCGGTTGTCGATGCTCATCCCGGCGGTATCTCCGTTTTGCATACCTTGGACGAAGCATGCTTTTGCTTCCGCATGGCGGCCTTTTTCCAGTAGCAGTTCACCTTTTTTCAGCAGAAACTCCGTGCGATAGTTGCGGTTGATGATGGAGTCGGGGATTTCGGCCTCGATGCGGCGCAGCGTCGACAGTCCCTTGTCGGGATTTCCCGACAGGTTGTGCAGCTTGGCGAGGTTGAGAAGGGTGACAAGTTGCAGCGTCAGGTTGCCTTGGCTGACGCTCATGTCGTAGATTTCCTGGAAAATCCGCACGCTCGTAGCATAGTCTTTCTTCTGCGCGTGGTTGATGGCAATCGTGCCCATCGTCTTAATCAGGTTGAACGTATCCTTCTGCGAGGCATAGTATTCCCGTGCCTTCTCGAGATAGGAGGTGGCATTGAGCGTGTTGTTGAGCGAGGTGTAGATGGAGCCGAGGAGCCGGTACAGCTCAGCGGTTTGCTCGTCTGAATTCTGCTTACCGCTTATTTCCAGCGCCTTGTGAGCGTGTTCGAGTGCCATGTCGTATTTTCCCATCGCCGACATACTTCTTGCCAGGTCAATGTAGCCTTGCAGAATCATGCCGTTGTCGTTGAGGCGGTTACCGATTTCGATTTCCTTATAGGCGCATTGGGCGTCGTCGGAAGGAAGTTTATTGTAGTGCGTGATGCAAGTGCGGCATGAATCGTAGGTTTGCATCAGCGCTTCTTTTTGCTTTTTGCTGGGATTGGAGATACTCAGCAGGATGGCAAGCGAAAGAATGGAAAATAGTTTCACTTGTATTATGATGATTGATGGTTAACAATAAAAATAGGAAGAACATGCTTGTCCTGTCAAGGCAAAGATACAATAAAAGATACAATATTTTTATGAAAGGGAGTGGTTTTTTGTGGTAATTTTGGAAAAGGAGGAAGCCGGAAACGACAGCCGGCAGCAAGGAGCCGGGGCTTGTATGCCGTTCTCCTTGCTGCCGGTTTTTGCCGTTTTGCCGCCGGATGAGGCGCTTTTCGCAAGATTATTCGCTCATGGCGCGTACCCATTCCGACGTGCCGTTCTCGTTGATGGCCTCGATGGCGAAATAGTAAGGGCTTAGCTTGTCCATGACCTTGAAGTAGTATTCGGTCGAACCGTAGACCATGACGCAGTTGTAGAGCTTGTCCTTCTCAACGCCGTAGTAGATGTTGTAGGCATAGGCGTTGTCGACGGCTTTCCATTTGAGCCATGCGTTGCGGCGGTCTTTCGGCGTGCGCAGGATGATGAAGTTCTCCACCTTGTCCGGCTTCTCACCGTTACCCTTGCCGAAGACGCGGAAGCCTGACAGTGCGAATTTGCCTGACGGCATGTGGATGTTCTCCATCTTCAGGTAGCGGGCGCGGACCGGAGTGGCGAGCTCTACGTAGTCGTGGGGCACGTCCTTGTCGTTGCGGCTTTTGTCGACAATTTTCTTCCAGCGTTTGCCGTCGTTGGAGGCATAGATGACGTATTGGTGGCAGATGCCTTCCGGATGTCCGGCAAACTCAGCGTCCTGGTCGGCGTAGTTGATTTGGATGGCGTTGACGGTCGACACTTCGCCGAGGTCGGAGACAATCCATTCACCCTTGTCGCCCGACTTGGCGCTCCAGTAGGTCTTTACGCTCTCGTCGACGAGGTAGTTGGCATGGTAGCCGCCGAGGGTGGACGATACGGTCACCGGCTTGTTGTAGTTGAGCAGCATCCAGCCCGTGAAACGGCTCTCGAGGTGGTTCTCCTTGCCGTCGGGCAGGTAGTGGGGATAGTCGCCGAAGGCGGTGTTGCAGTACATCTGGTCGTCGGCATCGAATCCGGCAGGCCAGAAGCCGATGCGGCGCTCAAAATTGTTCTTGACGCTGACGGCCATCGTGGCAACGTGCCAGTAGTTGCCCCATTTATCCTGGAATGTGGAGCCATGGCCTGCGCCGCGGATAAATCCGCCTGCCTTGATGCTGAGCGGTAGCGGCTGATGCTCAAAATGTCCGAGCGGACTGTCGCCCACGGTCACGCCGTCGGCATAATGGCTGAACTCCGTGCCGGGTCCGCCCCATTGGAGATAGTACTTGCCGTTGTGCTTGGTCATCCATGCGCCCTCGATAAACGGGTCGAGGAACGTGTTGTCGAGATATTCGCCGAAGCGGTGCCATCCGAATCGCTCGTCGTCGCAGAGCAGCATCGGCTTGCGGTCGCCGATGGGCTTGAAGGTTTTGGTGTCGATTTCGACGCCGAAGATGGGATAGACGTTGCTACTGCCGTTATACATGTAGAGGCGGCCGTCGTCGTCGACGAAGAATGCCGGGTCCCAGCCTCCGATTTCAAGCCGCTCGGTGGCTTTCTCCCATTTTCCGGCTTTCGGGTCGGAGCTTCGCCAGATGGGGAAGTCGGATGTGTAGGTAGAGCCGAACACGTAGAGCGAGTCGCCCATCACCCACGCCGCCGGTGCGCAGATGTCTTCTTCCTTTTGCGTCTCCGGGGTGAGGAAGCTGTGGCGGACAAAGTTCCAGTTGGCAAGGTCCGTACTCCACCAGTAGCCGGTCTGGTTGGTGCTGAAAAGGTAATAGTCGCCTTTGTACATCAGCATGACGGGGTCGGCCGTTGCGCGGTGGTTGCCGTTTGACAGGTTCTGATAGGCCGGCGCATAGCCGTAGTCGAGATTGATAGGATTGCAGTAGGTCCGCGTGCTGTTTTGGGCCTGAATGCCTCCCGCGGCCATCAGAGCGGAGAGGGCGGCCAGTTTAAGTTTGTTCATCATAGAAGTTAAGTTTGTAGGAATGGTAAATTAAAAGGATATTCTATTCGTAGGTAGTAGGTTACTGAGCGGGAAAAAGAAACTCCGATGCCGTCTGTGCATCGGAGTTCTCTGTTGTATCGTTAGTAATTGGGGAGAATCAGCGTCCGCACTTTTCCTTGATGGCTGCCTTGATGCGGTCGAAAATCTCTTCGACTGTGCCTGTTCCCTTAATACCAAGGAAGTCGCCCTGTTTCTGGTAGAATTCCTGGAGCGGGAGAGTCTGTGAGTGGTAAACTTCAAGACGCTTGTTGATAGTCTCGAGGTTGTCGTCGCTGCGGCCGGAATCCTGTCCGCGCTTGAGCAGGCGAGTGATGAGCTCTTCATCGTCAACTTGCAGACCTACGACAGCGTCAACCTTTGCGCCGCGCTCAGCCAGCATGGTGTTGAGAGCCTGAGCCTGTGGGATTGTACGTGGGAATCCGTCGAAGATTACACCGTCGCGAGCTTCCGGCGTGTTGTCGAGGATGTCGGCGAGAATGCTAATCATCAACTCGTCAGGGATAAGGCTACCCTTTGAGATGTAGCTTTCTGCTGTTTTACCCAACTCTGTGCCACGGGCGATGTGGCTGCGGAGCACGTCGCCTGTAGAAATGTGGAACAGGCCGTAGTGCTTGATCAAATTTTCACTCTGGGTGCCCTTGCCTGAGCCCGGAGCACCAAAAATTACGATATTGAACATTGTATTGTAGATTTATTTTGTGTATGACCTAAATTAAGTTGTTAGAGGCTGTTTTCGAGAATATAGATGTCTTTGAGGTTGCGGGCCTGCTCGTCGAGGTCAAGACCGTAGCCGAGAATGAATTTTGAGGGAATCTCAAAGCAGCAGTAGTCCACCTTCACATCCACCTTTGCGGAGTCGGGTTTTTGCAGCAGGGTGGCGAACTTGATGTCGGCCGGATTCTTCTTGCGGATTTCCTCTACGAGTTTTACAGCCGTATAGCCGGTGTCGACGATGTCTTCAACGATGATGACCGTGCGGCCGGTGATGTCGTTGTTGAGGCCAAGCAGTTGCTTTACGCATCCGGTTGATTCGGTGCCGCAGTACGATTTGAAGCGGATGAAGTCGATTTCGGCAGGGAAGTCGATTTCACGGAACAAGTCGGCAGCGAAGATGAAAGCGCCGTTGAGGACGCAGACAAACAGCGGATTCTTTCCGCAACAATCGTTCTTGATTTGCAGGGCGATTTCTTTGATACGCGCTTGGATTCTGTCGTTTGTGATGTAGGGTACAAACGTTTTGTCGTCGATTATTACCTTTTCCATAAAAGTTTAAATATTTCGCAAATTTACTAATATTTGGCTACATTGCAAGGCCGTACCGTCATTTTTTTCTGAAGGAGGAAAAAACGGCGGCAGGAGGTGCCTTTTGTGCATTTTTGCAGGCGTTGCGATGTGCCTCCCGCTATCTTTGGCGGAAAAAGAGGTATGGAAAATTCGAAAATACTCCGTTTTACGGAAAAGGAAATGATTGAGGAATGGAAACTGCGGAAGCGGCTGGTCGGCGGCGAGCGCGAATGCGGCGTGGAGCGGGACGATGCGGTCGATGTCGATGCGATATTGCTGCGCGAGATTAATGCCTGGTACGAGCGGCTGCTGGCCGAGGCGCCGGCTGAATGCCTGCCGGTGAGGGATATTGCGCAGGAGGTGGAAATGACGGTCGGGGCAGACGGCGTGGCTGAAATCCGTCTGCCGGATTGCTGTGTGCGACCCTTGTCGCTGAGGTTGCCGGGGTGGTCGGCGGCGGTCTCCCGGTTTGTGACGCCCACGTCGGCAGAGGCGGAGCGTCAGCGGCATCCGTTACTGAGGCGGGGAGTGCAGCGGCCGGTCTGCGTAGGGGAACGCGGCAGGATTACGGCGTATTGTACGCTTCCTTCAGCTACCCGTCCGGAATTGCTGGAGGCCGTATGCCGTCCGTCAGCAGGAAGCTACGAACTGACAGAAAGAGCGTGGAGCGTGTATCCCGAATACTTTCCACCGGCATGAATTTGATGTCGGATAAGCGAAAAAAGTCGCTTAAAATGCTGAAAAGTTGGAATATTTATCTTATTTTTGCTACAAACAATAAATAGACCTAAGTGACATGCCTATGGATGTTTTAGCATCAAAAGAAATACCTCGGTTGTCGATTGACAAGATTGTTTCTATTTTCGGGAAGGAGGACCAGGACGCCTATCTCCCGGGGCTGTTGATTGGCGAGCGATGCTCAAAGGGGACAAAAATTGAGAATCTCTCGTTTGTTCATCCTTTCAGTATTGATGCCTTCATATTGGTTTTGTGTATTGATGGGACAGCTACCATATCGACAAATATCAGCGATTTCACATTGCAACCACGGTCGCTCTACATCAATTTCCCGGGACAGATTATGAGTCTGGCCTCGGTCGACAATTGCCGGGTAAAGGTAGTGGCTGTCGACCTTGAGTTTATCCGGACAATGAACCTCGACATCAAGCCGGTGGCTCAAAAACTGTTGGATTTGAAATATGCCCAGCAGATGGAGCTGAGCGATTCCTCTTTTGCGGAGTCTATCAGTCTGGTCGATGCGATATACTACGAACTTATCAACAACGGGCAGGATTCTGTCACTAACGATATTCTGCGCTGCCTGCTGGCGGCTCTTTTCCTGAAAATCGGACGTGCGATTGACGCCAATCAGTCGGGAAAACTCGTTGACCAGGATGCCTTCAACAAGAATGCCGGCTACTTCAAGGAGTTTATGATTATTCTCAGTCAGAATTTTAAGAAGGAGCGTTCCGTGGGATTCTATGCAGAGCAGATGCACCTGTCGCCGAAATACTTTACGACGCTTATCAAGCGGGCGAGCGGACAGACGGCGGCCGAATGGATTAATCACTATGTGATTCTGGAGGCGAAGAATCTGTTGAAGTATTCGACGATGAACGTGCAGGAGATAGCCTATAGCCTGAACTTTCCCAACCAATCGTTCTTTGGAAAGTATTTCAAGCATCACACCGGTATGACACCGAGCGAGTATAAACGCTTGTAAATGATTTGATGAAAATAAATAGATGATTTTTTTGGCAAATCAAAAAAAGTTGTCTACCTTTGTGCCCACAATCGGGGCGTAGCTCAGTCCGGTTAGAGTACACGTCTGGGGGGCGTGTGGTCGCTGGTTCGAATCCAGTCACCCCGACAACTGAAAATAAAGGAGTTAAGTCGTTTGACTTGACTCCTTTTTTATTTATGAATTATTGTTTGATATTCTTCTCTATCTATGAAATGTGTTAAAAAGATAATGGCAACCTTTGAGGTTGCCATATTGCTTTTATTTTAATTCCTGCTCTATCTCTTCAATACTTGGCAAGGAACTTTTGAAATTGGACGGGTATAATTTTGATAATTCATATTCCGACACACCGATTGGTTGCCTTGTGGATTCCAAAGCGTATTGAGCCAATACGTTATCTTTTGATTTGCAGATTAGAAGTCCCAGTGTTGGGTTGTCTATATCCTTTTTTAAGATATGGTTTACCGCTGCTACATATGTCCCTAATTGTCCTATGTATTCGGGCTCGAATTTACCAGTCTTAAACTCTACCACCACATAACAACGCAAATTTAGGTTATAGAACAGCATATCAATAAACTTTTCCGTTTGTCCTATAACAATACGATATTCCCTGCCTATGTAAGCAAATCCTGTTCCGAGTTCCAGCAGGAAATTACGGATATTGACTTCCAAGGCATCTTTCAGTTCTTTTTCTTTATAGTCTTCTGTAATAGAGAGAAAGTCAAATTTGTATGGGTCTTTGGTCATCTCCTGGGCAAGATCGCTTTGGGGAGAGGGTAGAGATGATTTGAAATTACTAATAGCTTTTCCCTGCCGTTCATAGAGGTCCGTATCCATGAAATTCAACAGGACATTTCGACTCCAGTTGTTTTCAAGTGTTTTATGTACGAAAAACATAGCCTTTAGGGGCTCGTTAAAACACTTATCAATAATATACCGATGATGTCCCCAAGGAATATGCCAAAGGATACTGTCTTGAATTTCACCCACAACTTGTGGGGCTATTTCTGTGGAAGAGCCAATCAATTTATCCACAGCTTGTGGGTGAATTGTAAAATACTTATTATAAAGGATGTAGAATCTTTTTGCATAACCGATGCTTGTTTCTGACAATCCTTTTACTCCAGGCAATTTTGTTTTTAAATCAGTACTTATAATTTTGAGAATTTTGTCTCCCCACCGACTTTCTGCATGAAAATTGGCAATATCTCGTCCCAAAGTCCAATAGAATTGCAGCATTTCTCTGTTTACATGAATTGCCGCTTTTATTTGGCATTGTCTATATCTCTGGCTAAGTTCTTCAATCCAAGAGGCATAATCTTTGTCGATATTTGCTAACTGGCTCATAAATTATATTTTATCTTCGTAAGATCCGCGCTGGAATTAATTTTGTACAAAAATAAGCAATATAATTAAATAAGAGATTAGGTATTCGTTTTATTCGATTATTGGGGGGGTGAACAATCCTTCAAATTATAGTTATTTGTGTGTTCGGTCTTTACGAAAGGCACCGTCCCCGCGAATCGAATGCTGATTCGCGGGGACGGTGCCTTTTATTGTTATAATGTTATTTTACGAGGTTGGCGATGATGACACCTACGGAGGTGAGCAGGGAGGCTATCGACATCCAGAGCGTTACGGAACGTGCGGAGTTCTGGTTGATGGTCGATTGGCCGGCTCTCACTTCGTTGGGGGTGACGTAAATCACGTCGTTCTGCTTCAGGTAGTAGGCAGGCGAGTTGAAGATGTCGGACGAGCGAAGGTCGAGCTGATAAGTGAGACGCTGGTCGCCGTCCTCGCGGATGACGTAGACTTTGTCGCGGAGTCCGAAAATGGTAAGGTCGCCGGCGAGGGCAATGGCTTCAAGGATGGTTGCCTTGTCGCCCTGGAGCACATAGGAGCCCGGGCGGTTCACCTCACCGAGCACGGATACCTTGAAGTTCATGAAGTCGACCGTTACGATGCCGTCCTTCAACAATCCTTTCTGGTTTAATTCGTGCATGATGAATTCCTGCAGCTGCCAGCGGGTCATGCCCTTGGCATTGATTTTTCCGAGTACGGGGAAGTCGATGAATCCCTCGTTGTCTACGATGTAGCCGGAGATTTTGGCGTTGGCCGACGATACGCTCTGCAAGCCGAGCTGGTTGTCGGGGACAATCAGGTTGAACATCGCCGAAACTTCCTGATTGCGCGAGGTCACGACGATGGAGAGCATGTCCTTCGGCTCGATGAGAATGGTCTGCCGGGCTTCGATTTTCTCCGTTTTGTCGATTTCCGCGTCTTGCAGATAGACGATTTTCTTTGGCGTGTCGCATGAGGCTGTCAGTATCAGGAGCATCATGCAGAAAAGTAGGTTGCGCATCATATCGTTATTCGTTTTCTATACAAGTTAATTCGTTTTTTGCCCTCCAAACTCGTAGGCAATGGTCCGTTGCAGGCTTTCCCGCAGAGAAAAGGGTGCGGTGAATCCGGAACGGGCAGCTTTGGTTGTATCATAGCGCGTCGTAGCGCAGAATTTGCGGATACGGACGGCGCTGATGGGGAATTTCCTTCCCATCAGGGTTGCCACGGTGTCAAGAACATGGCCTCCGGCCAGTGCGAGCCATCGGGGGATGGTCAGCAGACGGCTTGTCCGGCCAAGAGCCTCTGCGGCGAAATCTACCAGTTGCCGCATGGTGAGGTCGGGCGAGTCGGCGTAGTTGAAGACCTGATAGCCCTCGGTGACGTTGTCGAGAAGATGGCTGACAAATTCGACAATGTTGCCGACGTAGGCCATTGACTTCTTGTTCCTGCCTTTCCCTATCATCATGAAGTACGGACTTGCGAGCTGGTGCAGCAGGTTGTAGACGTTGCCGCGGTTGTCCTCGCCAAACACGACGCTCGGGCGGATGACGCAGGCCGAGCGGTCAGGACGGGCTGCTGTCCATTTCTCCAACAGTTGCTCAGCCTCGTACTTCGAACGGCCGTAGTGGTTGAACGGGTGGCAGGGTGTCTTCTCGTCGGGAGCGGCGGTCAGGTTCAATCCGTAGACGGCCACGGTCGAAAAAAAGACGATGTGTCTCACTCCGGCTTTCTCCATGGCGGCGAGCGTTGCCTTCATGCCGTTTACGTTCACGTCGTAATAAAGGCTGTGGGGCGTGACGTTGTCGTGGTGCTCGGCGGCAAGCAGAATCACGGTGTCGGTGCCTTGTAGCAACTCCGTCAGGCGGGCCTCATCGCGCACGTCGCCGATGGCGGTGCAGTCATCGTAGGCTTGGCTGTGGCGCAGGTCGATGTTACGGACGTCGTGCGTCGCACGCAGGCGTCCGATGAGCCTTGTGCCGATAAATCCGCTTCCGCCAATGAGAGTGCAACGCATATCCGTTAAGTTGGGTCAGTTAATATTAATTATCCTCTGTCTTTCTCTGTCAGTTGCCGCAGAAGCCGCAACGTGGACTTCGCCACAGGGGTGTTGATGATTTTGTCGAGGTGACGCAGGCTGTGGATGTCGCTGCCCGCACAGTCATACATGCCTTCCTGGAGCATCCATTTTGCCTTGGCTCCGGCTTCCTTGCCATAAAGGCCGGTCAGTGAGCCGAGGTTGAGCTGGAATTTGACGCCCTGTTCGCGCAGCTCCTCGTAGTGACGCTGCTGCAGGTAGCGGTAGCGTTCAGGATGGGCAAGCAGCGGAACGTACTCGCGGAAGAGGATGTTGCCGAGTGTGCCCGGAAGGTTGTTGTAAGGCGGATTCATGTAGGAAGTCTCCACCAGCAGCATTCTGCCTTCCATCGTCAGCAGCGAGCCGCTCTCAAATCGTTCGACGAACAGATTGTCGAGCATGTTTTCTGCCGCCAGTTCCACATGGATGGCACCTTCCGTCTGTTGCCGGAATTCACCGAATCGGCTCTGGAGCTGTTCGGGAGTGTTGGGTACGTCCTCCATAATGTGCGGAGTCAGCCAAATCTGTCTCACGCCCAGTGACTTCAGCGTGGCAATGGCCTGGAGGCTGTCGGTCGCACGGGAGAAACCGTCGTCGACTCCGGGCAGCAAATGGGTATGGCGGTCGGTGAAACCGTCAAGAACGCCGCTGTCGGCTATTGTCTGTTTTTGCGAAAGAAACCACATTGTTAATTCTCGTCGTGCGTTGAACCATATCTGTAACCGTAGCCATAACCGTAGCCGTACTTCAGGCCGTAGTGGCTCTTCTTAAACTCAACACCGTTGATGATGAGCATGAAGTTGCGGTATTTCTTGCTGTTGGCGATTTTTCCGATTTCCGGGATGAGGCGTTTGTTGAGCAGGCCGGAGCGAACGACAAACACGGTGCGGTCAGCAACGCGGGCAATGATGTCGGCATCGGCTACCACGCCTTCCGGCGGACAGTCAAGCAGCACATACTGATAGCGTTGCTTCAACTCGGAAATGAGCAGGTCGAGCTGGTCGGAAAGGAGGAGTTCCACCGGGTTGGGCGGAATCGAGCCTGCCGGAATTACGTCAAACTCATACGGGTTGTTGAGCGTATGGGCCTTGGCGATAATTTCCTCCAGTTCGCACTGGCTGTTGAGGTAGGTGCAGACTCCCTTGCTCGGATTGCTTACGGCCTTGGAGAATGTACCCTTACGGATATCGAGGTCGACGACAACGACCTTGCCTTTGCCCTTCAGTGCCATTACTGTTGCAAAGTTGGCGGAAGTGAATGTCTTACCGCTACTCTGGTTGTAGGATGTGAGCATGATGGCTTCGGCCGGCGGGTTGTTGCCCTGGATAAAGTCGAAGTTGGTTCGGGTCACGCGGAAGGCCTCGTTGATAGCGTCGCGCTTGCCGTGCTTCACAAGCACCTTCGGCGAATTGTCCGTCTTGTTGGGCTTCATCTTCAGCAGCAGGCGGAGACGGTTGATGCGGTTGTCTTTTCCCGTCAGCGGAATTTCGCCGATGATAGGGATGTTGAGGCACTCCAGGTCTTCGCGGGTGCGGATGGTGAAGTCGCAGAGGCGGCCGACAATCATGAAGCCGAACGGGAGAATCAGACCCACCATGAAACCTGCGAAGATGATGATAATCGGGTTGGGTGAGACAGGGTTCGGGTTAGCCTTGCCCGGCTTGATGATGCGGGTGTTGTTGACGATGATATTGGTCTTCAGCTCGTTTTCCTCACGCTTCTGAAGCAGGTAGAGGTAGAGCTGCTCCTTGATTTTCTGCTGGCGCTCGATGGAGAGCAGCTCGCGGGCCTTGCCCGGACCGGCGGTAATCTGACCGGAAATCTTGTTCTCCTTCTGTGCGATTTGCGAAACCTGGATGTTGAGCGTGCTGATGTGGTTGTCGACAGAGCCCATGATGGCCTTGCGCATCATGTCCAGCTCCTTGTTCATATCGGCCACGAGCGGGCTGTGCTCGCTGGAAGAGGCGATGAGGCGCTGACGCTCAATCATCATTTTGTTGTATTCGGCAATCTGCGTTTCGATGGCCGAGTTGCCGATGCCGGTATTGGACGGCAGCAATTCGTATTTCTTCGTGTTGTCGTTCAGGTAGTCGCGGACAAACTTGGCAATGGCCAGCTGGTTGCCGGCGATGAAAGCCTGTTCGGCATAATGGTTGGACTCACTGGTTACGCTGGCCGTTTCCGTTACGAGGTCGAGCAGCTGGTTGTTGCTCTTGAACTTCTCGATGTCGGCATCGACCATTCCAAGCTCCTGCTCGATGACAAGCAGACGCTCGTTGATAAACTTGGAGGTGCTTTCGTTGGACTGATGCGTATAGGATACCCACTCATTGTTGTAGGCAACGATGAGTGCGTTGATAACGTCTTCTGCACGTTTGGGAGAAACGTCGGTCAGGTTGAAGTTGATAACGGTTGAGAACTTGTCGGCAAGTTCGACGCTCAGTCGTTTCGCATAGGCTTCCGCCATTTTCTCCGGGTCAGTGTAGCTGACGGTGAGGCGGGAGAGCTTGTTGCCGGCAAAGGTTGCCGTCGGAGTAAGTATCAGCGTACCGAACGGCGCTTTTACAGCATTGCCGTAAGTGCCGTTGATGGGTTGCGCGTCGATTTCGCGGCCGTTGATGGCGATGTCGGAAATCTGGTATTTGTCTTTACCGGTAAAGTTGATGTTGAAGCTGAAGTTGCCGACGGGCATTTCCTCGAAAATCTCGGTCCTTACGGGGAAGGCCGCGGTAACCGGTGATTTGCCGTACCAGTCAGTCGTCAGTCCGACGTGGTTACGGCTTGTGTAGGTCACGTTGAGGTTCAGCGCGTTGACCACGTCGAGCATCAGAGCCGGCGAGCGGAGAGCCTGCAACTCGTTGTACACGTCAAGACCCATGTTGCCGATACCGAGGTCGGAGAACGCCGCCAATTCGCTGAATTCGGCCTGTCCGTGGCTGTTGGCACGAATCATGACGCTTGCCGAAGCCTGATATTCCTTGGGCGTGCGTGCAGTGTATAGGAATGCCAGTACGGAAAAGATGATGACAGAAGCCAGGATATGCCATTTGTGAGTGAGTGCCCACCCGAGCACCTCGTCAATTTTTATGAAACCCTGCTGATTTTCCTGTTCTGCCAGATTGTTCAATTTGTCGCTCATCTTGAGTATCTTGTTTATATCGTGTTATGAAAATTTACTTGTTGTCACCGGTGCGGCGGGACGCTTATTTTATAATGTTCACAATCAGTACGCCGACCGACATGAGCAGCGAGGTGATTGAAATCCATAATCCTACGGATTTCAGGTTGTTTTCGTTGACCGTCGACTGTCCGGCTCTTACGCTGTTGGGCTGCACGTAGATAACGTCGTTCTGTTTCAGGAAGTAGCCGCCCGACTTGAAGAGGTCGGTAGAGCGGAGGTCGAGGCTGTAGATGGTGCGCTCGCCGTTGATTTCACGGATTACCTTGACATTGCTACGCTCGCCGTAGATGGTGAGGTCGCCGGCAAGACTGAGTGCCTGGAGAATAGTGACTTTGTCGCCCTCAATGTTGTAGGAACCGGGTTTTGCCACTTCTCCCAAAATGGATATCTTGAAGTTTTTGAATTCGACGGAAACGATGGCATCGTTCAGAATGTGTTTGTCCTGCAGTTCTCTCTTGATTTTTTCCTGCAGCTCCCAGCGGGTCAGTCCCGCTACTTTCAGCTTGCCGAGCAAAGGGAAGTTGATTTCTCCGTTTTTGTCAACGGTGTAGGCCAGCCCTGAGGTGTTTCCCTTGATTTCGGCAGATGTGTTCATGCTGATGCGCGGCAGGTTGAGCATGGCCGTTATGTTGGGGTCCTTGCCGGACACCATGATGGAAAGCATATCCTTCGGTTGAATCTCAATACCCTTGTTCTGGCTTACCGCAATGGATGAGTCGGGGATGATGTTTTGCATATAAATAATTTCCTCGCTCGCTTTGCAGGCGGTAAACAGTAGGCACAAAATTCCTAAAATCCAAATCTGAAAATGCTTCATCTCTTTATTCTTAATTTGTGATTAAGTGGCGACAGGCGTGATAATGAGTGCGAATTCATTATTCATGCATGTCTATGCACATATTGTTGCGATACTCATACATTATTTAAGCCGCGACCTGCAAAAAATGCAATAGGCATAAAATTCTTTGCAAAGTTACGCATAATTTTTGGAAATTTTCTCCTTCAAACAAAATAAATATGGACAAACCCGTCCTCACGGATTGTTTCGAATGATTTTGTCCAATCCTTCCGGCAATTGAAGCTCGCCTGACAAAATTTTCCGGATGGTTTCTTTCCCGGCTTCTGTCAGAATGAAATTCATCTGCCTTTTGTCTGATTTTCCGATAAGACGTTTGACAAGTCCTTTTTGTTCAATTGATTTCAATATTTTAGAGGTGTTTGAGTTGGTCAGGCCGAGAAGTCGAACCAGCTCACCGGAGGTGAGGCTGCCTGCCTGTTCGATGGAGCAGATGGCCATTCCTTCGTTCATGCAGATGCCGAACTGCGTTTCAAATTCGTGTTCGAAAGTGCGGATTTCCTGTTGGAGGTCGCGGATTTTGCAGAGTAGTCCTTTGTTGGATTCCATTGGTGTTATGAGTTTTTTAATACCGTCAGCCCCGGTGTGGACAGGGGCTGACGGAGGTTTGTTTTTAGATGAATAAATTGATGTTTGCCTCGTCGGCACGCTCCATGTAGGTAGCCACGCCGCCTACTGTCACTTCGTCGAGCAGTTCCTCGCGCTTTACGCCCATTACGTCCATCGACATCTGGCAGGCGATGAATTCAACGCCGTTGTCGAGAGCCTGTTGGCGGAGAGTCTCCAGCGAGTCGATGTTCTTGCTCTTCATGATGTGGCGCATCATCTTGTCACCGATGCCGAGCATGCTCATTTTCGAGAGGTGGAGCTTCTTGGAGCTGGAGGGCAGCATCATGCCGAACATTTTGCCGAACAGGTCCTTTGCCACTTTCGGTTTACGCTCTTTCTTGATGACGTTCAGCCCCCAGAAGGTGAAGAATATCGTTACTTTCTGTCCTGTCGCCGCCGCGCCGTTGGCCAGCACGAAGGTGGCCAGAGCTTTGTCGAGGTCGTCGCTGAACATGATGAGTGTCTTGCCTTTCTTGGCCAGAGCCGCGGTCTGCTGTGGTGCCGGGCAGTGAGTGGCCTTCTCGATGACTACGCGGAACTTGCCGCTTTCCTGAGTGGAGAGCACGAGGCGGTTACCGGTCGTGTTGCACCATGCTTGAGCGTCGCGGGCGAAGCCGGCGTCCGTAGCCGTCACCTCAATCTGCTGGCCGGCGGAAGCGGCGTCGATAGCTTGTTTCACCTTCATCACCGGGCCGGGGCATTGGAGACCGCAAGCGTCGATGCGGATAATGTCGGTATTCAGTGTGCAGCACTGCTGCGGTTCTTGCGGCTTGCAGCGCGGTGTGCGTGTAGGACGAGCAATCGGAGCGGTTGCCGTGGAGTAGGTGAGATAGCCTCCGGAGAGGTTGCGCGTATTGGTGTAGCCGCGTCCCATGAGGATGCGCTGTGCCACATAGCCACGGAGACCCACGGCGCAGAAAAGTACGACGTCGCGGTCCTTGGGCACTTCGGAGATGCGTTCGCGAAGGCTGTCGAGCGGAATGTTGACGGCACCCTCAATCGAGCCGAATGAGAATTCCTCAGGCGTGCGGGTATCGATGAAAAGCGCGCCGTTGGCCTTGGCCTCTACCGCTTCCCGCCAGTTGAGCGTCTTCATGTCGCCGCTGATGATGTTGGCCGCCGCATAGCCGGCAATCGCAATCGGGTCTTTGGCAGAGGAGAAAGGCGGTGCGTAGGCGTGTTCTATGCGGGTAAGGTCGTAGACGGTGCCGCCGTTCTTGATGAGCAGGGCAATCTGGTCGATACGCTTGTCCACGCCGTCGGCTCCTACGGCCTGCGCTCCGTAGAGGCGTCCGCTTTCAGGGTCGAAAGTAATTTTCAGTGTGATGGTCACCGCACCGGGATAGTAGCCGGCGTGCGAGCCGGAGTGGGTGGTCGATGCGGCGTAGCGGATGCCGGCTTGCTTCAGACGTTTGGCCGGCAAGCCCGTGGAGGCTACCGTAAGGTCAAATACCTTGGCAATCGAGGTGGCGATGGCACCCTCGTATTTCGTAACGTTGCCTTTCACCATGTTGTCAGCCACGATGCGTCCCTGGCGGTTGGCAGGGTTGGCCAGATAGTTGACATAAGGCACGCCGGTCAGCGGGTGACGGAATTCGATGGCATCGCCCACGGCATAGACGTCGGGAGCGGAAGTCTGCAGGTAGTCGTCAACCTTGATGCCGCCGGTGGCACCCAGCTCGATGCCGGCAGCCTTGGCCAGTGCCGTTGCGGGGCGCACGCCGATGGAGAGGATGACGATGTCGGCTTTCAATCGTTCGCCGGTGGACAGCACCACCTCCGTGTGGCCTTCTTTGCGCTCGAAGGCTGTCACGCTTTTCTCCAGGTGAAGTTCGACACCTTTGTCGGTCAGGTGGCGGTGTACGTGGGCGGCAATCGAGAAGTCAACAGGTGCCATCACCTGATTGCCCATCTCGACGATGGCTACGTCGGCTCCGGCATCCGAGAGATTCTCCGCCATTTCCAGTCCGATGAATCCGGCTCCTACCACTACGGCGTTCTCCACCCGGTGGCTTTTGAGCCATTGCTTGATGGCATCGGTGTCGTTCACGTTGCGCAGCGTGAAGATGCCTTCTCCGTCAATGCCCGGTAGCGGGGGAACGACGGGAGTCGCTCCGGGGGCAAGCAGCAGTTTGTCGTAGCTCTCCTCATAGACGGAGCCGTCCTTGTGGCGGATGCTGACGGTTTTGCGTTGGGTGTCGATGGCAATCGCCTCGTTTTCCTCGCGCACGTCGACTGCGAAGCGTCGGGAAAAGGAAGCCGGTGTCTGTACGAACAGACGGTCGCGGTCGGCAATTGTTCCGCCAATGTAGTAGGGTAGTCCGCAATTGGCGTAAGAGATGTACTTTCCTTTCTCAAGCATGATGATTTCCGCCTGCTCGTCAGCCCGGCGTATTCTGGCTGCGGCGGTCGCTCCGCCTGCCACTCCTCCGATAATGATGTGTCGCATATTGTAATTCTTTTTATTGTTTTCTGATTGAAATATTTTCCAATGGCAAATATAGAGAGAGTTTTATATTCTACAAAATTTCCAATGGAAAATATTTTAATAGGAAATAAAAAAGTCGCAGAAAAGAAGAAGGCCTGCCCAAAACAATGTCGGGCAAGCCTTGTAACTGATTGAGGTTTGACTATGAGATTATCTTACGATGAAACGTACGGCTTTCGTCTGTCCGTCAGCGACAAAGGAGGCTACATATACGCCCGGGTTCAAGCCGTTGAGGCTGTAGGAGCCGGCTACGTTCTGGATGCTCTTGACGAGAATACCGCCGATGTTGTAGATGCGCACGTTGCTGATAGGGCTTGTGGCTGTAATCTGACCGTCAGCGAAGAATACGGCAGCCTTGCCGATAGCGGCAACTGAAGAGGAAGCGGCTTCCTGCACGTCGAGCTTGCTCCATTGCTCGTTGGCAAGGAACAGTTCGTAAGCGTCGGAGTTGACAATCAGCTTGATGGCTTTCAAGTCGCTGATGCCGTCGAACATATCGTAGTAGAGCGCCGGAATTTCAGTGCCTGTAAATGAAGTCCAGTCGATTTCGGCCAGAGAGGTGCAGTCCTTGAATGTCTTGGTTGCGAAAGTGATGGTGGCCGGAAGAGTTACTTTCGTGAGAGCCGCGCAACCTTCGAAAGAGTTGGCAAGACTGCTTGATTTGGAAAGGTTCTCAGAGCCGATGTTGATTTCCTTCAGGCTGGCGCAGCCATAGAAGGCATTGTTGATAGTTGTCAGTCCGGAGCAGTTGCTCAGGTCGATTTCCTCGAGTTTGTCGCAGTTCATGAAAGCGTTGGTGAAGTCGCTGAATTTGGCAGCCTCTGCCGCAGCCGGCATTACCACTTTGGTCAGTGACTTGCAGTTGACGAAAACGCCGTTGGACGAAAAGCCACCGCTGACGTAAAGTTTTGAGCCTTCCTCAATTACCGCTTCTGACATATCGACGGTTGCGAGGTTCTTGTTGGTGGCTCCGAAGCCGGTTGTTCCGAGGCTGATAGCGAATTCCTGGAATTTATCCGTGTTCCATGTTCCGGTCAATTTGATGTCAGTCGCCTTCGACAGTCCGCCCGGGATGTCGTCACCGTCGACAACCGTTACATTTTCCTGCGCAAAGAGTGCGTTGTTGGTCAGTGCAAGCACCGAAAGCATTAAAATAGTAAAGAATCTTTTCATAATAGTTTGGTTTTGAGAGGGTGGTATTAAAGAATGAGGGATAGGTGAGGCAAGTCCCACCTATCCCGTTGCTTGCCTTAGTTTTTTATTGCTTGATGAATTTGATTGTGTTCATGTGGCCGTTCACGCTGTATTGCAGCAGGTAAACGCCCTTTTCAAGATTGTCTAAATCCCATGAGCCTTCTACTACGCCGGCTGATTTCACCAATGCGCCGGTGAGTGAGAATACGTTGACGTTGCTGATAGTTTCGTTTGCATATACAGTGTTGCCGATGACCTTAACAGCATTGTCTACGGCTACTTCTGCTACGCTGCCCGGTTCTTCCTGCGGACAAGCGATGAGCACCGGTTTTTTGTAGATGGAAGTCGGGAGCATGTCAGTATCTGTACCGTCACCGAGTTGTCCACCCTTGTTGCGACCCCATGCGTAGAGTTCGCCTTCAGCCGTGATGACCATCGTGTAGTTCTGTCCTGAAGAGATAGTTGTGTAAGTCTTTCCTTCCGGGAGAAGCGGATTTACGAGCGTATAGGAACGCGGCATCTCGTTGGATGAAGATTGTGCGGTGAGGAGCTTACCGTTGCCGTCGCCCAATGCACCGTCCGTGTTGTCACCTACGAGGTAAACCTTGGAGATAACACCGTTCTCACCGGTAGAGATAACTGTCACGTTTTCGCAACCTTCCACGCTGAGCACTTTCTCAGTGATGTTCTCAGCCTTTGTGAACGTATTGTATTGAGTCACGATGTTCTCACCTTCCTGGTTCAAGCCGAGGAGGCTGTTGTAGTTTGAGCCGGCTACATACAGAGAACCGTCTTTCTTTACAGCGTAGGAGCGGTCGTCGAGAGCCTTGACATAAGCCCAGTCGCTGTCTGTTCCGATTTGGATGGGAGTCGGAGCTGTCTTGGCAGTTCCGTCGCCGAGCTGTCCTCCGTAGTTAGAGCCCCAGCCCCAGAGTGTACCGTCCTTCTTCACTGCCAATGCGTGAGCCTTGCCGAGGGTGACGTAAGCCCAGTCGTTGTCTGTTCCGATTTGAATCGGAGTTACTTCGTTCTTGCCGGTTGCGCCGTTGCCGAGCTGGTTGCTGCCGTTGGAACCCCATGCCCAGAGCGTGCCGTCAGTCTTGATAGCGGCTGCCGTGTATCCCCAGAAATGCACGGTTGTAACCATCGCCCAGTCTGTATCTGTACCTACCTGTACGAATGTCTTGTGGTCGATACCGTCACCCGTACCTTGAACACCTTCCGTGCTTGAGCCTACTGCCCAGAGCGTACCGTCAGTCTTGATGGCGAAACCGTAAGCCTTACCGCCGGCTACAAATGCCCAGTTGGTATCGGAACTTGGTGATTGCCATACGGCAGTACGTTCGCCAACAGAAACACCTAATTGTCCTTTCTCGTTCCATCCGCATGTCCAGAGAGTTCCGTCGTCACGGATGGCGTATGTCGATGCGTCACCGGCAGAGATTGTTTTCCACTTGTGTTCTGCCTGTACTCCAAATGTAGAGGCCATCAGGCCTGCAGCTACCAATAAGTAAGTAACTTTTTTCATAATGTGATGTTATGTTTAGTTGGGTTAGAGTATAATTTTCTTTACGTCAATTTGTGTGCCTTTCTTCAGCACTTGGATAACATAGGCTCCCTTCTCGGCTTGCAGTTCCACTGTTTCGCCTCCGGTCGCTACGGATTGCAATGTGACTCCTGCCATGTTGACTAGGCGCACGTCAGTCGCGTCAGGATTGCTGATTGTCAGTGTGTTGCCGGAAACGCTTACTTGAGTGTCAGCCGTTGCATTAACCGTATTTACGCCGGCATCACCGTCAAGATTGTCGACCATCGGGCAAATCATGAAGGAGGCACCCGGCATGGCTCCGAAGTAGTTGATAGGAACGGTGTATCCGTTGCCCATATAATCAACGAAGGAGTTGTGAGCCAAAAGGCTGTTCATCTGCTCCGTCGGGATGTCCTGACCCATTACTTCCGTGAGCATGACTGCGTTAGTCTTTGTTATGTCCTCGCCGAAGCCTTCCACCGTTACGAAGAACATCGGTTTGTCCCAAATCTGGAGCGGCTTTTCGAACTTGAACTCGCCTACGGCAACATTCTTGATGGGGAATTCGCCTTCCTCCGCATCGCGGATTTCGCTGAAAGGCAGTTCTACGACCTCCAGAGGAAGTCCTGTAAGGAGCATACCTCCGTTTTCATCCTCCATCGGGTACCAAAGACGGAGCAGAAGTTTTGCGTCTTGCTCATAAACCGTCGGCTTGAAGGCGAAATAGACGTTCACGCCCGTAATGTGGGCATTTCCGTGAGCCGTCATGAACAGATTGCCGAAGCCTTTCATGCCTGTGGTGTTCGTTCCGCCGAGGTAGCCGGCATCCTCACCTCCCTGACCTTTTAACGGAAGGTAGCCGACCTGATAGGTCTCGCCCCATTTGCGGCAGTTGGCTGTCGTGATTTCCGCCTTTCCGCTCACGAGGATTCTGCCTTCAGCCTTGTAGGAGCCGCCGTCGGTGGTGAGCGTCGGGAAATCATAGTTGCCCAGCTCTGTGTATTTCACGCGGACTGTCTGTCCGGTCTGGCTTTCGCTTCCCGGAATTTCCCAATTCCATTGTGTCGGAGAGTTGGTCGAGTTATCCTTATATATTACTTCCTGATTGGTCGGAGCCCAGAGGAAATAACCTTTATTTATAAGTTTATTAAAAGACAGGTAATTGCAAACCGGGCGGTCTTCCGTAGAATGCGTGCCGAGTTTGCTCAAACCGTCGGGATAGGCATAGGAGGTGCCGTTGGATTCTGCAAGGAACGCGGGAGCTGGCCAAGGTTCTGAAATGACAGCTTCGGAAACCTTCGGCAAAACTTGTGCCTGCGAGCAAAATGCGCCGGCTGCGAGAAGAAATAAAAGGTTTGCAAGTTTTTTCATCGTCTTTCTGTTTTTAATTTTAAAGTGGGAAATTCTAATTATTTATTGCAATTTTAGGAAAATAAGAGTAAAAAACAAAAAAATATACATATACATAACATATACATCGCCTAAAAATCAGTATATTTGGCATCATGAAAAAGAAATTGCTATTATTGCTTTTTGTGCTGGTTTTTTCTTTGGGACAGGCACGGCAAAAGGAATTTTGGAAACCGATTCAGCCTGAATTCGACAAGTTGACGGAGCAGGTTTGCGATTATGAGGAAGCCATGAAGAGCGACTCCCTCGCCATTGATGCGGTCATTCGCAAGATGTATGACCTGGCCGGAAAAACACGCAACCGGCAGCTGCTGGCAAGGGCTAAATTCTGGGATGCCGACAACCGCGGACCGCGCAACATGAAAATGGCCTCTCGGTTGATTGACGATGCGTTGACCATTGTCGATTCGGTCAACTACGTCTACGACTATCATCGATTCCTAGAGCTTAAGGCCAATCTGTTGCTCAATTACGGCCGCTATTCGGAGGCGTACTATCTGCTGGTGCGGTTGGAGGAATATTTCAATTCCATCGGCGACTATCCTAACAAAGCGCAATGCGACGGTAACATCGGGTTGATATATCTCTTTATGGATGATTTCTCGGAGGCGCTTTCCTATATAAAGAAGGCAAATGAGTGGTTTGACAAGAGCGGCAATGTAAACATGTCGCTGCTTGCCAACCAGCAGATTGCCTACATTTACGAGTCGACGGGACGCAAGGCGGACGCATTGGCGCTCATCAAGTCAATTCTCGATAATTTCCCGAAGGAAGGCTCTCCCGATGTCAAATTCTATTACCTGA
Source organism: uncultured Muribaculaceae bacterium (assembly GCA_944321875.1). Lineage (GTDB taxonomy): Bacteria > Bacteroidota > Bacteroidia > Bacteroidales > Muribaculaceae > Limisoma. Next base: position 85,768 of record CALUMX010000003.1, read on the forward strand.
GCTCCTATTTCCGCTTGCTCGACGACCCACGGCAGCAGCGGAAGGTGCTCGATGAGGCAGAGGTGATGGCTGGCATTTCAGGCGACTGGCAATGCCTGATGAGTGCGAAAAAGAACAAGGCTTTCTGGTTCTATAAGAACGGTCAGCCAGACAGCGCCCGCGTTCTGGCGGAGGAAATCTATCGAGAAACGACGGACCGTTCTCTGAAGTTCGGCCAGAAGGTGGATGTCTGCAATCTGTTGTCCGACCTATACGCCGGTTCCGGCGAGTGGCGCAGGGCCTATGAGTTCAAGGTGAGGGCTACGGCGTTTCAAGACTCGATTCACGGTTCTCAGGTGCGTTCGAATATTCTGAAGGGAAAAACGAAGCTGGAGATTCTGCGTCACGACTATCAGCTGCGGGAACTGGAGATGGAGAAGCGGCAGCTTTCCACGGTGCTGCTTTTTGGCGGTGTCGGCGGTTTGTTGTTGTTGGTATTGCTGGGTATGGTCATCTACCTGTTGCGGCGTAAGGTGGCCTCAGAAAGGCAGATTCGGGAGTTGCAGAAGCGTGAGTTGACTAACAAGATTGACGACCAGGCGGTACAGGTCGACATTAAGAACCGCGAGCTGACGAGCTCCAAGTTGCTGTCGTTGTCGAAGAACGAGAAACTTTCCGACTTGATGCTCATTGTCGACGATGGGGTGGACGACGGCAAGATTGACTCGCAGATGGCCGCGCGACTGCGCAAGCTGATGAGTGACATTCTGACGGAGGAAAACGATTGGGACAAGTTTAAAATGCACTTTGAGGAGGTGCATCCGGCTTTCTTCACCAAACTGAAGGAGGCTCATCCTGGACTGACCGACAACGAGCTGCGTCTTTGTGCCTATTGCAAGATGAACATCGGCAACAAACAGGTGGCGCAGATGCTCTCCGTGCAGCCGCAGACAATCATCATTGCCCGCTACCGCATGCGCAAGAAGATGGGACTTCCCAAGGAAGCCTCACTCGATGACTATATTCGCAGTTTCTGAGGAAGCAGGGCCCTTTGTCAAGGCCCGTTGGGTTTAGGAATTGATTATTCTTTCCACCTTAATCAGTTCAAGCTTGTTGGCGCTTTTCTTGAGGATGGTGAAGCGCAGGCCTCCAATCTCGGCTGTCTCGCCCGTTTCAGGAATCTCGCCCAGGGAGAAGAGGATATATCCGGCGAGGGTCTGATAGTCCTCACCTTCGGGGATATTGAAATCGTAGGCTTCGTTAAGATGCTCAATCTCGATACGTCCGGCAAAGCGGTAGGTGTTGTCATCGAGCTGTTCCTCGACGAGCTTGCGCTTGTCGTGCTCGTCCTCGAAATCACCGAAGATTTCCTCCACGAGGTCTTCCAGCGTGATGAGTCCGCCGGTCTCACCGAATTCGTCTACGATAATCGCCATACTTTTCTTTTCGGCGAGCAACTTACGCATCATGGCATTGGCGAGCATCGATTCCGGCGCGTATTCCACCTGTTTCAGCCGTGTTTTCCAGTCGGCGGAGTCAAACAGCTCGCTGACGTGGATGTAGCCCAGAATGTTGTTGATATCTTCCTTGTAGACCACGATTTTCGAAAGTCCGGTCTCGATGAAGCGCTGACGCAGGGTCTCGCGGTCGGTCGTATCGATGTCGACCGCCACAATCTCGTTGCGCGGCACCATGCAGTCGCGCAGCAGCGTGCTGGAGAAGTCGAGCGCGTTCTGGAATATTCTTACCTCATGCTCGATTTCGCTGTCCGTCTCGTTGGTCGCTTTTTTGTCATCGAGGGTTTGCTGGATGTAATCGTCAAGCTCGCTGACCGTCAGAAGCGGAGAGCGGGGCGCGGAACTTTTGGCTCCGAAGAAGCGCATGAGCATTTTGGAGACAACCGAAGAGAACCAGGAAATAGGATAGAGCACGATGTAGATGAGATACATCGGGACGGCCGAATGCCGCAACGTCCGGTTCGGGTTGATGCGTGACACTGATTTGGGCAGGAACTCACCGGTAATGAGGATGATGCCGGTCGACAGAAGGGCCTGTACGAGCAGTACGAGCGCCTCGTTGCCGCAGACAAACATTTTGATGGGATCTTCCAGCAGCACGGCCATGCCCATACCGTAGAACACCAGCATGATGTTGTTGCCGACGAGGAGCGTCGAGATGAACATTTCCTGATGGTGGTAGAAAAGGTTGACGATACGGGCTGTGAAGGTCTTCTTCTGAGAGTCAACGCTGGCCCGCACGCGGTTGGACGATATGAAGGCGATTTCCGTACCCGAGAAGAATGCGGAGAAGGCCATTGAGACGAGTGTCAATATGAGAGCTGACGTAAAGTCCATGTCGGTGAGATTTAGTTCTGTGCGGTGGTATCCTTGCGTTCCGGCACAGGGATGATGCCTGACGGCCTGCGGATGACGTATTCCGTCAGTTTTTCGTTGGAGGTGAATCCGTAGCCTTCAAGGATGCGGTCGGCACGCTCGATGTGGACAAACGAGTCGGAGTAGACTTTGTGGTTTACCTGGTCCCAGAATATCTGCTCTGTCTCGATGACTTCCTTCTTGATGTTGCGGATGTCGACGTGTCCGTCGAGCCGCCACAGCTTCTGGTTTTTGAAGTAGGTGGCCGAGTCGCACTTGACGGTCGCTGCGATGCGGAACGAGTCGTCAAACTGTTCGAGCTTCAGTCCGACGGGGAACTTCCAGGTGGGCACTTCGGCCTCGTCGTAGACGAGCCACAGTTTCGACAGGATGCGGTAGCGCGTCATGCCGGAGTCACTGATGAGCGACACCACGTCGCGTGTCACCATCGTCTGGATGCTGTCAGGGTTGGACGTAACGCTGACATAGCTCTTTCTTTCCTCCTTGCAGGAAGGCAGGATGAAAGAAAGAGCTATGAGCGTCAGTAATATGTTTGTGAGAGTCTTCATTGCTATGAATTCCTCCACCGGAGATTACCGGATTTTGTCTTTCCAGAATGCAAACTCGTTGAAGTTGATGCCGAGTGTGATGTTGAAATAGTCTTCTGAAACAAGATTTTGCGGAGAGGCCTGGCGGTGCTTGTACTCGAAGCCAAGGTTGATGACCGTCTTCGAGCCGAGAGTCGGGAAGCCGAAACCGATGGAAGCGCCGTATTCCTTCAGGTGGTTGTCGCCAATCATGATGTAGTCGCGAGTATAGTTTCCACCGATGCGGTAAGTCATGCGCTGCAGGTAGTTGCCGCGCTCCTTCGGAGTGTACTGCATACCGAGAGCGACTTTCCAGCGGTTGTCGAAACGTGACTGCGTGATGTAGTCGCCGTTTTCGTTGCGGATGCCCTCAAATTTGGCGTCAGCCCATTTCTGGTAAGTGAAGTCGCCTTCCACCATGAATTTGCGGTCGAACGTATAATTGAGACCTACGCCGTAGGATTCAGGCTTCTCATAGCCGCCTTTCAAGCGGGAATAGCCCACGGTGTCAGGTTGCTCGTCAGCGTTGATGTCGTAGTAGACGCCCCATGTCTTTCCGTGGAAATTCTTGCGGGGAGAGTAGGTCGCACCGACGGTAAAGCGGTGTTTGGCCTGGAATTCCTTGGTATATTGCACACCGAGTTGCAGGTTCCAGTCGCGCACCTGGATGACGTGTTCAAACAGCGTTTCCGATGAGCTTCCAGAGCTTATGAGATAGGTGTCGTTGACAATCGTACCGAACTGGTAGGCGATGTTCGCACCGATGGTGAATCCCTTGAACGGACGACCTGCCACACCTACATAAATCTCGTTGATGCCGCCGAAACCGGAGGAACTTTTTGTGCCGAGGGAGTTGTTGTCCTTGTCCTTCACGTCGCTTCCGAACGAGTAGCCGACGGTCGTGAACGGTACGAGACCGATGCTACCGCCCATGTACTTGCCCAACGGGAACTGGAGGGTCATGTAGTCAAGACCACCACCAAACGACTTTCCTGATGCTCCCGGTTCTTTCGACCAAAGCTGGGTAACGTCCATACCGATGTCCCAGATGAGCGTAGTAGAGTCGGTACCGGCGTAGGATGCCGGGTTCATCACGTTGATTTGCCGGCTGTCAGACATGGCGATACCCACACCGCCCATGTTGCGTTGCACACTGGTGGCATAGTCGCCGACCATACCGTATCCATATCGTGAATAAGGCGATTGCTGGTTTTGTGCTGCCAGATTTCCGATAGCCGTGATGGCAACCGCTATCGCCACGAAAAGTTTCTTATAAAAGCTCATTGTATTTTAATATGCTGTTTAAACCTATTGCTACTAAATCATTGTTCACCGTTTTGTCGACATCGGTCAGCAGGGAGCTGATGAGGGTTCCGTCGCCGCCCGTCAACACCACAGCCACCTCCTCATACTGCTCGCTCAGGCGGTGGGCAAGATAGCTTGCCTGGGCGACAATGCCTTCGACTACGCCGGCACGGATAGCCGTCACCGTGTCGTGTCCCAGCAGAGGTGTCTCGCCGGTGGGTTCTACTTGAGGAAGCTGCACGCAGTCGTGCGACAGCGCTGCCAGCTGCAGGGAGATGCCCGGTCCGATATTTCCGCCCAGGAAGTGGCGGTTAGCCGTCACAAAATCGTAGGTGACAGCCGTACCGGCATCGACAATCAGTACATTCCGTCCGGGAAGGAGCGTGATGGCTCCGGCTGCCGCTGCGATGCGGTCGTGTCCCAGACTGTGGGGAGTCGTATAGTCGAGCGTGAGAGGCAACGGGAGGTCGGCACTCAGCTCGTAGACTGTTCTCAACTGCTTGTGAAGTTCGGCCAGCACTTCTGTGTCGCGTCCTGCTACGGAGGAATAGATGGCTTTCATTACCGAAAACTGTCTGATGACCTGGCTGACGTCGGCGGGTGTCAGCCGGTCTTTCCGGCAGGAGAACAGCAGGCGGTCGTCGCCGAAAACCGACAACTTTGCCGCAGAATTGCCCTGGTCGATAGTTAGATTCACGTCCATGTTATCCGCAAAAATACTAAATACAACTTAATTAACGGCCATTTTTCTTAGTTTTTAAGTCTTTTTGCTCCTTTTTTAGTTGATAGTCTATCATAAAGGAGGCGTAGACCTGAACACAGGCACCTGCTGTCAGAAATCCGAGCCAGGTGGAGTGGATGGGGTCGGCAAAAAGAAACAGTGCCGCAAACATATAGCAGATAGATGACCAGAATTCGAGTGTGAAGAGGCGTCGTACGCGCAGGCTGAATTTCTGCTTGCGGCGGATGACGCGCTGCAGGATTCTCACAATGACCGTCAGGAAGGCAGCTGCCGTGAATACATAGGGCAACCACACAAACCGGATGCTCGTCAGCGGCAGGAAGGCCGATGCAAGCAGCAGTACCATGGCGACGGCCAGTATGATGTTCAGATTTTTTTCGTTCATTCGGTTGATATTTATTCGTTTACGATATATAGGTCTTCGTTGTCGCGCTTCATGAGGTATTCCTCGCGAACGATACGCTCCAGCGATTCAGGGTCGCTGTCGAGTTTCTGCAACCGTTGATTGTAGACGGCGGTAGAGTCCTTGCAGGCCTTGATTTCTTTTTTCAGCTGAGTGATTTCCTGTTCGTACTGTACGACAGTGATGTAGTTGTAGTCGGCGAAAAACGTGATGTAGACGCCGAATGCCAGCACAATCAGCAGAATCAGGTTGGTGTTCTTTACTTTTGCAAGGAGTGAGGAGAAGAATCCCATTGCCGTTTCGTTTATTCGTTCAACAAATCAGGGCGGAGGCGGCGGGTGCGGCTCAGAGCCATTTCGTGCTTCCACTCATCGATTTTGGCCTGATGGCCCGACAGGAGTACGTCGGGGACGCGCCAGCCTTTGTATTCAGCCGGACGGGTGTAGACAGGCGGAGCCAGCAGGTTGTCCTGGAAGGAGTCGCTGAGGGCGCTTTGCTCATCGCCGATAGCACCGGGAATGAGACGTACGATGGCATCGGTGATGATGGCGGCCGGAAGCTCGCCTCCGGTCAGCACATAGTCGCCGATGGTTATTTCTTTCGTGATGAAGTGTTCGCGCACGCGGTAGTCGATGCCCTTGTAGTGTCCGCAAAGGATGATGATGTTCTCAGCCAGCGAGAGGCGGTTGGCCATCGGCTGGTCAAACTTCTCGCCGTCGGGTGTCACGAAGATGACCTCGTCGTAGTCACGCTGCGACTTCAGGTGGGTGAGGCAGCGGTCGATAGGCTCAATCTGCATGACCATGCCGGCTTCGCCGCCGAAGGGGTAGTCGTCGACGCGGCGGTGCTTGTCGAGCGTATAGTCGCGGAGGTCGTGCACGACGATTTCCGCCAGTCCCTTTTTCTGTGCCCGCTTCAGAATGGAGCAGTTGAGGGGCGACTCAAGCATCTCCGGCAATACTGTAATAATATCTATGCGCATTTCTTAACTGTCGTTCTTTGGGTTGATTCAACCGTGCAAAGTTACGGACCTTTGGTGAATTTACCAAAAAACTAAGAAGTTGTTTAAATTTTATTCGTAATAGGTTTAAGAATTGTTTTCAAGGATGTTTTTCTGTTTTCCGCAGGGGCATAGCGGGCTACGCGACGAATAGAGACAGTAAAACAGACCGGAAAGAAACTCAAAGCCATACGGTTCTCAACTTTGTTTCCCGATAAAATCTAAACTGTTTCTAACCATCTGATGGTTTTGATTTTATGTGAAATGCACGGTTGACCCAGTGTTACCGCAGGCGCAGTTGCAGGTTGGACAGCTCGGTGTCGGTGTGCTGGGAGGCAAGACCCTCGCGGCGTACGGTGACGGAGTGGACGGTGCCTTCGGCCGGTGCGGGAAGGGTGAACGTCTGTCGGTAGACGGTCTGGTCGGCAGCCGGACGGAGCTGGTAGGCGTTGGTCTTCTCGAAGCGGTTGTAGAGGCGCAGTACGATTTGGTTCTTTCCCTTTTCCAACGGCAGTAGCACTTTCTCCGGGCGGAACGTACAGCGGTAGGGATTAAGGTGCTTCATCACGGAACGGCCGTTGAGGTAGACTTCGATGCCGTTGCCTGCCCCCACATCCATCAGATAGTATTGACGGCAGGGTGAGTCAAACTCCTGCATGACAAAATGGGAGGAGAGGATGCCTGAGGGCAGTTCGTCCTGCTCCTTGTCGGTCGGTTCCCACTTGCCGCGGCGTGTCAGCGGATGTTCGGGGTCGGTGCGGAGGGTGGATGCTGCATTGAAGACACCGCTGCCCGGACCGCAGACGTAGCGTGTGCCCCATGTGGGTTCCGACGTAGAGAGTGCGACGGGCGTACCCTTGTCGAGCGTGACGGGATAGGTCGTGCCGTCGATGGTCAGGTTGACGGTCGCTCCGGCCTCCTGTGGAGTATAGGTGATTTCCACCTGACGCAGACGGTTTTGCTTGACGTTCCAGCTGTAGCTGACGGTGCTGCGGTAGTTGCTGTAGTAATCGAAGCAGGAGTAGCTGTAGTTGGGGGTAGCGTTGGCCGATGTGAGCAGGCTGCCTTTCGGCAGGGTCGCAGTGGGCTGCGGCTCTACGGTGCGGTCAAACTCCAGTGTCACTACCTCTATCGTCGAGTCGTTGTAGGCTGTGGAGGGCACGGTGACGCTCACGGTGCTGCCCTTCTGACGGTGGGCCGTGGCACAGCCGGAAACGCCGGTCAGGCGGTAGCCGGGCATGTCGAGGGCGATTTGGCCGTTGTCGGGAAGTTTGCCCGACAGAATCAGGTACAGGCGGTTGTCCTTGCGGGTAATGGCACCCCAGTCGAACGTTTCGCGGAAGGGCGATGCCTCTGTGGAGTAGATGGCTTCTCCGTTGGTGCGGAGCCATGCGCCGATTTCGCGCAGTACCTCGCTCTCGAACGGCACGACTGAGCCGTCACCTTTAGGGCCGATGTTGAGCAGGAAGTTACCGCCGTGCGACACGACGTTAATCAGGCTGCGCAGTTTCTCCATCGCTTTCGTGTGCGCGTCGCCGCGTTTCTGCCAGGAGCGGTAGCCCCAAGTTTCGTTGAACATGGAGGCCGCACTCTGCCACGGGCATTGCAGCGCGCCTTCCGGATAGGCGTTGTCGGCCATTACGGCAAAGTCATACTGGTCGTTGCCCACGCGTCCGCTGACCATGCAGTCGGGTTGCAGCCGGTGGACGAGGTCGTAGAGTTCCTTGCTTTGCTGCGGCGTGTTGGAGCCCATGTCAAACCACAATTCCGAGATAGGGCCGTAGTTGGTGAGAAGTTCCGTCACCTGACGCTTGGAGAACTCATGGTGCTGCGGGGTGATGAAGTCGCAGTTATGGCTCGATATGGGGTAGGCGTGCGGATAGTGCCAGTCGATGATGGAATAGTAGAGGCCGAGCCGGATGCCTCCGCGGCGGCAGGCCTCCGCCAGTTCGCCCACATAGTCGCGGTGGGCGGGAGTTGCGTCGTAGGAGTTATAGTCGGTGGTCGCCGTGCGGAACATGCAGAACCCGTCGTGATGCTTGGTCGTGATGACGATGGAGCGCATTCCCGCCTCTTTGGCGAGAGCCACGATGGAGTCGGCATCGAAGGCCGTCGGGTTGAAATAGTTGGCCGTTTCTCCGTACCAGTCGCTGAATATGCCGGCAAATGACTGAATTTGCTCGCTGTAGCCGTATTTTACAGGTTCACCGTTCCATACGCCTCCTAATTCGGAATAGAGGCCGAAGTGGATAAACATGGAAAACTTGCTGGCATGCCAGGTGGAATAGGCAGCGTCGGAAATGCGTGCGTTCATCGACAGGGCGATAAGGCAGGCGGTAAGGATGGAGAATATGCGGTTCATGTCTTGAATTTTTAAGGTAGGACAAATATAATGCAAAAGTCAGACAATAGGGGACTGGCAGGCATAAAAAAGTCGGAAGTGGGCGGTTTTTGCAGGAAACGGGAGTTGAAGACAGCGGGAAGCAATATGTTAATGTGAGCCGGCGGACGTGGTTGCTTTTTGTGTGTATTGGAAAAAATCCATTATTTTGCAGGGTAAAAATTGAACTACGATGAACTTCAAATCGCTTCTCAAGGCTCTTAATCAGGGTCTGTGGGTCAGCGCCTCGGCAAAGGACTGTCCCGATGTGGCCGACGCTCTCGGCCGGTGTGCCGAACTGTGCCACGAAATCAATATGCTGCCGCCATCGAAGTCCGACAAGCGGAACCGTTTGCTGGAATCTCTCTTGGGAAAGGTTGGCGAGCGTTTTATCATCCACAGTCCGTTCCGCTGCGACTTCGGATTTAATATCCGGATTGGCAATAATTTTGTCGGAAATTTCAATTTGGCTATTCTCGATGAGGCGGATGTCGAAATAGGCGACAACGTAATGATTGGTCCTAACTGCTCGCTCGTCACCATCACCCACGCGCTGACGGTGGAGCAGCGCAATGCCGGAGTGATGGCTGCAAGGCCGATAAAGGTGGGCAATAACGTGTGGATAGCCGCCAACGTAGTAGTGTTGCCCGGTGTCGAAATCGGAGAAGGAGCGGTAATAGGCGCAGGAAGCGTCGTGACGAAATCGATTCCGCCCCATATGCTTGCAGTGGGCAATCCGTGCCGTCCGTTACGGCCTGTGACAGATGCCGACCGCGTGGAGGTATTTTAGAGCCGTATGTTGGCAGTGGAATGAGGGAAATTTGTATATTTGTGGAAAATTAACCGAGAATAACTATGAATCTATACACCATATACACTGTTGTCAAGTCTGTCTGCCGGCAGGCGCTTGCCGTAGGAATTGTCGCTTTTGCCGCACTGTCCGCTGCCGCACAGCATTATCAGCCGTCGCCTGAGAATCTCCGGGCAAGGGAGGAATTCAATGACATGCGGTTCGGCGTTTTTATCCATTGGGGCATTTACAGCATGTTCGGACAGGGGGAATGGTATCTGCAGACGGGCGGGCTCGACCGTGATGAGTATGCCAAAGCCGCTGCCGGTTTCTATCCGGCCAACTTCGATGCTGCCAAGTGGGTGTCGGCCATCAAGGCTTCGGGTGCGAAATACATCTGTTTCACCACCCGCCATCATGACGGATTCTCGATGTTTGACACGAAATATTCCGACTACGATATTATGGATGCCACGCCTTTCAAGCGTGACATCGTCAAGGAACTTGCCGATGAATGCCACCGGCAGGGTATCAAGCTTCATCTTTACTATTCCCATCTCGACTGGACGCGTGATGATTACCCGTTGGGACGCACCGGGCATAAGACCGGCCGCAAAGGTTCTGCCGACTGGCCGGGCTATTACCGATTCATGAACAATCAGCTGACGGAGTTGCTCACCAACTACGGCCCGATTGGTGCCATCTGGTTTGACGGGCATTGGGACCAGCCGAAGGATTTCGACTGGCAACTGGAGGAGCAGTATGCGCTGATTCACCGTCTGCAACCGGCATGTCTCGTGGGTAACAACCACCACATCGCGCCTTATGAGGGCGAGGATTTCCAGATGTTTGAGCGTGACCTTCCCGGAGAGAATCATGCGGGATATTCAGGGGAACAGTCGGTGAGCAAGCTGCCGCTTGAGACGTGCCAGACGATGAACGGCATGTGGGGCTACAAGGTGGCCGACCGTAACTATAAATCGGCTAAAGAACTGATACGTCTGATAGTGAAGGCGGCAGGCAAGGGTGCGAATCTGCTGCTCAACGTCGGGCCACAGCCGAGCGGCGACCTGCCGGCAACGGCTCTCAGCCGTCTTTCGGAGATAGGCGAATGGATGGGAAAATACGGAGAAACCGTTTATGGTACCGACCGCTACCTGACTGATGCTCAGGAATGGGGTACTGTGGTCAGAAAAGGCAAGAAACTCTATGTGCATATCCTTGCCGACCGGATGCCCGAGTTTGTGGCTATTCCGATGATGGACAAGGTAAGGGAAGCCGTAACGTTTGACGGTGGCGAGAAACTGAAATTTGAGACAATCGACGGCGGCATCGTTCTCCACACCTCCTCTCTGCAGCCCGCCACCGACCGCATTGTTACACTGTTGATAAAGTAGAGTTTGTAATATATAATGTTATTATGGAAGGGCGGCGCGGAATTCGTTGTGCCGTGTCGCTGTTTTGGGGCAAAGGAATAAATGGGGAAAATTGGGTTTTTGTGGTGGTTTTGCGGAATAAATAAATAAAAATTGTAACTTTGTCTTTTGATTAATCACTTATGGCATTGGAAATATCCCCAGAAATATTACAAGCGAAACAACGTTTCGGCATCATCGGCAATTCGCAGCCGCTGTTGGCGGCCGTGAGCCGTGCCATGCAGGTGGCTCCGATTGACTTGTCGGTGCTGATTAACGGCGAAAGCGGTGCGGGAAAGGAATTCTTTCCGCAGATTATCCACAACTACAGTCCGCGCAAGCACAAGAAGTATATCGCGGTCAACTGTGGTGCCATTCCGGAGGGTACCATCGACTCCGAGCTGTTCGGTCATGAGAAGGGCGCGTTTACGGGCGCCATATCTTCCCGTAAGGGCTATTTTGAGGAGGCTGACGGAGGTACGATTTTCCTCGATGAGGTGGCTGAGTTGCCGCTGACCACTCAGGCACGCCTGCTGCGTGTGCTGGAGTCGGGCGAGTTTATCAAGGTCGGCTCTTCGGAGGTGCAGAAGACCAATATCCGCGTGGTGGCCGCTACCAATGTCAATATGCAGAAGGCAGTGGCGGAGGGCCGTTTCCGTGAGGACCTCTACTACCGTCTGTCGACCATCTATATCGCTGTGCCGCCTTTGCGCGACCGCGGCGACGACATCCTGTTGCTGGCGCGTAAGTTCAGTAAGGATTTCGCTGAGCGTTACCGCATGCCGGCCGTGGAGTTTGACGATACGGCCAAAACGGCGATGATGACCTATCGCTGGCCGGGAAACGTACGCCAGTTGAAAAACGTGGTGGAACAGATTTCTCTGTTTGAGGCCGGCCATAAACTCTCGGCGGCTGAGATGATGGAGTATCTGCCCGATGCCGGACACGAGTATGCTCCGGCTGTGTCGGCGGAGCGCGTCAGCTACGACTACGAGAAGGAGCGTGAGGTGATTTTCAAGATGCTGTTTGAGATGCGTAACGAGATTGCCAAGCTTCATGAGGCCATCGGCCACCATGGCAAGGCCGATAGCGCCTACGATAACGGTTTCCGCTCGATAAAGGATTTGCAGAAGAGCCTGCCGCAGAACATACTGTCGCCCCATGTGCCCGCCGGAAGCGGCTATGAGAGCAGCCATGCGGAGGAAATCGTGCATGCGGTGGAACCGGCAGAGGAGATTGCGGCCATGTCGCTTGAGGACACGGAGCGCGAGACGATACGCCGTGCCTTGGAACGTAATGGCGGACGACGCAAGCAGACGGCCGACGAGTTGAAAATATCGGAACGTACGCTTTACCGTAAAATCAAAGAATACAATCTTGAATAACAGACCGACGGATGATAAAAAAGATAATTTTCATACTGTTTTTTGCCTGGGTGCTGCCGGCTTGTACCATCAGTTACAAGTTTAACGGAGCGGCGCTCGACTATTCCATCTACAAGACAATCAGCGTGGGTAACTTCCCTATCCGTGCGGCGATGGTTTATGCTCCGCTGCAGCCGATGTTTGAGAACAAGCTGATTGACACCTACACGAAGCAGACCCGTCTGCGCATCGTCGACAATCCGAACGCCGACCTGGCTGTGGAGGGTGAGATTACGGGCTTCACGCTTACGCCGCAGGCGGTGGGCGAGGATGCCTTTGCAACGAAAACCCGTCTTACGATTACGGTGCGCGTGAAATATACTGACAACAAGAACCCTTCCGGTTCGGTCGACCAGTCGTTCTCGGCCTACCGTGACTTTGATTCGAGCCAGATGCTGACCGATGTGCAGGACCAGCTCTGTGAGGAAATCACGGATGAGATTACGATGCTGATTTTCAACGCAACCGCCGGTAACTGGTAAACGACAATGGAGGCTGACAACAGACAAAAATCAGAACGCGCGCTTCAGCTGGATGCCATGCTGGCATCGGGCGAGACGGATGTGGAGATGCTTGCCGGCATAGCTGCCGACTATCCCTACTTCCTGCTTCCGCACGTGTTGCTGCTCCAGAGCGGGCAGCTCATGGAAAAGGAGCGTCACGACACGCTCAGTCTGGCCGCTGCCGTGGCTCCTGACCGCAGCCGGTTGGAAAGCCTGGTAGGGGAGAGTGGCGACGAGTTTGCCGACTTCTATCCGCCGGAACAGCGCCGGGGCCGCGCATCCTCGACGATGGACACCATCAATCATTTTCTCAACGTGTTCGGCCGTAACGACGAGACGGAACTGCACGCGCTCGAGCAGTGCATCTTCAACCCGGTGCCCGACTACGCGCAGATGCTGGCACGCGAGGAGGAAGAGCAGAGCCGCGAGGAAACGGCGCAGAGCGAGAACGATGCGCTCATCAACAAATTCATCGCCCGCAGCAAGGAGCAGAGCGGACACTTCCTCGTAAGCGACGACGAGAGTGAGCCGCAGGTGGCGCTGGAAGTGGCAGCCGCACCCGCTCCGAAAAAGGCGGAAGACTCCTCGTCGACAATGCTTTCCGAGAGTTTGGCGAAAATTTATATCAAACAAAGACGATATGAGAAGGCTTTGGAAATAATTCAATCGTTAAGTTTGAATTTTCCAGAAAAAAGTATTTACTTTGCAGACCAAATGCGTTTCCTTCGGAAACTCATTCAAAACGAGAAATATAAACAAAAAAACAATAAATAGATCATGGTATTCACAGCATTAGTAATCGTGATATTGATTGCTTCAATCTTGATGATTGGCATCGTATTGATTCAAAAATCAAAGGGAGGCGGTCTGGCTTCCAACTTTGCAAGCTCCAACCAGATTATGGGTGTGCGCAAGACAAACAGCTTCGTAGAGAAGGCAACATGGACATTGGCTGTCGTAATCTGCGTTCTCAGCATTTTGTCTGTATTCTTCATGGACCACTCTAATTCTGCCACTAAGGACGCTTCCCGCTTGGAAGTAACAGAGCAGGCTGCTCCGGCTAAGGCTCCGGACTTCACTTCAGCTCCTGCCGCTCCTGCTGCAAAGACTGAGGCTGCTCCTGCCGCTGCAGAAACTCCGGCTGAGGCACCTGCTGCAGCTCCTGCAGAGACTCCGGCGAAGTAACAGACCATCCGGTAACGAACAAACGGCACGCCATCGTGATTTCTCAAAGGAAATCAATGATGGCGTGCCGTTTTTTTGTATGGGTTGTCAGCGTGGCAGCTTCATGCGGTAGACGTTGGTCACCTTCTGCTCGAAGCCGATGGCGCGGTAGAGTCCGTTGGCGGCAACGCGCGTGGGGTTGGACGTAAGCATCAGCGTGGCGTTGCCTGCTGCCTCGGCCAGAGAGATGGCTTGCTCCACCAGCCGCCGTCCTATTCCCCTGCCGCGGAAAGCCTCGTCGACAACCACATCCTCAATCCATAGTTTCAACCCCGTTGGCGACGGATAGCGGCCGAGCGTGAGCATTCCGGCGATGTGGTCGCCGCAATAGGCAAAGAGCAGGATGGAGGCGTCGGAGTCGATGACAGCCTTCAATTCCCCGTCGGTCAGCGAGCGGCCCGGCGAGAGCTGAGGAAGCAGCCGGTTGACGGCCACGGTCAGCTCCGGGGAGAAGCGGGTGATTTCAGTGATGTGTAAAGAGTCCATGATAGTTTATTCTTAGAGATGTCATTGCAAATTTAGCCCAAATCGGTCGTTAGGACACATATTCCCTCAAATAAATTGGTATCAGGAGCTTTGACGGTCTTCATGCTTTCGTTGTGTTTGCGGAATTCGCTGGCCGTAGAGAAATGCAGGTCGGGAGACAAAAAAATGTGGGTGGGGCAGTGACAGAAGAAGGGGAATTTAGCTAACTTTGCACCCGGTTTTCAGGTGGCGGATGCCGTGATGTCCGTCGCTATAAGGTATATGTTTTAGGTGAGGTTATGAATAAATGCAATGACATGACCAGCGGCCCGACGCTGCCGCTGATTCTGAAATTTACGCTGCCGTTGCTGTTCGGCAACCTGTTGCAGCAGGCCTATTCGATGGTTGATGCCGCCATCGTCGGACAGTTTCTCGGCATCAATCCGCTGGCAGCTGTAGGAGCGGGAAGCTCCGTGATTTTCATGATAATCGGTTTCTGTACGGGGTGCAGTAACGGTTTCGGTATTCCGGTCGCGCAGATGTTTGGCGCGCAGAACTATTCATCGATGCGCCGCTACGTCTACAGCGGTTTGAAGCTCAGCGCATGGGTGTCGGTGGCGATTGCCGTGGTGGCTTGCCTGTTCTGCTCGACAATTCTGACAACGATGAGCACGCCGGACGTGATTTTCGACGATGCCTATATTTACCTGTTGATAACTTTTGCCGGAGTTCCCGCCACGTTTTTCTATAACCAGCTCTCCAGCGTCATCCGCGCGCTGGGCGACAGCAAGACGCCGTTCTGGTTTCTGCTGTTCTCTACGGTGCTCAACATCCTGCTCGACCTTTTCTGCATCGTTACCCTCGGGTGGGGCGTAGCCGGAGCCGCCATTGCCACGGTCTTCTCTCAGGCGTTGTCGGCCGTGCTGTGCTACATCTACATGATGCGGCGTTTCGAGATTCTGAAATCAACCCGCGAGGAGCGTGCCATCTCCGGGCGGCACGTCAGAACGCTGCTCTCCATCGGTCTGCCGATGGGATTGCAGTTCTCCATCACCTCCATCGGCAGCATCATGCTCCAAAGCTCCAACAATGCTCTCGGTACGACGTGTGTGGCCGCCTTTACGGCAGCCATGCGCATCAAGATGTTCTTCCTGTGCCCGTATGAGAGTCTGGGCATCGCAATGGCCACCTTTGCCGGTCAGAACTACGGAGCCGGTAAGCCGGAGCGTATCTGGCAGGGTGTCAAGTCGAGCGGCATCATCGCCGGCGTATATTACGTGTTTATGTTTATCGTGCTGATGACGATGTCGGAGTTCCTTACGGAATTCTTCGTTGAGGCAAACGAGACGGAGATTATCGCCTATTCAGCTCAGTTCCTCCATGTCGCAGCCTGGTTTTTTCCGATTCTTGCTGTGCTCTGCATTCTCCGCTACACGATTCAGGGTGCGGGCTATACGAATTTTGCCATGTTGTCGGGCGTGATGGAGATGATAGCCCGTGCGGCGGTCAGCCTCTTTGCCGTACCGGTGTTCGGCTACACGGCCGTATGCTTCGGTGACTCGATGGCATGGGTGGCAGCTGACTTGTTCCTTGTTCCGGCCTTTATCTATGTCTATGGGCGGTTGAAGAAGAGCGTCAGCGCTCCGCTGGCCCGTTAATCGGTAATTTTTACGGCGGATGACGGATTTTTCCCTCTCCGATTTTTGATTGCGCCCGGCTTTGCTTACCTTTGAATGCGTGATTTTTGGCGTAACAATGAGCGAATTATGTACAAACTGATAAAATAGATAACGGCGTTGGCCGCGGTATTGCTTACCTCCTGTAATTCTCCCAAGGAAAGCGATTTGAAGTTAAGCGATGAGCTGCTTGCAAACAATCCCGGGAAAGCCCTGGCCGTATTGGATTCTTTGGAAAATAACGGTGGGCTGGATAGGGAGGAGCAGCTGCATCTGGTATGGAACCGGGCTATGGCGCATCAGGCGTTGGGGATGTCTTTGGCTGAGGATGAACAGTTGCCGGAAGCGATTGCCCATTACCGGTCAGTGGCTGACAAGCAGGCTGACAGCTATCTTCTGGAGGCTTCCTATCTGAACTGGACGGATAGGAGAGCGGAAGCAATAAGCGTTCTCGACAAGGGAATTGCCGAAATTGCAGATTCAGCAAAACGGGTGAGGCTGATGGCCGCACAAGCCGGCCTGTTTGAGCAGCAGCGGGAATATAAAAAGGCGGTCGAGGTGCTGAGCAAGGCGTTGGAATATGATTTGCCGAAACGCGAGAGTGCCATATTGAACTATAAGATTGGGTTGAACCTTTCATTAATGGGAAATCCGCAGTCGGAATATTTTTATGGACAAAGCGTCCGGCTGGCTACTGAGAATGGCGATACGGCCATGGCTTGTGAATTTCTGCGTAACTATGCGGATTATCTGTCAAATAACGGGCAATATCAGCGTTCCAACGATATATATTATCAAATCGGCAGCATGATGCCTCAAGTGGCGGAACTGTCGGCAATTCAGATGGCGATGGCTGGCAACTATATCAACCTGCATAAGATTGACTCGGCCCGAATCTGTAATGAAAAGGCAATAGCGAATGAGGCTAAACTGGAAGCAAAGGGTTTCTCCGACATCGCACGCAGGGTTGTGATAGAGTTGGAGCGGTGCATACTGGATTATGAGAACGGGAAACATGTATCCTATGTGGATTTTTCCCGGTATTGCGATTCCATTACGACCAATATGCAGGCAAAGGAGAATACCTTGGCAAGAAAGCAGGAAGCGAAGGAGCGTCTGCAATGGGTCAACCAGGAACTGAAACTTGAGAGGCAACGAATGGTGTGGATGCTCTCGGCGGCAGTCCTCTTGTTGATTTTCTGTGGAGTGGCCGGTTATTTCTATTATAGAAACAGAGTCCAGCGACTGGCAGAGGCTGAAGACCGGATTGATGCGCTGACACGGATGCTTGCAGAGGCACAGTCGGTAACGGAAGAAATGTCGGACGGGCAGGAGCAGAAGGCAGAGGATGATGCTTTCTTCAAGAAAGTGCTTTTGCAGCAGCTGGGTATTATCCGTATGGTGGCAAGCACTCCTACCAGTCAGAACCAAGTCCTGTTGAAACGCATAGCAGGTATCGGTGAAGGTAAGATACAAACGGACAGCCTTCTTGTATGGTCTGACCTTTACAGGGTCATAGACCGGCTTTATGATAACTTCCATACAAGGCTGACGGAACAATATGGTCAGCTACTGACGGAAAAGGAAATACAGATTTCCTGCCTCTTATGTGCCGGGTTCTCAACCAAAGAAATAGGGGTGATAACCCAGCAGTCGGATGCCACGATTTATGTCCGCAAGACCTCCATTCGCAAGAAGGTCGGGGCATCGGAAGGGCAGGATATCGTTGCCTACATCAACGGTATTAGCAGCCATTAAGATTCAGCAGGACTCAATTTAGATTAAGGAAAAGCGTAACCATTGTAATTCAATTGGTTACGCTTTTCTTGTTAAGACTATTTATTCGATTGTTTAGTCGTCGTAAGGCTTGTTTCCTCCACAACTTCGCACCGCAAAGCAAGAAGTAGAATGGAAAGAAATAAAAAACAATGAATAAGATGAAATGTTTGATTTTAATTGTTATGGCATGGGTGCTTGCCACATCCGCATTCAGCAAGGATATAAAAGGACGTGTTCTTGATACGGATGGAATGCCTTTGGAGTTTGTAAATGTGGTCCTTTTTCAGGATTCCGTATTTGTTGATGGAGTGGTTACCGATATTGACGGAAAATTCACTTTGTCAAGCAATGTGACGGATGACTTGAAAATCAGGCTGTCGTACGTTGGCTTTGATTTGAAATATCTGGATGTTACTCCGGATGGCGAGCTGGGTGACATTCAAATGACCGCATCCGGCAGCACGATGCTGAGGGATGTCGTTGTCAAGGGGCATACAATCTATTTGAAAGGGAATTCTCTGGTTACGAATGTAGAAAACAGCGTTCTTGCCAATGCCGGGACCGCACAGGATGTACTCCGGCAAATTCCGATGGTCGTCGACAACAATGGACATCTGGAGATATTCGGCAAAGGTACACCTACTGTTTATGTCAATGGCCGCAAAATCACCGATATGCAGGAATTATCCACTTTGCTGTCGAGCAACATCCGTAATGTGGAGGTGATAAGCAATCCCGGCTCTTCTTATGCGGCCGACACAAAGGCCGTGATACGCATCCGTACGAAAAAGCAGCAGGGCGACGGGTGGAGCGGTGCATTCAGGTCAACAGACGGATTCCAGCATTATTTTCAAAGTGTCAATTTAATGAGTTTGAAATACCGGACCGGTGGTTTTGAAATATTCTCCGACTTTACCTACAACACAGGCAAGAGCCGGGAGAAAAAGTCGACAGATATGACCACGCTTACGAAATCGGAGTGGAATCAGCAGCTCTCCACAGCCAACACTAAAGATTATGACGGATTCTCAGGTAAACTGGGGTTTTCGTGGATAATCAGCAATAAGCACTCCATCGGTGTCTTTTATCAGAATGAATTGGCTGAAAATGAGAATAAATCCTTGCTCGAGAGCGATGTGTTTGAGAACGGCGCATTTTACGACAGTTGGAGGACGGATGTCGACAACCAGTCCAAAAACACGCCGAGACATGCGGCAAACGTCTATTACAATGGGCAGGTCGGCCAAATCAACATCGACTTCAATGCCGATTACGTCTGGAATAAGGGAGTGCAGCATAGTGCCAATGAAGAGACAAGCCTGTTGCAGGAAAACCGGTATGTAACGACATATAGCAGACGCCGGAGCAGTATGGTGGCCGAGAAACTGGTTTTGAGTTATCCCGTCGGGAAAGGCGTTTTGAGATTGGGAGAGGAATATACAAGGTCCAACACGGAGAATCTCTTTCTCACGGAATACGACGGCCTTGACAATGCCTCCTCGTCGGTCAGGGAAAGCAACATGGCCTGCTTTGTGGAGATTATGCAGCGGTTCGGCAAGTTCAATATCGGGGCAGGATTGAGGTATGAGCGTGTGAATTATGATTATCTTGAGCCCACCCATTCCGGCAATAACCTTAGCCGGACTTACGATAACGTTTTCCCTTCTTTCAATGCCGCAACCAGTCTGGGAAATGTGCAAATGTCGCTTTCATTCAGCAACAGGGTGGAGAGGCCTGGTTATTCGGCTTTGAACGCCAATGTGTCCTATCTTAACAGAATGACATACGAGTCAGGCAATCCGCGGTTGCAGCCGACGAGGTTGCATAACCTGGAGTACCGGATGGTGTGGAAGAACTATTTCGCACAAGTGGCCTATACCTGTTTTGACAATCCTATTGTAAATACGACCAGGCAGTATAGCGATGATGGCGAAATAACGATTCTCACCTATGAGAATTTTGACAAACGGCACTTCCTGCAAGCTTTTATGGGTGGACAGTTCAAGGTGGGAATATGGCAGCCACGGATAAATGTGGGAATGTTCACGCAGTGGTTTGACATTGAGGTGAATGGCAGTGTAAGAAGCATGAATAAGCCCATAGGTATTGTGCAGTGGCAGAATGCCATACATCTGCCGCTGGATATCAGGCTGAATGTTGATGGCCAGTTTACAACCGCAGGGAATGACAGAAACATATATGCAACCGGCTCATCCTGCGTAAATGCCAAATTGTACAAGGAGTTCTGCAAGAAGCGGCTTAGTGTGACGCTTGAGGCACGCGATATATTCAATGATTCCCGTCAGCGTCTTACCCTGTATAACAATGCTGTTACCCTGCACCAGCGAAATTACAGCGATATGCGCCATTTTATGTTTACGTTGCAGTACAGTTTCAATGTGACGCATAATCGCTATCGGGGAACAGGTGCCGGTAATATGGAGAAAAAACGCTTGTAAATATCTGAGTAATGGAAGAATCTTCCTATCTTTGAATAAGATAGGATGCGCCTCGACATAGCCAAACTTGAAAACTTTGTTTTCCGTTTGTCTCTGTGCTCGGCTTTCACTATCTTTGGCTAAGATGAATGGTTGTTATATAAAAAACACGAAGAAATGAGAATATCCATTGTTCAGCATGACATAAAGGCCGGCGACGTAGAGGCTACGCTTGCCGGTATCGAGCGTCTGCTCCTGTCGGCTCCGGAAGCCGACGTCTATGTGCTTTCAGAAATGTTTTCCACAGGGTTTGAGATGGACGCCTCAAAGGCAGCCGAACCGGTGGGCGGCCGTGCGCAGCAGTGGCTGAAGGATATGGCCGCGCGCAAGCAGGCAGCCATCGTGGGCAGCGTGGCCGTGAGCGACGGCGGAAAGTGCTATAACCGGCTGTTCTTTGTAACGCCCGAGGGTGACGTGCGCTATTACGATAAGCGGCATCTTTTCACTTACAGCGGAGAAAACAACAATTATACGGCAGGAGACAGCCGTGTGGTTGTGGAATGGCGCGGTGTGCGGTTCCTGCTTCAGGTGTGCTACGACTTGCGTTTCCCCGTGTGGTCGCGCAATACGGGCGATTACGACGTGGCTATCTACGTGGCGAGCTGGCCGGTGAGCCGCATTTCCGTGTGGGACCTTCTGCTGAAGGCGCGTGCCCTCGAGAACCAATGCTATGTGGTGGGCGTCAACCGTGTAGGCCATGATGCCGTGTGCGAATACAGCGGCAACAGCGTGGTGGCCGACTTCTACGGCCGTCTTGTGGCGGAATGCCGTAAGGGCGAGGAGGAAGTGGCCGTTTGTGAGTTGAATTTGGAAAAACTTGCTGAATTCCGTCGCAAATTCCCGGTACTGCTCGACGGTGACCGGTTCGAAATAATCCGATAGAGACAACGTCGGTTAAAAAAGAGTGGGGCAACCAGTATTTTTCTGAAAAACATACTGGTTGTCTCATTCTTTTTACTATCTTTAAAGATTGAAAGCACCACACCTCTAAGAACTAATACTATTGAGAAGAAATGGAAGAACAGAACCATGCAGACAAATGTCATGCTGATATACACCAACGTTGCCAGTACAGGGAAAGCACACAGACCACTTCCTTCAAATTGCATAACATTCAGAATGCCGTCGGAAACCATATCACTGAAAAGAAAACGCTTTCGCCGGTTCTCCTTTTTGTGCTGAAAGGGTTTGTCAATCTGAAAGTGAACAAGCAGTCCGTGGGGACTGTTTCCACCGGGCAGTTTTCGCTGATTCCGGGCAATTCCTATATCATGCTGGTGTCGAGTCCGGGCAGTCTGCTGCTTACCTGCCGTTTCTCGGAGAAAGAGCCGTTTTTCAACTGTTGTTCCGTTTCTGATATCAAGAGTTTTGTCGAAAAACCGGCGTCGGGTGCCTGCCCTTTTGTTTCGCTGCCCATCCATCCGCGGTTGGCGCAGTTCATCGAATTTCTTCAGGCGTGCCTGTCCGACGGGCTTCACTGCTCCCACTTCCTGTCGTTGAAGCGGCATGAACTGTTTCTGCTGCTCTACAACTATTATCCTTACGAGAGTCTTGCACGGATGTTCCGACCGTTGTTCTGCTCGGACACGCAGTTTGAGCAGTTTGTCTACGACAATTACCGCCACGTGGTTGACGTAGGCATTTTGCGGCAATTGCCCACATGCCTATGACCACGTTTCAGCGCAAATTCAAGCGTCATTTCAACACGTCGGCGAAGCAGTGGCTGCTTGACCGCAAGGCTGAGGACATTCTGGCCGACATCAAGGATTCGTCGATGCTGATTTCAGACCTTGCCATGAAATATAACTTCTCTTCGCTCTCGTATTTCTCCAATTTCTGCAAGCATTATTTCGGAAAGACACCCACCGAGCTGCGTACCGAATAGCCGTCGGCTTATCGCCAGCATTCGCCTCTGCCGTCCAGTTCCGGAATGTCGGCGCTGCGGTAGACAGGGCTTTTCGTGCCCGCGCGTTTCTGGCGGCGGTAGTCGTCGAGCAACAGGAATGCCTGACGTGAGAGGGGTACGATGGCGATGAGGTTGATAATGGTGAGCAGTGCCATCGTGATGTCGGCAAAGCCCCATGCCGTATTGAGCGACATGACCGCTCCGCACATCACCATCGCCACCACTGCCAGCCGGTAGACGAGCAGTACGCCCTTACGGCGCGTCAGGAAGCGGATGTTGGCCTCTCCGTAATAGTAATTGCCGATGATGCTGCTGAAGGCAAACAGCAGGATGGCAATGGCGATGAAGATATTGCCCACGGCACCCACCTCGCTCTCGAGCGCGGCTTGAGTCAGCTGTATGCCGTTGATGTCCGGGTTGATGTTGCTGCGGCCGAGCAGGATGATGAGAGCCGTACAGGTGCAGATGATGAGCGTGTCGGTGAATACGCCGAGCGCCTGGATAAGTCCCTGCTTGATGGGATGGGTGACGTTGGCTGTGGCTGCGACGTTAGGTGCGGAACCCATACCTGCCTCGTTGCTGAACAGTCCGCGCTTCATGCCTTGCATCAGTGCGGCAGCCACGCCTCCGCCGACGGCCTGCTGCCAGCCGAACGCATTGCCTACAATCTCAGCGATAAGGCCGGGTATCATGTCGTAATTCATCAGCAGGATGAAGAGTGCGAGCAGGATGTAGCCGATGGCCATCAGCGGTACGAGCAGGCTGCTCACTTTGGCAATGCGGTGAACTCCGCCGAAGATGATGACCAGCGTCAGCACCGAGAGAATGATGCCGAGCACCGTCGGCGAGATGCCGAAAGAGTTCTGCCAGGCGGCGCATATCGTATTGCTCTGTACGGAATTGAAGGCAAATCCGAAGGTGATGGAGATAAGGACGGCGAAAATCAGCCCCATCCAGCGTTTGCCCAGACCTTGTTCCATATAGTAGGCCGGACCGCCGATGAAACTCGATGCGCTTTTCCGCTTGTAGAGCTGGGCGAGCGTCGACTCGACAAATGCGCTTGCAGAGCCGAGCAGGGCGATGACCCACATCCAGAACACCGCACCAGGCCCGCCGAGGGCGATTGCCGTAGCCACTCCTGCGAGGTTACCCGTTCCCACACGGCTGGCAATCGAGACAGCGAAGGCCTCAAAAGAAGAGACGTGTTTCTCGCCTTTTTCGCTTTTGCCGGGGCTGTCGGTGAGAAGCCGGAACATTTCTCCGACCATGCGGAATTGGACAAAACGGCTTCGGAACGTAAACCAGAGCGCACAGGCGATGAGCATCGTCGTCAGAACGTACGTCCACAGGAAATCATTGGTTACTGCAATTAATTCATTAATCCATTCCATCATATAATATGCTATCTTTAAAATAATTGCAAAGATAGTGAAAGCCGAGCGCAGAGACAAACGGAAAACGAAGTTTTCAAGTTTATCTATGCCGCACCGGGCGATTCCCCGCTTGTAGGGGCGTACCCCCGGTGCGCCCGCTTCCCCGGCAATCCGAAATGACAATGCGAAAATTATCCTTGCGTTTTTCATTTACCGCAAAATTCATTTCACAACTTTATCGGAGCGGGCGCACCTGGGGTACGCCCCTACAAGCCGGGGAAGCCTTTTTGTGAGGGGCGGGTTTGTTTCGGATTGTTGGGGGCTTCCTATCTTATTTTAAAGATTGATAATGATTCTTTATGCGGTGTTGATTTGTAGGGGTTGAGACTTGCGTTTCCGATGGCGATTTATTAACTTTGCGAATAGTAGAAACTTAAAATATTAATAATTCAACACGATAAATTATGAATGTTGTAGAAAGATTTTTGAATTATGTGAAGTTCGACACACAAAGTGACGAATTGACCAATCTGACACCATCCACGCCCGGACAAATGATTTTTGCGCAAGCTCTCGAGAAAGAGTTGCAGGCTATGGGCTTGAAAGACATTTCACTCGACGAAAATGGTTATCTGATGGCAACGTTGCCAGGAAATATCGATAAGAAAGTGCCTACCGTAGGTTTCATTGCTCACCTCGATACATCTCCCGATATGTCGGGCCGCCATGTGAATCCGCGCATTGTGGAGAAATACGACGGCGGTGACGTTATCCTCAATGAGGAAGACGGCGTGGTGCTTTCTCCGATGCAGTTCCCGGAGATGAAGGATTATGTGGGTCAGTCGCTCATTGTAACTGACGGTCGTACGCTTCTCGGCGCAGACGACAAGGCCGGCGTTGCTGAAATCATCACGGCTATGGACTATCTGCTCAAGCATCCGGAAATCAAGCACGGCGACATCCGCGTGGCTTTCAATCCTGACGAGGAAATCGGTCTGGGCGCTCACAAGTTTGACGTAGAGCGTTTTGCTGCCGACTGGGCTTACACGATGGACGGCGGTGCAATCGGCGAGCTGGAATTTGAGAACTTCAACGCAGCGTCTGCGAAGGTTGTGTTCAAGGGACGTAACGTTCACCCGGGTTATGCGAAGCACAAGATGATTAACTCCATCCGCATCGCCAACCAGTTCTCCATCATGTTGCCGCGCTGGGAAACTCCGGAGCATACGGAAAACTACGAGGGATTCTATCACCTTGTCGGATTTGAGGGAACGGTTGAGGAGTCAAAGTTGACTTACATCATCCGCGACCACGATATGGACCGTTTCGAGCGCCGCAAGAAAGAGTTGGAACACCTCGTTCGCAAGGTTAACCACGAGTATCCAGGTTGCGCTACTATCGAAATTAAGGACCAGTACTACAATATGCGCGAGAAGATTGAGCCGGTAATGTATATCATCGACATTGCCAAGCAGGCGATGCTCAATGCCGACGTCACTCCGAAGGTACAACCTATCCGTGGCGGTACAGACGGCGCTCAGCTCTCGTTCAAAGGACTGCCTTGCCCGAACATCTTCGCCGGCGGCTTGAACTTCCACGGCCGTTACGAGTTTGTTCCGGTACAATCCATGGAGAAGGCTACCGACGTGATTGTGGAAATCTGCAAGTTGGTGGCAGAAAGAGGATAATTTTCAATGGCTGAAAAGACACTTGTCGTCGTCACCGGTCCGACCGGTGTGGGAAAAACGGCAGTAGCCATACGTCTGGCGCGCGACCTCGGTACGGAAATCGTATCGGCGGACTCGCGCCAGATTTTTCGTGACATACCGATTGGTACGGCCGCTCCTACGGCAGAGGAACAGGCGGAGGTGAAGCATCATTTTGTGGGTATTCTCGGATTGGAGGACTATTACAGCGCCGCCCAGTTTGAGGCCGACGTGCTGGCTCTGCTCCCTGCGCTGTTTGAGAAGTCGGACTATGTGGTGATGTGCGGCGGTTCGATGATGTATGTCGACGCCGTATGCAAGGGCATCGACGAGTTGCCCACCATCAGTGATGCCGTTCGCCGCGACGTGGCAGAGCGGCTGGAGCGTGACGGTGCGGACGCGATGCGCGAGGAACTGAGAAGGCTCGACCCCGTCTATTACAATCAGGTCGACCTTAACAACATGAAGCGGGTGGCACATGCCGTGGAGATTTGTCTGGAAGCCGGCCGCCCTTACTCGGAACTGCGCACCAACAGCGTCAAGGAGCGTCCGTTCCGCATCGTGAAAATCGGATTGAACTTGCCGCGTGAGCAGTTGTTTGACCGCATCAACCGCCGGGTGCTGAAGATGGTGGACGAGGGATTGGTCGACGAGGTGCGACGCGTCTATCCGCTGCGCCGGCTCAACTCGCTCAATACGGTGGGCTACAAGGAACTGTTTGCATGGCTCGACGGTACGATGGACTACGACACGGCCGTGGCGCGAATTCAGAAGAATACGCGGGTCTATGCGAAAAAACAGCTCACCTGGTATGCCAAGGACCCCGATATCCGCTGGATGGAGCCGACCGATTATGAGGCTATCCTGAAAGTGGCCAAAGGGGAGGAGTAAATTAACAACAATATTTAGAATCGCAGATGGAAAAACTGAAGGAGATTGTTTCGAAATTTGAGATAAAGGGAAATGTGACCGATATACGTCCGATGGGGACGGGACTCATCAACGACTCGTATGTGGTTGCGACCGACGGTGGCGACTATGTGCTGCAACGCATCAACCACCATGTGTTCAAAAACGTGGATTTGCTGCAGGACAATATCGAGAAGGTGACCCGCCACATTCGCCGGAAGCTGGAAGAACGCGGTGAGCCGGATGTTGACCGTAAGGTGCTCTCGTTTGTCGGATGCGGCGACAAGACATATTATTTCGACGGAGAGAGCTATTGGCGCGTGATGGTCTATATCCGGGATTCGGTGACGCATGAGAGCGTTACGCCCGATTATGCCTACTGCGCGGGCAAGACTTTCGGGGAATTCCAGTACATGCTTTCCGATATGGACGAGACTTTGGGCGAGACCATTCCCGATTTCCACAACATGGAATTCCGTCTTCGTCAGTTGCGTGAGGCGGTTGCCGCCGACCGCGTGGGACGTTGCGCCGGGGTGAAGGACATTATCGACGCTTTTCTGTCCTATGCTGACGAGATGTGTCTGGCTGAACGGCTCTACCGGGAGGGGAAGTTGCCGAAACGCATTTGCCATTGCGATACGAAGGTCAACAACATGCTTTTCGACCGTGACGGCAACGTGCTGTGTGTCATCGACCTCGATACGGTGATGCCGAGCTTCGTATTTTCCGACTACGGCGATTTCCTGCGCTCTGCGGCCAACACCGGGCTGGAGGACGACCCGAACCTCGATAACGTCAGCTTTAATATGGAAGTGTTCAAAGCCTTTACGAAAGGCTATCTGGAGTCGGCCTCAAGGTTTTTGACCGATGTGGAGTGGGACAATCTGCATTATGCGGCAGCGTTGTTCCCCTACATGAACGGTGTGCGCTTCCTTGCAGACTATCTGGACGGCGACAACTACTACAAGACGCAGTATTCGGAACATAACCTTGTGCGTACCCGCTCGCAGTTCAAACTCTTTGAGAGCGTACGCAGCCACTATCCGGAGATGATTGACTATATCAAAAGCCTGTAGACGGATGAAGGAGTTGACGGTAAGGCGCATTGTGGCGTTGGAGGTAAAACCTGAGGAGGTGGCTGTTTTGCTTGACCGGGCCGGAGTAGAGTTTCAGTCTATCGGTACGGTGAACTGGCCGGACTATCCGTATGCTCCCGAAGCGGCTTTCCGCATCGCACATACAGGAGACAGCATTCTTCTGCAATATAAAGTCAGAGAAAGGACAAGCCGGGCGCGCTACGGAGAGGACAGAGGGGATGTATGGACCGACTCCTGCGTCGAATTTTTCTGCAGCCCTGCCGGTGACGGGCTTTACTACAATCTGGAAACTAACTGCATCGGTACGCTGCTGCTTTGTTGCGGCGTGGGTCGGGAAGGTAGGGAATATGCCCCGGAGGAAGTGGAAAGGTCCGTACTGCGTTATGCTTCGCTGGGACGTGAGCCGTTTGAGGAACGGAGCGAGGGAGAATGGACACTTTCTCTGGTCGTTCCGGCGAAAGTCTTTTTCCGTCATGCTGTTGGCTGTTTGGATGGAATTGAGATGAAGGCCAATTTCTACAAATGTGGAGACGGGTTGCAGGAGCCTCATTTCCTGTCGTGGAATCCGATTCCGATCCCATCGCCCGATTTCCATCGTCCGGAATATTTCGGTTTTCTTCGTTTCGAATAGAGAAAGAGTGTGTCCAAATGACGGATAAGGTGTCTTCAATAACTTATTTTATGTAGAGATATATTGAAGAAAATGAGAAATAAGAATGGCATACGGCTGTCAAACGCCGTATGCCATTCTTTTATGTTTCATTACTGCCTAAAACAGGAGTAAGTACACTATCCATTCCATTAGTTCGTATGACACGATAGCTGCAATGAAGGTTAGCAGGTATTTGCCAATCAGTTTGAGTACAGATGACTCCTTATTTGATTTATTTTCTGAGAGTTTTGTATTTTCCATTTTGTTGACAATTATTGTTTAACTCTGACGTAACTGTGTTAATACAGAATACTGAAATTGTATATTGTATAAAATAAGGAGAGTAGTAATAAAAGCTGTGTAGATTTGGGCAGGAAGTGGACTGTTAGCTCATAACTTAAAGCGATAAGTGAGAAAGCTATAAAATGAGCCGAAATGCCTATTAGGCTGATACCAAACCATATTGTATTTTGCCATACAAGAATTGCTGCCCAAAAATATTTTAGGTATTTTGAGTTTACAAATTCTTTTGTTTTTGCCAGACCATAGCAGGACAGAAACAAAAATACAGCAGAAACGAAACTCAAAATTATTGTGTTAAAATAGCCCACATTAACGGCGTTTCTAATCATGAAAATACTGAAAATCGCTACGAGGGCATAGATGATGATACTGGCTACTTTATTGATTTTGAATAGCTGATAGCTCTTTGCATCGTCAGTCCCTTTGTTGATAATTACTCTTGTAGTGTCATTGTTATTAGTTGAATGAGTAATGACCTTTGTGGTAGCGGGTTGAGATTGCAAAGACGGCCGTAGCTGACGTTTGTTTTTATTTAGCTTGCAGGCGTTCAGAATGAGATTCCTGACCTCGGGTGATGCGGATGGGATGTCGTTGGCGAGTTCGTCCTCCTCCAGGTCGGTGGCTTTTTTAGGGTCTTTTCCGACAAGGCAGAACCACATGGTCGCCCCCAGGGCATAAATGTCGGCCGTCGGAGAGAAAGTCGTAATCCCGGCGTATTGCTCGATGGGAGCATATCCGTCGGAACAGCCCAGCGTGTTGATGGTCGATGTCGGACTTCCGTCGTTGTTGTAGTGCTTTGACAAGCCAAAATCAATCAGCACAGGACGGATATTGCCATTTTCGTCCTGCGAGAGCATGATGTTGTCGGGCTTGATATCGAGGTGCGTCATCCGGTTTTGGTGAAGATATTGCACGGCATCGATGATGGGGTTCATGATGCTGAGCATCTGTTCCTCGCTCATGGCTCCGTTTTTCTTCACCCAGGAGCGCAGGGATTCTCCATCCAGATACTCCATCACATAGTAGGCCGTGTTGTTGGCGTTAAAGACCTCGTTGACTTTGACAATGTTCGGATGGTTGACGCAGAATGTGCGCACGCGCATCGCCTCGCTGATGAAATCCTTCAGGGAGTTCTCCACGCGTTCCTTCGCCGGGTTGGAATAAACGACACGGCAAGTGTCGTGCTCGCGTTCGCAATCGCTGCTTATGAAATGCTCCTTGATGGCAAATTGGGCTCTAAGTGGTACATTCCCAATTTTGATGTTTGCAGAAGCAAGATAGGTTATGCCAAAACCACCGCATCCGAGAACGGATTCGATACGGTAGGCACAATTGGGACTGTTAAGAATATACCCTTGTGGTAATGTATTCTTGTCGTTGCTCATTTTTCTATTCGGTTGGTTATTTAGTCTCCATTACATCTTTTCCCGGGATTAAGGTTTTTACGGTCTAAAAAGAAAATCCCCGAAACAATTTCTCAACACCACAAAAGTACAAATTATTTCAGAAATTCAGCCGGTTGTGGTTTTGCTGAATTTGATATTTTAGAAGAATGTGGGATAAAAGAATGGCATACGGCAGTCAAACGCCGTATGCCATTCTTTTATGCTAAAGGGCTGTCCTTAGAGAGTGCGGCCCTGATGTACGGGATACTTGTAAGGCTTCAATGTGCCCGAGAACGTAATCCGGTTGTTGTGGAAGCTCGATGTCACAGTCGCCTCGCAGTAGTTGGAATCCTTCGGAAGCGTGAACCTCACGTCGGCATTGATGGCCGGTCCGTTAATGTGCATCGAGAAGTTGAGGTTGCCTTTCTTGTCGATGTTGATTTCGGTGTTGGTGATGCTTCCTTCGAAAGTAAGTCCGCCCATGCCGTTCGGTCCAGACCAGAATCCCTCCAGTGCAAACTGCACGGTAGCGCGGTCGCCTTGCACGAGGATGAAGTTGGTCGTTTCGTTTACGTTGACCGAATAGCCGTATTTTCCGCGGATGCGTTCCGCCACGATGACAAAATGCATGTCGTTGATGGCCTGCTTGGAGATGTCGAAGGCGATGGAGTCGTAGGCGCGCTCCTTTTCCCGGCTGATTTCCTTCTCAATGTTGCGCGTCAGTTTGTCGTATTCCTTCTGAGCCTTTTGCAGCTCCTTGTTGGCTTTTTTTAAGGATTTTTCGGCATCTTTGCGGGCTTTTTCCACGGTGTTGCCTTGCAGCGTCTGCTCGGCTTCAGCTACGGCTGCTTGAGCCGCTTCCATTTCTTGCCGGGCCTGAGCTCGGGCTTCGATAGCCGCCTTCACGTCGGGAGAGTTCTTAACTCTGAGTTCAATTTCCTGTTGCATACGGGCAAATACGGAGTCTGCCTCATAGGTCTTACTGGTTTCGGCATTTGCGTGCAGGGCTGGCAACAGAACTGCCATGGCACATAACACGCATGAGATAATGATATGTTTCATAGCTGTAGTATTTCTTATAGAACGCTGGAAGCCCTATTTTTGTTTACGGCGGAGCATGCGGACGAAGGGTGCGATAAGTATCGAGAGGATAGAACCGCAGAAGATGGTGGCCAGCATCATCTGTATGCAATACTCGATGATAGAGGGAAGCAGTCCTCCGTCTACGACGATGCGCAGGCTGCGGGTCAGGTCGCTGTCGGCCAGTTCGGGAATTTTCTCAAGAGCCGCCAGTGTCTCCGTGCTGCGGTCGTAGAAGTAGGTCGGGTCGAAAATCTGCAGATAGGCGAAGGTGGTGACGGCACAGATGAGCGAGCCGCCGATAAAGATGGAGATGCCCAGCATCCACAGGCTTGAGAAATTGGCCACGCACTGGTATTTCCGGAACGAGGCCGCCATCAGCCGGAAGGTGATGACCGGTGTGGAAATCAGCAGCGCGAGCGTCATGATGGACGCAAAAGAGGAGAGGTGGCTCGTCAGCGTGCAGATGGAGAGCAACGTGAGGTAGCCGCCCATTATGAGACCCTTGTAGGCCCCTTCTCGGTAGACTTGTCCGGGAGTCATAAGGCGTGGTTTATTTGACGGTGAAGCCGCATTCGGCAAAAAGTTGGAAATCGTCGGCCGCCTTGTTGCCGGTAGTGGTCAGCAGGTCGCCAATCATCGTGCCGTTCATGCCGCCGCGGAGAATGCGTTTGACGCTCTCTTTCGACATGCGTGCGCGTCCGCCGGCAAAACGCATGACTGTGGCCGGCATGATGAAACGCCATACGGCTACCGTGCGGGCAATCTCCTCTTCCGGCAGCAGCGGCGTATGTTCGAGTGCAGTGCCCTTGATGGGGTTCAGCACGTTGACAGGCACGGAGTCCACCTCCAGGTCGCGCAACTCGAAGGCAAAGTCGATGCGTTGCTCCATGGTCTCACCCATGCCTATAATGCCTCCGCTGCAGACACTCAGGCCTACGCTCTTGGCGTCGGCGATGACGCGGCGTTTGTCCTCCGGCGTGTGGCTTGTGCAGAGAGTGGGGAAGAAAGCAGACGATGTCTCCATGTTGCAATGGTAGCGCTCCACTCCGGCATCCTTCAGCATCTGGAGCGTTTTTTTGTCGACAAGTCCCATCGAGGCGCAGAGCTTCAGACCTGTCTGCTCGCGGAGCAGGCGGTAATCGTTGCAGAACTTCTCGGCATCGCGGCGGCTCACGCGGCGTCCGCTTGTCACCAGCGAGTAGCGTTTCACGCCCAACTCATCGTAGCGGTGGGCGAGGTCGAGCATCTTGTCGGTGTCGACGATGGCGTATTCCTCCACCCCCGTGGCAAACTGTTTCGATTGCGAGCACCATTTGCAGTCCTCTCCGCAAAGACCGGAGCGGGCATTGACGATTGAGCACGTATCCATGTGGTCGCCGCAGAAATGGCGGCGTATTTCATCGGCGGCATCGCAGAGGCTGTTGAGGTCGGCCTCCGCTGCCAATTGCAGGGCTTCTGCTTTTGTTATTTGTCCGCCGTCAAGAATGCGGCGTTTCAATGTTTCTATCAGTTCCATAATGCAAAGTTAATCGAATGGGCGGATAGATAAAAGAAATTGCAGATAAAAAATATTAAGACGTATCTATTTTTAAATCAAATAGTTATGTTTTTATAGGGTAAAAAATGACAGAAAACGCTTGCCAATTCGGAAAATGTTCGTACCTTTGCAGCCGGGTAAGTCCTATACGGCCAGCTCCCTGCGAATTCCCCCAGGTCTTGACCGAAGCAAGGGTAGTAGGTCGTAGCGGCGCGATATAGATAGCTTGCCCACCTGCCTCTTTAGCTCAGTTGGCCAGAGCACGTGATTTGTAATCTCGGGGTCGTTGGTTCGAATCCGACAAGAGGCTCAAGAAAACGAAGCGGTTGTGCTGAAAAGCATGACCGCTATTTTTTTGTCTTTTTCGCAGGCGCAAAATAAATCGGGCAACCGTCGCATCGTTGAATGCGGTGGTTGCCCGATTTATTTGTTATCGTTGATTATCAGTGTTTCAGACGCAATTCGTACAGGTCGTGACGGCGGTCCTTGAGGTTCTTCACGCTGCCATAGGTGTGCAGCTCGGTGAGAAGGTCGAGGTCGACGTCTGACACCAGAATCATTTCCGTGTTAGGAGTTGCCTCGGCACGCGTTCCGTCGGTCGGGAAGGCAAAGTCGCAAGGCGTGAACACTCCCGATTGTGCATACTGGATGTCCATGTTGTGGACGCGTGGCAGGTTGCCCACACTTCCGGCGATGGCTACGAAACATTCGTTCTCGATGGCACGGGCATGAGCGCATACGCGGACGCGGGAATAAGCGTTCTGCGTATCGGTCAGGAACGGCACGAAGAGAATCTGCATGCCGTCGTCGGCCATCAGACGTGACAGTTCGGGGAACTCAACGTCGTAGCAGATGAGTACGCCGATTTTCGCACAGTCGGTATCGAACGTCTGGATGCGGCGGCCTCCGCTCAGACCCCAGCTCTTGATTTCGTCGGGCGTGACGTGAATTTTCTCATACATTTCGTAGGAGCCGTCGCGGCGGCAGAGGAAGCCTACGTTGTAGAGCCGTCCGTCCTCTTTTACCAGCGGCATACTGCCCGTGATGATGTTGATGTTGTAGCTGATGGCCAGTTTGATAAACCGGTCGCGAATCTCGTTGGTATACTGTGCGAGGCCGCGGATGGCATCCGACTCGCCTTCGTCGTTGAAGCGGGCCATCAGCGGAGCGTTGAAGTATTCAGGGAACAGAATGAAGTCGCTCTTGTAGTCGGAAACGGCATCGACGAAGTATTCCACCTGCTCAAACAGGTCGTTGAGCGAGCGGTAGGGGCGCATCTGCCATTGTACGAGGCCGACACGCACGGTCGATTTCTTCGGGATGAAGTCCTGTGTGGGTGGTTCGTAGTAGATGTTGTCCCATTGCAGGAGGCAGGCGAAGTGCTTCGACTCCTCATCGTTGGGCAGGTAGTTGCGCATCACCTTGCGCACGTGGAAATCGTTGGAGAGCTGGAACGTCAGCACCGGGTCGAAGATTTCTTTCTGGCGCACCTTGTTGATGTATTCGCGCGGACGGATTTTGTCGCTGTATTTGTGATAGTTCGGGATACGTCCGCCGAACATGATGGATTTCAGATTGAGTTTTTCGCAGAGGTCCTTGCGGTACTCATACATACGGCGGGCAAGACGGAGTCCGCGGTATTTCGGGTGGATGAACACCTCGATGCCGTAGAGAATGTTGCCTTTCGGGTTGTGGGTGCTGAAGGTTTCGTTGCCGGTCACCTGTGCATAGGTGTGGTCGTCCTTCACAAGGTTATAGTCGACAATGATGGAGAGGGCACAGCCCACGATTTTGTCATCGACTACGGTTACAATCTGACCTTCGGGAAAAATATCGAGAAGTTTCTTTATCTGAGCGCGTGTCCAGAACACGTCGCTTCCGTCGCAATAGACGCGGGTGAATGATTGGGATAGTTGTTCGTAATCCTCCATCTGAAGGTTGCGAATCAATACTTTGTTGATTTTCAAAGAATCCGCCATAGCAGTTTTTTTCTTAATCTTTAGACCCGGCAAAATTACCCTAAACTATCGAGGAAGGCAAGCGAATCGGCAAAAAGATTGCCGTGGATGCTGATTTGAGGAATGGCTGTGTATTTGTTTTTGCGCTCGCCTTTCACTATTTTTTCATAAAATAGGATGAGGCTTGGCATAAAAAATCAAGCAAGCTTGTTTTTTCTGCGCTCGCCTTTCACTATTTTTGCATTACTATGTTAGGAACAATTGTAAACACTATCTGCATTATGGCTGGCAGTACGCTGGGAAGTCTGGCGAAACGGGCCATCAAACCGAAATATCAGCACGCTCTTTACTATGCGATGGGTCTGGCGGCTTTTGTGCTGGGTATCAATGCCGTTGCTTCCCATCTTCCCGACAGTCCTTATCCGGTGCTGTTTATCGTGAGTCTGGCGGTCGGTACGCTTATCGGAACGGTGCTGGATATTGCGGGACGGTTCAACCGGTTGGTAAAACGTTTCTCCAAATCCAATTTGGCGGAGGGGCTTTCGACCGGTATTTTGCTTTATTGCATTGGTACGCTGTCAATGGTGGGACCGATTATGAGCGCACTCTACGGTGACAATACCTATCTGTTCACGAATGCAACGCTCGATTTCGTAACGTCGACGGTGCTTGCCAGCACTTACGGCATAGGTATGATTCTGGCGGCTCCTGTGCTGTTCCTGTTTCAGGGAAGCATCTATCTGCTTACTTCGTTGGCGGGTGACGTTATTCCGCAGGAACTGATGAGTGAGATTTCGATTGTCGGCGGTGTGCTGATTGCCAGTTCTGGACTTGCCATTCTTGACATCAAGGATTGCAAGACGCTCAACATGCTTCCGTCGCTTTTGGTACCGCCTGTGTTTTTTATACTGAAGCATCATTTGGCATTCTAAATTTGCCATTGCTCTCGATTTGCACTACTTTGGATAAGACAGGCGGCATCTCGGCAATGCCAAATACTTAAAACTGCGTTTTAAATTTGCCATTGCTCTCGATTTGCACTACTTTGGATAAGACAGGCGGCATCTCGGCAATGCCAAATGCTTAAAACTGCGTTTTAAATTTGTCATTGCTCTCGATTTGCACTATCTTTACCACCCTAATTAATTGAAGAAGATATGAAAACTATAAAGATTGCGTCGCTGGAGGCTATCTCTGCTGCGACTGACGAGTTTATCGAGGCTATGGGCGACTATACGGTGTTCGCTTTCTATGGCAAGATGGGTGCGGGCAAGACTACGTTTATCAACGCTCTCTGTGCGCGTCTTGGCGTGGAGGACATCACGAATTCGCCGTCGTTCTCGATTATCAACGAATACCGCTCTGCCACTACCGCTGAGTTGATTTATCACTTCGATTGCTACCGCCTGGAAAGCATCGACGAGGCTTACGACATCGGCGTGGAGGACTATTTCGACTCAGGTGCTGTGTGCCTTATCGAATGGCCGGAACGCGTGGACGAGCTGTTGCCTGACGATACGGTACGCGTAGACATCGTGGAGGATGAGGCCGGCGTACGCACGCTGACGCTGACTTTCCCTGACGAATAGCGGTTATGGAGAGTTCGGCGGGACTGTACTTTATGGTGGGAATTTTCCTGCTTTCGGGTGGCCTCTCGGTGACGGCTTCCCTGAGAAACTGGGATTGGTTTTTCAACAGTCAGAACGCGCGGATGCTCACGGGGCGGTTCTCGCGCAGGACGGCACGCTGGATTTATTTTGTGGCAGGTGTGCTGATTCTGTCGATGGCTGTCTGGATTGTGTTGAAATCACATCACTGAACAAAATTAATAGGAAACGACCAATGAGGTTGGCTTGGAGCTGATTGCATGTCTCCAGACCGCCTCATTGGTTTGTTATGAAATACGTTTATCTAAAATTTTTTACTAACTGAAAAATAACTATGGTGCCTGCTTATTTGCAATCGAAGCAACACTATGAGATTCTGGACGGTCTGCGTGGTGTTGCTGCCTTAATTGTCGTCATCTACCATCTGGGTGAGACGTATGCTTCAAGTTCTGCCGGAGTGGTTTTCCCGAACCACGGTTATCTGGCGGTGGATTTCTTCTTCATGCTGTCGGGTTTTGTCGTAGGATATGCCTATGACGACCGTTGGGGCAGTATGTCGACCTGGGCTTTCTTTAAACGGCGTATTGTGCGCCTTCATCCGATGGTTATCGCCGGGACGCTGATTGGCGCGGCGTTCTATTACTTCGGAGCCGGCGATGTGTTCCCGATTATCGGTCAGACTCCGTGGGATGCGGTGCTTCTCGCTGTCGTGCTGGGATTGCTGATGATTCCTTCGCCTTTGAGGCTCGACGTGCGCGGCTGGGGTGAGACCTATTCGCTCAACGGTCCGGCATGGACTCTGATGTGGGAGTATATAGCCAACATTCTCTACGCGCTGTTCATCCGCCGTTTCTCGAAAACGCTGTTGACGCTGTGCGTGCTGTTGTCAGCCGTACTGACTGCCGACCTTACGCTGAATCTGAACCTTTTCGGGTTGCTGCCTGACCGTGGCGAGATGAACCACACGCTCGTCGGAGGCTGGAGCCTTTCTCCGGAACAGTTGTATATCGGTGCTACCCGCTTGTTGTTTCCGTTTTTGTGCGGTCTGCTGCTTTCCCGTATGCAGTGGTCGCTGAGAATAAGAGGCGGTTTCTATGTGTGCAGCCTGATGGTGGTGGCTTGGCTCGGTTTCCCTCGTCTGGGTGGCGTGGAGAGTCCGATATTCAATGGAATGTATGAGCTGGTGTGCATGCTCCTACTGTTCCCGGTAGTGGTGCTGGCAGGTGCCGGCAGTTCGGTGACTGGTAAGAAATCCGTTGCTCTCTGCCGTTTCCTGGGAGCTATCTCTTATCCGTTGTATATCACCCATTATCCGCTGATTTATCTTCAGACGGCATGGGCTCGCTCTCATCAGGATTTGCCGGCAGGTACGCACGTCTTTGTCGCTGTCTCGGTGCTGCTGTTGGCGGTGGGCATTGCCTACGCCTGCCTGAAGCTCTACGATGAACCGGTGAGAGAGCGGTTGCGTCTGCGTTTCCTTGTCGGTCAGCGCAAGAAGTAAACCGGCAAGCGCCTGTAAAATAAGCGAGGGCTGAATCCCGTGGATGGGGTTCAGCCCTCGGCTTTTATCGTGATGTCTGGATTATCGTTGCTTGCTGTCGACCGGATAGGGGTAGGTCACCTCCCAAAGGAACAGGGCATTGCCCGGAACTGACGTGCCTGCCTCGCAGCGGTCCTTTTTCTCGATGATTCGGCAGAAGTCGTCGACGGTGATTTTCTTGCGTCCGACGTCGACAAGCGTTCCGACGATAGCCCGCACCATGTTGCGGAGGAAGCGGTCGGCCGTGATGGTGAACACGAGTTTGTTGCCCTCCATCTGCCAGCGGGCATGGTCGATGCGGCAGATATTGGTCTTCGCGTCGGTGTGTAGCTTGCTGAAGCTCGTGAAGTCGGTGTAGTCAAACAGCCGGGCGGCTGCCTCGTTCATCGCCTCCACGTCGAGCGGATAGGGCGGAGTCCAGCACAGCGGATAGTCGAAAGGCGACTTCTCCAGTCCGATGAAGTATTTGTAGGTACGGCTGGTGGCGTCGAAACGCGCATGGGCATCGTCGGCCACACGGCAGATGTCGTAGATGGCGATGTCGCGGCCTACAAGGCTGTTGAGCGAGCGCACGAGCCGTTGCGGGTCAGTCACCTCGTTGTCGAGGTCGAAATGGGCGTACATTGTGCGGGCGTTCACCCCCGTGTCCGTACGTCCGGCTCCCGTAATGGCCACTTCGCGGCGCATCACCGTGGACAGCGCCTTCTCCACCGTTTCCTGCACGCTGATGGCGTTCGGCTGAATCTGCCAGCCGTGGAACGGTGCGCCGTTATAGGCCAAACGCATGAAATAGCGTACAGCCATTGCCGTTAATCCTTTTCGAGATAAGTGTAGCCGTAGAGACCTGAGCGGTAGTTGCTGAGGAATTCGCGGCCCTCTTCCGGCGTAATCTTGCCCGACTTCATGGAGCGGGTTACCCATGTCTCAACGTTACGCACGAGTTTCTTCGGGTTGTACTGCACATAGTCGAGCACCTCGGCTACCGTCTCGCCGTCGATAATCTGGTCGATTTCGTAGCGGTCCTGGTAGACGCTGATGTGCACGGCGTTCGTGTCGCCGAAGAGGTTGTGCATGTCGCCGAGGATTTCCTGGTAGGCACCCACGAGGAACACGCCCAGGTAGTACGACTCGTTGGCCTTCACCGGGTGGATAGGCAGCGAGTTCGACATACCCTGGTTGGATATGAAGTAGTTGATTTTACCGTCGGAGTCGCAGGTGATGTCCTGGATGGTAGCCGTGCGCGACGGACGTTCGTCAAGGCGCGAAATCGGCATAATCGGGAACATCTGGTCGATGGCCCATGAGTCGGGCAACGACTGGAAGAGCGAGAAGTTGCAGAAATACTTGTCAGGGAGCATCTTCGAGATTTTCAGCTCGTCGGGCACGTGCTTCATGCTTTTGGCTGTCTCGTTGACCTCACGGGCTACTGACCAGAACAACTTCTCAATCTGCGCGCGCGTGCGCAGGTCGAGCATACCGAGGCTGAACAGGTCGAGTGCCTCCTCGCGAATCTGCAGGGCATCGTGCCAGCTTTCGAGCAGTGACTGCTGGTTGAGCTTGTCCCAAATCTGGTAAAGCTCACGAGCCAGCTCGTGGTCGGTTTCGGCAATCTCCTCGTTGTCGTTCCAGATGGGGAGTTGCGTCGTCTCAAGCACCTCAAAGATGAGCAGAGAGTGGTGGGCTGAGAGCGAGCGGCCTGACTCGGTGATGATGTTAGGCTGCTTCAGCTTGTTTTTCTCGCATACGTCGACAAGCGCCGAGATGGCGTCGTTGGCATACTCCTGGATGGAGTAGTTCATGCTGCTCTCGCTGGCGCTGCTGCGTGTACCGTCGTAGTCCACGCCCAGACCTCCGCCGATGTCGATGAAATCGAGCGAGAAGCCCATCTTGCAGAGCTGCACGTAGAACTGCGTAGCCTCGCGGAGCGCGTTCTTGATGCGGCGTATTTTGGTTATCTGGCTTCCGATGTGGAAATGAATCAGTTTCAGACATTCGGTCATCTTGCACTTCTGCAGGAAGTCGACCGCCTCAAGCAGTTCGCTGGAGTTGAGGCCGAACTTGCTCTGGTCGCCGCCCGACTCTTCCCATTTTCCGCTGCCCGAGCTGGAAAGCTTGATGCGGATACCGATGTTCGGGCTTACGCCGATGCGCTTGGCCAGCGATGCGATGAGGCGCAACTCGTTGAGCTTCTCCACAACGAGGAAAATGCGGCGTCCCATCTTCTGAGCCAACAGGGCCAGCTCGATGTAGTTCTCGTCCTTGTAACCGTTGCAGATGATGAGGTTCTTCTCGTCGATGTTAGTGGCGAGCACGGCGTGAAGCTCCGGCTTGGAACCGGCTTCCAGACCGATGTTGAATTTCTTACCATGCGACACGATTTCGTCAACCACCTGCCGCATCTGGTTTACCTTGATAGGATAGATGATAAAATTCTGCGCATCGTACTTATACTCTTCCGCTGCTTTCTTGAAACAGCGGGAAATCTTCTCGATGCGGTTGTCCAAAATGTCAGGGAATCGCAGCAGTACGGGAGCCGTGATGTCGCGAATTTGCAACTCGTCCATCAACTCCTTCAAGTCGACTGACGCATAACCCTCTCTTGGAGTCACTTGAACGTGACCTTTGTCGTTAATTGAGAAATACTTCAGGCCCCACCCGTTGATGTTGTAGAGTTCGGCACTGTCCTCAATACGCCATTTTCTCATGCTTTTGTCCTATGGTTAATGTTGAAAATTAGAATATTTGGGTACAAAGATAGTGCAAATTGAGTGCAATCGGAAATTAAAACGAAAGTTTTAAGTTTAAGATTGCCGAAATGCCGCCTATCTTATCCAAAGTAGTGCAAATTGAGTGCAATCGGAAATTAAAACGAAAGTTTTAAGTTTGAGATTGCCGAAATGCCGCCTATCTTATCCAAAGTAGTGCAAATTGAGTGCAATCGGAAATTGAAACGAAAGTTTTCGGGTTTCGATTGAGGATTACCGGTCAGGGTTGTTGCTATAAAAAACACAGAGACTCACAATAATCGCTGTGGGTCCCTGTGTCGGGTTTCTAACTTTTACAGTCTATTAGAGAGAATAGGGTTGGCTTTACTTCATGTTGGAAAGTCGTTGCGGTTGGGTCATCTTTCCAATTTCCAATACACGGTATGCACTCGTTGCTGCCGGTTCGTATTCAGAAGCCGGAGCGGCATCCTCCTTGTTGAAATCGATTACCAGTCGTATTAGTTTGGAGAATACGCCGAATTCATCTTGTGCAACACCCAGGAAGGTCGCAGTTCCCCAGTTTGCCTTGAAGAGCATATCCAACTTGTCAACAACGCCGCCCTGCATGTCAACCAGTGCGGAGATGGCACTGTCGTCAGGATAGAGCGTCTCGTCGCTGAGGTCGCCGGCTGCCAGACCTACATACCAGTGCTGAGCGATGTCAGGATTTACCTCTGCCTTAGCCGGGACGA
Organism: uncultured Muribaculaceae bacterium; assembly: GCA_944321875.1. Taxonomy (GTDB): domain Bacteria; phylum Bacteroidota; class Bacteroidia; order Bacteroidales; family Muribaculaceae; genus Limisoma. The sequence goes on from CALUMX010000003.1 coordinate 126,823, forward strand.
TGACCTTTCCTTTAAAGTTGGCGTAAGCCACCGGGTCAAGGGCATAAAGCTCGTCTCCGTCGAAATATTTAGGGCAGGAGATGTTGAATTCGATGTCGGAAACCGCTGTGATAGGAGTTGTGAAATTCAGCTTGTACAAAATTCCTGCCGCAGAGGCATCGTCATTGATGGCGTAGGCCAGTGCGATGTAGTCGGTTTGCGGAATGAGCTGGGTATTCTCAAACAGATTCCGTCCATAGTGGGACATTGCATTGACAACATCGACGAGCGGAATGTTGTATTGAGTTGCCATATCCTGCATCTCGAGTTGGAATTTGTTTATCATCGTTACGTCTCCCGGATAGTTCTCAGCGGGAACGATGTCGAAGTAGTACCGTATGCCGTTGTCGGTAGGCGTCACCTGAACCTTAGCCGAAGAGTTGCTGAGGAAAGCCATTTCCAATTCAAACTTGCAGTCTTGCGGATTGCCGGGCTTCGTTGTCTTGAACAGCTCAACCTGTGCCGGTGTGCTGCAGGTTCCATCGTTGTTGAGGCCGATGGCGAATGCATAGTATTCGGTTTCTGGCTCTAAGTTCGGAATTACATCTGAGCTTTCTCCGCGGCTTTGAATCATAGAGGTGATTTCCTCAATGCTGCTTCCTGGATATTGAGTCTGGAGGAATTCGATAAATTCCTTCATGATGACGGTTAAGTCACCGTTGACTTCTTCGTAATTACTGCGTGTGATTACATTGAAGTAATAGGGCGCGTCACTCTCGGGGGTAACCGTTACGGTCGCTTCCGTCGGAGCTATGTCGGAGACGGAAATCGTGAACGGAGCGTCGGGGAGGATTGCTTTCTCGCTGAATGTGACGCTGTCAATTTCTTCGACGTTGAAAGAAATCGGTTCGGTCTCACCTTTCAGCTGAAGCACCATTTCCCGTATGGTCGTAGTTTGGGCATACGCGCCAAGCGAAATTGCCGCAAAGGCCAACAGGCATATTTTCCTTAGTATTTTCATAGAACAACGCGATTGGAATTAGAAGACGAGGATGGACCTAATCTGATAAGTTTTTTTCTTGTTCTGGTTGCTGATGTAGCCCGGAGTGATGTTTGCAGAGTCGAGGTTGACCATATTTGCCCAATAGCGGCAACCGTTCTGTGCGTAGTGCTCTGTGCTTGACCAGTAGATAGCGTCTCTGCCATAAACAGGAACACCGCCTTCTATCTTTTCAAATTGCTCATTGAATTCATCATGGTGGTTATAGATGTATTTCAGCTGATAAGCAGATGGAAGGAACCATCCTGTACTGCTCTCTGGAGCCGGGTTTTCCTGCTCATAAACGATAGTGGCATAGTAAGCTGCCGGGTAGTTGTTGGTAGCATCGTCCTTCAGTTCGCCAGCCTTGCTGATAGCCTTCATTTCGATGGCTTTTGTGTTGGAGTATCCTCTGAAGTCAGTTTCGTCGTAGGAAGTTCCTGCACCACCGTCGCCGTCAACGTCCCAAGAGCCCCAGGCTGCGGAAGTAGATGCATTGTCGATAGCGATGACGTATCCGTGAACTTCGTCCAAAGCGTCTTCTCCGTTTTTCAGTTTGTAAGCGCAGTCGTCAGCGGCTTCTTTGCAGAGACCCGTGTAGAAGATGATACCGATGCACTTTTTCGTAGTCAGCGGAGCTTCTTCGCCTGAGCTCCATGTGCCGTCCGCGTAATAGAAGTCGCCGACTTTCGGCTCGGTCACCGGAGGAGTCACCTCTTCCTGAGCGAAGGTAACGCTGTCGATTAAGTCAACTGTATAGGAGATAACCTCACCTGATTTCAGGTGGATGTTCATTTGTTCCTGTTGTTGTGCCCATCCATAAAGGCTGCATACGGAGTAGAGAACAGATGCGAGTAAAAGAGATATATAGTTTTTCATATTTTTAGTGTTAATGAGGGTTATTTGATGAATTTGAAAGGTTGGTTGCCGACAACCAGAATGTATGTACCGGGAGCGAGGTTGCTGATGTCGATTGCACTACCGTCCCATTGCTGAATGTTCTTGAAGAGGTGTCCGTTGATGCCGTACAGGCGTAATGGGCTATATTCTTCGATACCCTTTACGGAAAGGGTGTTGTCAGTCTTGATAAGTTTGAGAGGAGATTCCTCACCGACATATTTAATGTCACTACCTTCCTGGACGAAATACATTTTCAGAATGTCCTCGAAAGTGTAACTGTCGCTTTTTGCGCTGTTCTTTTTGGTAATGTTCAATAAATTGTCGCTGAAGGTCATTTTGCGGATTTCTTTCAGCGAATAAGTTTCCGAATTGCCGTCAGACGTTTCTATAATTAGCTTGTTCTGAGCGTATACGGCTGTTGTGCTGCAAGCTACGGCAAAGAGGCATAGACAAAGAAGCTGCTTTAATTTCATAGACTTATAAGATTAATAATGATATTTTATACAAAAGCGGTGTGTGTTTAAGTTGCAACTTAGTATCAGGTAATCCGTTTTGCTGATGGCAAAATTAGAATAATCCACAAAACAATTGTTTATCAATTGGTAATTTGTAAGACATTCGGCGGGAAAAGTTGGGAATTGTAATTATTCCGGGGCAAGCAGGCGGTATTTGTTTATGGCGGAAAGGAGAGGACAGGGCAGGTGTCATTTCTTGTACTTTGAACTTCGCAACCGGCTGAGTGATTGCTGGGTGATGCCCAGGTAGGAGGCGATGTACTTTAGAGGAACATTGAACATGATGTCGGGTCTTCGGTCAATTAGGGCACGGTATTTGGTCAAAGCGTCTCCTTTCAGGAATTTCCTTTTCATTTCCAGGGCCATTATCTGCCGGAGGGAATTTTCAAGAATCCAGTTGGAGAAGACGGTTGACTCTCGGGTCAGTTGCTGGATGCAGTCGTGGGTGATAACCAACACGGTACAGTCGGAGCAGGCCTGGACTGTGATGAAGGACGGTTCGCCGTCCAAGAAAGAATTCATTGAAAGGAAGTAGTCGCCTTCTACTCCAAAATAAATCGTTGTTTCCTTTTCTTCGCCCTTGTCGAAAACGCCACGGATGATGCCTTCCTGCAAAATGTATAGATTTCGGTTGACTGTCCCCTCTAATATAATGTCTTCATCGGTGGAGAAGTGCTGAACCGTCATTTTTGACAGAAAGAGGTCCATTTCCGTCTCAGGTAGTTTGTAGGTCACCGGTTCATTCAATATCTGCTTTAATTTTTCAATAGTAGTCATAATGTTTATATAGGATTCAAGATTACATAACAAATATACGGTAAATTTTTATCAGAGCTATACCATTAAAATCATTTCTCTCGTTTTTTTCGTCCGGGAGAGAAAGTTGGACGGATGGGTGCGGTTTGTGGCGACATATTGTCATAAAAAAGGGTCTACGGCGTTCAGAGTCAAATTGGCATCCTGCCGGTTGCCGTTTCCCTCTTATCCGGTTGCCTGTTGCAGATGGGCGGCGAAAGCGATGGCCGACTTCTTGCGGTAGCTTCCCTGCGGCCAGAAGAGGCAGGCTTCGGAGGTGAGGCGGTCGGGGCAGAGGATGGGAATCTGCACGATGTTGGCTTCGTCGCGGATGGCTGCCTGCGTGAGGATGGTGGCCCATTGGCCGTCCTTCAGCGCGTGGATGATGGTATGCACGTCGTTGATTTCGATACCGATGTCGAGCGTCAGATGATACTCCTTGCAGAGCCGTTCGATTTTCTTGCGGGTGGCGAAGCCTTTCTCAGGAAGGATGAGCGGAGTTTCCGACAGGCGTTTCAGCGTGATGGAAGAAAGTCCCGACAGCGGGTGCGACTGATGGACGACGAAGCGTAGCCGCGACGTGAACAGCGGCTCCGTATCGAAGTCGTCATACATGCCGTGGGGCTTGAAGGAGAGTACGAAGTCGAGCTGGTTGTCCTCCAGTTGCTTCATCAGCTCTTCCGAAGTGGCAAACGTGATGTCCAGTTTGATTTTCGGATAGGCGCGCGTAAAGGTGCTGAGGGCACTGATGAGAAGAGGACTGAGGCTGTAGGTGGCACCGATGTGGAGCGTGCCGGTCTCTATGCCTTTGAGGTCGCGGATAATCTGCTTTCCGCTTTCGGCATCCTGGATGGCCTTGTGGGCATAGGGAAGGAAAGCCATGCCGGCCTCAGTGGGGATGACGCGCTTGCCGATGCGGTCGAAGAGCAGAACGTCAAGTTCTTCTTCCAACTGCTTGATTTGTTGCGACAGCGTGCTTTGCGAAATGTGGAGCAAGCGGGCCGCTTCCGAGAAGTTCTGCAGCTCGCAGGCTGCTTTAAAATACTTTAGTTGTCGTAGTTCCATTCACTTATCGGTTTTGCCAATAAATCTTATTGAAAAATCGGGAAACGCAAATATAAATAAATATTTCATCAAAAAGTATATTTGTGAAAAAAAGAAGAACTATGAAAAAGATATTTTTTACGATGGCGCTACTTGTCTCTGCGGGGGCAATGTCGGCTCAGGGAAATGTGGAAGTTATCAGCGAGGGGCTTCGCTTCTGCGAAAGCACCTATCCTTATAACGGTGGACTGCTGATTGCCAATTTCGGTACGCAGGAGCTGAATCCGCTCAACAACGAGGGGCAGGGATACATAATGTTCCATAAGGACGGCAAGACGGAGGTGCTTGTGGCGGCTGACGGCAATCTGTCGGCGCCGAAAGGCATGTTTGAGCGCGGAGGCTACCTTTATGTGTGCGATGTGAATAGGATTATGGTCTACAATCTTAACGACACGGCTGCCTCGCCTCTCACTATCGCGATGCCTGAGGGCAATCTCTTTGTCAACGATCTGGCGGCGGAGGGTAACACGCTTTATGCTTCGGTTACCAATACCGACCGCATCTACCGTATCGACATCACCGACCCCTCACGTCCCGGCACGCCGGAGGAATGGTTGCAGGTGGCGGGTCCTAACGGTCTGCTGATGAAGGACGGGCAGTTGTATGTGGCTTCCTATCCGGCTGACGGTGTGACGAAGGATGTCAACGTGGTTTACCGTATTGCCGATTTGCAGCATCCGGTTGCGGAAAAGGTTACGGAAACTACGGGGCAATATGACGGCTTGGCACTCGCTTCCGACGGACGTTCTCTCTGCGTCACCAACTGGACGCCTGCAGGGTTGTCGCTCCTGAATCCGGAGAATGAAACACTGTCTGAGGTCGAAATTGACTTGGGCAATGCCCCGCTGATTGGTCCGGCCGACATTACGGTGAAGGATGGCAAGGTATATATTCCTGATTTGCCCAACAGCCGGGTGATTGTGGTCGATGGCATATAAGCCGGAAAAAAGAAAATGAAAGCTACTGTTCTATATTATAGTCATAAAGGCAAGACGGCCGGATATGCGCGGGAGATTGCCATGTTTCTGTGGTCGCAGGGTGTCAGCGTCAGTCTGTGCGCGATTACCGAGTTCGACCCTTCCCGGCTTGCCGGAAGCGACTTGCTGATTACCGGATGCTGGACGTGCGGCTGGTTTGTCGTCGGCCAGCATCCGCATGAGCGGTGGGTTGAGGCCAGTCGCCGGCTTGCCGGAATATTGCCGGCTGAGCGGACGCTGCTGTTCACAACCTATCGAATCCGTACGGGCTGTCTGTTCTCCCGGATGAAAAAGGTGTTGGGCATTAATTCTTCATCGCCCGTTCATTGCCTGAAATCGAAGACAGGCCGCCTGACCGATGCCGACAAATTGCAGCTTCAGCTGTTTGTCGGAATGCAGAAAAAGAAATTATGAATTCTAAACAAAGACAATTTATGGAAAAAAAGAAACTTACCAGTGCCTCAGGGGCACCCGTAGCCGACAATCAGAATGTGGCTACCGCCGGCCGTCGAGGTCCGATGCTATTGCAGGATGTTTGGTTTTTGGAAAAACTGGCACATTTCGACCGTGAGGTGATACCGGAACGCCGCATGCACGCCAAAGGTTCCGGCGCGTTTGGAAAATTTACGGTGACTCACGACATTACGAAGTACACGAAGGCTGCCATCTTCTCTGAAATCGGAAAAGAGACAGAGCTGTTCGTACGTTTCTCGACCGTGGCAGGAGAGCGTGGCGCGGCCGATGCCGAGCGCGACATCCGCGGCTTTGCCATTAAATTCTATACAGAGGAGGGCAACTGGGACCTTGTTGGAAACAATACGCCGGTGTTCTTCCTGCGCGACCCGCTGAAATTCCCCGATTTGAACCATGCCGTGAAGCGTGACCCGCGTACGCACATGCGAAGCGCACGCAACAACTGGGACTTCTGGACGCTTTTGCCGGAGGCGTTGCATCAGGTGACGATTACGATGAGCGACCGCGGTATTCCTTATTCCTACCGCCATATGCATGGTTTCGGCAGCCACACCTTCTCGTTTATCAACGCAGAGGGACAGCGCACATGGGTGAAATTCCACCTGCATACGCAGCAGGGCATCCGCAACCTTTCCGACCAGGAAGCTGAAGTGCTCATCGGAAAGGACCGCGAGAGCCATCACCGTGACCTCTATGAGAGCATCGAGCGTGGTGACTTCCCGAAATGGACAATGTATGTGCAGCTGATGACAGAGGAGCAGGCGGCTAACTGTCCGTTCAATCCGTTCGACTTGACGAAAGTGTGGTCACATAAGGAATATCCGCTCGTGGAAGTGGGTGTCTTGGAGCTGAACCGCAATCCGGAGAACTACTTTGCCGACGTTGAGCAGGCGGCGTTCAATCCGGCCAACGTAGTGCCGGGCATTGGCTTCTCGCCCGACCGTATGTTGCAGGGACGTCTGTTCTCCTATGGCGATGCACAACGCTACCGCTTGGGAGTGAACCATTATCAGATTCCGGTCAACCGCAGCCGTTGTCCGTTCCTCAATATGTACCACCGCGACGGCCAGATGCGCGTCGATGGCAATCACGGTTCGACGCTGGGCTATGAGCCTAACAGCTACGGCGAGTGGCAGGACCAGTGCGAATACAAGGAGCCGCCGTTGGAACTTGACGGTGCGGCTTACCAATGGGATTACCGCGAGGATGATTCCGACTACTACTCACAGCCAGGCGACCTCTTCCGCCTGATGACGCCGGAACAGCAACAGGTGTTGTTTGACAACACGGCACGGGCGATGGGCGACATTCCGGTAGAGATAAAGCTGCGCCATATACACAACTGTACGAAGGCCGACCCAGCCTACGGAAAGGGAGTGGCAAAGGCCCTCGGCATCGACTGGAGCGAGGTGGAGAAATAAAGGATTTCTCTTTTGCGTTTCGCTCGCTTAGCATTCTGTCAAAAAACAAATTTCCTTCTGGGGAACACACCGTCAGGTGCGTTCCCTTTTGTCTAGTCCTAAATAACCGTTACAGTAATTGGACAAAAATAAATTATTTCTCACAGTTCAGCAAGGTTCGTCTT
>CALUMX010000004.1 GCA_944321875.1 uncultured Muribaculaceae bacterium
TCGAACTTTGCGCATGTACGTATAGGGCGAACTTTAAACATCGAATTTATTGATTGGCAACTTGCGGACATTCATATTTTATAATTGGTCTTTATGGTAAGTTTTATGATAGAATCGGATGCTCCTGAATTTTAGATATTGTATATTTGCTATTGAATAACTGAATGCAAGTAATATGAAACCAATAACGGCTCTTATTGTTTTTTTCTCCTTGATGCTTCCGTCCTTAATTCTAAGCTATGGAAACTATACGACAACTAAGGAGTACATTATTGAGGATGTTAATCAAGCCTTGGCTCAAACCATATTGTTAAAAAAATATGACCGGATTACAGCTGATACTCTCAAGGTATACCGGTCGAATTTGAAAATAGAACGATTGAGAGAAACGTCCTATTTGTCAATGTGTACAGCGGAACCAAGTAAAATGTCCTTTTGCAGTGATACAATGTCTTACAAATATGGGACGGAAAGGTTGTATGTACGGGCATATCCGAATTGTTCAAAAGCTGCAGTGTTTTACATGTCGGAGCAAACGGTTCCGGGTATCATGTTTTTAACCGCTATATTGTGGGGATTGTCGTCGGTGGTTTTCTTTCATAAAAAGAATCGAAAGGAATTGGCTGCCGGGTGTGACAGGCAGACTATGACTTTGGGCAACTTGTCTTTCTCAGAGCAACAGTCTTTATTCTTTGATGATAACGGAGATTCAATCTATTTTACTCCGATGCAATTGGCATTCATGAAAATATTGATGACAAGTGAATGCAAACGAGTACCTGTGGATGAAATATGTCATCAACTTTGGCCGGGGAAGTATAACGCCCGGGAGTCGTTATATACTTTGGTCCGTAGGGTGAAACCCGTAGTAGAAAGCAGTAGCAATGTCCGGATTGTTGCGGAAAAAGGAGGATATTATGCGCTTGTCGTAGGAAAAGGCTGATTGACAGCGTTTTGTTTGCGGAATGTCAGGATAATGTCAGTTGCTTGGTAGTTATATTTCTTGTGCGGTAGCTTACTTTTGCAAGAAAAGTTGCTACCTGTTATGAGAAAATTTAGAACATTCTTTTTGTGGCTTTGCAGCCTGTTGTGTGCAGAGTCTGTTTGTGCTCAGCATGCAGTTTGGGGTGTTGTGAAGAATTTGAATGGAAAACCAGTCGCAGGTGCGGCTGTGACGGTAAGGTTACAGGCTGATTCCACTGATTGTAAAGGAAGTGCGACAAATGGAAACGGGAAATTTGCCATAGAGGGACTTGTCGCCGGAGAGTATAGGATTGAAATCTCATTTTTAGGCTATACTGATTTTTGTCAGACGTTGATTCTGGACAAGAATTGTGATATAGGTGTGGTTTATTTGCAGGAAAAAGCGTTGGATTTGGAAGAAGTATCCGTTACGGCAAGCATGGTGAAAAGATTTGCCGATAAGAAAGAGTATAGATTAGCTGATAAGGAAAAGGAACAATACAGCAGTGTTTTGTCGGCGCTTGAAATTTTACCCAAAATTCAGGTCCTTGACCAAACTGTAACAGCGGTTGATGGTAAGGCGGTGAAGGTTCTAATAAATGGAATCCCGGCAACTCCTGCCGACTTGTCTGTAATGCCTTCAGAAAGTATTTCAAAAATAGATTACTATACACAGCCTCCTGTGCAATATTCCAATATGGGGTTAGGTGCGGTGATAAATATCGTAACGAAAGAAAAACAGAGGGGAGGAGTTGTTGGCATCAGTACACAAAATGCAATAACTACCGGATTTGGAAATAATGTTGTCAATCTTAAGTATAATTGGGGAAATTCGCAGATAGGAATAACCTACAATGTGAATTATCGGAGTTATGACAAGAGAGTGTTGGATGAAGAAATGAAGTATGCCGTAGGAGGAGTGGATTATGAGAAACGTAAGTGGGGTAAGCATAGCCCATATGCTTATGAGCAGCAGATGGCAGAAGTCAGTTTCAGCAATTCAAAGGCAGAGAACTATTTGTTTAGTGTAAAATTGGCTTTCCGTTCATTAAACCGAAGGCGTTCGTCAGTGCAGGATATTCTTTCCCGGGTTGATAAGGTGGAGATAAAGAAGACAGGGGAGAGTATGGATAAAGATAAATACATAAGTCCGGTAATGGATATGTATTTCAGCAAAAACTTTGGAGTCCGTCATGGGTTTACAATGAACATTGTTGGTACCTATTACAATTCGGACTATGACTATAAGTATGAAGAATTGACGGATGGTAAAACGGATTTTAGAACGGCAACAGTAATAAATACCAATAAGTATTCGTTTATTGGTGAGGTTTTATATCGCTATAAAATGAGAGCTGCCAATTTGTATGCCGGTTCCCGGTATATGTATAATAACAATGTCCAAAATCAGCATGTTGCCAACAATCGGATTGTTACAAATGAAATCTATTCATATTTGGGGATTACTGGAATGCTTGCCGGAAAGTTTAATTACAGTATTAGTGCGGGAATGTGTAATCATATATTTACGACGATTGGGAATAAGAAATTTAAATTTCTATATTTTCGGCCTCAGGTAAAGCTGGGCTATTTTATAAATCAGGATTCGGAACTGATGTTTAATTATGAAGTGAATACGGAAAATCCGTCAGTATCGTCATTGACTTATAATCCGTATTTCAAGGATTCGAATTATGTGTTTGTTGGCAATCCGGATTTAAAATCAGAAAATCATCATGACTTCATGTTTTCGTATTTCAAGGGATTTAAGAAATTTGTGATGAATGCAGAATTGAAATATTCATTTATTAAAGAGGCCATAGCGCCGGTTTTTCAATCAGACAATGCAAATGTTATTGAGACATTTGGCAATTTAGACAAAAGCCAGAATATGAAAGCCGATTTGTTTTTGCAGTATTATCCGTTGTCCAATAATATGCTGCGGATGAGACTGTATGCGGAGATTTTTCATCAGAGGAATAAATGGGGTAACTCGGGATGGAGTCACACCGGTTATTCAATAATTCCGTCATTATTTTTTGTATATAAAAAATGGGGACTACAATTGCTTTATCAGACAGGCAAGAAGGTGCTTGACGGTCAAATCGTGAGGAGCATCCCAAACATGGCTTCCGTTGAGTTGTCTTACAAACCGATAAAGAATTTGTCTATTACAGGAGGAATAAGGTATCCGTTCTACGACGCATGGAAGCAAGTCTCATCGGTTGCAGGCACGAGCCTATTGCATCGGATAGAAGCAGAAAGAATTATGAACAATGCCAATATGGTTTATATAAATTTGGCATATAACATTTCATTTGGCAGGAATAGGCAGATGGAGAAATTGAAAATAGAAAATGCAGATAAGGATACCGGAATACTTAACAGGTATTGATGGGACGGATTGTTGGCTTTTAAAAACCGTGTCAGATGTCAAGCTATTGGCATCTGACACGGTTTGTGAGATTGTATTATTCTGGAAGTTTGAATCCTGATTCAACCATGAAATCGTGAAGGACTTTGGAGAAATACTCGTTGTTGGCTTTGGTGTAGCGTACGTCTGTGAATACTTGTGCCAAATGGGTTTTCCCATTTTCTTCAACGAATTTTTTATTGATTTCCAGCTCTTCCTTTTCCTTGTGGAGTCGTTCGATGTCGGCTGTTGAATAATCGTGGTAGGTTTCCATGTGGATAACTGCCTCAACCGGGAGTCGCTCGCATTGGGGCGATTCTCCGTCAGGAATGCCGAGCGTCAAAGTGATGATGGGAACGACAAATTTGGGAAGATGCAATATTTTCGCTATTTGCGGGGCGTTGTAGTTGGTCGTTCCGAGGTGGCAGCATCCATAGCCGTTTAATTCTGCAATTGTGTTGAATTGGTGGGCATAGATTGACGCATCGATGGTTGCTGTCATAAACGATAGAAAGTTATCGTAACCCGGTACGGCATTGCCGTATTCGCACCATTTGTTGAACCGGTTGAAATCGGCACAGAAGGTGATGACGACGGGAGCCTGCATCAATTGCGGCTGGTTGAAATGGCAGGGTGCGAGTTGTTGTTTGATTTCGTTGTCAGTAGTTATTATGGCACTGTAAAGTTGCATATTGCCGGTTGTCGGAGCACGCATGGCGTCCTCCAGCATTGACTTTACCTTGTCCATCGGGATAGCCTCGTTTTTGTACTTCCTGACGGTACGTCTGTTTTTAAAATATGACATGTCCATTTTTTCAGTGTTTTATTCAAAGATAATGCAAATCGGAATCAAACGCAAAATCTGGCATTTGTTTTTAGTTAAATTTGAGGGAATATGACTGTCTTCCGGATAGGGGCTTTCTTTGCCGGGATGCCTTTGTACAAAGGATTTTGAAGCGAAAATCATATGTGAAAATTAATGCCTGATTTTTCATTTTGGAAAACAATTTTGAGTACTAATTTCTATAATATGTTGGTAGTTAGTGATTTAAATTTTATTTTGGATAATTCTGTGTATTATATTTTGAGAATAGCTTTTTAATTCCGTTATTTGTAGAACGATTTAAAAGCAACTTATTAAAAATTACATTGACGTGGAAAATTGCATCTATTCTTATGACGAAGCATTCGAAGCCTCCTCGAAATATTTTAAAGGGGATGAGCTGGCTGCCAGGGTTTGGGTCAACAAATATGCGCTGAAAGATTCTTTCGGTCACATATTCGAGAAGACCCCCGACGATATGCATCGCCGCCTGGCTCGGGAATTGGCTCGTATTGAAAGTACGTACAATAATCCTATGACAGAGGATGAGATATTTGCTTTGTTGAAGGATTTCAAATATATTGTTCCTCAGGGTAGTCCGATGGCTGGTATTGGTAACAATTATCAGGTCGGTTCGTTGTCGAACTGTTTTGTGATAGGCTTGGATGGAAGTCCGGACTCCTATGGCGGTATTATCAAGATTGACGAAGAGCAAGTTCAACTGATGAAGCGGCGTGGTGGTGTCGGACATGACCTGTCGCACATCCGTCCGAAAGGTTCTCCTGTAAAGAATTCTGCTTTGACGTCAACCGGTCTGGTTCCGTTTATGGAGCGTTACTCCAATTCCACCAGAGAAGTGGCTCAGGACGGACGTCGCGGTGCGCTGATGCTGTCAGTAAGCATTAAGCATCCGGATAGCGAGGCATTTATTGATGCCAAGATGACGGAAGGCCGTGTTACGGGTGCCAACGTTTCCGTACGAATTGATGATGACTTCATGAAAGCTGTCGAAGCTGGAACCGACTATGTTCAGCAGTATCCGATTGACAGCCACAACCCATGGGTGTCGAAGACAATCAATGCAACAGAATTGTGGAAGAAAATCGTGCACAATGCATGGCAAAGTGCTGAGCCGGGAGTGTTGTTCTGGGATACGATTATCCGTGAGTCAGTGCCGGACTGCTATGCCGATTTGGGATTCCGTACGATTTCTACTAACCCTTGTGGTGAGATTCCGTTGTGTCCGTACGATAGCTGCCGCTTGATTGCCATCAATCTCTACTCTTATGTAATTGACCCGTTCACGCCACAAGCGCGTTTCGATTTTGATTTGTTTGCTAAGCATGTAGGATACGCACAGCGTCTGATGGATGACATCATTGATCTTGAGATGGAGAAAATCGACAAGATTATTGCTAAAATCGCGTCAGACCCGGAAACGGATGAGGTAAAGAATACCGAAGCTCATCTTTGGAATAAAATCCGCTCTAAAACGTTGGAAGGCCGCCGCACAGGTGTGGGAACAACCGGAGAAGGCGATATGATTGCTGCGATGGGTCTGTGCTATGGAACGGCAGAGGCGACAGAATTCTCTGTATCCGTCCATAAGGCTCTTGCTTTGGCAGCTTACCGCTCTTCTGTAAATATGGCAAAGGAGAGAGGTGCGTTTGCTGTGTTTGATGCAGAACGAGAGAAAAACAATCCGTTTATCAACCGTATCAAGGATGCCGACCCTGAACTTTATGAGGATATGGTAAAATATGGTCGCCGCAACATTGCCTGCCTGACAATTGCTCCGACAGGAACGACGAGCCTTCTCACTCAGACGACTTCCGGTATTGAACCGGTGTTCATGCCAGTCTACAAGCGCCGTCGAAAAGTTAATCCTAACGACCCGAGCGTGAGAGTGGACTATGTGGATGAGACAGGCGATGCTTTTGAAGAATATATTGTATATCATCATAAGTTCCTTACTTGGATGGAGGTAAACGGCATCTCTATTGATGACCATTGCACACAGGAGGAAATTGATGCTTTGGTAATGCAGTCGCCTTACTACAAGGCAACAGCCAATGACATCAACTGGCTTGAAAAGGTGAAAATGCAGGGAGCTATCCAGAAATGGGTTGACCACTCCATCAGTGTGACCATCAATTTGCCTTCAGATGTCTCGGAGGATTTGATTAACGACCTCTATATGCAAGCATGGAAAGAAGGCTGTAAAGGTTGTACAGTCTATCGTGACGGCTCACGTTCCGGCGTATTGGTTGCAACACAGAAGGATAAGAAAAAAGCTCCGGCAACTCGCGAGAGCCGACCTCTTGTCTTGAAACGACCGATAGAACTGGAGGCAGATGTGGTGCGTTTCCAAAATAACAAGGAAAAATGGATTGCATTTGTCGGCTTGCTGGACGGCGCGCCTTATGAGATTTTCACCGGTCTTGCAGATGATGATGACGGTATCTTCTGTCCGAAGTCTGTCAATAAGGGTAAGATTATCAAGGCTGTGGATGAGTTTGGTAATAAGCGCTATGACTTCCAGTTCATCAACCGTCGTGGTTACAAGACAACGATTGAGGGCCTTTCAGACAAATTCAACCCTGAGTACTGGAATTATGCTAAACTGATTTCAGGAGTGCTTCGCTACGGCATGCCGATTGACCAGGTTATCAAATTGGTCGGCGGTCTGGAGCTGAACAGCGAGTCTATCAATACTTGGAAGATGGGTGTAGAGAGGGCATTGAAGAAATACTTGCCAAACGGAACGAAGGCAAGCGGTCAGACATGTCCTAACTGCGGTCAGGAAACGTTGATTTATCAGGAAGGATGCCTCATTTGCACTTCTTGTGGTACCTCACGTTGCGGATAGAAATAAAAGAAAAAATGATTCACTAATACTTTAATATTTAATCCAGATGAAAATAACGTTTAATATCGCCTATAATACTGCATGGGGCGAAAACTTATTCATTGTTGGCGACATCAGTGAGCTTGGAGCAGGACTCGAGGAGGCTGCATTGCCGTTGTCATACAGCAACGGCCGTTGGAGCGCTTCAATAGAGGTAAGCTCTAAACTTCAGGAGTTTTCCTACTCTTACTTGGTTAAGAACGGAGACAGCGTAATCCGTCGGGAGTGGGGTAAGGCTCGCCGTGTCAGAACAGCCGATGTGAACTGCCCGATGGAGCTGTTTGACCAATGGTCAGACCAACCGACTGACAAGTCGTTCTATTCATCGATGTTCACGGAGGCCGTGTTCCGCAGAGAAAACCGTATGCCGGAAATGCCGGTGCGTAGCGGCTCTCTGACGTTGAAGGTGTTCGCTCCGTCTGTTCGTCCGAATGAAGAGTTGTTGATTGTTGGCAGCTGTCCCGAATTGGGAGAGTGGGACGAACGGAAGGCTGTGCGTCTGAGCGATGCCAATTATCCGGAATGGTCTGTGACTCTTCCGTTGCATCGAGGCGTGAAAATGCCTATGGAGTATAAGTTTGTCAAGAGGAATTTGACAACCAATCAGGTGTTCTGGGATTATTGTGAGAACAGAACTTTGAATGTGGAGGCAACTCAGTCGGCGGTCGTCGTGTCAGGTTTGCGTTTCTGTGATTCAGAAAAGCCGTGGCATGGCGCGGGTACTGCAATTCCTGTCTTCTCCATTCGTACAGAAGAGGATTTTGGTGTAGGTGATTTCCTCAGTCTGAAGAAAATGGTTGACTGGTTGGCGCAAACCGGACAAAAGGTGTTGCAGATACTCCCAATCAACGACACAACGATGACCAAGACTTGGGAGGATTCCTATCCATATAATGCAAATTCGACATTCGCATTGCATCCGATGTATCTTAACTTGAAGGCTGTCGGAGAACTGCGAGATGGCGGACTCCGCGACTATTACAACCACCTGGCCGGTGAGCTCAACGCTCTTCCGGAGGTGGACTATGAAAGAGTCAATAATGCAAAAAATGAATATGTGCATGAGATTTTTGCCGAGGTAGGGGATGCAACTCTTGAAAGTGATGAATTCAAAACTTTCTTGGCTAAGAATGAATTCTGGCTTAAAAATTATGCAGCATTCTGTTTGTTGCGTGACCAATTCGGTACTCCGGATTTCTCTCAATGGGGTGCGTATGCCCGTTTTGAGGCTAAGGCAATCGACCAGCTTTGCGCTGACCACCGCCGGGAGATTTCTGAAATCTATTTTGTGCAGTACCATCTGGATAAGCAATTGAGAGAAGTGAGAAACTATGCTCATGCGCACAACGTGGTGTTGAAGGGTGATATTCCTATCGGAATCAGCCGTACGAGCGCGGATGCATGGGTAGACCCTGACTTGTTCAATATGGATTGCCAGGCAGGTGCTCCGCCGGATGATTTCTCCGTGCTTGGACAGAATTGGGGATTCCCGACCTACAATTGGGAAAAGATGCAGGAGGATGGTTTCCAATGGTGGAAAAACCGCATGCGCAAGATGGCGGAATATTTCGATTTGTATCGAATTGACCATATTTTGGGCTTCTTCCGTATCTGGCAGATTCCGATGAGTGCCGTTCATGGTTTGCTGGGAACATTCAATCCGGCATTGCCATTCTCTCCAGACGAGATGCGCAACAACTATGATTTCTGGATTGATGTCGATTTGCATACCAATCCTTACATCATGGGATATTTCCTGACTGATTTCTTTGGAGAGTACACAGAAGAGGTTAGAAATACGTTCTTGGAAGAGATTGTCTACGGCCGTTATCGTTTGAAGGATTTTGTCAACACTCAGCAGAAGGTGGTGGCTTACTTCAAGACTCAGGTGCAGAATGAGAAGAACAAACGGATAGAGCAGGCTTTGCTTGGTCTGATAGACGATGTGCTGTTTATTGAGGACCCTGTCCAGAAGGGAAAATATCATCCGAGAATTTCCGCGCAGCACACCTACGTATACCGCTCGCTCAATGACTATGAGCGTTGGTGCTTTAATCGTTTGTACAATGATTTCTTCTATCACAGACACAATGATTTCTGGTATCATAAGGCCATGATGAAATTGCCCGCGCTGGTAGACTCTACGGATATGCTGGTGTGTGGTGAGGACTTGGGTATGATTCCGGATTGTGTGCCAGCGGTAATGGCTCAGTTGCAGATTCTGTCTTTGGAGATACAGCGCATGTCAAAGGACCCGAGTGTCGAATTCGGAAATCCGTATCACTATCCTTATACATCGGTATGTACGACTTCAACTCACGATATGGGCGGCGTGCGTCAATGGTGGGAAGAAAACCGCGACAAGACGCAGCGTTTCTTCAACCAGATGTTGTGTCAGCAAGGAGAGGCTCCTGTCTATGCGGAACCTTGGATTTGCGACATCATCATCAGCCAGCACTTGGAATCTCCGGCCATGCTGACAATTCTGCCGCTCCAGGATTGGTTGTCAATTGATGGTTCGCTACGCAGACAGAATCCGCATGAGGAGCAGATTAACATTCCTGCCATTTCCCGTCACTATTGGAGATACCGCATGCATCTTACTGTAGAGAAGTTATTAGCGGAAACTGTATTCAATGACAATGTTAGAGGCAAAATAGAGCGCACAGGACGTCTATAAAGCCTTGGTGACAGATACAGGCAAAAGGCCGGCAGCATTCGTTGCCGGCCTTATTTTATTCGTATGAAAACGAAAGGAGCCGACCTCGATTCGAGGTCGGCTCCTTTTTCTTCTTTTCCGTCATTGAGTTGATATCAATGATTAATCTCCTAAATAAGATTTTAATAAACGACTTTTTTGTCCTTTAAGTTTTCTGATCGCCTTTTCTTTAATTTGGCGGACACGTTCGCGAGTCAAATCAAATTTTGCACCAATCTCTTCGAGTGTCATTTCCTGGCAACCGATACCGAAGAACATTTTAAGAATTTCGCGTTCCCGGTCTTGAAGTTGGTTGAGTGCGCGGTCCACTTCTTTTGAGAGGGATTCCTGGTTGAGAGAGCTGTCGGCCATTGGAGAATCATCGTTTGTCAATACGTCAAGAAGACTGTTGTCCTCACCTTCAACAAACGGTGCATCCATTGAGATGTGACGTCCGGAAACTTTCAGTGTGTCTGAAATTTTGTCTACCGGAATGTCAAGCTGGCTGGCAAGCTCTTCCGGTGACGGCCGGCGTTCGTTTTCCTGCTCGAATTTGGAAAGGGCCTTGCTGATTTTGTTCAAAGAACCAACTTGGTTAAGCGGGAGGCGAACAATTCTCGATTGTTCTGCCAATGCCTGCAGGATGGATTGGCGGATCCACCATACTGCGTAGGAAATGAATTTGAATCCACGAGTCTCATCAAATTTCTGAGCTGCTTTAATCAAGCCTAAATTACCTTCATTAATCAAGTCGGGCAGACTTAATCCCTGATTTTGGTACTGCTTTGCTACAGAAACGACGAAACGAAGATTCGCACGAGTCAATTTATCCAATGCCACCTGGTCGCCGTTACGTATTCGCTGAGCAAGTTCAACTTCTTCTTCAACTGAAATAAGATCTTCACGTCCAATCTCCTGCAGATACTTGTCGAGCGAGGCACTTTCGCGATTGGTAATTGATTTGGTAATCTTTAATTGTCTCATTTATTTCCTAAAACTTAAAAACACGTTTTAAATGCAAAGATAGCGCTTTTCGTCAGCATTTGCAAAAAAATGTCGCTTTTATTAGCGAGGAACATAATGCAGAATACTTTTGGAAACGGCTTTCCATGCATTTGGATTATCGTAAATATAACAATCGGGTAGAAGCATTGGTTCAGCTTCTACCCGATTTTATTTAAGAATTCTTTGTGATTTATTCTTCGTCAGTCAGCGGTACGGCAATGTATGTTCGTTTCCCATTTGGTTGGATACCCTTGATGAACATAACTTTGTCGGACGACTTGTCGCGCATGATGCTTTCGTAGATGAATTCAACATCGCTCTGAGAGTTGACCGGATTGCCGTTGATTTCTACAATGACAAATCCGTTTTTGATGCCGGCAGCCTTGAATCGGCCCTCTGTAAGGCCTTTGACTTGTACTCCGTTGCTAATGTGGAGCGATTCTTTAGTGCTGTCAGACAACTTCATGAAGGCGCATCCCAAAGCGGTGAAATCATCGTTCTTTGTAATTTTCGTATTGCCTTGTGAGTTGCGGAATACGACTGATACTTCCTGCGTCTTACCATCGCGAACAAATTTGATGGTTGATTTGTCGCCAGGAGAGAAGCGGCTGACTGCTTCCTGCAGACTTGCGGAGTTCTTCACTTTCTTATCGCCGATTTGGATAATGACATCACCTGTCTTTAATCCGGCTTCGTCTGCAGCGCTGTTGTTTTCTACTTGAACAACGTATACACCTTCAGTTACACCGGTAATCTTTTCTTTTTCTCGCAATTCAGGCGTGAGTTCCGTGAATGTCACACCGAGCATTGCACGTTGTACCTGTCCGTATTGACGGAGGTCTGTGACAACTTTCTTGACAATGGAAGAAGGGATGGCAAATGCATATCCGCTATAGTCGCCTGTGCGGGAATAAATGAGCGTATTGATACCGATGAGTTCGCCTCTTGTGTTGACCAAAGCTCCGCCACTATTGCCTTGGTTGACAACGGCATCCGTCTGAATGAAGGATTCGATACCCATTTGCTGGCTGTGGGTAATGGAGGAGATGTTACGAGCTTTCGCGCTGATGATACCTGCTGTAACTGTTGACGTAAAGCCAAACGGGTTACCCACGGCAAGAACCCATTCGCCAACTTTAAGTTTGTCGGAGTCTCCGAAGGTGATAAACGACAGGTCTTCCGCATCAATCTTGAGCAAGGCGAGGTCAGTAGCCGCGTCGGCTCCGATTACCGTTGCATTGTATGTGGAATTGTCGTTGAGCGTGATTTCTAACTTTTCAGCTCCTTCGATAACGTGATTGTTGGTTATGATATAGCCGTCAGCGCTGATGATAACACCAGAGCCTAAGCCCAGCGGCTGAGGTTCCGCATTGCGTTGCGGACGTTGTTGACGGCTGGGTCCGAAGAAGAATTCGAAAAGTGGGTCGTTGAATTCAGACATGCGGCTTTGGCGGGGAGTCGCAAAGCTTTTGATGCTGACAACGCAGTTGATTGTGCTTTCGGCTGCAGTCGTGAAATCAGTGGGTGCCGATGATGTCGACACTGCCTGAATAAAATTCCCTGAATCAGAAACGGAGTTGTTGCCAGCCTCTGCACATGAGGTGGCGAACAAGGTAGCCGCAAGGGCTAACACCAATGTTTGTTTCTTGTACTTATCCATATTGTAAAAGTTAAATTACATCTATATTAATATTTTAAACTGTTAAAATTAACGGTTTGCTGTCCCTAATATACTGCTAAATTTTTTAGGAAAACAACAAACCGTTAATTATTTAAGTTTAATTAAATGTAGCCATTTTCTGATAATTGAAAATGTAAACTATATCTAATTTCTATCACATTGTATTAATGTAAGTGTGTTAATTTAACTTATTCTTCGTCGCACTCAATTTCAGTGAGGTTTTTCATTTCGAGATACTCTTCCCATTCCGGGTCTTTTTCTGCATATATCTCGAGCGGGAGCAACTCAAAAGAGGCGAGGGCTTCGTTCATCATGAACTGGAATTTGCGGGGATTCAGTGTGTAGAAAATCCAATTGCGCTCGCCGTTGCCGGTGTAGATTCCTGTCATGATGGCGGCTGGGTCCTTAACGAATGCATTTTGTAAGGCATCAGTTACGGCTTCCATTGTCGTGGAGGTCGCAAAGTCGGGCATGCCGTTCTTGTCGGGTGTATAGCGCCAGGTTATTTCAATACGGTCTGTGTACTTGCCTGTTGCGATGACCGGTTCAACCCCTTTGCGCCCTGTGACGATAATCGTTTCTCCATTATCGCCTTCGGCAGGCGATGTCCACCATTCGTTTCCTATTTTTAATTTTGCCATAATTCAATTTTTTATGTAGTCTAAGTTACGGACATTCCGTGAGATGGCAAAATTTTGGCTTTGCTTTTTCGGAACAGTGCATTTCGGGATGTCGAATTAATATTGTAATTTTACAGAAACAAGCTATTATAAAGATGACATTATTGAATATTGTATTGGTCATTGCGGCTATCGCGATGGCTGTATTGTTTTTTCTTCAAAAACAAAAAACAGCAGTTTTAAAGAATGAGAATGCCGGCCGTCAGCTGACGATAGAAGGCCTTGAACGTCAAATTGCCGGTAACCAGGCAAAAATCACGGCACTGGAGGCGGAGATCTCCGGCTTGCGTCGTGAGTTGACTGACCGACAGGTTGAAAATGCGAGACTGGCAGAGAAGATACAGAACCTGGATTTATTCAACGCTACCATTCAGAAGGAGGCGGAAACAAAATTCAAGGTTTTGGCGGGTGAGATTTTTGCTCATCAGAGCAAGGACAGCGAGCGTCGGTTGGGAGAACTGCTGCAACCGTTGCGGGAGAATATTGCTGATTTCAAAAAGACGGTAACTGACGCCTATATCTCGGAAGCAAAGGAACGGAGTGCATTGGGACAGCACATTCAGGGACTGATGGAGTTGAACCGTTCTATTGGAAAAGAAGCGAGAGAGCTGACGGAAGCCTTGACCGGAAATACGAAAGTGCAGGGTGATTGGGGCGAAATGGTGCTTCAGACCATTCTTGAGAAGTCGGGGTTGGTTGAGAATGAGAATTTTTTTGTTCAGAATACGCGTCACGAGGATGGTAGCGTCTATGTTGGCGAGAACAATCGTCGGTTGCGCCCTGATGTCGTGGTAATTTTGCCGGATAAGAAGTTTGTCGTAATTGACTCGAAAGTCTCCTTGACCGCTTATGTGGATTATGTCAACGCCGATACGGAAGAAAAGAGAGAAAGCAGCGGCCGACGCCATCTGCAGTCGATAAGAGCGCATTTGAAAGAGTTGGAGACTAAGAAATATCAGGATTATGTCGGACCGAGCAATGAGAGCCGTTTGGATTATGTACTGATGTTTATCCCTAACGAGCATGCCTATATGACGGCTATGTCGCTTGACAATCAGTTGTGGATGGAGGCTTACGAAAAACGTGTAGTGATAATCAGTCCTGTTCACGTTATGTCGACATTGCGGTTGATTGCTCAATTATGGACCCGTGACCGCCAGACGAAAAATGCGCTCAAGATAGCGGAGGAGGGCGGTCGGTTGTACGATAAGTTTGTCGGATTTGTTTCCGACATGGATGCAATCGGACAAGGAATGGATAAAGCGAGAGATGCTTATGATAAAGCGATGAACAAGTTGAAATCAGGTAATGGCAATCTTATTTCCAAGACCGCCCGGTTACGGGAATTGGGTGCAAAAACTGAGAAAATGCTGCCGGAAGCTGATTAAACTATTATGTATGATAACAAGAAACCGGCCTCAAATTCTTTTTGAGGCCGGTTTCTTGTTATATTGGATATTACTCTAACGTGACTTTGTCGAGGTTGAATCCTCTTAGGAAGTCGGCTGAATCCATCCGTTTCTTTCCTGAAAGTTGGAGAGAGAGGATTTCAAGCAATCCGTCTGCGCATTGGCAGTAAAGGTGTCCGTTCTCCACTTTTACGAGACCCGGACTGGTTGTTGTGGCAGATATTGGCAGTGACGTCTCAAAAATTTTTATCTGGAATGTTTTCCCATCTTTTGAGAATTCGCTCCATGCTGCGGGATAGGGTGACAATCCGCGAATATGGTTGTAGACATCCATTGCAGGACGATTGAAGTCAATGTGGCAGGTGTCCTTGAATATTTTCGGTGCGGGAGTCGGAATCTCGCCTTTGAGAATGTCGTCTTGAGGAATTGTCTTGACTGTTCCGGCCAAAATGTCATCGACGGTCTCTATGACCATATCTGCGCCGAGATACATCAGTTTGTCGTGAACGATTCCCACATTGTCCGTAATTTCGACAGGAACACTGCGTTGTTGGATAATATCGCCTGTGTCAATTTCGTGTTTGAGGAAGAAGGTTGTGACTCCGGTTGTCGTGTCACCATTAATCACGGCCCAGTTGATGGGGGCTGCTCCACGGTATTTGGGTAGTAGGGATGCATGGAGATTGAATGTGCCGAGTCGCGGCATGCCCCAAACCACTTCCGGAAGCATGCGGAACGCAATGACGATAAACAGGTCTGCGTTAATTTCGCGCAAGCGGTTGACAAATCCCTCGTCCTTCAGTTTCTCCGGTTGCAGTAGCGGAAGATTATGCTCGACGGCGTATTTCTTTACGTCGGATTGAATCATGTGGTGTCCGCGACCGGCTTGCTTGTCGGGCATTGTTACGACGGCTGCAATATTGTAGCCTCCGTCGACCAAACGGGAAAGGCTGGTTACGGCAAATTCGGGTGTGCCGAAAAATACAATCTTTAAATCTTTCTTATCCATAAATTGGTAGTTTTTGCGAGTTTTGGATTAATCGTCGGAATAGTGGCGCAATACCCGACGATAGGAGTTGAATATTTTTGACTTGGAGACAAAACCGATATATTTCCCGTTTTCTACCACCGGTAGGTTCCAGGCATTGGTTTTGTCAAAGAGATTCATCACGTTTTCCATATTGTCTCCGATTTCGATTTTGGCAGGAGGCATGCACATGAATTTCCGCACATACATTTTGTCGTAAAGCGCAGGGCGGAACATGATATTACGGATGTCGTTGAGCAACACTACACCGAGAAGCGTGCCTTTGCTGTCGGTTACAGGGAAGAGATTGCGTTGCGACTCGGATATGACCTGTACCATCTCGCGCAGGCTCATTTCCGGGTGTACCTCAATAAAATCCTTCTCAATGACACTATCCATCTTCAGCAGCGTGAGCACGGCCTTATCCTTGTGGTGCGTGAGCAATTCACCGCGTTTGGCAAGACGCATGGTGTAAATGCTGTAGGAGAGGAACATGCGGATGGTGAAATAGGAGATGGCGGAAACCATCAGCAACGGCAGGAACAGTTGATAGCCTCCGGTCATTTCTGCCGTTAAGAAGATGCCCATCAACGGAGCGTGCATAACTCCGGACATAACGCCGGCCATTCCCATCAGGGCAAAATTCTTGCACGACAACTCCATTCCGGGGAATAGTCCCAGCGTGTTGACAAGGTAGGCAAAGAAGAATCCGGTCATACATCCCACATAAAGAGAGGGTGCAAATGTACCGCCGACACCGCCGGACCCGTTGGTCGCGCTGGTAGCGAATACCTTGGTGAGGATAATCATCAACATGAACAACAATACAAACCAGACATTATTGTGGAAGCTGTAGAACACACTGCCGTCGAGCAGCGTAGCCGGGTCACCGTTCAAGAGATTGGTAATGGCTTCGTAGCCTTCTCCGTAGAGCGGAGGGAAACAGAAAATCAGTCCGCTAAGGATGGCAGAGCCGATGGCAAATTTTACCCAACGTTTTTTTATTTTGGAGAGGAAGCCCTCAAAATAACCAATCATTTTGGTAAAGTAGAGGGAGGTGAAGCCACAAACAATACCCAAAATAATAACATAAGGGATGTTGTTGGTGATAAAAGCCTCGCTCTGGTCGAATGTAAATTCCGGACTGTAGCCGGTAAATATGTAGGATACGGTTGCTGCGGTTATCGACGATACAAGCAGAGGCATCACGGATACGGTCGTGAGGTCAATCATCAGCACCTCGATGGCAAAAAGCATTCCGGCAATCGGGGCTTTGAAAATGCCGGCAACACCGGCAGCCGCGCCACTTCCGACCAGCATCATCAGAATCTGCGGGGAAAGGCGGAAAAGGCTTCCCAGATTGGAACCGATAGCCGCTCCTGTGTTGACAATCGGGCCTTCGGCTCCGACGGAACCTCCGAATCCGATGGTGATGGAGCTGGCAACTACAGAGGTGTAGGTGTTGTGAAATTTCAACCGGCTCTTGTTTTGTGATATGGCGTAGAGCACACGGGTAACACCGTGCGAAATAT
Organism: uncultured Muribaculaceae bacterium; assembly: GCA_944321875.1. Lineage (GTDB taxonomy): Bacteria > Bacteroidota > Bacteroidia > Bacteroidales > Muribaculaceae > Limisoma. The sequence continues at coordinate 17,140 of CALUMX010000004.1, forward strand.
TGTCCTTAACGACATATCTTACATAAAGGCTGACAATCAGAATGCCGATTACCGGATAAAGCAGGTAGAGGTAGTTGGCTCCTGAAATCGTGAAATGATTGGTCAGCATGGAGGCAATGGCATGTATCAGAAATTTCAGCAACAAGGCTGCGAATCCGGAAAATATGCCAATGAAGAAAGCCAGAATCAACAAAAAGGTTTTTTCGCTGATGTGGGCTTCCCGCCATTGCAGTACCTGCATGAGAAGCGCATTGGCTTTTTCCTGCAGCTGTGGTTTTGTTAAGATGTTCATGACTTACATTCCTTTTCCTGTGAAAATAGTGCGAATCGTGTAGATGATGATTTTCATATCTACGGCGAGTGTCATATTTTCAATATAAACTAAATCGTATTTCAAGCGCTCTATCATTTGGTCTACGTTGGTAGCATAGCCGAATTGCACCATGCCGAGCGAAGTGATGCCGGGTCTTACCTGGTAAACCAGGGTATAATAGGGGGCTTTTTCTATAATCTGACGGGCAAAGAACTCACGTTCAGGTCGGGGGCCGATAATAGACATATCACCCTTGATGACATTCCAGAACTGAGGGGTTTCGTCAATTCGGTATTTCCGAAGGACATTGCCGATGCGCGTGATGCGCGTGTCGTTAGTCTGCGTCAGTTGTGGAGTTCCTGAGAGTTCGGAATCGGTGCGCATGGTGCGGAATTTGTAAATGGTAAACTTCTTGCCATGTTTGCCGATGCGTTCCTGTTTGTAGAGGATAGGGCCTTTTGAGTCCTTTTTGATGAGTATTGCCACTGTGATGAAAACCGGAGTGAGCAGGATTAAGGCAAGGGATGACATAACAATGTCAAAAAAGCGTTTGGTGCTTTTCTGCCATTCCGGCATGCTGTTCTGCGACAGGTCAATATAGGATTCTGAACCTACGTTGATGTTGCGGATACGGGACGTGAGAATATTGAAAACTTCCGGTGCAATTTTGATGGGAATATCCAAATGGAACAGCTTATTGGCGGTTCTCAATATCTCTTCATTGCTGATTTTGTCGGGAACAATCAGAATGTTCTGAATGTTGTGCTCTTTGCAGACCTTGTCTGTTTCCTCCAGGCTGTAGATGGGGTACTGGTCCATCTTTACCGAGTCATCCTCTCCCGGGAACGGGATAACGGCCCGGATGATGTATCCGGTGGTCTTTTCTGTCTTGCGCAGTTGTCTCGCCGCGTTCAAGGCCGCTTTGTTTCGTCCGATTATCAAGGTGTTGAACTGAATTCTGCCGTCCTGAATTTTCCGATAGATGCTTTTGGTGGTGATGCGTCTCACCAGATAGGTGACAAGGAAACAGATGCTCCACAAAGCCGCTATCAGCTCATAATTGCGCAGTCGCTCAACGAAATTGTCATTAATCAGAATGATGAAATAGACAATCAGCGTAGTGACAAAGGTGGAAAAAGCAGTAGACAGAATCTCGCCCAATCGGGTTTTATGATAGACAACATTGTAGTATCCCGACAGATAGAAGACGAGCATCATGAGCAGTGGAAAGCAAACTTGCCCCAGCATGACATCCGTAAACTTGTAATAGGTAATAACGGATTCCACATGACGCAGGCTTTCCGAATCTCGTGTCAGGAAAAAACGGATAGCAATGAAGATAAGCCATGCCAGGCACACGGCGAAGTAGTCACCCAGCACGTACTGTAGGCGTAATCTGTTGGTCCTGCTCAAGGTCTCAGTATTTTAACGACGTTGTCAGGTGAAAGCATCACCACGCTGGATGGCTGGTGGGGAGTCGTGTCGTCCTGACGGTATGAAACGATATAGTCGACAGCCTGCTTGATTTCGTCGGAAATCTCTGCAAAAAACGCAGCAGAGGGTGCGCCGCTGACATTGGCCGATGTGGAGACTATCGGACGGCGGAGTTGTCGGCAAAGTTCTTGTGTAAACGGCTCGCGGGAAATGCGGATGCCCACGCTGTGATTGTCGCCGAGCAGTTCGGGAGCGACACCGGTTACATTGTTGTAGATGATAGTGATGGGCTTCTCGCTCAATTCATTGAGGTCGTAGGCCATGCTCGGAATGTTGTCTACATACTTGTCAAGCTCCGTCATGCTGTCGAGCAGTACAAGCATAGCTTTGTTTTCCGCACGGTGCTTTATCTCGTATATGCGTTTGACTGCGGCGGAATTGGTGGCGTCACAGCCGATGCCCCAAATCGTATCGGTCGGGTAGAGGATTACCCCTCCCTTTCGCAGCACTTCTATTGCTTTCTTAATGTCTTCATTCATGATTGTTCGTATTTTTAGTTTGTGAAAGGTGGCTGCGGGGCATAGGCATACGGAACTGCAGTCTGCGTATTTGGCCATGCCGGGCGGCATCTATCTATACAAAGATAATGAATTTTAATCTACAAAGAAAAAAATAGGAAATAAACGACGAATTTTCACCAAATGTTTTGTGTATGAATTTAAATAGTTGTACCTTTGCACCCGATAACTTAATACAAAATTATTTAAACTAAATTTTAATGGCAACAAAAATTAGATTGCAACGTCATGGCCGCAAGCGCTATGCGTTTTATCCAATTGTTATCGCTGATAGCAGGGCACCACGAGATGGTAAATTTATTGAAAGGATAGGTTCATATAATCCGAACACTAATCCTGCTACAATAAGTTTAAATTTCGAAAGAGCTTTGTATTGGGTTGGTGTTGGTGCACAACCTACAGATACAGTTCGCCGTATCCTTTCTAACGAAGGCGTACTGTTGATGAAGCACTTGATGGGTGGTGTAAAGAAGGGTGCTTTCACTGAAGAGGAAGCAAAGCGCCGTTTCGAGGCTTGGAAGCAAAACAAGGAAGCTCAAGTTAGCGCTACTAAGGCTAAGTTAGCTGACGACAAGAAACAAGCCGCAAGCCAACGCTTGGAGGAAGAGAAGGCTAAGAATGCTGCAAAGGCAGAAGAAGTAGCTAAGAAGAAAGCTGAACTCGCAGCTGCTGAGGCTGCAAAGAAGGCTGAAGAAGCTGCCGCTGCTGAAGCTGCCGCTGCTGAAGCAGAAGCTGCAACAGAAGAAGCTGCTGCAGAATAATCTTTCGCTAAAAAATGATTTAGAGGTTGCATCAACAGGTGCAACCTCTTTTTTTATTCACGTTGGTAAGAGGCGAGCGGTCGCAAAAAAGAGAGATTGCTATCAAAAACAATCAAAGGAGCTTGCGTGAATATTGCAGAATACGTTTGTGTAAATTGGATAATAGTGCTATTTTTGCACGTTCTTAAAAGGGAATGGGACTTCCCTGTTATAAACCGCTGAATAAACAGCTGATAGTTCCTGTTGTGAGTTGGTTCTTTGACAAGAGAATTAACAGGAGCTATCGCATCTTGTTCTTGTCTTTCTCTGTCAGGCTGCCTTCGTTGATTTTTATTATTAGAGAGATATATGAAAGAGAAGATTAGAAATTACATTCGTCAGACAAGGTTCGAACAAATTATTTTCGGATATATTCTTAAATGGATTCTCATTACGGCTGTTGTGGGCGCCTTGATTGGCTCCGCTTCCGCATTGCTGTTGTCATCGCTTAACTGGGCGACCTCCTATCGGGAAAGTCACATGTGGATTATTGCTCTTTTGCCAATAGCCGGACTGATTATCGGATTGATGTATCATTATCTGGCCGGAACGGCGGTAAGAGGCAACAACTTTCTGATAGAGGAAATACATAGTGCTCACAATATCATACCATTTAAAATGGCACCACTGGTATATGTCGGTACTGTTTTGACTCATCTGTTCGGAGGCTCGGCGGGTCGTGAGGGTACCGGCGTGCAGATGGGAGGAGCCATTGCCGATTTCATGTCCCGTATTTTCAAAATGCATCCTTACGACCGGAAAATAATGATACAGATTGGAATCGGGGCCGGATTCGCCTCCGTCTTTGGAACGCCTCTTGCCGGTGCTGTATTTGCATTGGAGGTGATTATTGTCGGCCGGATGAGATACGATGCCATACTTCCTATTTTTTTAGCTTCATTTTTTGCCAACTATGCCTGTCATGCTTGGGGAATCCAACATACGATATACAGCATAACACAAGTCCCGCAACTTGGGGTGGATGTGCTTCTGTGGGTTTTGCTTGCCAGTCTGTTTTTCGGATTGACTGCCCGGTTGTTCTCCCGTTCCATCGAGTTTTGGGGTAGGGTGTCGAAAAAGTATGTGTCCTATGCTCCCTTCAGGCCTTTGTTGGGTGGCGTGTGTATTGCATTGTGCGTATGGTTGATGGGGACGACTAAATATATTGGCCTTGGTGTGCCGGTTATTGTCAGTTCCTTTACGGAGACGCAAATGTGGTATGATTTTCTGCTCAAACTGATTCTTACGACGTTTACCATCGGAGTCGGATTCAAGGGCGGAGAGGTGACCCCGTTGTTCTTTGTTGGTGCAACCTTGGGTAGCGCTTTGTCTGCCATCATCCCATTGCCTCTTTCGTTTATGGCAGGGATTGGCTTTGTGGCCGTGTTTGCCGGAGCTACCAATACGCCGATTGCCTGCACATTGATGGGTATCGAGCTTTTTGGCGTTGAAGCCGGCATGTATTTGGGTATAGCGTGCGTGGCTTCCTATTTGTTCTCCGGACATACCGGGATCTATACGGCGCAGATTGTGGGTAGTCCGAAACATATAGCCTATTGGAAATCGAAGAAGGGAACAACGATAGAATAAAATTGGCGTGTGGGCTTTGGTGTGGATAGGAGTTGGTGTGGATAAAGGTGGAATGAGCCGAATTTGACCGATATTTACAGCACAGTCAGCCATTCGGAAGGCATTTTTGCGGTTAAAATTACCTATTTCAAAAAAATATTGAAATAAGTAAGGGAGGATTAGGGGAAAATCACTAATTTTGTATGGTTTTCTCGATCGTAATCTTGCAAACCCTGAATCTGTAAGTAATCACTAAGAAATATGAGAGAAACAAAGAAAGCTATCCTAACCTTAGAAGATGGTACTATCTTGGAAGGAAAATCGTTCGGATACGAAAAGGCGTGCTCGGGCGAAGTCGTGTTTAATACAGCTATGTCCGGTTATCCGGAGAGCTTGACCGACCCATCTTATGAAGGTCAAATTCTTGTTACAACTTTTCCACTGATTGGTAATTATGGTGTTCCGCCCAGAACGGAGCAGAATGGTTTGGCCACTTATTTAGAGAGTGAGTGCATCCATTGCGAGGCAATTATTTGCCAGGATTATTCATGGGAGTATAGCCATTGGCTCGCGGAGCAAAGCCTTTCCGATTGGCTCAAGTCGGAAAAGATTGTTGGTATTTATGGAATTGACACGCGTGCGTTGACCAAGCGGTTGAGAGAAAAAGGCTCAATGCTTGGCCGTATTTTTATAGAAGGCGGCGAAGAAGTCGGTTTCTATGACCCGAATAAGGAGAACCTGGTGGCTAAGGTGAGCTGTAAGGAGGTAATTACTTACGGTGAGGGAGAAAAGACTGTCGTGTTGGTGGACTGTGGTACAAAAAACAACATCATCCGTTGTCTGGTAAACAGAGGCGTGAAAGTGGTGCGTGTGCCATGGGATTATGATTTCAACACATTGGAATATGACGGCCTGTTTATCTCAAACGGTCCTGGCGACCCGGATATGGCCGATGTTACGGTTGAGCATTTGAAGGTGGCATTGAACGGTGACAAGCCCATCTGCGGTATCTGTATGGGTAACCAGTTGCTCGCTAAGGCAGCAGGAGCCAAGACATACAAATTGAAATATGGACACCGTAGCCATAACCAGCCGGTAAGAAAGGTGGGAACCAACCAATGCTTCATCACATCGCAGAATCATGGTTTTGCCGTTGACAACGATACGCTTTCCGGAGACTGGGAACCGCTGTTCATCAACATGAATGACGGAACAAACGAGGGTATCCGTCACAAGACAAAACCGTTCTTCTCCGCTCAGTTCCACCCGGAAGCTTGCAGCGGACCGCTCGATACGGAGTTCATTTTCGATGATTTTATTAAAATGTTGTAATTTCAAAACTTTTAATCGATGACACAATCAGCAGACCAAAAGATAAACAAGGTATTATTACTTGGCTCAGGAGCTTTGAAAATCGGAGAAGCCGGCGAGTTTGACTATTCTGGCTCTCAGGCTTTGAAAGCGCTGAAAGAAGAGGGGATTGAAACAATCCTAATCAACCCCAACATCGCAACAGTACAGACATCGGAGGGAATTGCCGACCGAATTTACTTCTTGCCGGTTACGCCATTCTTCGTCGAAAAGGTGATTGCCAAGGAAAAGCCTCAGGGCATTTTGCTTGCGTTCGGCGGTCAGACGGCGCTTAACTGTGGTGTGGAGTTGTATCAGTCGGGTGTTTTGGAAAAATACAACGTGTCTGTATTGGGTACTCCGGTACAGGCTATCATGGACACGGAAGACCGTGAGTTGTTTGTCAAGAAACTTGATGAAATCAACGTAAAGACTATTAAGAGCGAGGCTGTCTCTACGATTGAGGATGCTATCGTAGCAGCAGATAAACTGGGATATCCGGTAATTGTCCGCGCAGCTTATGCTTTGGGTGGTCTTGGTAGCGGCTTCTGTGACACTAAGGAACAATTGGTGGCTCTTACAGAGAAGGCTCTCTCATTCTCTCCTCAGGTTTTGGTGGAAAAATCACTGAAAGGCTGGAAGGAAGTCGAGTATGAAGTAGTGCGCGACCGCTTTGACAACTGTATTACGGTATGTAATATGGAAAACTTCGACCCGCTGGGTATTCACACGGGTGAAAGTATTGTTGTCGCTCCTTCTCAGACATTGTCGAACGATGACTACCACCTGCTCCGCAAACTTGCCATCAAGATTATCCGTCATATCGGCATCGTAGGTGAATGTAACGTGCAGTATGCTTATGACCCGATGTCTATGGACTATCGCGTCATTGAGGTGAATGCTCGTCTGAGCCGTAGTTCGGCTCTTGCTTCGAAGGCTACGGGCTATCCTTTGGCATTCATTGCTGCCAAACTGGGATTGGGTTATGGCCTGTTCGATTTGAAGAACGCTGTGACAAAACAGACTTCCGCATTCTTCGAGCCGGCGTTGGACTACGTAGTATGTAAGATTCCGCGTTGGGATTTGGGTAAGTTCCAAGGTGTGAAGAAGGAAATTGGCTCGTCGATGAAATCAGTCGGAGAGGTTATGGCTATCGGACGTACGTTTGAAGAAGCCATTCAAAAGGGTCTTCGTATGATTGGTCAGGGCATGCACGGCTTTATCGAGAACAAGGCGTTGAGCGTACCGGACATCGACAAGGCGTTGAAGGAGCCAACCGACAAGCGAATTTTCGTGATTGAGACTGCGTTCCGTCACGGTTATAGCGTGGATAAAATCCATGAGCTTACAAAGATTGACAAGTGGTTCCTTGATAAACTCTATAATTTGCAGAAGACAGCAGAGGAACTTGAAGGATACACTGAATTGAAGAGTGTACCGGTAGAGTTGATTCGCCTTGCCAAGCAGCAGGGATTCTCTGACTTCCAGATTGCACGTGCCGTGCTCAAGCAGGGCATGACAGATGCGGAAGGAGCAAACCGCGCTGTCCGCAGCTTGCGTAAGGAATACGGCATTCTGCCGGTAGTGAAGCAGATTGACACATTGGGTGCGGAATATCCGGCACAGACCAACTACTTGTATCTCACTTACAACGGAACGGAGCACGACATCGTTTACGAAAATGACCAGAAATCAGTTGTCGTGTTGGGTTCTGGTGCTTACCGCATCGGTAGCTCTGTTGAATTTGACTGGTGTAGCGTCAACGCTCTTCTGACAGTCAAGAAAGAGGGATGGCGTTCGGTAATGATTAACTACAACCCGGAAACCGTATCTACTGACTATGACATGTGTGACCGCTTGTATTTCGACGAGTTGACTTATGAGCGTGTTATGGATATTATCGACTTGGAGACACCTCACGGTGTAATCCTGTCAACCGGCGGCCAGATTCCGAACAACCTAGCTACCCGCTTGGATGAGGACGGTGTGAACATCCTCGGTACGTCGGCTACAAGCATCGATAACGCAGAGGACCGTCACAAGTTCTCTTCCATGCTTGACCGTCTCGGCATCGACCAGCCTCGCTGGAGAGAGTTGACATCTATGACTGACATTCACGAATTCGTCGAAGAGGTTGGCTATCCTGTATTGGTGCGTCCGTCTTACGTCTTGTCGGGTGCAGCCATGAACGTATGCTCCAACGATGACGAGTTGGAACGCTTCCTGAAGCTTGCAGCCAACGTGTCAAAACAACACCCGGTTGTCGTTACGGAGTTCATCGAGCATGCCAAGGAAATTGAAATGGATGCCGTTGCTCAAAATGGAGAGATTAAGGTATATGCCATCTCTGAGCACATCGAGTTTGCCGGTGTACACTCTGGTGACGCTACCATCCAGTTCCCGCCGCAAAAACTTTATGTGGAAACTGTTCGCCGCATTAAGAAAATCTCCAGCCAGATTGCAAAGGCGCTGAACATTTCAGGTCCGTTCAACATTCAGTATCTTGCAAAGAACAACGATATTAAGGTGATTGAGTGTAACCTTCGTGCTTCGCGCAGCTTCCCGTTTGTATCCAAGGTTTTGAAATTGAACTTCATTGACCTTGCTACAAAGGTGATGTTGGGTAAGCAGGTTGAAAAGCCAAATAAGAGCGCATTCGATTTGGATTATGTAGGTATCAAGGCTTCTCAATTCTCATTCTCACGTCTTCAGGGAGCAGACCCTGTGTTGGGCGTAGACATGTCTTCAACAGGAGAGGTTGGCTGTATCGGTGATGATACTTCGGAGGCAATTCTGAAGTCAATGCTTTCCGTTGGCTATAAGATGCCTAAGAAGGCCGTATTGCTCAGCACCGGTTCAGCTAAGCAGAAAGCCGACATGCTTGACGCTGCTGCTGCCTTGTATGAGAACGGCTACAAGCTTTATGCTACGGCTGGAACATACAAGTATTTGACGGACAACAATATTCCGGCAATTCATGTGTATTGGCCAAGTGAAGAAGGTCAGCATCCGCAGGCATTGGATATGCTTCACAACAAGGAAATCGATTTGGTTGTGAACATTCCGAAGAACCTCAGCAGCCGAGAATTGAGCAATGGCTACAAGATTCGCCGTGCGTCTATCGACTTGAACATTCCATTGCTGACCAATGCGCGTCTTGCTTCTGCTTTTGTGGATGCAATCTGCAAATACTCAATGGATGATATTGAAATTAAATCTTGGGACGAATATTAAGAATAAAACGATATGAAAAATAGTTATAAATTAGCGTCTATCATGCTCGCAGCTGCATTCTCAATGAATGCAGCCGAGCCTGTCGATACTTGTTTCCAGTTTACCGACATCAAGGTAAACAAGACAACTTCCGTAAAAGACCAGAACAAATCGGGTACATGCTGGAGCTTCTCCGGTATCTCATTCATGGAGGATGAATTGCTGAAAGCCGGTAAGGGCGAATACGATTTGTCTGAAATGTTTGTTGTGCGTCAGTGCTATATCGATAAGGCTATCAGCTATGTACGCTATTACGGACAGGCAAATTTCGGAGAGGGTGCAGGTTTGATTGACGTGCCTTATGTATATGACAAGTACGGTATGCTTCCAGAAGAAGTTTATACCGGATTGCAATATGGTGAGGACAAGCACAACCATGGAGAGCTTGCTGCCGTATTGAAGGCTTATCTGGATGAGATTGTGAAGAATCCGAACAAGAAGCTTTCGACAGCTTGGCTGAAGGGTTATATCGGAATTCTGGATGCTTATCTCGGTGAGGTGCCTGAGTCATTTACATATAAAGGCAAAACCTACACACCGCGTAGCTTCGCTGATATGTTGGGCTTGAACATGAGTGATTATGTGCCTTTGACATCTTACACGCATCATGACTTTTATAAGCCATTTGTGCTTGAGGTACCCGATAACTGGATGCACGGTCAATTCTACAACTTGCCGTTGAACGAGTTCAAGCAGGTAGTGGATGAAGCGATTGACAAGGGTTATACAGTACTTTGGGCTGCTGATGTCAGCGAAAAAGGTTTCAAGTGGTATGATGGAGTAGCACTTATGCCGAAGGTTGACGAAAGCAAGAGCATGGAAGGTACAGAACTTGACAAATGGGTGAAGCTCAGCTCAAAGGAACGTGAGGACAAGCTGTATGATTTCTCCGGTCCGGTAGAAGAGATTGAGGTAACACCGGAAGTTCGTCAGCAGGGCTTCGATAATTACCAGACAACGGATGACCACGGTATGGTAATTGTAGGCAAGGCTAAAGACCAGAAAGGCAATCTGTACTACAAGGTGAAGAACTCTTGGGACGACGATCAGGTCTACAAAGGCTACTTCTATGTGTCTGAACCGTATTTCCTGGCAAAGACAATGAGTATCATGGTGAACAAAAATGCCATGTCTAAAGCCACTAAGGAAAAATTAGGATTGCAATAACCCGACTATGATTTCTATTCAGGATTTAAGTGTAGAATTTAATAGTACTGCAATATTCAAGGATGTAAATTACGTCATCAATAAAAAAGATAAAATTGCACTTGTTGGTAAAAACGGAGCCGGCAAATCTACTATGTTGAAGATTATTGCCGGCCTGTTGGAGCCGACAACGGGAGTGGTCGCGATTCCGAAAGGTCTGACTATCGGCTATCTGCCGCAGCAAATGAATCTGACGGACGTGCGCACGGTCATCGAGGAGGTGCGCACCGTATTCGGCCATTTGGAAGAGATGAAAGCCAAATTGGACAGTCTGAATACGGAATTGGCTGAGCGGACCGATTACGAGTCGGAGGCTTATCAGGACCTGATAGAGCGCATATCCAATCTGAATGACATAATACTTCTTGAACAAAGTGAAAACAGTGAGGCCGAGATGGAGAAAACTCTTCTTGGCCTTGGCTTTTTACGTAGCGACTTTACGCGTAACACGTCTGAGTTCAGCGGAGGATGGAGAATGCGTATCGAGTTGGCCAAACTATTGCTTCAACGGCCGGATGTGTTGTTGCTGGACGAGCCGACCAACCATTTGGATATCGAATCCATTCAGTGGCTTGAGTCGTTTTTGAAGCAGAAGGCGAATGTTGTAGTACTTGTGTCGCACGACCGTGCTTTTATCGATAATGTAACCAACCGGACTATTGAGATTTCCTGCGGAAAGATTTACGATTATCAGGTAAATTATTCGAAATACGTTGAGCTGCACGCGGAGCGCATTGAACAGCAACGGCGCGCATACGAGAACCAGCAGAAGCAGATACAGGACACGGAGAGGTTTATCGAGCGTTTCCGCTACAAGGCTACAAAGGCCGTTCAGGTGCAAAGCCGCATCAAGCAGTTGGCAAAAATAGAGGAAATCGAAGTCGATGAAGTCGACAACAGCCGATTGAGCCTGAAATTTCCTCCGGCTCCCCGCTCGGGTGATTATCCGATTATCTGTGAAGGTTTGAGCAAGAGCTATGGTGACCATCTTGTATTCGCAAACGTAGATTTAATCGTTAAAAGAGGTGAAAAAGTAGCCTTGGTCGGTAAAAATGGCGAAGGAAAATCTACATTTGTGAAATGTATAATGAACGAAATACCCTATGATGGTGTTCTTAAAATAGGTCATAACGTAAAAATTGGATATTTCGCTCAGAACCAAGCGTCATTGCTGAATGAGGATCTCACCGTATTCGATACGATTGACTTTGTCGCTACCGGAGATATCAGAACCAAGATAAGGGACATTCTCGGGGCCTTTATGTTTGGAGGTGAAGCTTCGGAAAAGAAGGTGAAAGTACTGTCAGGCGGAGAGAGAACTCGTCTTGCAATGATTCGGTTATTGCTGGAGCCTGTCAATCTGCTGATTCTGGACGAGCCGACCAACCATCTTGACATGAGAACGAAAGACATTCTCAAGCAGGCCATAAAGGATTTTGACGGTACGGTGATTGTCGTATCCCACGACCGAGACTTCCTTGACGGACTGGTAGAGAAAGTTTACGAGTTTGGAGGTGGACGAGTGAGAGAGCACTTGGGCGGAATCTACGATTTCCTGCAGAACAAGCAAATTGAATCGTTGAAAGAGCTTGAACGGCAGAAAACTGTGGAGAATGACCGTCAGGAAAGTGTTGTTGAGAACTCGGGACGACTTAGCTATGAAGAGAAAAAAGAGCATGAGCGTCAGGTACGGAAAGCAGAAAAGAAACTGAAAGAAGCCGAAGACACAGTTGCTCGCTTGGAAAATGAATTGAAAGAAATCGAATCTCGTTTGGCTGCAGGCGAAGTTGACAATGAGCTTTTTGCCGCACACGGTGAAAAGCAAAAGGAACTGGATGCCGCTATGGAAGCATGGGAAGAGGCCACGATGGAATTGGAACAACTTTCTATTACATAAAACCTATAAAACTATGAAATTTAAACATGGAGTTATGCTGTTGGCTTTAACAGGAGCAATGGCATTGAATGCAGAGCCAACTCGCACGGGAGCTCATCGCGAGAATCTTGATGAGTCAATCTCGCCGAAGACTGATTTCTATCAGTATGCATGTGGTGGTTGGCAGAAAAAGAATCCGTTAAAGCCGGAATATTCTCGCTACGGTTCATTTGACGTATTGGGTGAGAACAACCAAAAGCAGTTGTTTGACCTGGTGGAATCACTGAGAGGAACTAAGCATGCCTACGGTACTGTGGCTCAGAAAATCAGCGACCTGTACACAATGGGTATGGACAACGAGAAGCTTGACAAGGAAGGTGCGGCTCCGATTGCTGCCGATATCAAGCGCATCGAGAACGCTCAGGCAGGCGACATCTCAGAGTTGATTGCATGGATGCACAGCTTCTCTTCTCCGTTCTTTGGTACGGGAGTGATGGCCGACATGATGAATTCCGATATGAATATCCTTTACTGGGGTGAAGGCGGACTCGGCTTGGGCAACAGAGATTACTATACGGAGAACGACCCTCAGACAGTAAAAATCCGCTCAGCCTATAAGAATTTCATCGTGGAGCTTACAGAGTTGGCTGGTTTCAATGAGGAGCGTGCACAGCAAATCAGCAAGAACGTAATGAAGATTGAGACCGCTCTTGCGAAGGTGGCTATGACAGAGACCGAAAAGCGCGATTTGGCCGTTCAATACAATATGTATACATTGGCTGATTTGCAGAAGGCTTGTCCGGCTATCGATTGGAGCACATATCTGAAAGGTGTTTATTTGCCGGTTGTTGATGACCTTTGCGTAATGCAACCGAAGTCACTCAGCAAAGTGAATGAATTGCTCTTGACATGCAATCTGCAGGAGATTAAGGACTATATGTTGTTCCACCTGATTAACTCCGCTTCTGACTATTTGGGCAACAACTTCCGCAAAGTGAACTTTGAGATGAGCCGTGTAATTTCCGGTGCAGAGGAAGATCAGCCGCAGTGGAAGCGCGCGTTGGCAGTGCCTAACGGTCTGCTTGGCGAGGCTCTCGGTCAGTTGTATGTAGAGAAATATTTCCCGGCAGAGTCTAAGCAGCGCATGCTTGAGTTGGTCGGCAATCTGCAGAAAGCTCTCGGTGAGCACATCCAGAACCTGACATGGATGAGCGACGCTACAAAGGCAAAGGCAATCGAGAAGTTGAACGCATTCTACGTTAAGGTTGGTTATCCTGACAAGTGGAAAGACTATTCTGGCATCGAGATTAACCCGAACTTGTCTTATTGGGCTAACGTAAAGGCTGCTTCATTGTTCCACATGAAGGAGGCTAATGCGAAATACGGCAAAGAGGTTGACCGTTCAGAATGGGGTATGACACCGCAAACTGTCAATGCTTACTATAACCCGATGACTAATGAAATCTGCTTCCCGGCAGGTATCCTTCAGGCTCCGTTCTTCTCACCTGACGCACTCGATGCTGACAACTATGGCGCAATCGGTGTGGTTATCGGCCACGAGATGACTCACGGATTCGATGACATGGGCCGCAACTTCGACAAGAACGGTAACATGCAGAACTGGTGGGCAGAAGAAGATGCTGAGATGTTCAACAAGTTGGCTGACAAATTGGTCGCTCAGTTTGACAAAATCATCGTGTTAGGTGACCAGCATGCAAACGGCCGCTTCACTCTTGGTGAGAACATTGCAGACCAGGGTGGTCTGCGTCTGGCATGGACTGCTTATCAGAAGACTCAGGAGGCAAAGGAGAACAAGACTGTTGACGGCTTTACACCGGCTCAGCGTTTCTACTTGTCGTATGCACATGTATGGGCAGACAACATCCGCGATGCGGAAATTCTTCGCCGTACAACAACCGACCCGCACTCACTGGGCCGCTGGAGAGTAAATGCAACTTTGAAGAATATCGATACATTCTACAAAGCATTTGATATCAAGGAAGGTGATGCCATGTATCTGGCACCGGAAGACCGTGTGGTAATCTGGTAATCACATATGACTTAAAGATAGAAGGCGTTGCGGACATCCGCAACGCCTTTTTTGTGTTATGAAACTCGGTTCTGCGATTTTTTTTGGCAGGAGCGCTTTGCCATTGTGCGTGATTTGGCTTAACTTTACGTTATGAATAAGGATATCTTTGAGTTTAAGCATTTCAAGGTACGTCAGGCTGACAGTGCCATGAAAGTGGGTACCGACGGAGTTCTGCTTGGTGCATGGGTGGACGTTTCTCATGCGACCTCCGCTTTGGACGTGGGATGTGGCACCGGATTGATTGCCTTGATGATGGCACAGCGCAACCCTGCATTGAGCATTGAAGGGGTGGAAATCGACCCTATTGCGGCAACAGAGGCTTCCGGAAACTTTGAGGCAAGTCCATGGTCGGAACGCTTGAGAGTAAGAACCGGTGATTTTTTGGAAATGGCATTTGACAGAAAATATGATTTGGTTGTAACCAATCCTCCGTTTTTCAAGACCGGGCAGGCTGCTCCAGAGCAACGGCGTGCCATGGCCCGACACTCCGATACGCTGCCTTTTGAGAAGCTGTTGCGAAAAAGTGCGTCTTTGCTGAATGAGGGAGGCCGTTTTGTCCTGATTGCTCCTATGGAGGTGAAAGAGGATATTGAGTTTTTTGCAGGAGAAGCAAACCTGTGGCTACGAACCCGATTACACGTCCATACATTGGCTCATAAACCGGTCAAACGCCTTATTTGGGAGTATGTCAACATTCCCGCTGAGGCGGCAGACATCCATTTATGTCTACAGAAGTCGGGAGGTGACAGAAGTGATGCTTATGCGGAGATGACAAAAGATTTCTATTTGTAAGCGAAATAATAATAAAAAAACAAAAAGGAAATGGATGTATAGTATTTCGTTCGATTTTTTTAATATCTTTGGATAAGATAGGGGCAAATTTGAGAACTTCGGTTTCATCTGCGCTTTACGGTTGCTCTTTTGTTTTTCCGACTTAGGATGAAATCGCTTACGGTTCGGCAAAAAACACCGTTGGGTTTTATGCTTCTCCGCTTGATGCTTGCTATCTTTGATCATGGAAGGGGAATTATGTTGATTATCCCCAATCTTGTTTAAATTGTGTTGAATTAGGACTATTTAAAGAGAAAATAATTAAACGAATTACATACAGATTTGTCTGATAATAAAAACCAAAGCATATGAAGAAAACAAGTTTTTTACTATTACTAAGTATGTCGGCGGTGTTGCCTGTCGCAGCTCAAGATTACTACGACGATGATATTTACTATGATCCGTCGAAGGCGAAGGTTGAGAAACAGGAAAAGGTTGACAAAACCAGAGAAGTGGCCGATTTTGAAGAGCCTACTTATCAGGTCTATAATACATCGCCGAGAGATGTGGACGAATATAACCGTCGTGGCGGACAATACGCCATGAGGGGAGACAGTCTGCAGGCTGAACCGGCTGCCAATGCCGACGTGTTTGCCTATACGGAGCAAATTGAACGCTTTGATAACCCTGATATTGTCAAAGGTTCGACAGATGAGCGTTTGAAGGAACTGTATTATGCTGACGATGTCAACATTTACATAGGGGTTCCTACGACGAGCGTTTCTTTCAGTTTGTTCTCTCCGTGGGATAGCTGGTATTATCCGGGATGGTATACATCGTGGTATTCTCCATGGTATTATTCTTCCTGGTATTCTCCTTTCTATCCGTATTACGGATGGAACAACTGGTACTGGGGCTCGTATTGGGGACCTTACTGGGGATGGCATCATTATTTCGACCCATGCTGGTATCCTTACCATCACGGATACTATGGCCATTACTATGCGTCGACACATCGCTATTCAAACAACAGCCGCCGTCCGTTCGGCGGAAATTCCGGTTCTGTAGGCAGCCCGGGTCGCCGACCGTCTTCAGGGAGCTACAATAGTTTGGGAACGACAGGCCGTCGGCCATCCTCTTCATCCTACACACGTCCCGCTAACCGCCGTCCGACAACGACAAACGGTTACCGTGGCTCTGAATTCGGACGCGGAGGAAGCAACGGATTCAATAGCAACCGTGGTTCTTCGGATCTTCCGTTCTATAACAATAACAGCCGTCCATCCTACAACAATAACAATCAAAACAGGATGCCGTCATACAACAACAATTCCAACCGTGGTTCATCGTTCAATAGCGGCCGTTCCTCCATGGGAGGCAGCCGAGGCTCGTTCGGTGGCGGTAGCCGTGGTGGAGGCGGCGGACGCGGTGGAAGACGCTAACCTTATTAATGAAAGGAAATAATCATGCAAAAGACAAATAAATTTCTGATTGCCGCATCCTTGTGTATGGTTGCGGGCGTAGCGGAGGCACAAAGTGCGTTCGACCTGTATTCAATCTCCCAATCCGATCTTCGCGGCTCTGCACGATTTATGTCGATGGGTGGTGCTTTCGGTGCATTGGGAGGCAATGTGTCTACGTTGTCGCAAAATCCGGGTGGTATCGGCGTTTACCGCAGCTCTGAAATCGGTTTCTCTTTAGGATGGAACTTAAAGAACGCGGAAGTTGCCGATGGTCAGGATGTAACACGGGTGAAGAATACAAACTTCAATTTTGATAATTTCGGCTATGTCGGTTCCATCTCTACAGGCAGCCGCGATGTGCCAATCTTCAATTGGGGTTTCTCGGTGGATAATAAAGTCTCGTTCAACCGTCATTATTCGGGCCGGATGTCAAATATCGGCAACTCGATGACCAATTATGTGGCCAACCAGACAAACGGTTGGTATGCGGATGATTTGGGCGCTGTTGCCGGTTCCTACAATCCATATCAGCAGTCGTATGCTCCATGGATGAGCATCCTGGCCTATAATTCCTATTTAATCAATCCGACGAATCCGGAAGGCACGTCATACACTGGATTGTTCCAGAACGGTACGACAGGATTTAGTGAGTTTGATGTCGTAGAGACAGGACAGGTCTATGAATACAATCTGGCTTTCGGTGGTAATGCCCGGGAATTCCTGTACTGGGGTGCGACATTGGGCATCACAGATTTGGAATTTAATCAGTATTCGTACTATGGAGAAGCTTTGGAAAAAGCTTATGTACCGTATGCTCAAAATGACAACCTCTACTATGGTGACGGAACTGCCTCTTGGGGAATGGAGAATCATTTGCGGTTGTCAGGAACAGGTGTCAACTTTAAGATGGGTGTGATTTTGAAACCGGTAAACGAACTTCGTATCGGATTTGCATTCCATACACCGACATTCTATTCCGTACGGGCTGAAAGTTATGCCAGCACCTCCTACGCTTATCAGCCGTATGACCAACGTCTGGTAAATTCCAACATTCAAGGTACAGCGGAAACTGACGAAGGCTATGTAGCCGTTACAGACTTTAATGCAAAGACACCTTGGCGTTTCATAGGAAGTGTGGCAGGCGTATTTGGTGGCCGTTGCATCTTGAGTATGGATTATGAGCGTATAATGTATGACGGAATGCGGGTTTCCTATAGCGGAACAGAAGACTCCGACGTGGCAGACCAGGTTGGTATGTATTTTAAGCCCAGCAATATTATCCGTGTGGGTGGAGAATTCAAAGTGACACCACAATTTAGTCTCCGTGCCGGATATTCGCTGCAAACATCGCCTGTAACATCCGATATAAAGGATGACCAGATAGATGTTATCACAGCAGGTACTACGTTGTCATACGGGCTGGATACGAAGACCCAATATATTACAGCCGGTTTGGGTTATCGCTACCGTAGTTTCTACATCGATATGGCCTATGTGCATAAGAATAGAAACAGTGATTACCACGCTTTCTCTTCAGAAGCAGACACGCCACTGCCTCCGATGGCTACGGTAAAGGATAGCAATAATGAAATCGTCCTTTCAGCCGGATTTAGATTCTAACTAAATTGAATGGAAGTAGCAAAGAAGCCTTCCTCGAATTTCTTCGAGGAAGGCTTCTTTGCTACTTATTAAACTTTGCTTTCGCTTGTCTCTGCGCTTGCCTTTCACTATCTTTGTTGTCAGATGAATGGAGCAAGGGATAGAGCCTTTCTGTTTATTAATTATATAGGAACGAAAATCATATTAACAAAAACTACTATTAACGATGGAATCAATGAAAAAAATTATTGCTATTTCATTCATGACACTGTGTCTTGCAGCGTGTTCTGAACCAGAAGAAAACAAGAACAATGAAAACGGCACAACTGACAAACTCATATATGAGGTGACTTATGCTGGAGGTAAGGAGAATAGTGATAACTTTTTGTTCTATGACATGAAAGTATCGTATAAGGATGCTGACGGTAATGTTGTTGAAGAAGCCGTAACTGAGTATCCTTTTACCAAAACAATTTCAGGAATAGAGGCCCCATACACTGCTGAGATTACACCTACATATACTCTTAAAGACATTGAGGATATTCACAGTGATAAAGATAGGTTCACTATTGTGGGACTAAACATGACAATAAGCGCTGTGTCCAGCGATGGGTCGATAAAGAATACGACCTCTTCCTCATCGACCATGACCCTGCCTTTGGAAAAAGCCTATGAGGCTATCAAACGTGACATGGAAAAGAATAATGGCAAAACAGTGTCATTGAAGTTAGAGTAGCATTATTTTGAAAAAACACAGAAAAAATAAGGGTGACCCTTCAAAGTGCTGAACTTTGGGGTCACCCTTTATATGTAGCCGCAATCTGATGAATTAGAATTTTTCGATTGCTTGTTCGATTGTCACTTCAGACTGTTCGCCGGTTTCCATGCATTTCAACATCATTGTGCCGTTGGCCAATTCTGTCTCGCCAATAATGGCAACATAAGGAATCTTATTATCATTGGCGTATCCCATCTGCTTTTTCATCTTGGCTGTCTCAGGATACAGTTCACAAGAAATACCGGCAGCGCGCATTTGCTTGATGTATTTCATAGCCTGTGCGCCTTCCTTCTCTCCGAAGTTGACAAACAATACCGTAGTGCCGGATTGAGTGTCAGAAGGGTAGAGCTCAAGTTGATTCAAGACGTCATAGATACGGTCAGCTCCAAAGGATATTCCAACACCTGAAACGCCGTCCAGACCAAACACACCCGTAAGGTTGTCGTAGCGGCCGCCACCTGTGATACTACCGATTTGAACATCGTTGGCCTTAACCTCGATGATTGTACCTGTATAGTAGTTCAAACCACGGGCCAGGGAAACGTCCAAGTCGAGCACGGCTTCGATACCGATTTCGTCGGTGTGGCTAATAACATAGCGAAGCTCCTCGATACCCTTCATGCCGATTTCAGAAGATGCCAGAAGTTGCTCGAGGCTTGTGAGTTTCTCCTCGTTGGTTCCTGAGAGAGTCAGCAGCGGCTGAAGCATGTCAACTGCTTCCTGGCTGATGCCTTTCTCAAGCAATTCGGCATTGACGTTCTCTATCCCGATTTTGTCAATCTTATCGATTGCTACCGTAATGTCAACAATCTTTTCAGGAGCACCGATGATTTCCGCAATACCGCTGAGTACTTTACGGTTGTTCAACTTAATGGTAATATTGATACCAAAACGACGGAATACCTCGTCGATAATCTGCAGCAAGTCAATTTCGTTAAGCAAGGAATCCGTTCCGATAACGTCGGCGTCACATTGGTAGAACTCGCGGTAGCGGCCTTTCTGCGGACGGTCGGCGCGCCATACGGGCTGAATCTGGAAACGCTTGAACGGGAATTGCAACTCGTTGCGATGTTGAACGACGAAGCGTGCGAAGGGCACGGTCAAATCGTATCTCAAACCTTTCTCTGACAAGGCTGATGTCAGTTTCTGACAATTGCGTGCGAGCAGTTGCTCGTCAGACGCATTTTTCAAGAAGTCACCGGAATTGAGAATTTTGAACAGCAGTTTATCGCCTTCTTCTCCGTATTTACCCATCAGAGTTGATAGATTCTCCATTGCCGGAGTCTCAATCTGACGGTAACCGTGAAGAGCAAAAACTTCCTTGATTGTATCGAATATATAATTGCGCTTCGCCATTTCGGTTGGCGTAAAGTCGCGTGTACCCTTTGGAATTGACGGTTTTTGTGCCATTTTATCAGAAAATTTAATACTGTTGCAAAATTACTGCAAAAAATTCATATATCCTATTCTTCATTACGTCCTGTGAAGATAATAATGTAATATATGAGGGTCGCGAGACTTGATAATGCAGCCACCACATAAGTGTAGGCGGCAGAACGAAGTGCATCCTTTGCCTGTTCATGCTGCTCGCCATAGGTAATGCCGGCAGAGCCCAGCCAAGCAATGGCTCTTCGGCTGGCGTCAATCTCGACGGGAAGTGTTACGAACGAGAACAGTGTCGTGATTGCGAACAATATGATACCAATCAGCATCAGTTGCGGGAATACGCTCAGCGTTAGGATACCGCCGAGAAGTACCCACGGCAACAGGTTGGAGGCGAAATTTACAGCCGGAACCAGATTGGACCGCAGTTGCAGAAAACTGTAGTTGGTTGCATGCTGAATGGCGTGACCACATTCGTGAGCCGCTACGGCTGCAGCGGCAACGCTGCTTCCATAATATACGTCACGGCTTAAATTGACAGTTTGATTGGTAGGATTGTAGTGGTCGGTCAACATGCCGTCAACCTGGGTAATTCTTACGTTGTAGATGCCATTCGCATACAGCATCCGCTCGGCAACCTCTGCTCCGGTGAGGCCACCAATCGGTACCTTGGAGTAGCGTTTGAACTTACTTTGAAGAGAGTGCTGTACGACATAGCTGATAATAGCGATGGCAATAAATAAAACAAAATACATAGTCTAATTCAGTTTTGGTTATTATATCTATGAAGTTTGCAAAAGCCGTGCCAACCGGTCGGTTGTCATGGTATTGAAAATTTAATTAAGCATAATGATGGTGAATAGGGCCGTTTAGCCCATATAGGGGTGGCGATGGAGACGGCTGTCCGATTTCTGCAGAAAATTTCGTAACTTTGCCATTGCGGAAATTCTCTCACCGTGTTCCCACAATTGGAGAAGGAGAGAACGCTGCGTTAAACTGAGACAGATAGAAGGATTAAATTATGATGGAAGATATACAGCCTTTAATTCCGGCAGATTTTGGCAGACCGTTGGTAATTGCCGGTCCCTGCAGTGCAGAAACAGAGGAGCAGGTGATGATTACGGCCACCGAGCTGGCTCAATTCGGAATAAAGATTTTCAGAGCCGGAATCTGGAAGCCCCGCACGAAACCCGGTGGTTTTGAAGGGGTCGGAGTGGAAGGTTTGGAGTGGCTTCGTCGTGTCAAGCAGGAGACGGGAATGCTTGTAGCCACGGAAGTAGCTACGCATCAACATGTGGTGGAAGCCTTGTCGGCCGGCATTGACATCCTCTGGATTGGAGCTCGTACGTCAGCTAACCCGTTTGCCATGCAGGAAATAGCGGATGCGTTGTCCGGAGTGGATATCCCCGTTCTTGTAAAAAATCCTGTTAATCCGGATTTGGATTTGTGGATTGGTGGCATTCAGCGACTTTATAATGCCGGTATTCGCCGTCTGGCTGCCATTCACCGTGGGTTCAGCGCGTATGGCAAACACATGTACAGGAACATGCCACAGTGGCATATCCCTATCGAATTGCACCGCCGCATTCCACAAATGCCCCTTATCTGTGACCCTTCACATATCGGAGGCAAACGGGATTTGATTGCCCCTTTGTCGCAGCAGGCGATGGATATGGGATATAGCGGTTTAATCATTGAGACGCACTGTGCCCCGGATTGTGCCTGGAGCGATAAGGCTCAGCAGATAACACCGGAGACATTGCACGATATTCTGCAATCTCTTGTTGTTCGGGATATTTCACAAAGTACGGAGAATTTGTCGTTGTTGCGCCGTGAGATTGACGCTATTGATGCGGAAATTATCGAGGCATTGAGCAAACGGATGAGGATTTCACGAGAAATCGGACAATACAAAAAAGAACATAACATGCCGGTGGTGCAGACCGGACGCTACGACGATGTGCTGAATACAAGAGCTAAGGTAGCGGAAGAGATGGGTATGAGCAGTGATTTTGTGAAAGAGGTGTATCAGGCCATCCACGAAGAATCCGTCCGTCAGCAACTTGAAATTCTTAACAGAAAATAACCGATGTCAGAAACGAGCCTTATTCATGATGATAGGGCTCGTTTTTCATAATGGTAAATGCCCGGTAAAGCTGTTCGGTGAAGATAAGGCGGATTAGGTCGTGAGGAAATGTCATTTTTGATAAAGATATTTTCTCGTTTGCCCGTTCATAAACTTCCTCGGAAAAACCATAAGGACCTCCAACGACAAAGACCAGCCGTTTGGCTACCGTCTGCATTTTTTTCTCTATGTAACTTGAAAACTCCATGGATTTAAACTCCTTTCCATGCTCGTCAAGCAATACGACATAATCGGATTTCTCAAAGGCACTCAGCAGATTCTGTCCCTCAGCCGTTTTTTGCTGTTGTTGTGACAGGTTTTTGGTGTTTTTTGCATCCGCTATGTACTGGATGGAAAACGGCACATAAAAATTAATCCGCTTCGTGTAGTCATCGATGCCCGGAGACAGGTAGTTATGGTTGGTTTTACCAACAACAAAAAGACATATTTTCATGTGAGAAAGATGATTTTTCTTTGTATATTTGCATTTGGTTGGCAAAGTTAGTGTATTGGAACATAAATGTCAAACATCGCGGCATGGATTTGTCCAGAATGAATTTGTCAACATCGAAGATGAATATTAACTCAACAACTTGCATATGAAGACAAAAGATGAATTAATTGATGATCTGTTGAACCTGGCGTTTGCAGAAGATATCGGTGACGGCGACCATACAACCCTTTGCTGTATTCCTGACGACGAGTACGGCAAACAACATTTGCTTGTAAAGGAAGAGGGTATAATTGCCGGTGTGGACATTGCAGTGAAGGTGTTCCACAAATTTGACCCGACATTGAAAGTCACCGTTTTCATTCAGGACGGTACGCATGTCAAACCGGGCGATATTGCTTTCGTTGTAGAAGGAAAGGTACGCTCTCTGTTGCAGACTGAACGCTTGATGCTTAATATCATGCAGCGCATGAGTGGTATCGCAACGATGACCAACAGGTATATGCAGGAGTTGAAAGGACTCAAGACAAAAGTGCTTGACACCCGCAAGACTACTCCGGGATTGCGTATGCTTGAAAAGGAAGCCGTACGTATCGGTGGCGGTATGAACCACAGAATCGGTTTGTTTGACATGATTTTGCTCAAGGATAACCACGTAGACTTTGCCGGTGGTATCGAGAAGGCAATCCTCAAAGCAAACCAATACATTAAAGACAACCATAAGGACGGCATGAAGATTGAGATTGAGGTACGTAACTTCGATGAATTGGAGCAAGCCCTGTCAACCGGTCATGTTGACCGCATCATGCTTGACAATTTCAACACAGAGGATACGAAGAAGGCTGTGGAAATTGTCAACGGACGTTGTGAGCTTGAGTCATCGGGTGGTATTACATTCGACACTTTGCGTGCTTATGGCGAGTGTGGTGTCGACTATATCTCTGTAGGAGCGCTTACTCACTCTGTCAAGGGTCTTGATATGAGCTTCAAAGCCTGCGAATAATTGATTCCAACAATAGGACAGAATAAACGGAGGGTGGAAGTTGTTTTTCGAAAACAGCTTTTGCTCTCCGTTTCTTGATTACAATTGATAATTTATGATACAACAACTGGAGATACAAAGCGAGAAAACACTTGATATTGATGCTTTTTTACAGGAATTGGACGTCACACTGACACTGGAGGCGGAGGGAACCGATGCAGAAGCTGCCTATTACTACCTGCGTCGACCTGATTATTCGACTTCACTCTTTCTGATTGTAGACAATCGGGACGGGCAATTTATCGTATGTATGGACCAGTTGGCAACTTACGACGATTATCGCTTTTTCCCTTATTTAGCTGATTGTCTTAACTACCATTTGTCAGGACAGCGACTGACCGTGGACGGTCGTTCCGTTTACGAATATTGCAGTGAGGACTGGGCTGCTCAATGCATAGGCGATGAAATTGCCCTGCTGAAATCCACACTTTCGGTTTTCCCTAAGTATTACCAAGTGTTGCCTGCCGTGGATGGCACTTATTTTACAAAGGAACAGTTGGCTGCCTACGGAGTCGGGATGACTTCGTCAACTCCCCGGATACATGGTTATATTCAATATATGTTGCGCAATGGAGACATCCGCACTTCAACGGCAGAAGAAATGGCAGCTGAGATGGAACGCTATTCCCGAAAGGAAATAGTGGTAGACGTGCCGCAACACCAATCAATCGGAAGGGTTAAATCCTGGCAACTTGACGGCTCAGAGACATGGGAAAGCTATTCGCGTGAAGATGTAGACATGCTGCTCGCATTGGGTGAGGACTATAAGCAAGGGCGGAAGGTCGCCGGCGTCGTTCTGAACGATATCGGGACACTGTATCAGGAAGGTATAGGCGTAGATATCAGTGGGGAATTAGCAGAATATTGGTTTACCGAAGCTATCCGACAGGGTGACCGGCTTTATGCCGCCAGCAACTTAGGTGACCTTTACAGAAAAGGGTGTGGCAATCTGCCTGTCTCGTTGGAAAAAGCCTTGGTTGCCTATCGTCAGTCGGCCGATCCCTATGCATTTTATCGTATTGGACAAGCCTATGAAGAAGGGTGGGACGGTAACGCACCTGATTTGACAAAAGCATTTACTTGGTATCGCATGGCGGCTGATAAAGGGCATCATTTAGCACTGAAGAGGCTAAATGAGCGACGGTAAGCTGTTGATTCTATCGCTTATCCGCTATTTAGAAACAAGGGACAGCAGACATCATGTTTGCTGCAATGTGATTATGCTTTTCAGACAATAATATTCATAAACCGAAATCCGGGTAAATAGTTCGATAATCTGTATACCATTACTCCCTATTGCATTTTCTAATTTTGCGATGGAAGAATGAGTCATATCGTTACACGATTAAATCAGCTAATAAAAGAGGTTATTATATGAATATTATCGAGAATGTAGAATTTGGAGGTGAGCGTCCGCTATTTGCCTCCCATGATTTGCAGTTGGAAAATGTAACTATTCATGCCGGAGAGTCAGCCATCAAGGAGTGCCGGAATATTGTTGCCGTCAATTGCCGTTTTGAGGGGAAATATCCGTTTTGGCATGTGGATGGATTTACGGTGAAGAACTGTCTTTTCACAGAAGGCGCCCGTGCCGCATTATGGTATTCCCGCAATCTGACTATGGCAGACACGCGCGTGGAGGCTCCGAAAATGTTTCGTGAAATGGAAGGTGTGCGACTTGAGAACGTACAGATTCCTGACGCGCAGGAAACGTTATGGCATTGCCGCGACGTGGCATTGAAAAATGTATGTGTGCAGCATGCTGATTATCTCTTCCTGCACAGTGAAAACATCCGGATTGAGGACTATACTCAGGACGGCAATTATTCCTTCCAATATTGCAGAAACGTAGAGATACATAATGCTGTAATCAATTCCAAAGATGCCTTCTGGAATGCTGAAAATGTCACAGTCTATGATTCTGAAATCAATGGAGAGTACTTGGGATGGCACTCCCGGAACTTGCGCCTCGTCAATTGTCGGATTTCAGGTACGCAGCCTTTGTGCTATGCACATAACCTGGTGATGGAAAATTGCACCATGGCCGATGACTGTGATTTGGCGTTTGAATACAGCAGTGTCCAGGCAACTATCCTCAGTCCGGTCCATAGCGTCAAGAACCCGTGCAGTGGAAGCATTACAGCCGAGAGTTTCGGAGAGATTATTATTGACGTACACATCAAGGCTCCCGGTGATTGCAAACTGAATCTTTGGGACAACTGAACCTGTTTTGACGATTAGCTTTATGAGAAAATATAACTTCGATGAAATTATACCCCGTCGCTGTACCAATTCCTACAAATGGGACAGCATTCCGGAGGGTAAAGGAGACGTATTACCTTTTTGGGTGGCGGATATGGATTTCCGTACCGCTCCTGAAATAATTGAGGCTTTGGAGCGGCGTGTCCGCCATGGAGTTTTTGGTTACACACTTGTGCCGGATACATATTATGACGCAGTTGTCAAATGGTTTGAACGACGTCATAGTTGGGAAATCAAGAAGGAATGGATAATCTATACATCCGGAGTTGTTCCGGCTATTTCAGCCGTCATCAAAGCACTGACAAAACCGGGCGATGGCGTAGTGGTGCAGACACCCGTTTATAATTGTTTCTTCTCTTCCATCCGCAATAATGGCTGTCGTATTGTCACAAATCCGCTGATATATGAAGACCACACGTACCATATAGATTTTGAGGATTTAGACCGCAAAACGGCTGATTCGGGAGTTAAACTTTTACTTCTTTGCAATCCGCATAATCCGGCAGGCCGTGTGTGGACGCGTGAAGAATTGTGTCGGATTGGGGCTATTTGTGAGAGAAACCAAGTGACAGTCGTTGCTGACGAAATTCATTGCGAACTGGTCTTCCCGGGACATTCATATATACCGTTTGCTTCCGTCAGTGAGCAGCATTTGAAAAATTCAGTTACCTGCATTTCACCAAGCAAGGCATTCAATATTGCAGGATTGCAGATAGCCAATATTGTAGCGTGTGATGAGTCGGTTCGGCAGCGGATAAACAGAGCCATCAATATCAACGAAGTGTGTGATGTAAATCCGTTCGGTATTGAGGCAACCATCGCGGCATATAACAAAGGAGAGGAGTGGCTCTTGCAGTTACTGGCTTATCTGAATGATAATTATGAGTGCATGTGCCGTTTCTTTCACTCTAATCTTCCCCAGATTCCGGTAACTCGTTTGGAAGGAACTTATCTTGCCTGGACTGATTGCCGGGCACTACGTTTGTCATCTGACATTCTGCAAACTCGTCTGCTTGATGGAACGGGGTTATGGCTCAACAGCGGCACGATGTATGGGGAGAATGGCGAAGGCTTCCTGCGCTGGAATCTTGCCTGTCCACGTCAAATATTGCAGGAAGCTTTGGCCCGCTTCAAGCGCTTTGTCTCATCACTGTCAAGGTCGGAATAAAACTCTTGCAGCTCTATTTAAAAGAGTAAATTACTGACAAATAATAATTAAGAATAAATATTTATAACTATATTAGGGCAATAATTCCAAGCCTATAGTCATCAATTAATACCGATTGGATATGAGAACAACATTTGTAACATTATTAATGGCTGCCTTATTTACAACTTTAGGATTCGCACAAACACGTGACAGCCAGAGATTGTCGACGCAACAGGCGGAGCTTCCTGCAAAAAATCTTCCGAAAGTATTCCTGTATAAGGAAATATCGCCAGAAAATCTGGTGAAAATCTACGAAGCCCTTGGTCGGGAAGCAAAGGGAAATGTTGCGGTGAAATTATCAACGGGAGAGCCCGGAGGTAATAATTTTCTGCAACCGGCTTTAATTAAAGATTTGGTGCAGAAAGTGAACGGAACTATCGTAGAATGCAATACTGCTTACGGTGGTGGTCGCTCCAATACGGAAAGCCATTTGAAAGCGGCTGCTGACCATGGGTTTACGGCGATTGCAACCGTTGACATCATGGATGCGGAAGGGGAAACGGAACTCCCAGTTACGGGTGGCAAACATCTGACACGCGATATTGTAGGCAAGAATTTTCTTAATTATGATTTTGTTATCATTCTTTCTCATTTTAAAGGTCATGCCATGGGTGGATTTGGAGGTGCTATCAAGAACATGGCGATTGGTATCGCTTCTTCCAATGGTAAGCGTCTGATTCATTCTGCAGGAACCAGCACTACAAGTTGGGGAAATCCGGCACAGGATGATTTTCTGGAATCAATGGCAGAAGCCGCCAAAGCCATCGCTGACCATTGTGGAGAAAACATTCTTTATATCAGTGTTGCCAATAATCTTTCGGTAGATTGTGATTGTGATTCATCACCGGCCGACCCGGAAATGGGTGATATCGGTATTCTTGCTTCACTCGACCCTGTAGCTCTTGACAGAGCTTGTACTGATTTGGTCCGTTCATCTGAGGACCATGGCAAAATTCATCTGATTGAACGCATAGATTCCCGACACGGCATGCACACGCTTGACCATGCGGAAGCGCTGGGTGTCGGTTCTCAAAAGTATGAACTGGTGGAACTTGATTAAAATGGATTTGTTAGTCCAGATAAACAGAAAAGAGAGGCAGCCTTCATTTGTGAAAGCTGCCTCTCAGTATTTAAAGTTCGTATGTCTTAGTGTTCGAGAATGAAACGTTCAGCATCAATTGCTGCCTTACATCCCATGCCTGCGGAAGTGATTGCCTGACGATAGGTCGGGTCGGCAACGTCGCCTGCTGCAAATACTCCCGGCACGTTAGTGGCAGTTGAGAAGCCGTTTGTCTTTATATATCCGTTCTCATCCAACTCGATGAAATCTTTGAAAATGTCAGTATTTGGTTTGTGTCCGATTCCAAGGAAGAATCCATCAATATCGATGTCAAAGAATTCCTCTTTGTCGGTTCCTTTGAAACGAACCAAATGAGCTTTCTCCACCTTACCGTCACCGCTCAAACCGACAGTGTTCGTGTTGAAGAGCACCTCTATCTTCTCGTTGGCAAATACGCGCTCTTGCATAACCTTAGATGCTCGGAGATAATCCTTACGTACAATCATGTAAACCTTAGAGGCAAGATTGCTCAGGTAGTTAGCCTCCTCACAAGCTGTATCGCCACCACCTACGACTGCCACCACTTTCTTGCGGTAGAAAAAGCCATCGCAAGTAGCGCAGGCTGATACACCCATTCCTGCATATTTCTTCTCATCGTCAAGTCCCAGATATTTAGCTGAGGCACCTGTCGCGATAATAACGGTGTCTGCAGTAATTTCTGTACCATTGTCACTGACCAATTTGAACGGGCGCTGTGAGAAATCGACTTTGTCAATTGTACCATCGCGAAGATCTGCTCCGAAGCGAGCAGCCTGCTGACGGAGTTCGTCCATCATATCTGGACCGGAGATACCATCCGGATAACCGGGGAAATTCTCAATTTCAGTTGTCGTAGTAAGTTGTCCTCCGGGTTGCATTCCTTCATAGAGGACAGGGGAGAGGTTGGCTCTGGACGCATAGATGGCAGCGGTATAGCCGGCAGGTCCGGAACCGATAATCAGGCATTTTGTCTTTAGTGATTCCATAGAGTATTCGTTTTTTATCTTAAATCTATAACAGGGGTACCTGCAGGTACCATTTTTTTATCATAAACAAATAAAGAGGCAGGGAAGTTCGCACCCGTCTGATATTGACTCAGCGAAATGGAAAATACAGAATTATCCTTCATCGTGAATACAATCTTTGACGGCAGGTAAGAACTTTCTGCCACTGTCATGACAACCGATTTTACATCTGAACCGGCCGAAGACTTCGGAGTCAGCTTGACCTCCAGGGACGCATTGTTGCGGGAAGTGAGCAACGATGCATTGTAAGCGTTCTGAAAGTTGCTGATAATGGAGAAAGGGTTGACTATCTGGAGTTCCTCGTTTGTCGGTTCCATAATGTTTACTTCTCCGCTCATGGTGCTGTAGCTCCATTGCGTCTTACCGTTGTACCAGCACAACAAATCCGACGAAGCCATACGGAATTTGTCGCCTTGCATGACGATAGAACCTTTGCTCCTTCCGTCCTGTGCGACAATGGTGTAGTTCGCCGCTATTCCTTTCGATGATTTATAGGTTTGAATCATCTTGTTGAGCACTTCGTTGCCGGTCAGAGAGAACGCGGACAACGACATGATACAAAGTAGCGATATGAGTAGGCTGAATCGTTTCATAATTGAAAATCCATTATTTGTTGTTTAATATGCTTGCCAAGCCGATAGAGTCGACCAATACCTGACGGGGCTTTCCTCCTTGACTCGGACCGACGATGCCGGCAGCTTCCAACTGGTCCATGATTTTTCCTGCACGGTTGTAGCCAATGGAGTAACGGCGCTGCAATGACGATGTGGATGCTGTCGAACTTGAGACAATGAAGGCTGCTGCCTCCTCAAACAGCGTATCACGGTCGGAAATGCTGCCGAGAGAACCCACGCCGTTTCCATCAGAGGCTTCCGGTGTGTATTCGGGAAGAGGGTAGGCCTCCTCAAAGCCAACCTGCTCGCCGATATAATTGGCGATGGCTTCTACTTCCGGGGTATCAACAAAAGCACATTGTACGCGTGTCAGTTCGTTGTTGTAGCTGATAAGCATATCGCCCCGGCCGATAAGTTGCTGTGCGCCGGAACGGTCAAGGATGGTTCGGCTGTCGACCATCTGCGCCACTCGGAATGCCATACGCCCCGGACAGTTGGCTTTAATGATACCGGTAATGACATCGGTTGACGGACGTTGCGTTGCCAGAATCATGTGTATACCGACGGCACGCGCTTTTTGCGTAATACGAGAAATCGGAGTTTCTACTTCCTTGCGTCCGATGTTCATAATCAAATCCGCAAGCTCATCAATAATCACAACGATGTAAGGCATGAATTTATGACCTTTTTCGGGATTCAGATGACGGGCAAGGAATTTGTCATTGTACTCCTTGATGTTGCGCACATTCGCATTGCGGAGAAGTACCAGACGGTTTTCCATTTCTACTACCAGAGAGTTCAATGTACTCACCGCTTTTGTCATGTCGGTAATAATGGGCTCTTCCTCAGTCTCCACTTTGGCAAGGTAGTGATATTCCAACTTAGAATACATGCTGAATTCCACCATTTTGGGGTCAACCATTACGAATTTCAGTTCTGACGGATGCTTTTTATAAAGCAGTGACGTGATGATGGCATTCAAGCCGACCGATTTACCTTGACCGGTCGCACCGGCAACAAGAATGTGCGGCATTTTGGTAAGGTCGGCAATAAACACCTCGTTTGAAATGGTGCAGCCCATTGCTATCGGGAGCTCGTAGTGGCAATTCTGGAAGCGTTTGGATTCGATAATGGACTTCATGGATACCGTGCGCTTGTCCTTATTCGGCACTTCGATACCGATTGTTCCGCGGCCAGGTATCGGAGCGATGATACGTATTCCCAAAGCCGCAAGGCTAAGTGCAATATCATCTTCCAGATTTTTGATATGAGATATACGAACACCTTCTGCCGGAATAATCTCATAGAGCGTAACCGTAGGACCAACGCAAACCTCTATGCTTTTAATTGCGATTTTATAATTACTCAGGGTTTTGGTAATACGCTCCTTGTTCTCTTCTTGTTCCTGGATATCGACACTGGGTTTTCCGCTGTCGATATCATGAAGGAGGGATAGGGGAGGGAACTTGTAGCGTGACAGTTCTGCTGTCGGGTCAAGCGGCTTTTCCTTGATTGTTTCCGCTTTCTCTATTTCGCCTTGCGTAATGTTCATGACAACCTCTGTCTCTCCAACTTCTCCAGCGTTTTCAACTTCCGTTTCATACACATCAGGTGTTGAAGAGGGCAGTTCAACGGTAGAAGACGCAATAGGGAACTCTTCTTCGTCCTCATTCATTTCCTCGGCCTCTTCCTTCTCATCCTGGATTGGCTCTCGCAATGTAAAAGAATTTGTTGGATGCACTGCCTTTTCTTTCACAATAACCGGAGGTTGCAGTGGTCGGATATGCTCGTCGGTAATCTCTTTTTCATTCTGATTGAATACGATGTCTGCACTTGCCGCTTTTTGGGGAGCGACCGGTTCCGGCTTAGCGTAATGAGATTCATCAAACGTATTTCTCTTGAGCTCCTGTTCCTTTTTCATCTCTTCCATTTTGCGGAGCTTTCGCTCGTTCATGATGCGCTTATAGAAATTATATACCCGCATAAGGGAATTGATAGTCAGGGCTACCAGTATTGCGATAAGCAGCAAATTGAATGCAAGGCATCCCAGCGTACCTGCGACACTGGTCATGAACTGCGTCAATGAACGGCCGTGTGCTCCTCCAAGTGCAAAAAAGGAGGTGCTGTCAGTTGCATATTCGTAGAAACCCAGAACCGAGGATACGGTAATGGTGGCAACCAGAGAAATCAAAACGGTAGAGGAGGTGCGGTATTTAAAATATCCGATACATTTGAGTCCGATAGCACCAAACATATAAAGCAGGCAGAACGCACCGATACCGAACCCCTGATTGAAAAGGAACTCAGACACAGCAGCGCCCAGCGGTCCGATAGGATTTTTGATTTCCTGGGTTTCCGCATTTTGCAGAATCGTATTCTTCTCTATCAAGCTTTGGTCGGCAGCTCCTGTCGAGAAATAGGAGATACTGGAAATCAAGGCTAATAATACCATCAGAAGAATCGCAAATCCTGCCACATATCTCACGCGCTTATCGGAGAATATTTTAGGAGTTTTCAATAAGGGCTTTGACTCTCTTGGCTCTTTGACCGCTTTAACCTTTTTCGCTTTTTTCCCTGTTTTCTTGTCGGGCTCCGGCTTTTCTGAAGTCGGAGAACCCATGTCCATATTGTCGTTATCCTCCGGTTGATTTTCGCGGTAGACCGGAGTGTAGTTATTGAAATTTACGCCCACTGTATTTAATTTTTAAGTAATTATTACCTTATTATTTACTCCAGAACGACTTGGAAAACAGAACCATTACGGTAAATATTTCCAAACGGCCAATCAGCATTAGCGCTGACATGACCCACTTGCTTATGTCGTTCAATCCGGCATAGCTGACACTTGTGAATCCCCAACCTAAACCGTTGTTGCAGATGCACGACAGCGATGCGAACAAGCCATCCTGCAGGTTCAAGCCCGACAGCGTCAGAACAATCATCCCCAGGATAGTCGACAGAACGAAAAGCAAAAGGAAGGCTGACACCTTCAGTACATGCTCTGGTCCTAAGATTTTGCCGTTTATTCTCAAAGGCAACACCGTATT
This sequence comes from uncultured Muribaculaceae bacterium, assembly GCA_944321875.1. Classification (GTDB taxonomy): domain Bacteria; phylum Bacteroidota; class Bacteroidia; order Bacteroidales; family Muribaculaceae; genus Limisoma. The sequence goes on from CALUMX010000004.1 coordinate 50,500, forward strand.
GGGGTGAAGCAACTTATGCAGTTCGTTCTTGAGATTCTTGCATATCAGGACAACTCTGTCAATTTTAATACCGCCCGCTGTAGAGCCGGCACATGAACCCATAATCATACCCAGTATCAGAACGATAATTGAAGCATGTTGCCAGGCCGTGAAATTGGTGGCATTGAATCCCGTAGAAGTGATACTTGACACAATCTGGAACGGAATGTCAATCAACATCTGCGGCAGGCGGGAGAAATCCGGATTCTCAAGCAATTCTATTCCGATAACAGCCAAAATCAAAATGATGATTGCTCCAATATACCATCGGGTTATATCACTTTTTATCAGTGATTTGATGTCTCCATGAACCAAGTGATAGAACAACGAGAAGTTGATTCCGGCAAGAAACATGAATATCGTTATGACAATCTTGACATAATTGGAGTCAAATGCAATAATACTGTCATTTCTTGTGGAGAATCCACCGGTTGCTATCGTTGAGAACGAGTGACAAATCGCCTCAAACAAGTTCATCGGACCTATCCATAATGCAGCTATCAGCAGAATGTTCAGAATTATATAGATAAGCCACAGCGTTTTTGCGGTGTGACTGATACGCGGTCTTACCTTTTCATGTGTAATACCCGTTACTTCTGCATTAAACAGCTGGATACCGCTCTGCTTATTCAACATCGGGATGATAGCCAGGGTAAACAGAATGATTCCCATACCGCCAATGAAATGGGTTATGGCACGCCACAATAGGATTCCATGAGGCATCGCTTCCACACTGGCAATGGTAGAGGCTCCCGTCGTAGTTAATCCGGACATCGTTTCAAAGAAGGCCGATGCAACATTCAGGCCGGTGTCGTAGAATAGAAAAGGAAGCATTCCAAAAAAGGAGAATACCACCCACGTAAGTCCGGTTAGAAGGAATCCTTCCCGCTTTCCCATCTCATGGGATTCAGTCTTGCAAAACAATCCAAGTAGTCCAACGACCACCGTAATCAGAATGGAAAGGCCGAATGATTTTGCTGTTTCCAATTCTTCGTAAAGAAAGCAAACTGCAAAAGGAACAAGCATAAATGCTGCTTCAATAAGAAGCAGTATCCCCAAAAGGCGAGCAATGATAGCGAAGTTGAGAATTTTACGCTTCTTGATATACATTTCCAACAGAAATTAATTGAAATATTTCTCAATTTTGTGAATTGCACCCGACAGGCAGAATACAAGAACGTGGTCTCCGGGTAAAATCTGTGTGTTACCGTTGACAAGCATTCCTTTTCCGTCTCGGATGAGTCCACCCAGTGTCATGTCGTGAGGCAGGCTCAAATCTTTTACCGGAGCTTTGGTTATCTTCGATTTTTCCTTTGCTACAATTTCCGCCACTTCGGCATCCGTCAAGGCAAGACATTTTGAATTGGAGGAGTCGAAATCCAACAGTATCTGGAAAATCTTGCTGGAAGCCAGCAGTTTTTTATTGATAACGGTTCCAATATTCAGGTTCTCGGCTTCAGCGATGAACTGAATATTCTCGACTTCCGCAATTGTCTTACTTACGCCAAACTCTTTGGCTGTCAAGCAGGCCAGGATATTTGTCTCAGAGCTGTCAGTCAGAGCTATAAAGGCATCGTAATCTTCAATCTGTTCTTCGCGTAAAAGCTCAATGTCGCGGCCATCACCGTGGATGACCTTGCAGTTGTCACCGACTTTATCAAGCATTTTCAAACATTTATCACCGTCAGACTCGATAATCTTGATCTTGTAATGCGGATCAAGCATGTTTACCAATTGGATGGCGATACGGCTACCGCCGACAATCAGAATGCGCTTAATCGGCTTCTTGATGGTTTTGCCACAGATGTCAATGACGTAGGGGATGGATTCATCCTGGGTGATAATATAGGCAATATCTCCCTCCTCCAAATGGTCGTCACCTCGTGGGATAATGGTCTCGTGCCGGCGCTTGATGGCACAAATGTGGAACGGGTGTCCGCTCATTGCAATATCTTTCAGTTGGCGTCCGACAATGGATGCGTTTTTTCGGAGCTTCACACCTGTCAGAATCAACTCACCATCGTAAAGTTCAAACCAATTCCGTACCCAGGAGTGGTTGATGGCTGTGATAATCTCTTCGGAAGCAAACTTCTCCGGATAAATCAGCTCATCGATACCCATTCCCAGAAAATATTGACGGTATTCGGGCTTAATAAATTCATAATTGTCGATACGTGCCACCGTTTTCCCTGCTCCGAGTTTTTTTGCAAAGGAGCAAGCCACAAGATTGGCGGTTTCAAAGGGTGTTACGGCAATAAACAGGTCACAACCGGCTACATTTGAATCCTTGAGAACCTTGAATGAAATCGGGCTGCCCGTGAGTGTCATCAGATTATAGTTGGCGTCAATGGCCTGTAATTTTGACTCTTCCGGGTCAATTAATATGATGTCGAGCCCTTCCTTGGAAAGAAGTTTGGCAAGGTGCGTTCCCACTTCCCCGGCTCCAGCTATGACAATTTTCATTGTTTCGAGTTTTTAATCAGTCTTATTATCTCATTTTTTATCGACTCGGAATCCATGCCGCACTCCTTATAGAGCTCAGCTACCGAGCCTTGTTTCACAAAACGGTCGGGCATACCCATCCGTACGGTTCTTACCGCAAAATCGTTGTCGTTGAACCATTCGGTTACGGCAGTACCCATTCCTCCGGATTTTACTCCGTCCTCAATGGTGATAACGGTCTTGAATTTCGAGCCGACTTCTTGCAGTAATTCCGCATCCAGCGGCTTCGCATAAATCATATCGTAATGGGCCACACTTACGTTAGCCTCCGCTTCGGCGTCATTGATTGCTTTTTGGGCAATATTACCTATCGTGCCAATGGAAAGGACTGCCAACATCGTTCCATCCTTGAGTTTGCGGCCTTTACCTACGGGTAACTCCACCATCGGACTTTGCCAGTCCTCATGTTCGCATTTTCCACGAGGATAGCGAATGGCAAACGGATAATCCTGTTTCAACGACGTGAACATCAGGTTGCGAAGGTCGTGCTCATCCATCGGAGCGGCAACAATCATATTCGGAATTGTCCGCAAGTATGCCAGGTCGAATGCTCCGTGATGGGTCGCGCCATCCTCTCCTACGATACCCGCACGGTCCAGACAGAACGTAACCGGCAAATGCTGCAATGCCACGTCATGAATCATCTGGTCATAGGCACGCTGAAGGAAGGTGGAATAAATGCAGCAGAACGGACGGACTCCGTCTTTTGCCAGACCACCGGAGAACGTAACGGCGTGACCTTCTGAAATGCCGACATCAAACGTGCGCTTAGGGAAACATTCCTGCATGTACGTCATCGAACAGCCAGTAGGCATTGCCGCCGTGATACCCACGACACGCTTGTCTTTTTCTGCCAGTTCGACCAGTGTCTTGCCAAATACATCCTGATACTTGAGGCGCTTGTCGCCAGTGTTTGATTTGATAATCTCGCCTGTTTCCTTGTTGAACAGTCCGGGAGCGTGCCAAACGCTGGGCATTCGCTCCGCAGCCGGGTATCCTTTACCTTTGACCGTTCTCAAATGAAGAATTCGAGGACCTTCCATGTCACGGATATCGGAGAGTACCCTTACAAGACGGATGACATCATGACCGTCATACGGGCCAAAGTACCGTATGTTAAGCCCCTCGAAGATATTCTGCTGACGGGCAATCAGCGATTTCAGGCTGTTATTGAAACGCAGAATGATGCCTCTGTGCTTTTCCGTGATAAGGTGCATCTTATGGAGCACATTGTAGGCCTTGTATCGAAGTGTATTGTAACTTTTTGACGTGTTGATGTTGACCAGGTACTTGTTGAGCGAGCCAACGTTCCTGTCAATTGACATGTCGTTATCATTCAGAATGATAAGAAGGTCGTTTTTAGTCGATGCCGCATTGTTAAGTCCTTCGAAGGCCAAACCTCCGGCTATTGAAGCATCGCCAATGACCGCTACGACTTTTCTGTTTCCCTCCTCTTCTATCTGAGAGGCAATCGACATGCCAAGTGCGGCAGAAATCGAGTTGGAAGCGTGTCCGGCGACAAAGCTGTCATAAACACTTTCCTCCGGGTTAGGGAAGCCGCTAAGCCCTTTATATTTTCTGTTAGTGTGAAATGAATCACGCCGACCTGTAAGGATTTTATGTCCGTAAGCCTGGTGTCCCACATCCCACACGATTCTATCCTCCGGTGTATTAAAGACATAGTGCAGAGCAACTGTCAGCTCGACAGTTCCCAGATTGGAAGCAAAGTGGCCGGGATTTTTCGACAATGAGTCGATAATAAAAGAGCGCAGCTCCCGGCATACATCCGGGAGTGCATCTATCGGCAATCGCTTTAAATCGGCAGGGCTGTCAATTTTTGATAGAAGAGGATATGTTTCCGAATTATCTTTTTTCACGTTTGTATTTTTTATAGATAGGAACAAAAACAATAATTCCAGAGGCTATTATTGAAAAAACAGCCATAAAGTCAAGACCACGGCGAGATATCATGATATAGCATAAACCAAGCCATAACAGAAGTACACAAATAAATCGAAAAATATTGTAACTGTTCATCCTTCCTTTTGTTTCTTATATGCAAATATAATAATGTTTTTAGGATAAACCTAACTACATTCTTACAAATATATCGGGATTGCAGAGAATACTATTGGATAAAATCCAATAGAACAGTCACTTTAAAAAGAGGCGAAAAATGACACCAGGAACGGCACGGAAAGATCTACGAGAATTCCGTGGAAGATGGAGAGAATGACGATGTCCTGTCCGGAAACTTGTGTGATAATGGGAAGGGTAGTGTCCATTGTTGTTGCTCCACCGGCGCTGATAGGTGCGAATTTTCCAAAATACCGGGCAAAGAAAGGTGCGCCGACGAGGGCTATAAGTTCTCTGACAATATTGGAAATCAAAGCGATGGCACCCAATTGGGAGGCTACCGCTGCACCGGCGACAGGCGTCTTTAACTGCATTATCAGAATGGATGACAACGAATAATAGGCCATGCCGCTACCGACAGCCAGACAGTCCCAGACGGTCCATTGGGGAAGAATCAACGCCGCAAGGGCAGAAAAACTGAGCGTTCCGACGATGGTCGACAATGGAAGAAGCAACAACTGCGGACGTACAAATTTGATAATCTCCTTAATCTTTCCATCGCAACCGATACCAGCTCCTACAAGAAACATCAGAACGTAAAGCACATAAGAGGATATATCCGTAAGGTTGATGCTATCCGGAATTTCAAAAATAAGACCGGAGATACAACCGAGAATAAAAAACGAGACGATAACCAGACTTCCTTTCATTTTTTCACCTGCTTACTGAAAACAAATCGATAGACACACCATGCCGCCAACACACTGCCGAATGTCGCCAAAGCGGCAATTACAAAGCCTTGCCAACCTAACTGGAGAAAGTCGGCAATGATTTTTTTATCCGAACCGATGTTCATTCCCATAGTGAAAAGGAGAATGATAATCACATACTTTACCTGAGCACTTATTTTATGAATGAAAGACTTTTTTTTCAACAGATGGCCGACAAGTATGCCTGCACACATGATTAGGACAATCTTTAGCATAGCGTTTAAAAAATTTCTGCAAAAGTAGTCTTTTTCTCCGATTCTCCCAAAAGCGTGCCCGACTGAGAAAAAAATGAGCGCCGTCACCTTTCGAAAGGTGACGGCGCTTTATCGACAGAGACTCTGCGTCAATTAATATTTATCGGAGTCTGCTGTTTCAGCCATTTCTTTTGCTGTGATTTTCGTACGGTCCAATGACCACCAGGCATAAACGATATACGCAAGGACAAAAGGAATCAGCAGCGATACGATGCTCATTGCCGATAGCGTAAACTCGCTGGATGAACTGTTATGGATAGTCAGAGAATTCTCGACGTTAAGCAACGACGGGTAATAAGCCGTGTTGTTGTAGCCGGCAATAAAGAACAAACACAATACCACCAGAGCTGCACCGAATCCGCTGAACCAAATGCCTTTCTTGTAGTCAGCGATAAACAGCGTCGCTGCAATTCCGCCCAAAACGAGCAAAACCCCTACAAGGAAAATAACCAGCACCCACCACATGCTGAGCAGATTGCTGAGATATTTATATTCCACCCACTTCATCTGTCCGTCGGCGCTGACTTCAACTCCGGATGATGTCAGGAGGAAGAAGGCAAAGAGCAGGAAGAAGACGACAAAAACGACACTGTTGGCAAGCAAAGTTTTTTTCTGGGATGCATAAACCTCCTTGTCGTCGATATTATTGATAAAATAGAGTGATGCCAATACGCGGGCAAGGAACAGCACCGTAAAGCCCAACACAAGGTTGCGGAAGTTGAAAATGGCCTCCAGTCCGTGCAACGGTCCCCATTGAGAGATGGTGGCCGCCTCTACATTTAGAATGTTGGTTTTGTTGACAGTAAACTCTGCGCCGAAGAACATCATGCCAACGGCAACACCGAGCAAAATAGGAGCGATATAGCCATTAATGCTCAGAAATATGTCGTAAGTACGCATGCCATAGACATTGCCCTCCTTGTTACGGTACTTGTAGGATATGGCCTGAACAATAAACGTAAAGAGGATGAACATCCACAACCAGTATGCTCCGCCAAAACTGGTGGAGTAGAACAACGGGAAGGATGCGAAAAATGCACCTCCGAAAACGACCAACGAAGTGAATGTCAACTCCCATTTCCGTCCCAGGGAATTTATCATCATCGAACGTACTGACGGATTCTTGGCTGACGCAATCATGGATTGTCCACCTTGCACAAACAGCATGAACACCAAAATAGCTCCGAGCAGGGAAATCAGCAGCCACCAGTAATTTTGGAGAAATTCGTATGTTATCATAACTTAGAGTTTTGCAGAGTCCAGATTTTCTTTTGATTTTTTTGAGATTTGCTTTCGCATGATGCAGATGTCGGCAATGAGCAACGTCGTGAAAATTACGGCAAAGATAAAGAATGTGGTTTGCACGTAACCGGCATTGATATCGGAGATTGCCACATGGTTCGGCATCAGGTCCTGAATGGTCCAGGGCTGACGGCCAACTTCGGCTACAACCCAACCGCTTACGCTACACAGGTAGACTAACGGGATGCAGAGAATAGCAAGACGGTAGAACCACTTCTCCCATGATTTGCCCTCAAGCAAATGACGCTTATATGCAAAGACCAATGCAGCAAGCAGGAACACGAACAAGAGGCCGCCGATGACCACCATTACGCGGAACGAATAGAACGTAAGCGGAACATTGGGAACAATGTCTTCCGGCTTATCGAAGAATCCATAACCGAAATATTGGAAATCATTCTTTAATACCATGCGGAGACTGTCGGCCGTTGCCTGATTGCCCGCCTCACGAGCTTCATTGAAAAGCTTCAGCGTCTGCTGTGCCTGTTTTCCTCTCGCAATCCGTTCGGCATAGGATACGGTATTGACAGGTGTTCCGTCAGGAGTGAACGAACGTCCCTCAATCAGGTCGTTGATACCGGGAACGAATGCATTCGGGTCGTGAGTGGCCAGAACTGAAAGTCCGTAAGGAATGGAAATCTCGAAATGATAAGGTTCAATGTTATCGCCCGGAACCTTGTCGGCATTAAGAATGCCAACAGCCACCAAATCCTGTCCATGATTGCCATCATACAAACCTTCCAGAGCAGCCAGTTTCATCGGTTGATGACGAGCCACGGTAATTGCTGAACCGTCACCGGTCAGAATAGTGATGAGAATACCGGCAAAACCGACAGCCGCACCCACTTTGAGACTACGGAAGCTATGCTCAACATTGCGCTTTTTCAGAAGCATCCAGCCGCTGATACCGACAACAAACACTCCGGCAAGCGCCCAACCGCTGAATACAGTGTGGAAAAACTTATAAACGGCCATCGGAGAAGTGACAATTGCCCAGAAATCCACCATTTCGTTACGCATCGTCTCCGGGTTGAATTCCATGCCTACCGGATGCTGCATCCATGCGTTGGCAACCAGAATCCACAAAGCGGAGATGGAAGCTCCTATGGCCGTCAGCCAAGTGGAGGCCAAGTGAAATTTCGGACTTACCTTTTTCCATCCGAAGAACATGACGGCGATAAATGTCGATTCCATGAAGAAGGCGAGAATACCCTCAATGGCCAGCGGCGCACCGAAAATGTCACCGACAAACCAACTGTAATTGGACCAGTTAGTTCCAAATTCAAATTCCAAGATAATACCGGTTGCTACGCCAATCGCGAAATTAATACCGAAAAGCAGCATCCAAAACTTCGTCGTAGCAAGCCACTTCTCGTCGCGTGACTTCCAGTAAATGGTTTCCATTATGGCTACAATAATGCCCAAGCCCAAGGTGAGCGGCACAAACAGCCAATGGTAAATGGCCGTCAGGGCAAATTGCGCCCTCGACCAATCTACTACATTAATTAATTCTTCCATAAATAAAAAATAGGGGATAGTTGTTAAGTTCTTTGTATAAATTCATTGCGCACATAAGAGGCTTTCCCTTCTTCCGTGTCACTTTGGGAACTCAGGAAGTCAGGGAAAAAGAACAGTTTCAGAATGGCAAACATGATGAACAATTTGATTAGAATAATTGCCCATAGTGTTTTGCCAACTGTCATGTTCTTGAATCCATCGGCATAGAATAGCCAAATTCTCTGAAATAGATTTTTTTTAAGGTTAGTTGCCGGTTTCATACGTATATTTTTATATGAAAACAAATGTAGCGAATAGGGTTAAAAGTTCCAAATTTTTGGAGTGAATTCGTTCCAAAATTGTGTTTATTTCAAAATTTGGTTGATTTTCGGCTATACAAAGCTATACAATGTCAAATAAGGCTCAGTATCGAAGCAAATTGGACAATTTTGTACATTTTTTTGTTGATTTTAGCCTTCCCATAGAACTTTTTTTAATAATTTTGCCATCAAATTAATTTATGAAAATCTATGGCAACTTGGTTTGAATGTAAAGTAAAATACGATAAATTGAACGAAAACGGTCAACAGAAAACAGTAACAGAACCCTATTTGGTTGACGCGTTATCGTTTACGGAGGCAGAGGCCCGCATTATAGAAGAAATCACTCCGTTTATCTCCGGAGAGTTTAAGGTAACAGCGGTAAAACGCACCAATATCGCCGAAATTTTCTGGAATGAAGATGGAGACAGATGGTATAAAGTCAAGGTGAACTTCATAACCATCGACGAGAAGACAGCCGTGGAGAAAAAAACGGCTAATTACATCATTGTTCAGGCAAGTGATTTCAAATCGGCATACGACAACTTCATGGAAGGCATGAAGGGTACAATGTCAGATTTTGAAATTGCCCAAATTAACGAGACACCGCTGATGGACGTCTACAAGGAAGACCTCGGTGGTGATAAAGAAACAAAAGAGTAATGACTGCTATATCACAGGCTATCCATACGCTGCAAGGCTCACTCCCCAAGGGGGTGGACCTTGTTGCCGTTTCAAAATTCCATCCGGTGGAAGCATTGATGGAAGCCTATAATGCCGGGCAACGGATTTTTGGAGAGAGCAGGGCTCAGGAACTTATCAAGAAAGTCCCGGAAATGCCGGATGATGTGGAATGGCATTTTATCGGCCATCTGCAGACCAATAAGGTGAAATCCATTATTCCTATTGTATCTTTGATTCACAGTATTGATAGCGAGAAGCTCCTGCGGACGGTAGACGAGGAAGCCGGAAAAGCCGGACGAATTGTCGATGTACTGCTTGAGCTGCATGTGGCGCAAGAGGAGTCAAAATTTGGCTTCACGCCGGAAGATTGTCTGCGCCTGGCCGGTGACGGCACTTTCGCCTCTTTGAAGAATGTCCGGATACGGGGTGTCATGGGAATGGCAACCAATACGGAGGACGAGGCGGAAATTGCAAAAGAATTCCATGCAATAAGAGCTGTGTTTGACACCCTCAAACAAGGAGCGATGTCGGCCAATCCTGAATTTAGCATTGTCAGCATGGGAATGAGCGACGACTATGAGATTGCCATCGCGGAAGGGAGCACGATGGTACGTGTCGGCAGCAAAATCTTTGGACCAAGACAATATTAATAAGTAAAAATATTAACCTAACTATTAAACAATTATGGAACAAGAAAAGAAAAACTACGCATTGCCTATTGTGGTAATGTTCTTTTTGTTTGCAATGATTTCTTTCGTGACCGGATTCCAGAATCCATTTGGAATTATCCTGAAAGAGCAATTGACTCTGTCAAACTTCGAGTCTCAGCTGGGTAACGCAGCCAACTTTATCGCTTATGCCTTCATGGGATTTCCTGCAGGTATGATTCTTCAAAAGAAGGGATACCGTTTCTCTGCCATCGCTGCAGTATTGGTAGGTCTTGTAGGTGTAGCATTGATGTTCCTGTCCAGCTGCATTGAGTCAGGCGTATTTGCCGTATACTTGATTGGCGCGTTTGTGGCAGGTTTCTCCATGTGTATGTTGAATACGGTAGTAAACCCGATGCTCAACACTCTTGGCGGTGGTGGCAAGAAGGGTAACCAGCTCATCCAATTTGGTGGTGCGACCAACTCTTTGGCAGCAACCATCTGCCCGGTATTGGTCGGTTATCTGATGGGTTCCAACATCAAGGAATGTACATTGGTTGACGCACAGGCAGCTCTGTGGATTGCGATGGGTATCTTTGCTTTGGCATTGGTTGTCCTCCTGCTCTCCAAGCTTCCGGAGCCTATCCTCGAAGAGCTCAGAGCCAACAAAGGCAAGAAAGAAGAGCAATTGCCGGTTAGCGGCGTATTCAAGTACAGCCATTTCGTAGGCGGTATCGTTGCTATCTTCCTTTATGTAGGTATTGAGGTAGGTATTCCAAACATGGCCAACCTCTACATGACTAACGAACTTGGCATTGAGGCTTCTGTAGCAGGCTCATTGGTAGGTATGTATTGGTTGCTGATGCTCGTAGGCCGTCTTGTTGGTGGTGCTATCGGTGGTAAGATTTCCAGCCGTGTTATGCTTACAGCCGTATCTTCAGTGGCTTTGATTTTCCTGGTTGCTGCCATTATGACTTCACCGGAAGTTAAGGTTTCTGTACCGGGTTTCTCTTCAGACCTCTCATTTATGACTGTTCAGGCTCCGTTGAGCATCCTGTTCCTCATCCTTTGTGGTATCTGTACTTCAATTATGTGGGGTGGTATCTTCAACCTTGCAGTTGAAGGTCTCGGCAAGTACACAGCGGTAGCTTCCGGCTTGTTCATGGTGATGGTTTGCGGTGGTGGTATCCTCCCGTTGATTCAAGGTGCGGTTGCCGATGCAGCCGGCTACCTCTCCAGCTATTGGGTATTGGTTATTGCCGTAGCTTACCTGTTGTTCTATGCATTGGTAGGCAGCAAGGTTGTAAAAAGAGCAGACCGATAAATAAGCACATTATAATACTAAAGGGCGCCATTCCTATGGTGCCCTTTTTTTGTTCGGGATTTAAAAACCGTGACATGGTCCAAAGTATTGTTTTGGAACATGTTTTCGATTTGTTCTTTTTTAGCATTCGGTTTGAAAATGTAAAACATTTTTATTAATTTCGCAGTAGTAAAAAATCAACTTCCCAAAATATGTCAATGAACGCACAACAAATGAGTAAAGTGGCAGACAACCTCCGAATTTTGGAGGCTGCGATGGTCGAAGCTGCTAAATCCGGTCACCCCGGAGGATCTATGAGTGGAACAGACTATGTTAACACTTTGTATTCTAAATATCTAATCTATGACCCCGATGATGCCGCATGGTTCGGAAGGGACCGCTTCTATTTGGACCCAGGACACATGTCTCCGATGCTGTATGCAGTGCTTGCCATGTGTGGCAACTATACCATCGAGGATTTAAAGAGTTTCCGCCAATGGGGAAGCCGTACTCCCGGCCATCCTGAATTGGATTTCACACGTGGAATTGAGAATGGCTCTGGTCCATTGGGACAAGGTCATGTCATGGCTGTCGGTTCTGCCATTGCGGAGCGTTTCATTGCATCGCGTTTCGGTGAAGTGATGGCTCATAAAACCTATGCTTTCATTTCCGATGGCGGTATTCAGGAAGAAATTTCACAAGGCGCCGGTCGTATTGCCGGCTATCTGGGCTTGAGCAACCTTATCATGTTCTATGACAGCAACAAGGTACAGCTTGCCACAATGGTAGACCAGGTTTCTGCTGAAGACACAGCGGCTAAATACCGTGCATGGAACTGGAATGTCATCGAAATCGACGGTAACAATTCCGACGAAATATCAGCCGCCATTGAGGCTGCCTTGAAAGAAGACAAACGCCCGACGTTGATTATCGGTAATACGATTATGGGTAAGGGATGTGTTGACGCAGAAGGCAACAATTTTGAATTCCGTTGCAGCACTCACGGTAACCCAATCAGCAAGTCCGGCGCAAGCTATGAGAAAACAGTGGAAAATCTCGGTGGTGACCCGCAAGACCCATGGAAGATTTTCGACGAAACAAAACAACTCTATGCAGAGCGTCGTGCAGCTTTGGTTGAGATTGTTAAAGAAAGAAAGGCAAAATATGCGGCTTGGGCAGCAGAAAACCCGGAAAAGGCTGCAGAACTTCAATCTTGGATTGACGGTAAGTTGCCGGCTATCGACTATTCAAAAATTGAGCATAAGGCAAACATCGCAACACGTACGGCATCTGCCAACGTGCTGACGGCTTTGGGTGAGGCATTGGACAACATGATTGTTTCATCTGCCGACTTGTCCAACAGTGACAAGACTGAATCGTTTGTCAAGAAGGTAGGTGGTTTCATTACACCAGATAACTTAGGTGGCAAATTCCTGCAATCAGGTGTTGCCGAGTTGACAATGGCTTCTATTATGAATGGTATCGCCCTTCACGGAGGTTTGCAATGCGCATGCGGTACGTTCTTCGTATTCTCTGACTACATGAAGCCGGCAATTCGTATGACAGCGCTGATGCGTCTTCCGGTTAAGTTCGTATGGACTCACGACTCATTCCGCGTAGGAGAGGACGGTCCGACTCACGAACCGGTTGAACAGGAAGCTCAAATCCGTCTGCTTGAGGAACTCAAAAACCACCTTGGCAAGAACAGCATGCTCGTGCTTCGTCCGGCAGACAGCGCAGAAACAACTATTGCCTGGAAGATGGCCATGGAGAATACCGACACTCCAACAGGTCTTATTCTGACCCGTCAGGATGTGGAAGACCTCCCATCAGCATCCGGCAACCGTTATGCAGATGCATTGCAGATGGAAAAGGGTGGTTACGCAGTTGTTGAATGTGAAAATCCGGATATCGTATTGGTTGGTAATGGTTCTGACGTATTGCTGCTCGTGAAATCAGCAGAACAATTGAAAGCTGAGGGTATCAATGCCCGCGTCGTTTCTGTTCCTTCTATCGGTTTGTTCATGGAGCAACCGGAAGAATACCGCAAGTCACTCATTCCAGACAATAAGCCGGTTTACGGAAAGACTTCAGGCATCGCATCCACGCTGTTGCGTGTAGTAGGAACCAACGGCCGAATTGCAGGTTTGAATCACTTCGGATATTCCGCACCTTACAAAGTATTGGAGCAGAAATTCGGTTTTACCGTTGAAGCAACATTGGCAGATATAAAGGATTATCTGGCAAGTGTAAAATAAAGCAGTTCCAACATCGTGAAAATATGAAAGTGAAGAGAAGACATCAGACGCTTCTCTTCACTTTTTTTGTCTAAAAAATTTTCTCCAAGAGAACTATTTTATGTGTACAGTGTTTGTAAAACATATAATTACAGTTGATGAAATCTATTTTTTTTATTTACTTTGAGGTATAATTATCTAATAGATACAGTATGAAAAAATATTTTCAAAAATTAATGATGGCGGCAGTAACCTTACTGTCGGTCGGTGCAGCTTACGCACAAAGTGATCCAATGATGGCACCATTGGAGGATAATTCTGTACGCACCGGGAAACTCGAGAATGGTTTGACTTATTATATTCGCCACAACGAGTATCCTAAAGGACAGGCTAATTTCCATATTGCCCAAAAAGTAGGTGCCGTACAGGAAGAAGAAAACCAAAACGGTCTGGCTCACTTCCTGGAACACATGTGTTTCAATGGTACGAAAAATTTCCCGGGCAACAAGATTGTCACTTGGTTGGAAACAAAAGGTGTGAAATTCGGTGTCAACCTCAATGCCTATACAAGTACAGACTTGACTGTCTATGAGGTAAAGAACGTGCCGGTAACCAATACTGAAGTGGTCGACTCCTGTCTTCTGATTCTTCACGATTGGTCAAACGCATTGACATTGGCAGATGAAGAAATCGAAAAGGAGAGAGGTGTCATCCACGAGGAGTGGCGACTTGGCAACGGCGCAATATCCCGTATTCTCAACCGTCAGGCTCCAACATTGTACCCAGGTACGAAATACGCGACACACAACGTTATCGGCACAATGGAAGTTGTCGACAATTTCCCTCCTCAATTGCTGAGAGACTATTACCACAAATGGTATCGTCCGGATTTACAGGGAATCATCGTAGTTGGTGACATTGACGTAGACCGCACGGAACAGAAAATTAAAGAAATGTTCGGTCCGATTAAAATGCCTGCAAATCCTGGCAAATTCGATTATCAGGTAGTAGCGGACAACGACGAGCCGATTGTTATTTCCGACAAGGAAAAGGAAATGCCAGCCAACCTGCTTCTCGTAGCTCAGAAGTTTGACTTGCTTCCCCGCGAAATGCGTAACACAAACACGGGACTCATCTTTGACTACATGCAGTCGATGTTCGATATAATGATGAACCAGCGTCTTACTGAAATTGCAATGTCAAACGACGCTCCGTTCTCAAGCTGCAGCGGCGGTTTCGGCAAATATCTTTATGCAAGCACTAAGGGCGCCATCACTCTGCAGGGTATTGTAAATGAGAAAGGAACAGACACTGCTTTGCGCGCCATCCTTACCGAATTGAAGCGAGTAAAGGAATATGGTTTCACAGCAGCTGAATACGACCGTGCCCGCACAGAGTATCTGAGCTCTTTGGAGAAATCATTCAGCAACTTCGCTCAGGAAAAGAATGGTACTTTCGCTGAAATCTATATCCAGCACTTCATCGAGAACAACCCGATTGTTGCCGTTGATTATGAATATGAATTCTTGCGTCAGGTTACCCCGATGCTTCCGGTAGAGCAATTGAATGCTTTCCTTAAAGAAATTCTGACAGACAAGAATCTGGTGGTTATGTCGCTCTGCCCTGACAAGGAAGGCGTGAAAGTTCCGACCGTTGATGAATTGAAGGCTGTTATCAACGAAGTGAAGGCGGCTCCGGTAGAAGCTTATGTCGACACAACCGTCAACGAACCGCTTATCGCTACTGCTCCGAAAGCTGGTTCCGTAGTGTCTACGACAACCAATGATGCTCTCGGTTATACAGAGCTCGTACTCTCCAACGGCGCTAAGGTGATTTTAAAGAAGACCAACTACAAGGACGATGAGATTCTGTTCAACGCACAAAGCGAAGGTGGTGCATCTTTGTATGGCGCAGAAGATTTTGCCAACTACACACTGGCTGCCGACATGGTGGAAATGATGGGTCTGAGCAAATTCTCTTATACCGACTTGCAAAAGATGCTTTCCGGCAAGCAAGTCTCTCTCTCTGCAAGCATCAACAACTACAGCGAAGCTATGTCAGGAAGCACAAGCGTTAAGGATTTGGAAACTTTGATGCAGCTTATCTATTTGAAGTTTACACAACCGCGCGAAGATGAGGCTACATTCAACAACGTAAAATCAATGGTTCTCGGTCAGATGGAAAACATGGCACACGACCCGCAATTCATCTATCAGGATTCATTGACACGCAAGCTCTATGGCCACCATCCGAAAGCTCTTGTATTGGATAAGGACGCAGTGGCAAAAGCCGACTACAACCGTATTCTGACAATCTACAAGGAGCGTTTCGCCAATGCGGCTGACTTCACATTCTTCTTTGTCGGTAGCTTCGACATGGACCAGATGACAGAATTTGCCAAGACTTATATCGGTTCGCTTCCGGCATCTTCAGCAAGAGAAAAGGCAGTCAACGATGGTAAGGAAATGGTGAAGGGTATCGTTCGTGAGGAATTCCGCATGAAGTCTGAAAGCAACCTCTCAAAGATGGCTATGATTTGGAACGTGGATATGCCTTACACAATGGAAAACTCCGTTCTGGCAAGCATTACCGGTCAATTGATGTCTAACGAATTGCTTACACGCGTAAGAGAGGATGACGGCGCTGCCTACAGCCCATACGCTATGGGAGCGGCAACTTCTTCTTACAAGGACTTCGTAACCGTACAGACTATCTTCGAATTGAATCCTGACAAGAGCGCAACCAGCGAGAAAACAACGATTGACTGTCTTGAGTCACTGGCTCGCGACGTGAAAGACGAAGAGTTGGCAAAAATGCAGGAGTTCATGCTCAAGAAGTTTGAGGAAAATATCGTAGAGAATGGCTATTGGATGAACACACTGGTTAATTATGTAACAGAAGGTATTGACGGATATACCAACTACAAAGCCTTCGTTTCAGGTTTGACAGAAAAGCAGATTGAATCATTCGTTGGCAAAATCATTAAAGCCAACAACCGCTTCGAACTGCTTCTCCTTCCAGAATAATGAATGTAGTCTTCTTATATAACAAAAAAAAGCGTCCGGCAATCCGGACGCTTTTTTGTCGCTTTTCTGTTGCGTTATTTAAATAACTTTGGCAGGAACTGGTTCAGGTACTTTCTCCAATTGCGCCATTCATGTCCGCCATCAGTTTCTACATACTCATATTTGTAACCATGCTTGTCGAGCAGCTGACGGTATTTCACATTATCCTGATACAAGAAATCACCGTCTCCGATGGCAATGAAATAGAGTTTCGGAGCTGTTGCAAATTGCTTAGCCAATTTCTCCTCAAGATTACTATAGATATATCCATTCTCTCCCTTGGCATCACGGCCGATTGCGGCTGAGAAAAGGCCTATATAATCGAATTTATCAGAATAATTGGCAGAGATATACAGCGAATGGAATCCGCCCATTGACAAGCCTGCAATTGCTCGGTGAGCCTTGTCATTCACGGTGCGGTAATGGCTCTCCACAAAACTCATAACATCGGGGAATGCCTTTTCAAAGGAGCCCTCCATCGTTTTCGGATTCATAAAGGTAGGTTTGTACATGCTATTAGGATACTCTCCGGGAACCGCCTGCTGTGCGCCATTGCCATTTGTCATTACAACAATCATCGGCTCAGCCTTGCCCTGTGCTATCAAGTTATCCAGAATCTGCACGGCACGTCCCAGACCAATCCATGCAGTCTCGTCACCTCCGGCACCATGCAACAGATACAGAACCGGATAACGCTTTGTGCCGTTCTCATAACCTGCCGGAGTATATACCATCATACGGCGGCGTTCCATTCCCAGTTTCGGACTTGGATACCATACTGCCGAAACCGTACCATGAGGAACTTCTCTTACGATGTAGTTTTGAGAGACATCGCCATCTACCAAAAAATAATTCGTGTAGGTAGCAATATCGCGTATCATATACACATTGTTGGGGTCCAGGAAACGCAGACCGTCTACATAAAAACAATATGTGTGCAGCTCCGGAGAAGGCAGGGATGCAGTATAAGTCCATACACCGTTTTCTCCTTTAAGCATCGCTTTTCGGCCAGCGGCTTCCACCTCTCCCAATGGAGTCTGAATACGGGATTTTTCGAAAAAATCCGTTTCTACCCATACTTCCTTGGCTCCTGGCGCCAACAAACGGAAAGTCACCTCTTGATTTTTTACTTCGGGCGAAATAATATCACCCGTATTGACCGCCACAGTTTCCTGTGCCCACGCAGAAAGTGAAAACGCACATCCTGCTATCAAACTTAGTAATTGTCTCATCTTTTTCTTGTTATTCAGTTAGTACTTGCAAAGGTAAATAAATTCGCATTTACGAAAATTTGCCATACAGCAGAGGCGGTGTCGTTGAAACGATACCGCCTCCACATGAATAATCGAATGGATTTTAATTATTCTTCGGTTTTCTTAGTAGTCTTTCTTGTCGTTGTTTTTTTAGCAGCCGACTTTCTGGTTGTTGTTTTCTTTGCCTTTGCTTCCTCTGCCGGAGCCTCGTCAACAACACTTGCATCCTTGATGGATTCCTTCAATGCCTTCAACTCTTTGTTGAGCTGAACAATCTCGCTCTCCTGATTCTTGATTGTAGTCAGAAGGGCATTCAACTCCTCATTCTCGATTGACAACGGGAACTGGCCTTCTACACGTACGATGAAGTCGGACAGTACATTCATATAGTTAGTGAATGCCATATAAGGAGACTCATACGGGCTGAACAGGGAAGAACCGTCTCCGAAGTGTTTTGTGCTCATATAGAACAAGTGGTCGGAAGACTGCAAATAAGTCCAGTCCTGAAGCAAACGCTTGTCAGAGCACATCTGAATACGCTCAGCAACGGAATACAACTTGTTGAATGCTTCCCATTGAAGGTCGTTACCCAACCATGCGCTTGTATCGCGAGCCTCATCAGCGTCGGAAATCGGGTGGGTTACGGAAATCGTATCAACAGCGTTCAATTTTGCAGCTGCTTCTGAAGGCATCCAGAATTCGATACCTTTTTCCTCGGCGAAGCGGGGCAGTGCCTTGATAAAATCGAAGATACCTGTTTCAGCCGGATGGAAACCACCGATAGTCTCGTAGCTGAGAGCAATGTTGGTGATTTGCTCTTCTCTCGGGCTTTGAGCAATCCATGACATGTACTTGTCGGCTGTCAACGGATACTCAAACCAAGTTGTGTTAGAGAAGTTCTTTGCAATATCTTCTGACAACTTCGCGTTGCGGAAAAGCAGCTTCATGTTAGGAGCACCTGCAGACGCATATACATAGTTCGGTGACTTCCAACCCAAGATGTGCTTTGCACCTTCTGTAATGGTTGCGCTGAAGCCCATTTCTGCAATCAACGCTGCGATTTCGTCGTTGTAGATATATTCCGTATTCTTGAATACTTTCGGTTTCTGTCCGAACAACTCATAAATGAGGTTGTCGTGCATCTTCACCTGGCGATGGAATTCCTCAGGAGAAGAGAGTGATGCGAGAGAGTGGCTGTAAGGCTCTGAAAGGAACTCAACGCATCCGGTATTGACCAACACTTTCAATGAGTCGATAAACTCAGGTACATACTGCTGGAATTGCTCTATTGCTGTACCAGAGATAGAGAATGCTACTTTAAACTTCTTGCCGGATTCGTTAATCATGTCCAACAGCATCTTGTTGGCCGGAAGATAAGACTTCTCAGCCATGCGTGTGATGATTTCATCATTGGCAAAGTCATCATAGTAATAGTGGTCATTACCAATGTCAAAGAAGCGGTAACGTTTCAGTCTAAATGGTTGGTGTATTTGAAAATATAAACAGATTGCATTCATAGCATTCTAAATTTTAATGATTGTTCAATAGTTTGTTGTAAATGTCGATTACTTTCTTTCCGGCCTTGCTCCACTTGATTTCGTTTACTTCCGCAATGCCTTCATTGCGCAGTTGCTTGTACATAGCCGGATAGGTAATGATAGAGTAGATAGCGTCGGCCATTGCGTCGATATCCCAGAAGTCTGTCTTAATCACATGATTCAGAATTTCCGCACAACCAGACTGCTTGGAAATGATGGACGGAGTACCCATCTGCATGGCTTCCAACGGAGAAATACCGAACGGTTCGGAAACAGACGGCATGATATATACGTCGGATGCTTTCAGCATTTCGTAAACCTGCTTTCCTTTCTGGAATCCAGGGAAGTGGAAACGGTCAGATATGTCTTTCTGAGCTGCCAGACGAATCATTTTTTCCATCATATCACCGCTACCAGCCATGACGAAGCGTACGTTGTGAACCTTCTGAAGCACCTTTGCAGCGGCTTCCACGAAGTATTCCGGACCCTTCTGCATTGTGATACGTCCAAGGAAAGTCACCACTTTCTCTTTCATGTGGTGCTCTTCGACATTTTTCAATTCATCGCTCAAAGGCTCTACCGCATTGTGGACAGTAGTCACCTTCTCCGGATTGATGCCGTATTTCTCAATCACAGTACGGCGGGTCAAATCGCTCACCGTAATGATGTGGTCGGCGTTAAGCATACCGTCACGCTCGATTCCGAAAACGGTAGGGTTGACATTTCCACGAGAGCGGTCGAAGTCTGTTGCATGAACGTGGATAACGAGAGGCTTACCTGTCACTTGCTTTGCATGAATACCGGCAGGATAAGTCAACCAGTCATGGGAGTGAATGATATCGAAATCCAATGTGCGGGCAATAACACCAGCTACGATTGAATAGTTGTTAATCTCTTCCAACAGGTTGTCAGGATAACGACCGGAGAACTCGATACAGCCGAGGTCGTTCACATTCATATAGTTGAAGTCGGCATAGATATGTGAGCGCAAGTCGAAATACAATTGCGGGTCCATAACATTACCGATGCGGGATTGTACATAATCCCATTCTGCATCTCTCCACGCAATAGGGGTGTTGCCGGCACCTATAATCCTGGCAAAACTTTTATCTTCATCGCCGTGAGGCTTCGGAATAACGAACGTAATGTCCATATTTCCATTCTCAGCCATACCTTTCGTCAGACCATAACTGGCTGTTCCAAGGCCTCCGAGAATATGCGGTGGGAATTCCCACCCAAACATTAGGGCTTTCATAATTAGAAAGGGTTACTAAGGTTAAATATCAAAACTGTTAAGAGTGTAGAGAGCACGAAGTACCTCGCCGACACTTGGCGCATAACTGATTGCTCCATGGCCGGTGTATGGCGGATTGCCATCGTAGAGCTCAGAGATGGAGCCTACGCATTCGCGGGTCATGTCGTTTTCATAACCAATCAGCATACGGCGGAGGAATGCCACGCCGCTATGACCGAACACCTTCAGATAAGCATCCGTGAAGAATCCGGTGAGCCAAGGACGAGTCGTGCCGTTGTAGTAGGCAGCCTGACGCTCGTTGTGATTACCGACAAAGAACGGGTTGTAGAAGTAGCTCTTCGGGCTGAGTGTACGCAAGCCATTCGGCGTCAGCAATTCGCGAGTAGCGAAATCGAGAATCTTCTTACGCTGCACTCTGTCAAGCGGAGAGAAGTCGCAACCTGCAGCAATCACCATGTTCGGACGAACGTTAAGATCCATGTAATTGCCGTCGACATAGTCATAAAGATATCCATGGTCATTCATGAATGTTTTTACGAATGCAACCTTCAATTTCTCTGCAACGTTTTCCCATTCTGCCATCCGGGCAGGCTTTTCCTTTGCATCTTCAAACAGTTTGAGTGCGAACATCAGCGCATTGTACCACAATGCATTGTATTCCACAATAAATCCGGAGCGTGGCACCATCGGACTACCATTCTCCATCAACGCATCCATCCAAGTGACCGGTTTAATCGTACCATTAGTGGAAAGCATACCGTTCTCGTTGATGTAAAGATTCTTCTGCTTTTCGTCAAGAATAAAGTTGATGATTTCCTCAAGAGCTTTTCCGTAACGGGCGATGGTATCCTCTGCATTGGTAGCCTTGAAATACTGCAACATTGTCCAAGTAGCCCACAATGGAATATCAGGAAGGTCGATGTCCTTTATCGTTTCGTCTGGTTTTCCCGTCTTCATATAGCGCAACAACGACTCAACGGCAGTGTCCATGATGCTTTCAAAATCCTTTCTGTGATTGATTGAAAGGGTAGTACCGGGGAGCGCGATAAACATGTCGCGGGCAAGAATCTTGAACCATGGGTATCCGGCAAGCAAATAATCCTTGTCGTTATCCTTGATGTAGCACTGCTTAGCTGAATTCTTCAAGCAGTTAAAGAAACTTGTACGGCTTGTACGGCTTTGAGCTTCTTTCTCAAAAGTACTCTCAAACACCTCCGGATCAGCAGGCTCTGTACTTGCAGAGAAGATGATTGTCTCACCCTTCTTAATCGGAAGACGGAAATAACCTGGTACCCACAAGTCTTCCGTACAGGGTTCCTGACGCGCCATGTCTTTGATGTATTCGATGTCTTTATACCAATTAGGCTCGTAGACGAATTCCGGATTACGATTGAATTGCATATACAACCGCGGGAATCCCGGATAAAGACAGAAAGACACTCCGTTCTTGGTTTCTTCGTACTCTTTGTTGATTTGCTGGTTTTCCGAGCACAAGCTCATTACATTTCTAAAGGCCAGGAATGGCTGGAATTGAAGCGTTGTCGGCGAGTGGGCCTCAAGCAACGTGTACTTAATCAGAATCTGGTTTTTATGAGCGACAAAAACCTTCTCCTTGCTCAAGATGACACCTCCTACACGATAAGTCAGTTTAGGCACCGTGTCACAATTGAATTCACGAAGATACTTATGGCCATTCGGACTGTAGACACCGTTTTTGTAACGATGGATTCCCAAATTAAATGGAGCTCCATGTTGTATCACGGTTTCATCCAATGACGACAACAATACGTAATTATCGTTGTTGAGCTCTTTAACAGGGGTAATCAATAGGCCGTGCTGTTTTCGAGTGTTGCAACCGATAATAGTGGTACAATGATAAGAACCCGCTTTATTCGTTCGAAGAATCTCTTTAGGCAGAGACTGATCAAGGTTAATTAATAAGTTCTTATCAAACTTAAGGTAATTCATAGGATATATTTTTTAGGAGTTTATTTCACAATGGTTGTATTTCCGTTGCGAATGTAGACAAAATAATTTAACTAAAAAAGCAAAATGCTGCAAAACATGTAAAATAATCTATATTAGGGAATTTAGTCCACTCAGATATTCAATTCCTTGCGCACGGAATTGACAAAATCCCAGAATCCTGCCTCAATGGCAGAGAAAAAAGTAGCCTTGTTTTTGATTTTCTCCGGTGTGAAAATCCGTATGCCATTATGGTGGCATTTGATGGAAATGCGTGCCGGCATATCCAGCAGTTCACCGTCCAGGTGCATGATGCCGCTTGTTTTACGCTCAATGGTCAGTTCCGGAGTACGGAAAGAGATAATATTGGTATCCTGGTCAATATGCCGGGCAAACAGGAGGATGCCAAGCAAAGCCGTGTCAAGCGGCGTAATGGGAAGAATCATAGTAACATCAATCAGCCCGTCCTGTATGTTGGCATTGGGCGTGATATACGCATTATTGCCATATTGGGAAGCGTTACCACAAGCAATGATAAACGCTTTTTCCGTAATGACACCTTGTGGCGTGGTAATTTTGTAGATTTGAGAACGGTACTTCAAATACTCAGCAATCGCGCTTTTCACATAAGTCAAAGCTCCACGCTTATTGCTTTGGGCAAATTTCATGCTTACCTGTGCGTCAAAACCGACTCCACAGGTGCAAAAGAACGGACGGCCGTTAGCTGTACAATAATCCAGTGTCATGAAATGACCGCTCTTGACTACAGACAACGATTTCTCAAGGTCAATCGGGATTTCAAGATGCCGGGCAAGACCGTTGCCGGAACCGGACGGCAATATACCTAAAATCGTATCGGAATCGCATAGGGCAGAGGCCACTTCATTGATAGTCCCGTCGCCTCCTACTGCGACAACAGCATAGTATCCCTCAGCAGCTGCTTCTTTCGCTAAAATATGGGCATGAGAGGGATATTCAGAGAGCTTTATCTCAACATGATAGGCCGAATCGGCGAACGCCGACCGGATTGCCGCCTCATGCTGCTGCTTCTTTGAAGTCCCGGAGATTGGATTTATAATAAATAAAATCTTACTGCTGTTCATTCCCTTAAGCGGTTTTATAGAACAAAGTTAGCCATAAAAAACGAAATGTGGAAGAATTCAACCTAAATCCTTATTTAGCTCTAATTTTGACGTCATCGGAAGGAAAACCGGATTTATATGATTGTTTAATGAAATAATTGATTAACTTCGTAGTATTACTAAATACACTATTGATTATGGAAAACAAGTATGCACTACAATTGAATTTATTCGTCTTTTTAGCCGGATTGCTTTTTGTAATTCTCTTTTACAATGGGGGAGGCGTTTTTAATTTGGTGTCAATTATCTTGGGCATTATGTTCCTGCTGCCCAGTGGCATGGGGATAATCGCCATTCTAAGGGAAAGAAGCAAGGGCGGAGTTCCCGTAAGTTTCTGGACACTGGTTCCTGTAGTCGGAGGGCTGGTACTGGGAGTCGTTCTGGTTGCAATGAATGAATTTTTCGCAGACATCCTGTCCTATGTGTTTGCAGCACTTCTGATTATCGGTGCAGCTTACAAGCTCATCGGTATGCTGGCTATCCGTCGCCGTTTGGTTTATCCTATCTGGTTTTATATTATCCCGCTTCTGATTATGGCCTGCGGAATCGTATTGCTTGCATTGGGTATACAGATTGTACAAAAATGGCTGAGTCTGATTGTGGGAATCGCTTTCATGGCTTATGCACTCAATTCAGTCTTTGAATATATCGTTTATCGGAAATATAAAAAGACAATCGGCGGACAACGAGGTTCGTCATCCGCCGAGATTATTGTCTATGATGAAAGTGAGAAATAGCAATTATTGCTCCAAGCGTGCCTTGACATATGACTCTATGATCTCGATTATCGCGTCCTCATTCAGGCGTGAGGAATCGAGACATAGGTCATAGGAGGACGAATGTCCCCACTCCTTATCCGTATAGAAATTATAATACTCAGCACGAAGTTTGTTTTCTTTCTTAGCAAGTGCCAACGCATCATCCATATCAAGACCTTCCACACGGTTCATAATTCTTTGGGCACAAGCCTCGGGAGAGGCACTGATAAAGATATTGATGCAGTAGGGGTTCTCCCGCAACAGATAGTCGGCACAGCGACCTACAATAATACATGACTCCCGTTTTGCAATGGTACGAATCGTATCGCACACAGCCTTTTGAACGTTGTCATAATAAGACGACGCAGGGGAGGAGGAGAACGGTTGAATATAGAATCCCAGATTTAGTGAGAGATTACTAATATAGAAAGAGGGGAGTTTCTCATCCGTTTTCTTGAAAAGCTCCGGATTAATTCCTATTTCCTTTGCAGCCTCCAGCAAAAGTTCCTTATCGTAGAACTTTACGCCAAGTCGCTTTGCCAATTTTTCGCCAATATCATGGCCGCCGCTACCAAATTGACGGCCTACAGTAATTATAAAATTCTTATCTTTCATAGCATCGTAGTTTTTAAGCCGGACAAACGTCCGGACAGTTAATTAGGTTGGTTTGTATAAGCAAATATAAAAATTTCCGAGGAAATAAAAGACATTACAACTCGAGATTTTTTCAAATCTTCATTACAATAACGGCGGCACATTTAAAATATGTACCGCCGCATCCTCATATTATTTTCGGAATTCCATATTACTAAGGTAATAAACTAACGCCGTCGATATCGGCCAATTTAGTCCGCAAATCGTCTGCAAAATCTGCTCGAATAGCCAATTTCATCTGGCAGCTGTTGTCAAATATCTGCTCCATAATCTCAACCTCTGAACTTTTCGTCAACTTCATCACATCATTCATAGAGAGATAGGGAAAGGTAAACTCAACGAAAGCCTGCTCATGACATTCGATAATTTCACCATTGTTGATAGCCTCCGCTGCAGCTGCCCGATAGGCAGAGATGAGTCCTGATGTACCAAGTTTTATGCCACCAAAATAGCGTACCACAACTATAAGTACATTCGTTAATTCAAATGAATTTATCTGTCCCAGAATCGGCTTACCGGCCGTCCCGGAAGGCTCTCCGTTGTCATTTGACTGGTATTCTCGCTGATTAACGCCCAACATATATGCCCAGCAAACATGACGTGCGTCAAAATATTCTTTCTGATAACTTCGGATAATTTCCTTTGCCTCATTAGCATCATTGATAGGATGAGCAAACGATAGGAATTTGCTCATTTTCTCTTTATATAAACCTTTGCTTGTATCTTTAAGGGTTTTGAAATAGTCACTCATATTATAATAGGTAGTCGCTTTATTTTAAATTAAAGCTGGATGGGAACCATTTAAATTGCTTTACAAAAATAGTGAAAGCCGAGCTCTGTGACAAATGTAAAACGAAGTTTTCAGATTTGTCACTGCTGAGGTGCATCCTATTTCAATTAAAGAGGATTAAGAAGAAGTTTTTTTATTTAATAGCAAACCAAGTTCATTATTTATAATACGATATCATTCACATAAAACATTCAAAAACGACTCTATATATTCTCTAAGGCTATGACGACGATAACTTCATCAAAACGATAGAATCTGGAATTTGCAGAGAGCATCCTTGGTTTCTCCATTCTTTATTTAACATAATATAAATTATAAAACAATTAAAGAAGATGTAGAAAAGGATAAAATTACCAACTAATACCTGTTAGCACCCCCATATAATCGATTACTATTCTATAGCCTAAATATGAAATTAAAGGAGACAATAACCCCCAGACAGGTTCCAGTAACGAATTACAAAAAAATTGGAATTCCAACACTATCGATGAAGACAAAGATAGCAATGGAATCCCAATCTCTCCGTAAAAAAGAATAGTCTAACAAATATAATAAATCCCAATTTAAAGAGGCTTATTTCGCGTAAAATTCCTCAAAACTATTATCTGAGAAAAAAACTACAATTTTTACAATCTCTTTTTTAGGATATAACATATTAACAAACTGCCGATTATCCGGATTTTCTTCAATTTTAGGCACCTGTAGAATGGCGTTCTCTGAATCATCTATCGAATCATCAGGAAATATTGAATTCTCAGAAGGTTTAGAAGTCTGATCTTCTCCGGGCTTATCCATACCAGGTTCTTCTCCCTCTCCAAAAAGCAACCACATGACAGAAACGTCGGGATAAGCAACATGAACCGCATTAATAATGTCGTTGCTGATTTTTTTATTTCGTCCACTCAATATCTGTGTAACTGTAGGACGTGGAATTCCACAAGTGTCGGCAAATTCGGCTCGCGAAATATTCCGAACTTGTAGAAACTTATTAAGTCGGTCTATAATCGTCTGATTCTGGTCCATTTTGTTGTAAATATGCGTTTATTTATCCAATACAAAATTACAAACTAAAATTCATATTTACAAACATATGTTGTGATTTCTAATCAGGTAATGTTTGTGTTTGATAATTCACAAACGTAAATCCCAAACAGCCCGCAGTAAGAGAGAAAAACACTACAATTAAATATATACTTTAATATTGATGTTGCTTATTGCTATGAATCAGATTGCTATATATTGAAATTATTGTTTTATTAAAGTCTTCAACCAGCGCCTCAGATGATTTAATCAATAGTTCAAAAATCAATATATATATAACTGATTTCTAGTAAATTATTCTAAATAAATAAAAATGTTAAACCATAAAATCGACTTGTAATTTAGAAATTGGAATGCGCCACCCTACCCTATTTTCTCTCATTCAAATACACACTGTTTTAATTTGTGAATTCTCAAAACGGAACTAAAAAACAAAACTTTCTTCGATTTGTGTTTTTAAATAATTACATTTTGTAAATTACTCTATTACTGCACAGATTTTC
The DNA here is from genome assembly GCA_944321875.1 of uncultured Muribaculaceae bacterium. Lineage (GTDB taxonomy): Bacteria > Bacteroidota > Bacteroidia > Bacteroidales > Muribaculaceae > Limisoma. The sequence continues at coordinate 78,095 of CALUMX010000004.1, forward strand.
ATGATTACTATATGTATGGATATGCGATATAATTCTAAGCATATATATATTGAGCTATTTACAAAGCTAAATCATCGCATCATTTAGAAACTTTTTCTATTGTTTATCAACTAATTAGCCATCCATTACCTTCAAATATACCCTCTTAGAATTTAATATTTCAAATCAATCCCTACCTTCATTCAGTATTTCCTATTCTCCGGCAAATGTTATTCAGAAAATAATAACCCTCATGATTCCCCTTTCTTATGAATATGACCATATACATTTGGCAAACGTGACTTTGAGCAACTAATCCCCTTTTGAAACATTATCATCACTCCTATCCTAATCCGTACTACAAATGCATCCTTTTCCATTCTTGCCAACAAAAAAACCGGACTGGAAAACTCCAGTCCGGACAAACCTAAAAAAACAACTTTCAGTACCGCCTATCTAACTCGTTTGTTTTTTCTATTCTTTGCGAGCATTTTTCGGTAAGTTTTTTGTTGTTCTGAATTCAGACATTTCATGATATCCGAATTCAAATCTTTCAAATTTTTTCGGCGACTCTCCTTTGTCGAATTTGACAGATAGAATTTTTCCAGCAATTCCTTTATTGATTTCTCCTGGGGCTCTGTCAACTCCAATTTTTTATCAAGTCGCTCCACTCGCATTGCGATGCGTTCTGCATCTGATTTTGGTGCATTTTTCGCATTGGTTCCATTTACGCCTAAAAACATAAATAATGACAATGTCAACACGATTCTTTTCATTCTTCCCATAATAAACTCCATTTAATTGTTATCTGATAGTGTATACAAAACTCAACATAAAATATGGCTCCATCACATTACTCCGGATATAATCATAATAGCTGCCTGCTATCTGATGTACAAATGATTTATTTTGTCGGAACAAGTCGTAAGCCTCAATCTTTATTTCTGCCTGATTATTTTTCAGGAATTTCTTTCCTAACGATGCATTACAAATCCAGTAATCCTGAAGGTCTAATCCCGTGTATCCCGTATAGGTAACTGTACTGCTTAACGAAAAACCTTTCCAGAATATCCATCCGAATTTCAAACCTGCCGAATGGTTTATATAGGAAGAGTTGTTATCAGCTGATACGGAATTTATAATCTTATTCATCGTTGCGGAATAGGACACCGTAAAATCCAAATTCTCGCTGATGTTACTGCCTATTATCACCTTCGGAATCAAGTTCAGCTCCTTCGTTTTGCTGGCTGTTCCATTATAAATGTTCGGGATAGCCGAATAATTTGCCGAAATACTGAAGTTGACATTACTGCGTATTAAATCCAACGGGAATCCATAAGTCAGCATCGATTGCAGGCTGTAATAACCATTCATATTTACCGGCTTTGTAAATTGCACACCCTTGTCCACTTGTAATCCTGAAGGGAGAACAGTATTCTCTGTTGCCACAAAAGTACTGTCTGCTACATAATTTGACCGGACAGTCAATCCTGCCATCGCAATCAGAGTCTGTCCCGACATGGACGTTCTTATATAGCGTAGATTTACAGAATGATTTATTTGCTGTTCCAGATCCGGATTTCCCGTCGATAAAAACAAAGGATTGCTATTGTCAACAACCTCTTGCAGGTCGGAAATTTCAGGGGCAGATGAATTGGACCGATAGCGTAAAATAAACGAATTCCCTTTGTCTAAAGAATAGCGCATTGTCACCGACGGCAAAGCTGAGAAGAACCGTTTGGAGACATCGGTCTGAAATGGGAAATACTGCTGACCATCCAACGTGGCATATTGCAAATCAACGCCTGCCATCAAATTAAAACGTTCCTTGCGATAGCGAAGCCCCAGTCCACCGGATTGAGTCAGATACCCGGAAGCATATTCATTGGACAAATCCTCATCCAATTGATCGTAGAGGTCAGTCACCGAAGAGCGAAGAAATACTTTCTCATCTGAATTCTCATTCTGGTATGACATTTTATAATTTAACTGCATCTGCAACCCGTCAATCAACTGTTCCGTAAACATCAGATTACCTCTAACCGAGTAGTCTTTCTCATCTGTTTTGTTATACTGGCCGGTCTTCTCTGATTGCGGTTGCTCTCCAAAAACATTCTGCAGATAGTCATTAAATTTATCTCCAGCTTTGTTGGTTACGGAGCCGTTAAAAGCAAACGACAACGTACGTCCGGCTTTATCGAATCTGTGTCGATAGACCAAGTCCGTGCCAACTTTATAAGTTTTCATCTGATTCGTCTGATTACTTTCCACATCGCTTTGCACTGCATTCTCAAGCAAGTTCTCGCCAAACAGATATTTCGAATAATCATTATTCTGGAAACTGAACGTCGGACAGATTTGCAGTTGATTGTTTTTATCAATAGCATAGTCCAACTTGAAATTCAAACGATGGTTCCAGTTTTCCATATCCGAATTGCTCGACTCTCTGTAGTTCAATCCAGGCTCGACTGAATCAAAAAAGTGACGGTCAATCATTGTCTCTGTATTGTTGTCAGATTGATTGAAAAAATAACTTCCAGTAAATTTTATTTTCTCATTCCACATTCCGACATAATTCAAGCCTAATCCATGACTTTGCGTAACACCGCCTTGATTTCCGACCATGAAGTCCGCACTCTGATTTCCCCGACCCATCTGACGGCCACCTTTACGACCGCGGCCTCCCGATGAAGCCGCCATCACTCCGGCTAAATCTTCCTGCGAAAAATTCAGTTGATTGACGTTATTGCTCATGCCTAATATGGAAAGTCGGTTGATTTTATCAAAATAATTGATGTTTCCACCTGCTTTATACCTGTTATCCGTTCCATATCCCCATACAATTCGCCAAACGTTCCTTCCTTAAATCCTGACTTAGTTACGATATTGATGGTCTTGATATCCTCACCATCATCAAATCCCGTAAACTCCGCCTGCTCTGATTTTTTGTCGAAAACTTCGATATTGGCAATAATGTCTGACGGCAAATTCCGCAAGGCAAGATTAATATCTCCTTCAAAAAATTCCTGACCGTCAACGAGTATTTTCTTTACGCTCTCTCCCTGAGCCTGAACCTCTCCGCCTTCAACCACAATGCCCGGCATTTTGGACAGCAAATCTTCCGCCGTACTGCCTTGAAGCACCTTAAAAGCCTCTGCGTTATATATCAGGCTGTCTCCTTTCTGCTCAGCCCGTGTGGCACGGCCGTTTACGACCACTTCATCAAAGATTACGGAACTCTCCTTCATTTTGATTACCACGTTCTGATTCTTACTGTCCACCGATATTTCCTGGCTCCAGGTCTCATATCCTACATAAGTCGACTGCAAGGTATATTTGCCGGGATTCACCGCATCCAATTTAAATCTGCCGGCATTGTCTGTTACCACATGAAATTTCTTATTGGTCGGAGACACAAGAGTAATAGTCGCGGCCGGCAATGGCTCCTTGGTTGTCCGGGCACGGACGACTCCCGTAAGAACATTCGCACCGGATGCTGAAATACAGCACACGACCAATGAGGATAAAACAATCTGTCTCATATTGATAGTTAATAATTAAAAGGTTTTCTGAGACAAAAATATAGTCCACTTGCGACGGATAAAAGGCCATCACTGGAATGTGGTGGCAAACGACAACTTTTTAATGACAAACAACAGTCCGGATATTTTACAGGCAACGGATATGCACTACCTTTGTGAAAAACAAAGCACTAAGGCATATGTGGCAAATCAAAAGACTTCCGCTCTACTTCGATCTGATATTCTGTCTGGTCTTACTCCCGGCTATGCTGTTTCTATTGCCGGTTGACAGATGGTTCGTGCGCGACTCCGTCTATGTCTATCTGATGATAGCATGGCTCTATGCAGTCTATTTTATCGACCGCAAACTAATCACGAACTGGCTGAGGACGGACCGAAGGAAGCGTCTTTTAGCAATTGGTCTGCTCCTGCTGACTCTTATCGTCACTTTTCTCATTGCAAGGTATCAAATGGATTTGTCACCCCACGACATGCGACGTCCACGTCATATGTCACGCCCTCCCAAAATGCTTCTCCAGCAGCAGGCCGTATGGTTTCTTTTCGTGGTTGTCTCCATGTTCAGTATTGTGGTAGGTCTTTTTTCGGAACTGACACGACAGATGATGTACCGCAAAGAGATTGAATCTGAGAAAAACAAAGCCGAACTTGCCCTTTATAAAGCTCAGATTAATCCCCATTTCCTTTTCAATACGCTCAATACCCTCTACGGCCTGATTCTTACCGGCTCCAACAAAACAGAAGAGGCCTTCATGCAATTCATCAACCTCATGCGTTACATGTACTCCAACGGTTCAAAGGAGCGTATTGACATTGAGACGGAAATTGAATACATCGAACAATATATCGCACTTCAGAAATACCGGATTCCGGGACATACACAGGTCTATTTCTCTTTTCAGAATGAAAACACGGTCCAGCTTGAAATAGCTCCACTGATTCTCATTACATTTGTTGAGAACGCCTTTAAATACGGAGTCTCTACACAGACTCCAAGTGAAATATATATTGTGGCACACATTGAGCACGGAGAGCTGATGTTCACAACCCAGAATCAAATATTTGAGAGTACACAAAAGAAAAAAGGGCAAGGTATCGGCATCCAAAACTGCCGCAAGCGGCTTGAGTTGCTTTATCCCTCCTGCCACTCTCTTAATATCCACCAAGACGGAAATTCCTTCAGCGTTACCCTAACCATTAAACTTGATGAGAAATGAAATGTATTGCCATTGATGATGAAGCCTTAGCTCTGGAAATTATCAAGAATTTCTGTCAGCGGCTAAACGATACCGAAATTGAATTGCAAACCTACACGAATCCCATCGAGGGATTGGAGCAAGTCAAACGACAGAAACCGGATATTCTATTGCTCGACGTAGAAATGGGTGATGTCTGTGGAGTCGACATTGCAAAGAAAATTCCGTCTCAGACCTCACTGATTTTCACTACGGCGTTTGCAGAATATGCAGTTGACGGATTCGACCTGAACGCAGTCGATTTCCTCCACAAGCCATTCTCCTTCACCCGCTTTGAGAAAGCCATTCGAAAAGCTGCAGAGTTGAGAAAACTGCAGCAGCAGAATTTGCCGGCAACTCCCGAAGATGAATACATTTCAGTGAAGTCCGAATACCGGACGGTTACCATCCGATACACCGATATTCTTTACATTGAATCAATGGGAAATTACGTGAAGATATACTATCCTGATGCCCCGTATACTCTTTCCCAAATTAGCATGAAGAGCTTGCAGGAACAATTACCTGCAGATATGTTTCTGAGAGTACATAAATCCTTCATTGTGCCCAAGCACCGGATTGCTCATTTCTCCAAAAAAGACATTACTCTATACAACAACCAGACAATACCAGTAGGACGCAGCTATGCCAAAAGTCTGGAAGCACTGACAGACGTATAAAAGCACAAAGGGCGCGGATAGTAGAAATATCCGCGCCCTTTGTGCTTTCTTTATTATTTAGCGTTGTAATAAATAGTCGTGCTGTTACGTTCGTCAAGAAGATATTGGCTGACTCGCCTTATAGCTTCCGGAGTGGTCTGCCTGTAATCGTCAATCACTCGGTTAATCATATTCGCATCCCCCAACATTTCATAATAAGCCAAATTGGCCGCCCTTTCATCGTTATTTATATTGCTGAACAATGCGTTCGATTCGTATCGGTTTTTCAGTTTGTCAAGTTCCCGCACATCTGTCAACTGTGTTTTCAGCATGTCCAGTTCCTTGTCTATCGCAGCCTCTACAACCTCATAGGAAACACCCGGAAGCAACTGAGCCTTAACCACCAGCATTCCTTCATCGATGTCTCCCGTAATGGAAGCGTCAATGGAGGAAACCATATTGCCTTTCGCATAGATATTCTGATAGAATCGTGACGACCTGCCATTGGAAAGAATATCACTAATCATGTCAGATGCGTGATAATCCGCACTGTTCCGGTCGCACATCCGGTAGGCCTTAATCAGCATGTTGTGGGGCACATTACGCTGCACTTGCTCCACTCTCGCCTCCGTCTGACGAGGTTCTGCCGGCAATACGCTTTTAGGTCTATTCCCAGCAGCAATATGTCCGAAATATTTTTCCACCAATCTGAAAAGTCTGTCAGAATCAATATTTCCTACCACAGAAAGAATGGCATTATCCGGGACATAGAATCGATGATAAAAATCACGAACGACTTCCTTTGGAACGGTCTCGATGTCTTCCAGCGATTTTCCGATAACTGGCCAGCGATAAGGATGACAATGATAGACGTTGCGTCTTAGAATATGCCCTGCGTCCCCATACGGAGCATTCAGGCAACGCTGCTTGAATTCTTCCTGAACCACATTCCGCTGTACATCTAACGCTTTATCTCCCAACAGCAGATTTTCCATTCGGTCGGCCTCAATCCATAGAGCCGTCTCAATATTCTGCACAGGAAGAATTTCATAATAATTGGTGATGTCGTTATTGGTCCAAGCATTGTTCTCGCCTCCGGCCTCTTGCAGAATGCGGTCAAAGCAAGGTGCGTTTGCCGAACCTCCAAACATAAGATGTTCCAGCAGGTGAGCCATTCCCGTATATTCGTATTGCTCATTTCGGGAACCCACCTGATACAACAAATTTACAGCCACCATTCCGGTGGCTGCATTCTTGTTATGTACGATTCTTAGTCCGTTATCGAGAGTGTGTCGCTGGATTTCAATCATTCTACGATTGTCGCTTTTATGATTTTGACATCTTCTTTCGGACGGTCATTTCTGTCGGTCGGCACCGCTTGAATCTTATCCACCACGTCCATACCTTCCACTACCTGTCCATAAACAGTGTAGCTGCCATCCAAATGAGGAGTACCGCCAACTGTCGTATAGGCATCCTTCTGTTCCTGTGTGAAATGGAACAAATTGCCCTTAACAGTTTCCTCTGTTTCTTTAATCAAGCGTTCCTGCAACTCTTGCAGACCGGCTGAATTACGAGCACGGCGTAAGTCCATCACCTCCTGACGGTGTTGTTGTACGAGAGAATCGAATACCACCTGACGCTGACGGTTCTGCAGAGTCTTCTCCATTGCCACCAGTTCCTGCTGATTGTAAACCTTTCCTGTCACAATGTAGAATTGTGAGCCTGACGACTTCTTCTCTGGATTTACATTGTCACCCGTACGAGCGGCTGCAATTGCTCCTTTTTTATGGAACAGCTGAGGATAGACAAATTCTGCAGGAATCTCGCTGCCCCTGTCCGACGAGCCATACATAGCTCCCGGTTTCGCTTCTTTTGAAGTCGGGTCGCCTGTCTGAATCATGAAATTATTGATAACTCTGTGAAACAAGACACCATCATAGGCTCCGGCCTTGACATTGTCGACAAAGCGGTCACGGTGACCGGGAGTCTCATTGTACAGTTCAATTTTCACATCTCCGGCAGTTGTTGTCAAAAGGACAGTAACTCTTTCCTCCATATTTTGTTCTGTGTTGTTTACCTTGTTATTGTTGTTGATTGCGTTACTACTGCAGGCTGTAAGACTCAAAAAAGTCATCATTGCCAGCATTTTTCTTCCAAAAACAGTCCGCATTCTAAAAGCCTTTTGGATATACACGCTTATAGATTCGTCTGAAATTATTGTCCGTTGCGTTCAGCTCATCGATACGGCTTTCATAATCCTCGCCCCAAATGCTTGTAAGCAAACTTGGCAAGTACTTACGGTCTCTGTCCTTATCAATGGCAGCCTCCATCAGTGTCGACACATTTTCCGCATATTTCTCAGGATTGATTATGTGAAGATAACGGGCTGTGCTGACAATGAATTGTCCATTACGGTCCACTTTGATGATATTATCGACCAAATCAGCCATCATGTCATCACAACTGCCAATGTTGTTGGCAATGTATTCGTATGTGGCCAGGCCATCCTCATCTTTCTTCAGTTTCTTTATCGCTTCTTCGTCCATCGGAATTCGTTTTAAATTTTCACAAAGTTAGCATCTTTTTAGAAAACTTCCTGCATTCAACGGCTTTTTTCATCAACTTCTTGCTACAAAATATTTTTTATTTCAAGCAACGTCCCTACAGTTGCATCCGCAGCAGGCATATCCCGGCATTCGTCTTTCTGGTTAAGAAAGATTGTTTTCCATCCGGCATTATGGGCTCCGAGAATATCAGCATCGTAATTATCACCAATCATCAAGGTTGTTGATGGTTCCCCTTTCACGACTTCCAAAGCATAGTCAAAAATCCGCTTGTCTGGTTTGGTAACACCGATATCATCCGACAGCACCAACTGCGAAATATACTTATCAAGGCCTCCCGACTGCAGTTTTCTGTACTGAAGATTCTTGAAGCCATTGCTCAGCACATTGACATCCCAACGGTCCTTCAGGAACTGAAGCAACTCATGCGCGCCCTCCACAACTTTCTCACATGTGACGATTGTCTCAAGATAATCATAATCAAACCGAATAGGCAATTCAGGGTCGTCGAACGTTATGCCGCACTCCTCAAATGATATGCGGAAACGCTCGCTCTTCAGAAACTCTTTCGTTATTTTTCCATGATGATACAAATCCCAAAGACGGGCATTATGTTCCATGTAGCAGCTCATGAATCGCTCATACGGACATTGTGCCTCCAATCCATACTTGTCGTACACTTTCCGCATCGCAACCTTGGAGTTGGCCGAAAAATCCCATATTGTATCATCCAAATCAATAAAGACCGTCTTTATATCCTTAAACATATCCATTCTATTTTCTAAAAATCAAAGATTTTCCACCACTTGTAGGACACCTCATAATCGTAGACGTCCATCTGCTCCTTCTGCTTCAGGAATTTCACCAACCGCACGGTTACCGGAAGCACCAGAATCTCATACAAGGTTTTCAGTCCGGCCTGCGCCACAATCAGCGATAGAATAACCTCATTCGGTAATACACCGAAGAAGGCAACCGGGAAAAATACGACCGAGTCAACTGACTCGCCAAACAGTGTCGACGCCACGGCCCGCAATGAAAAGTAGCGGCCGGCATGCCCCAGTTTCATCTTGCTCATCACATAGGCATTGACCATCGAACCGCAAATCATGGCAAGGAAGCTCGCCATCAATATACGCGCTGATGAGCCGAATGTCGTGGCAAATGCAGCCTGCCCCGACCAGGAAGCGTCAGGTGGCAGATAAATAGCTAAATGAATGATAATAACCGCCAGCAGATTCATAAAGAACCCCAGCCAGATGACAAATCGCGCATAGCGGAATCCGTAAACCTCCACAATGCAGTCGTTAATGATATAGGACATCGGGAAAACAATCAAGCCTCCCGTAGCCGTAAACAATCCCATATCGACGATTTTCACCTCCAGCAGGTTGGCCAGTATCAGAAACACACTAAAAACAACAGCCAGAAACAAGAATGTCAAACTAAATTTAGCTCTCATATTTAATACATTAGTTGAACAGAATGCAAAGTTACAAAATAGCCGAAACTCCTGCAAGCCTGCACAAGAGACAACAAAGGCTGCCTCCGATTTCTCAAAGGCAGCCTTATAGTCTATGTGTATGTGCTGTTACAAATTTTTCAGCGTTGATATTCTTTCCAACGGATTCTCTGCCTTAAAGACATAGTTGCCGGCAACGAGAATATCTGCTCCTGCCTCCTTCAGCATCCGGCCAGTCTCTTCGTTCACTCCGCCATCCACTTCAATCAGGGCCTTTGAACCGCGACGCTCAATCATTTCACGAAGCTCGCGTACTTTCTTTACAGAGTTTTGAATGAATTTCTGTCCTCCGAAGCCCGGATTAACCGACATAATCAACACCATGTCCACATCGCAGATAATGTCGTCCAACACAGATACCGGTGTGGCCGGGTTGATTGTCACACCCGCTTTCATGCCGGCTTCCTTGATTTGTTGAACCACACGGGAAAGATGAAGACATGCCTCGTAGTGCACGTTCATGTATTCCGCTCCGATTTCCTTTACCTCTTTGATAAATTTCTGAGGTTCCACAATCATCAAGTGTACGTCGAGCGGTTTTTTACAAATCTTATGCAAGTCCTTAATCACCGGGAATCCGAATGAAATGTTGGGAACAAACACGCCGTCCATGATATCCAAGTGAAGCAATTCCGCCTCACTGTTGTTAATCATGTCAATGTCTTTTGACAAATGACAGAAATCGGCTGACAATAAAGATGGAGAAACAATCATACTGTATGAGTTTTTTTCTTTTTAAGAAGGTTGTAAACAATGAAAATCAGAATGATGAGGCCCAATCCGTAACCTGCCATAGAGAGATAGTGGTTGTAATGCTCAATCTCTTTGTAAAGCTGGTCAGGAGTAATGAAGGTGCTGAGCCACCAGCCAAGACCTGCCAGGACACAATTCCAGACACCGGCTCCAAGAGCTGTGAAAATCATGAATTTTGAAACATTCATCCGCGCCAATCCTGCCGGAATGGAAATCAACTGACGCACGGCCGGAATCAAACGTCCGATAAACGTGGAAACAACGCCGTGCTTGTCAAAGAATTGTTCTGCCTTAACAACCTTTGCCTCGTCAATCAGACAAATATGTCCGAAACGGCTATTGGCAAACTTATAGACGATGGGGCGTCCCAACCAGATAGCCAGATAATAATTAAACAACGCACCGAACAACGCTCCCAGTGTTGCAAATCCCACGACTGCAAATATATTGATATTGTCCTGTGTCACTGCAAAAAAGGCCGCAGGAGGAACAACTATTTCAGAAGGAAACGGGATAAACGAACTCTCAATTGTCATAAAAAGGACAATCATCAAATAAGCGGTCAGTGGATCCGAAAGGAATCCGATAAAAAATTGATAGATTTCTAATGCCATATTTAATTGAATTTTAGTGCAAAATTAACAATTATTATTTAGAAAGCAACTAATCCGGCCTCGCTAAATAGCCGTTTGTAAATTTCGGCCTTTTTCTCCACAGCCAACGGATAAGCCCTCGATGAGGAGACCACACGGCAATGCGCATATCGGACTCCGTTACATTCAAACTCTACTTTCTGTCCGGTTGCAGGTACACTTGACCCCGTAATTTCCGCAATGATGGAGGCCGACTTCTCGCCCGTCGTCACCACAGTCCGACATAGCGGCAACCGTCCTAAGATGCCCGGTAAATCAATTGGCTCCACCACCTCCAGGAACTTATCCGAAGCATTATCTTTCAACCTGATTATGCGGACTGCTGCATCATACATCGCAATCCCCACCTCTGAGGCAAATTCACGGATAAGTTTCTCATCATATCCATTCCCCGCCAGAAATTTATTTTTATCATTGAAAAATATCAGCCCCATAATCCGCCACATATCGTTCGTCTTATTTGGGTAATAGAATCGCATTGCCCAACGCTTCTCCTGCGGTGGAAACGAGCCGAGCATCAGCACTTTTGCATTTTCCGGAAGGAACGGTTCAAACGGATGTTCCTCTATTTTTCTATCCTGCATTCCTTGTGTGATTTTTTAAGTTTTCGGCTAAGCCACACCATTGTCACCACAGTCAGTACCGCGCTCATCGCCGCAATCATCGGCGCTGCCTCTCCCTCCGTTCCAAGCTTATCCATCGAGGAATCAAGTATGCCGTTTTTCTCCATGTAAGTGAATATCACAACCAGAGAATTATTCATCACATGTCCCAGAATAGCTGGCCACAGAGAACCTGACCACAAAAACATATAACCGAAGAAAGCCCCCAAGCACATGCGGGGAACCAATCCGAAGAACTGAAAATGGAGTACGCTGAATACCAGCGCAGAGGTCCACACTGCCATATGCGCATTGGGCATAGCTACCTGTAATATTCGCTGCAGTGCGCCGCGAAAAAACAGTTCTTCGCAGATTCCCGTAAGCACACCAATATATAATACAGTCATCAGCATACTGCCAAAGGATGACACATCAAGCAGCTGCTCCGTCATCTGGCGAGCGGACTCTTCCTGAGAACGCAATACTGTTTCCAATTCCGAAAATGCGGCTGGCAGCGTCCAGTTCTCATTCCATGCGATAAGAGTATTCATTGCGGGAGTCATCAGCACATAAACAGCTACCACGCCTGCCATAGCCAACAAAGACGGACGGTTGGCCACTCCAAGATAATACATCGGCTTCAGCACATACATAAACCCGACAACCAATGCCGGAAAAACAAACGCCAACAAATTCTGAACAACAGTTGTCCATTTCAACGCCGTAGGGAGTGATGCAACTTTCATTAGAAGCGCTCCGGTGACATTCGTCAGCAGCAGCCCTCCAAGCATCAGCAAAAACAGCGTAAGAATCATTCGCAGAGTCGGCTGACGTTGGGCACCGAAAATATAAGAAATCTTCATACTGTCTATCTATTTTTTCATTCTATCATTTTAAGGAATTCATCCTCTCCGATGATGGCAATACCCAATGACTTCGCCTTTTCCAACTTAGCAGGCCCCATATTGGCTCCGGCAAAAACGAAATCGGTTTTCTTGGAAATTGAGCCGGAATTTTTACCTCCATGCTGCTCAATCATAGCCTTATATTCATCGCGTGAATGATGTTCGAAAACACCGCTGATGACAATCGTCTTTCCTGCCAGTTTATCACTGCGCCCCTGTTGAACACTGGCTGACACAGCCATCTGCAAACCGGCCGCTCTCAGACGGCGGATTATATTCTGGTTACGCTCCTCCTTGAAAAAGCCCACAATGCTTTCCGCTATCACGTTGCCTATTTCATCGACAGCAGTCAAATCATCCACAGTAGCAGCCATCAGATTGTCAATATTGCCGAACGCATACGCCACCTTCTTTGCCATCGTCTCTCCGACATTGGGGATAGACAAGGCATATACCACCCGCTCGAACGGGACCTCCTTTGAGGCCTCGATTCCACGGAGAATACGACGCGATGTCAATTCTCCGACACGTCCCATGATTGTGAGCTTGTCATCTGTCAAATCGTAGATATCGGCAATATCCTTCACGAGCCCCACGACAAAAAGTTGTTCTGCCGTCTCCTCTCCGATGCCATCAATGTTCATCATCCTGCGTCCGACAAAATGCTCTATCTTTCCCGTTATCTGAGGCCTGCAACCGTATTTGTTGGGGCATACCCATGCTGCCATGCCTTCAACCCGCACAAGGTCGGTTCCACAAACCGGACATTGCTTCACAAACTCAACCGGACGGCTTCCCGAGACACGCTGGGAAGCATCCACGCCTACAATCTTAGGAATAATCTCGCCACCTTTTTCCACATAGACATAATCCCCTTCATGCAAATCCAATTGACGGATAATGTCCTCATTATGCAAGGATGCTCGCTTGACTACCGTTCCGGAAAGCAACACCGGCTCCAGATTGGCCACCGGTGTAATTACGCCCATTCTTCCCGTTTCAAATGAAACGAATTTCAATTTTGTCAGAGCCTGTTCGGCTTGAAATTTATAGGCAATGGCCCATCGGGGCGATTTTGCCGTAGAGCCAAGAAATTTCTGATACTGAAGATTGTTGATTTTAAACACCAAGCCATCCGTAGCCACCTTCAGCTGATGACGCGCTTCATCCCAATAGTCGATAAATTCTTTTACCGACGATATGCCGGAAAGCACACGGGAAGTATCCGACACCTTAAAGCCCCATCTACGCATTGCCTCCAGGCTCTCATAATGCGTTTGGAAAGGCAGATTGTCTCCTAAAAGAAAATAGAAATAAGCATCCAGGCCTCGCCGCGCCACCTCTTTAGGATTCAGAGTCTTCAATGTTCCCGCTGCGGCATTACGCGGATTGGCGAGAAGCGGCTCTTCGTTAAAAGCGCGCTCCTTGTTCAGCGCATCAAAAGACTCCCATGGCATGACAATCTCACCCCTTACCTCAAGACGCTCAGGGTAATCATCGCCCATCAGCTGCAGCGGAATGCTGGGAATGGTCTTCACATTCACGGTTACGTCATCACCATGCACACCGTCACCACGGGTCACAGCCCTTACCATGCGGCCGTGTTCGTAGGTAATGGAAATCGACGTTCCGTCAAATTTCATCTCTCCTACCACTTCCACAGCGTCCTCACCCAATTGAGTTGTAGCACGACGCAGAAAATCCTCTACCTCTGCAATGTTGTATGAATTGCTCAATGACTGCATCGGCCGTTCGTGCGCCACCTGAACGAATCCAGGCGTCAAATCGCTGCCCACGCGCTGAGTTGGCGATAAAGCATCGAAAAATTCAGGATGAGACGCCTCCAGAGCTTCCAGCTCCTTCATCTTCTCATCAAATTCCTTATCACTGATTACCGGCTTGTTAAGCACATAGTAATTATAGTTATGCTGATTCAGCTCTTCTCTTAACTTCTTGATTTTTTCCTCTGTCGGAGTCATTTTTCTTCTTATTTTAGCACGAAAATAAGAATCTTTTCCCGAATTTCCGACCTGCTCTGACAAAAAAATGCAGAATGAAAGAAATTTAATTAGAGAATAAAATCATTATTCCACGTATTTGCATTATCTTTGTAGCATGAAAGCGGTTATAGCTTTTGCAAGGTTTGTTTAATTAATTCTACATCTCTTTAATGGCTGATATTAAGAAAATTAAGACAGCGCTCGTCTCAGTGTACCACAAAGACGGCCTTGATGAGTTGCTTGGACTTCTCAACAAATTTGGTGTAAAATTCATCTCTACAGGAGGAACAAAGTCATTTATCGACAGCCTTGGCTACGAATGTGATGCTGTCGAAGACCTGACCGGCTACCCTTCCATTCTCGGTGGCCGCGTTAAAACACTTCACCCTAAAGTATTCGGTGGTATTCTCAACCGCCGTGAAAACGAAGGCGATCAAAAACAAATTCAACAATATGAAATTCCGGAAATCGATTTGGTAATCGTTGACCTCTACCCGTTTGAGGCAACAGTCGCTTCCGGTGCATCCCAAGCTGAAATTATTGAAAAAATTGACATAGGCGGAATTTCTCTGATTCGCGGTGCAGCTAAGAACTTCAATGATGTTGTCATCGTTGCTTCCAAGGACCAGTATGCTCCGCTGACTGAGATTTTGAAAGCCAACAACGACGCGACAACAACGCTCGCTGACCGTATGTTCTTCGCGAAAGAGGCATTTGCCGTATCATCTGCTTACGACTCTGCCATCTTCAATTACTTTGACAACGACGGCGAAACTGCGTTGCGCTATACAAGAAACGGAGCTAAACATCTTCGCTATGGTGAGAACCCTCATCAGGAAGGCCGCTTCTACGGCAACTTCGAGCAGATGTTCAGCCAGTTGCACGGTAAGGAAATTTCCTACAACAACCTGCTCGACATCGATGCTGCGGTTAATCTGATTTCCGAATTTGACGAAACCACATTCGCCATCCTCAAGCACAACAATGCTTGCGGTATCGCATCCCGTCCTACTGTCGCTCAGGCATGGAAAGACGCTCTTGCCGGTGACCCGGTATCTGCATTTGGCGGTGTTTTGATTACAAACCGTGAGGTTGACGCTGAAGCTGCAGAGGAAATCAACAAGATTTTCTTTGAAGTAATCATTGCTCCGGCCTACACTCAGGACGCTTTGGCAATCCTGGAACAGAAGAAGAACCGCATCATCTTGGTTCAGAAACCGGTTGAGTTGCCGAAGAAGCAAATGCGCACCGTTCTTAACGGTGTACTCTGCCAGGCAAAAGACCTTTACAAGGAATCCGTAGCCGACCTGAAGCAAGTAACTGAAAAGGCTGTTGACCAAGAGCAAATCGAAGACCTGCTGTTTGCCAACAAAGTGGTAAAACACAGCAAGAGTAATGCGATTGTATTGGCAAAAGGCAAACAACTCTTCGCAAGCGGTATCGGCCAGACATCACGCGTTGACGCTCTCCGCCAAGCTATCGAGAAGGCTAAATCATTCGATTTCGATTTGAACGGAGCTGTTCTTGCCTCCGACGCTTTCTTCCCGTTTGCCGATTGCGTTGAAATCGCACATGCAGCCGGCATCACTGCCGTTATTCAACCGGGCGGCTCTATTCGCGACAACGACAGCGTCGAATACTGCAACAAAAACGGCATCGCCATGGTTATGACAGGCATCCGTCACTTCAAACATTAATTATTTAGAACAACAAAATGGGATTATTCTCTTTTACACAGGAAATAGCCGTCGACTTAGGAACTGCGAATACGATTATCATCCACAACAATAAAATTGTGGTGGATGAGGCATCGTACGTCGCACTCGACTCTAAGGGCAAATTGGTTGCGGTGGGCGACAAAGCCAAAATGATGCAGGGTAAGGAAAACTCCAACATCCGCACCATCCGTCCTTTGCGCGACGGTGTAATCGCCGATTTCAACGCGGCAGAATTGATGATTCGGGGACTCATCAAGATGGTTAATTCCCGCCGTCGTTGGTTCTCTCCCTCCTTGCGCATTGTCGTTTGTATTCCTTCAGGAAGTACGGAGGTGGAAATCCGTGCAGTCCGCGACTCAAGCGAGCATGCCGGCGGTAGAGACGTATATATGATTTATGAGCCGATGGCTGCTGCCCTCGGTATCGGTTTGGACGTAGAGGCTCCGGAAGGAAATATGATTGTCGATATCGGTGGTGGTACCACTGAGATTGCCGTGATTTCCCTCGGTGGTATTGTAACCAATAAGAGTATCCGTATAGCCGGTGACGTCCTGACAGACGACATTCAGGAGCATATGCGCCGTGCCCACAATATGAAAGTCGGCGAGCGCATGGCCGAGCTTATCAAAATTAACGTAGGCTCAACCCTCACTGAAATGGAAAATCCACCGGAGGACTATATCGTTCACGGTCCGAACCAAATGACTGCTCTCCCGATGGAAGTTCCGGTGTCCTATCAGGAAATATCACATTGTATTGAAAAGTCAATCTCAAAAATCGAGGCTGCAATCCTGAGCGCCCTGGAGAACACTCCGCCTGAATTGTATGCGGATATCGTTCGAAACGGCATCTATCTTTCTGGTGGTGGTGCGCTTCTGCGTGGTCTTGACAAGCGATTGACCGAAAAAATCGGTATCAAGTTCATCATTGCCGACGACCCGTTGCACGCAGTGGCAAAAGGTACAGGTATTGCATTGAAGAATATCAACCGATTCTCATTCTTGATTCGATAAGTCGAAATTTTATAATACTGTAAAGGAAGAAGGTTGGGGTTAAAATACCCCTGCCTTCTGTTTCCTTTTATAATAGTCACAGTCAAAAACCTTCAATTTCCTTTTCCAAAGTGAAGAATCTGATTGACTTTCTTCTGCGCCACTCTTCATGGTTTGTTTTTGCATTCTTCGCCTTCATCAGCTGTTGGCTTTTGTTCAAAAACAATCCATATCAGCAACATATCTATCTCACGTCGGCCAATGCCGTAACCGCATCAATTTACAAAGGGGCCAGCAATGTCACTTCCTACTTCAACCTTCAGTCCATCAATGCCGATTTGCAGGAGCGCAATGCGCTGCTTGAAATGGAAGTGCTCAGTCTGAAAAAGCAAATCCGCAACTACCACTCACTCGAGAATCCCATTGAACTGAACTTTGCGGACGATTCCATCGTATGTGATTACGAATATCATTTTGCCAACGTCATCAACAACAGCGTATCAAAGCCAAAGAACTACATTACGCTTGACAAAGGAAGCCTCGATGGCATTGAAAAAGATATGGGCGTGGTTGACCAAAATGGAGTTGTCGGTATCGTATGCGGAGTAAGCGACCATGCGGCGCGGGTTATTTCACTGCTCAACCCAGACATGCATCTTTCCTGCAAAATTAAGAATTCTGACTTTTTCGGAAGCCTGGTTTGGCGCGGAACCAATCCATATTATGCCACACTGGAGGAAATGCCTCAGCATGTAAAATTCCAGAAAGGCGATACAATCGTCACCAGTGGCTATTCCGACCTCTTCCCGCCGGGATTAATTGTAGGAACGATTGAAGGCCGGGAAAGTGCTACTGACAATAATTTCTACTCATTGAAAATTAAACTGTCAACCGATTTTACCCGATTGAGTACAGTGAGAGCCATTAAAAGTAAAATGGCCAATGAGATAAAACAACTTGAAAGCGAACAAATTGAAAGTGAGCAACAGTAATGACTAAAAACTTAATACAATCATTCTTTCTGTTCTTGATACTGGGACTTGTGCAAGTTCTGGTAGGCAACAACATCAGTTTGTTCAACATTGCAACGCCGTTCGTTTTCATTTACTTTCTGATACGTCTGCCGTTGACGTTGAACAAGAATTTAACAATGGCCATCGCCTTCCTTGCCGGACTGATTATCGACATATTCTCAGACACGCAGGGTATGAATGCCTTGGCATGTACGATTCTCGCTGTCGCGCGTATTCCGATTCTGAAGCTCTACGTAACCCACAACGATGACATCACGAGCCCAATTCCCTCTTCAAAGAGTCTGGGTGTCGCTGTCTGGCTGAAATATCTGCTGTCGACAACATTGTGCTACTGTCTGGTGATTACCTTCATCGAATCGTTCACCATCGACAATTACCTGATTTCGCTCTACAGAGCTGTTGGGAGTACGATATTCTCTTTTATTCTCCTGTTTGGCATCGATATCATCGTAAATACTAAAAATGAGAAAAGACTATAATCTTGAGAAGCGCAAATACATTATCGGAGGTTTGGCGGTAGTCATCGTCATCATCTTTATCATACGCCTGTTCAATCTACAGGTGCTGGATTCCTCCTTTAAGAAATATGCCGATTCAAATGCGTTCTTAAGAAAAACCATATACCCTTCCCGCGGTTTTATCTATGACCGAAACGGAGAGCTGGTAGTTTTCAACCAACCGGCCTACGACGTTATGGTTATCCCTAAGGAGATTGAGAATTTCGACTCTGTCGATTTCTGCAATACACTCAAAATTTCGTTGCCTGAACTGCGCCGCAAATTTGAGGATATGCGCGACCGCTCGAAAAACCCCGGATATTCGTCTTTCACACAACAGGTATTGATTCGTAATCTTTCGGCCCAGGATTATGGCCGGTTGCAGGAAAAACTTTACCGATTTCCCGGCTTCTTCATTCAGAAAAAAATTCTCCGCAAATACAATTATCCTGTCGGCGCCAATATTTTGGGAAATATCCGCGAAGTGAACGCTGCCGACCTTGAGCGAGACCCTTACTATCGGGCCGGCGACTATACGGGTGACTTGGGTGTGGAGAAGAGCTATGAGGAATACTTGCGCGGTGTCAAAGGCGAGGAAATTCTGATTCGCGATGCACACGGGCGTATTCAGGGAAGACTAGAGGACGGCAAAAGAGATATCGCTCCGATTCCCGGACGTAACCTCACACTAAGTATTGACATCAAGCTTCAAGAATACGGCGAACGCCTCATGCAAGGTAAAATCGGCGCTATCGTGGCCATAGAGCCTTCTACTGGAGAAATTCTGGCTCTCGTATCAAGCCCGAGCTACGACCCCTCGCTGCTTGTTGGCCGTGAGCGAGGAAAGAATTACCGTATGCTGGTACGCGACAAATATGTACCGCTCTACGACCGTGCAATCATGGCGGCGTATCCTCCCGGCTCTCAGTTCAAGCCGACACAGGGTCTGATTTTCCTTCAGGAAGGTATCGTCAATTTAAGCACCGCCTACCCTTGCCATCATGGATATTCCAATGCAGGGCTTCATGTGGGCTGCCACGGTCACGAATCGCCCATCACTCTGAAACCGGCAATCCGAACCTCATGCAACAGCTATTTCTGCTGGGGTTTCAAGAACATGATTGATCGTCGCTCCAAATACGGCTCAATAGCCAATGCTTTTGAAACCTGGAAAAACTACCTTGTAGAAATGGGCTTCGGCTACCGTCTTGGTATCGACTTGCCAGGTGAAAGCCGAGGTTTTATTCCTAACAGCAAATACTATTCAAAGATTTACGGAGATAAAGGATGGAGCGCAAACACTGTCATCTCCATCGCTATCGGACAGGGCGAGATTCTAGCCACTCCGCTTCAGATAGCCAATCTTTCGGCGACGATAGCCAACCGTGGCTATTACTATACGCCTCACGTAGTAAAAGCAATTCAAGACACGGTGCTTCCTGAGAACTTCAGAACGAAGCACCAGCCGCACATCAAGCGCGAATACTATCAGGATATTGCAGAAGGTATGCGCATGGCAGTCGTTGGAGGTACTTGCCGCTATGCTCAATTCGGCGATGTGGAAGTATGCGGTAAAACCGGTACTGCACAAAACCCCCACGGACGCGACCACTCGGCTTTCATGGGATTTGCTCCAATGAATGACCCGAAGATTGCCATTTGCGTCTATGTGCAGAATGCCGGCTTCGGAGCTACCTTCGGTGTGCCTATCGGAGGCTTGATGATGGAAATGTATCTGAATCGGGAAATCTCCCCCGAACGTAAATATCTGGAAGAGCGGATGCTCTCTACCAGCACAATCAATTTTTAATTAGCTCGCTATGTTGAACTACGATGTTAACGAACGAAAGTGGGAAACCGTCAGCAGTGAATACCTGTTCCGTCGGCCGTGGCTGACAGTCCGACGCGACACCGTACGACTTCCCAACGGAACCGTCATCCCTGAGTTTTATGTTTTGGAATATCCCGACTGGGTAAACGTCATTGCAGTTACCGCTGAAGGCAATTTCGTATTCATCCGCCAATTCCGTTACGGCTTAGGCGAAACGCGCTACGAACTTTGTGCCGGAGTTATTGACCCGGGTGAAACGCCATTGGAGGCTGCCAAACGGGAATTGTTTGAAGAGACCGGTTTCGGAAACGGAAAATGGGAGGAATTTTCTGTCATCTCCGGGAATCCTAGCGTAACGAACAATTTGACCCATTGTTTTCTCGCGACCGGCGTCGAACGTATCTCAACTCAGCACTTGGAAGCTTCAGAGGACATATCCGTCCACGTTCTGACAGTTGATGAAGTCCGTGAACTCTTAGTTCGCGATGAAATCAAGCAATCGCTCATGGTGGCTCCGCTATGGAAATATTTTGCTCAAAATAAATTACTGTAAAATACTTGGTTTTTCAGCGGCAAATGCCTAATTTTAATTTTATTTTATAGATTATGGAATTTTCGATTTTATCTGAACTATATAAAAAGTATGTAGGCAGCGAGCCTACCGATATTGTAGAGTTGCCTTCGTCCGGCTCGAACCGCCGTTATTTCCGATTGACCGGCAAAGAGTCCATCGTGGGAGTTATCGGTACTTGCCTTGAGGAAAACAAAGCATTTCTCTACATGTCAGAGCATTTCCTGCAGAAAGGACTGCCTGTACCCAAGATTTACATTCAGTCTGACGACCAAATGGCCTACCTGCAGGAAGATTTGGGCGATACCCTCTTGTTCAACGCCATTGAAAAAGGCCGAAAGACTACCGTCTTCAGCGAAGAGGAGAAACAGTTGCTGATTAAAACAATACGCAAACTTCCCGATGTGCAATTTGCAGGAGCAGAAGGCATGGATTTCTCAAAATGCTATCCTGCCTCTGAGTTCGATGCCCGTTCCATCATGTGGGATTTGAATTATTTCAAATACTGCTTCCTGAAAGCTACCGGCCTTGAATTTTTGGAAGACAAGTTGGAAGATGACTTCCAACACATGACAGACGTCCTGCTCCGCAGCTCTTCCGCTACGTTCCTATACCGTGACTTCCAGTCGCGCAACGTTATGATTAAGGACGGTGAACCGTGGTTTATCGATTATCAGGGTGGCCGCAAAGGTCCTGTTTTCTACGACGTGGCATCATTCCTGTGGCAGGCAAAAGCAAACCTGCCAGACAGTCTGCGTGGCGAATTGTTGAAGGAATATATCTCAGCCCTGCGGAAATATCAGCCTGTCGATGAAACCTACTTCTATTCCCAATTACGTCATTTCGTCCTATTCCGTACCTTGCAAGTGCTGGGAGCCTATGGTTTCCGAGGATATTTCGAGAAAAAGCCGCACTTCATTCAAAGCGTACCGTTTGCCATTGCAAACCTGCGTAATCTGTTGAAAGAGCCATATCCTGAATATCCCTATCTGTGCCAGGTGCTGAAGGAACTGGTTTCTCTGAAGCAATTCTCCGACGATTTGCAGAAACGCACGCTTACCGTAAAGGTAATGAGTTTCGCATACAAGAAAGGCATTCCTAACGATACATCCGGCAACGGTGGCGGCTTTGTATTTGATTGCCGTGGAGTGAACAATCCTGGAAAATACGAACGCTACAAACCGTTTACAGGACTGGATGAGCCGGTTATAAAGTTCTTGGAAGATGACGGAGAGATTCTCACTTTCCTTGAACACGCCTATGCGCTTGTGGATGCGTCCGTAGCACGTTATGTGGAACGCGGCTTCACTAATCTGATGGTATGTTTCGGTTGTACCGGAGGCCAACACCGTTCTGTATATTCCGCACAGCACATGGCGGAGCATATCAACAAGAAGTTCAACGTAAAAGTCGAACTCGTTCATCGCGAGCAGAATATCGAACAAACGTTTAACGCCAAATATTAAATATGAAAGCTATGGTATTTGCAGCCGGTCTCGGCACCCGTCTGAGACCGCTGACCGACAATATGCCCAAAGCCTTGGTACCTGTCGGCGGCACGCCAATGCTGGAACGGGTCATCACCCACCTTATCGCGTCTGGCGTGGACGAAATAGTTGTCAACGTGCATCATTTTGCGCAGCAGATAATTGATTTTTTGCGTGCAAAAGACAATTTTGGCATTCGGATTGACATTTCTGACGAGAGCGACCTGCTTCTCGACACCGGTGGAGGTATCCGGAAAGCACGCCCGTTTCTTGACGGAAATGAACCGTTTCTGATTCACAATGCCGACATTCTTACCGACCTGAACATTCGGAAAATGTATGAGTTCCATACAACTCATAACGCCGACGTAACACTTCTTACTGCTGACCGTACCACCTCCCGCTACCTTTTGTTCGATCACGACAATTGCCTGCGTGGATGGACAAACATTAAGACAGGTGAAGTCAAGCCGGAAGGATTTGTCTACAACCCGACCGAGTTCAAGAAAACAGCCTACGGTTGTCTTCAGGTTGTTTCCCCGTCCATCTTCCGGGAATTGGAAAAATATGCCGGTCCTGAGAAGTTTTCCATCATCCCGTTTTATCTTTCGGTATGCAACCAGTTGAAAATAGTCAGCTATCAGCAATCCGATTATAAATGGTTTGACATCGGCTCTCATGAGACACTTGCCAAGGCCGAAGAATGGATTAAAACTACAATTTAAACATCTAAACAAAACGAACATAAGCGACACGGAACTCTTAAAGAGTTCCGTGTCGCTTTTATATGATTTCTGTAAAAAAGGTAGTTTAATCCGTAATCGGTCTACCTGCCATCTAACCGAACCATACTATCTTTACGTTGTACAAAATCAACAACTTAAACAATATGAGAACAAAGAGAATACGATTAACGGCATTTATCGCACTGCTATTATTTACAAATACAATTGCTATGAGTAATCCAATTGAATCAAAAATAAAATCAATCGAAATGGAACCGCTGGAATTGACACAAGAATGGGATAAAACTTTCCCTCAGAGCGACAAGGTGGAGCATTCAAAAATCACCTTCCACAACCGCTACGGCATTACTCTTGCCGCAGATATGTATAAACCTAAGAATACGACAGGAAGTCTGCCTGCTATTGCCATCAGCGGACCTTACGGAGCTGTCAAGGAACAAGTCTCGGGTCTCTATGCACAGACACTTGCCGAAAGAGGCTTCCTAACCATTGCTTTTGACCCGTCGTTCTACGGAGAAAGCGGAGGACAACCACGCTACCTTACGTCTCCGGAAATCAGCACAGACGATTTCAGTGCAGCAGTCGATTATCTGCTGACCCGCGAGGATGTCGACCCGGAACGTATCGGAATACTTGGTATCTGTGGCTGGGGTGGTTTTGCGTTGAATGCAGCTGCCAATGACCCACGTATCAAGGCTACCGTAACCTCGACAATGTACGACATGAGCCGTGTAAATGCCAATGGCTATTTTGATGCAATGAGCGTTGACGACCGCTACAACCTGCGTAAACAACTCAATGAGCAACGGACTGAAGATTACCGCAACGGCTACTACAAACGCAATGGTGGCGTCATAGACCCTCTTCCCGAAGACGCTCCTCTATTTGTAAAACAATACCACGACTATTACAAGACAAAACGGGGATACCATCACCGCTCTCCCAACTCAACAGAAGGCATTACGGAAATCAGTTCTCTTGCATTCATCAATATGCCTCTGCTCTCTTACATCGAGGAAATCCGCAGCGCGGTTTTGATGATACACGGTTCAGAAGCCCATTCCCGCTACTTCAGTGAGGATGCCTACAAGAGACTGACTGGCGATAACAAAGAGCTCCTGCTCATTCCTGGTGCCTGCCATGTCGACCTTTACGATAACTTGTCGGTAATTCCATTCGATAAGATAACCGAATTTTTCAATAAATTTTTAACGGCGAACAATAAGTAGTTATGAACCGTATTATTTTAATTTCAATCCTTTCTTTATTCGCATTTCATACTATGGCTCAGACAACGAAACAAACAGCAGGACGCGACCAATTAGGCACATTCGCTCCTAAATTTGCAGAACTCAACGACGATGTCCTTTTTGGTGAAGTATGGAGCCGCACAGACAAACTCAATCTGCGCGACCGCAGCTTGGTAACCATCACCTCTCTCATCAGTCAAGGTATCACAGACAGTTCACTGACATATCATCTTCAGACAGCAAAAGCCAACGGTATCTCCCGCACAGAAATAGCAGAAATCATTACCCACATTGGATTCTATGCGGGATGGCCCAAAGCATGGGCTGCGTTCCGCCTTGCAAAAGATGTCTGGGCCGATGATACTACCGGCGACGATGCCAAAGCAGCATTTCAACGTGAGATGATATTTCCGATTGGAGAACCGAATACGGCCTATGCCCAATATTTCATTGGCAACAGCTACCTCGCGCCTGTCTCAACGCAGCAGATTCCGTTCTTCAACGTTACATTTGAACCCCGTTGCCGCAACAATTGGCATATCCACAGAGCGACATCCGGAGGTGGACAAATGCTTGTCGGTGTGGCCGGACGAGGATGGTATCAGGAAGAGGGAAAGCCGGCTGTAGAAATTCTGCCGGGAACGGTAATCCACATTCCTGCTAATGTAAAGCACTGGCACGGTGCAGCAGCCGACAGCTGGTTTGCCCATCTTGCCTTTGAGATTCCGGGAGAGAACACATCCAACGAGTGGCTCGAGCCGGTGACCGACGACCTCTACGACCAACTGAAATAACCATTCCATAATCCGAAAAAAAAGAACCTCAAAGTCTTAGGCTTTGAGGTTCTTTTTTCGTTATGCTTTTACATACTCTATTCTACGCTATAGTAGTCCAACGGAGGATTGAAGTAGCGTGACATTGATTTGAGGTCTTCACGATAAGTCGGTTCAGCAAACTGAATTCCCTTAAAGTAAGCATCGCATTTTTCTTTAAATGCAACCTTCGCATCATCCTGCACAATCGAACGAACAGTCTTCACTACTTTTCCGGTCGCATCAACTACAGTCAAGTCCATCAGCTTTCCGTTGACGCTGATTTCCACCACCTCACCAGGATTCAAGGTTATCTTCTGGTCAATAAAGCAATCAATATCCAACGTGCAATCAACGGGTTTCTTTCCATCCCAGCCGAACTGATAAAAAGCATCCTTCTTATTCAACTTACGGTAAGTATAGTCCAATCGACCTTCTCCAATCTGGACTGATGTCTCCAAATCCTTGATGGCCTTTTTCGGCAACATCGGATTAATCGTAATCTCCCGTGCCAACATGTCAGGACGTACACCAAGGAAATATTGGCTCCATGCACGGATATGCTCAGCATTACTCCATGCCTGCAAGAACGTTCCCGAACGACGTGCCCATGTCTGACCCGGACGGCACCACGCATCCGCACACTCCGAGAGACTTCCGACAGCCCCCTCATCCAAAGCCTGACGATTCATGTTTCTAAACAATTGATAAGCGACATCGGCCTGACCGAATTCAATCATCCGCGCCATTACCTCTCCATTCTGCCACAACCAAACCGTACCGTTGTGATAGGCATCATCCTTATGGTAACGATGCCACTGCTCATGCCAAGCATGGAACTGGTCGTCCATCTGGTCCAATGAGGAAACACCCCAAGGATAAACAAGATGCTCCCACATCGTACGCGTATCTGCCATACGCACATCCATATCGGAAATCAATTCGTGAGCATAAATCGTATTCGGACGCAGCTGCATATCCGGAGTTCCATCCGCATTCAGGTGGTCATAGATTTTACCGGTAGCCTTGTCTACGAAATCATGCTCGAAATTTGCACGCAATTTTGCGGCAACTTCTCTCCAACGTTTCGCATCAGACTTCTTGCCCATATAGTCAGCCATTTTTGCCGCAGCATCAAGCTGATTATACCACAATGCCTGAATATCTACTGCACGATTGCCTCGCGGAGAACACGGATATTTACTCTGACGCTTGGCATCCATCCAAGTATCCGCATCGGCATGAGTCAGATAACCTTTCTCGTCCGTATATAAATCAATCGATGCATCCGTTGCAATCTTGACATTCTTATAAATCTGCTTGATAAAGTCGACATCGCCCGAATATCTCAGATAGTCATACGCCTGAATGACAAAACGTGGAGTACCATCGGTCGTATTGTACAAAATACCATCCAGATTCAAACGGTTAGGTACACGTCCATAGGTTTCCGATTTCGGGTCCATATCCTGATATTTTCCAAACGACAGCAAAATATCTCTTGCCACATCAAACTGTCCGGTGCAAAGAATCATTCCCGGCATGGAAATGAACATATCCCGTCCCCAGAAATCCGTAAACCAAGGAAAACCGGCGTAGATGCCCCATCCTCCGTGTTGCTGTGTCACCAATTCATCAGCCGTCAATTCAATCCAAGCCAATCCGTGAGCCACGTCTTTTTGATTCGTCTCTACCGCATTGTCATCTACAAGCGCCTGCATTCTGCGCTTACGGGCGGCCAACCAATCATCTTCATTGGCACGACTGTCTGCAACCAACTGCTTTGAATCTTCTGGAGAACCGAATGCAAGAATAAAACCACCGCAATCTGCATCGGAAGAAATCATGCCGTTCTGAAGCGACAGCACCTCACCCTCCTTAGAAGCAGCGACACGCAACACGTTGCCGGGGTGCATTTCGGAATCAAACACAACCGTGTTGTCCTCCACTCTCCCGTTCTTCAGATTATCACCTTGCAACTGCAAGCTGACATTCTTTCCTTTTACATTATCCAGTTCAATGAAAATTACTTTTTGATTGTCAACCAAGAAAAACGATTCTCTCGCATTCTTATAAAGACGGCACATTCTGTAAGGATTCACCTCCGTTCTCGCCTCTTTTCGCAAGAGTTGCTCACCGTCGACAAATAAGGCGTAATCCGTAAATACTTTTTTAGCGAAAACATTCCATCCGGCATTACCATCCGTCCAATTATCCGTACCGGTCATTCCATAAAAGAAACCGGCAGCCTTATCACTAAACGAGAATTCGCGTGAATGTGTAGTTACTATTCCCATTTCATCCAGACGCAAGCCAGAAGCCGGATAAACATCCGACGCTGCACCTGCGGCCAAAGCAACAACAGCCGCAAATGCCAAAGTTTTGCATTTCATCATAGTGTAGTTATTAAAAGTTTAAGTAGTCCAAAAATACAACAAATCTCAATAATACTAAAATTTTTAACGCGAGTTTATTGTCAAAATACGTACATTTGCACAATTCTTATTTTTACGATAATGAAAAAGATAGTTTCGGTATTACTAAGTCTACTTATCTTCGTCAGTTTCAACGCCATAGGCCAGAATTTCTGCAAACATGACACGATACGCATTCTGGCAATTGGCAATAGTTTCTCAGTCGATGCCGTGGAACAGCATCTTTATCAGATAGCCAAAGCCGACAGCATCGAATTAATCATTGGAAACCTATACATCGGGGGATGTTCCCTAAAACGGCACTACACCAACATCTCGTTTAACTTCCCTGATTATGAATACCACAAAATCAAGAACGAGATTAAGACCAACACCCGCAAATGCACATTAGAGAAAGCCCTCACAGATGAAAAGTGGGACTATGTGAGCCTTCAGCAGGTGAGCTACGATGCCGGTGACATTACGACATTCAAGCCCTATCTCGGCAGTCTGATTCGTTATGTGCAGAATCGTTTGCCCAAGGTAAAGTTCATCTACCACATGACATGGGCTTATGCCCGGAACTCAACTCATAAGGAGTTCCCTAAATATTCAAAATCTCAATCAAAAATGTATTTCTCCATTGTAAGTACGACACAAGAGGTCCTGAAAACTTACAAGCAATTCAACCTGCTGGTGCCAAGCGGCACAGCCATACAGAACATGAGAGCAATTAAAAAGATTGGTGACAGTCTTTGCAGGGACGGATACCATTTGAACTATAATTTTGGCCGCTATACAGCCGCCTGTACCTGGTATGAGGCCATAACGGGGAACAACGTTACCAAAAACACTTATATCCCCTTGAAGGTCTCCGAATTTGAACGCAAGGCAGCACAACAGGCCGCACATTACGCCGTCCTGTCACCTTTCACCGTAACCGATTTGAATGGTAAAATCACCGAACTTATCGATGCGTTATGATTTCTGCTGACGGATTGCTTTTGTCCGTATATCTGAAATTACCAATCCGGCAAGAGTAAATCCGAAAATTGCCGTAATATGAGAAAGCGAGCCGTTGGCTTGCTTTTTTGTTTGATGCCACTCTGCTTCTCCTCCGGCAAGCCGCTCCTTGCGGCAAACACACTCTTCCGTACCACAGTCGCAATCCGCCCCTTCATTTGTCAGCAACTCATCACTGAAGACGCACTTGAATTTCTTTTTCGGGAAGTCTTTGCTTCTTTTGAATTTACGCCGGAGAGCCGCCGCAAGAGGACATCCCTTTACGTTCCAAAACTCAGCAACGCTCACCCGCGTCGGGTCAATCTTCAGAGCTGCCCCCATTGAAGAGAACAACACAGACTTTGTCGCACATACACGTCTTATGAGGGAAGCCTTGTTGTCAAGACTGTCGATGGCATCGATGACATAATCGTACGAATCCAATTGGAAGGCCTCGTAATTCTCATCAGAATAGATTTCCTTACGAGCTTCAATATCAAGAGCTGGATTGATGGAAAGCATCCGGGCCTTCAGTACATCAACCTTAGGTTGACCTACGGTCTCGACCGTAGCCATCAACTGGCGATTGATGTTCGTAATGCACACATTGTCGGAATCAACGATAGTGATATGACCAATGCCCGTACGCACAAGGCTTTCGACACACCAACTGCCGACACCGCCCACTCCTACTACCAATACTCTTTTTTGCTTTAAAACCTGCGTGAGTTCCGAACCAAGCAACCGCTCCGTTCTTTTGAATATACCTGATTCTATCATTCTTCGTACAATTTTCCGACAAAATTAAGCATTTCAACGTAATTATACAGAACTCCTACCATCCTTTTCCTCCAGCATTCGGAACAAAAGGAAGGATGATTCAACGAGGAATTACCAGCAATGGAATATCGGTCTGAAATAGGAAACGATGCGCAATGCTCGGATTGAACAATCGTGCGAAAATATTCCGTTTCTTATTTGGAATAACCACAAGACCTATTTTCTGCGACTGCAGATTGCGTTCAAACGACTCGAAGAAATCATCTATATTGTAGATTTTCTGCAAAAACTTCGAGGATGGATATTGATGACAGCAATACTCATACAATGCCTGCATCCGCTGCTCGACCAAAGGCTCGTTACCCGATTCTACATGAGCAAGGACTACGTTATGACACTCAAACTGCGACATAATGAGGTCCAACGGAATCAAGTCGCTCCGCTCCAACGTGGCACAGAACACCATATTATGAGGGACATCGTCCAAATCAAGACCTTCCGGAATTGCAAGAAGTGGGAAACGCAGAGAGTCCATAACCTCGGCAGTCACACTACCGATTTGGTCTTCCCGCTTTCTCATCCAACCTCGTGTCAACATGACAATCAAAATCGGCTCCAGAATTTTCGCAAGTTCCAGAATAGCCTCTTCCGGGACACCTTCCTCTACCCGGCACTCGTACTTCACACCCTCCAGCAAATCTGCCGGTATGAAGTCTTTTAACCGCTTCGAGAACTGCTCCATTTCCGACATGGCCTGCAGTTCCTCCTCCTTATATTTCTCGGATATGTTTTTATGAAGCCTTCCCGACAATGGGAATGAGGCTTGAAATGACGTATTAATGTAGGAATGCAGTATCACAACCGATGCCTGCAACCGATGAGCGCAACGGAAACCCAGCAAGCAGGCCTTCTCTGACCTCTCGGTAAAATCAACCGGGATAAGCACTACCCTGTCGGAGTGTCTTTTCCCCTTAATAATGTTCATTTCAACAAGCATCATTGCCTTCGGCAAATCTGCTTCCTTAATCCGTAACCGTACGCCTGATGAAATGAGTGGTTGTTGTTGATTTACTTCATCAACAACAACCACGATTCCTTCTTCTTCTAATTTTTTCTTTAAAATTATGGCTCTTTCGTACGGTTGGATTGTCAATGTTACCAATTCCTCGTTTGCCATAATTATTCTTGTTTTTTAATGCTGAAATTACTCTTGTTCTTTTTCTCGAAGGATTTCGAGTGCCATATCGTAAATTAATGTATCATCCAGGACAACAATACCGCCGTCAGGACCTGGTTCTATATGTAATCCACAATTTTTTCCGAACGCATAATTTGTGCCACCAAAGTAATTTCTTACAGTTTGTACATTCACATTCAGACGGTCAGCAATTTTATGCATTGAACCGTCTGGCAAACTGTCCTTGATTCTTCTAAGTTCGTTGAAAGAAATAGTCTTTGTCATGATACTATGGTTTTAGAGTTAGAAACTATGTTGTTTAATTGTGATATAAATGTAACCATTATTTACGACTCTTACAAATTTTGGCCAGTCTATTTTAATATGCTTTATAACATATCGCTTCTGTGAACAATTTGTTATTTCATCACTCAAGCATCAGGCTCATCCACATGCCTCCGCACAATCCTCTGACTTTGCTCTGTTTAACAAATAAATAATCTGCCAACTCAGCTACGGAAAGTACTTTTGCAGTCGGATTTTTCTGAATTTTCTTGCACTTTCCGTCCACTATCCGCACGGAAAAATTATTTTTCTCAATCACATCATCCACTACTGTCAGCTCTATTCTATCGACCTGTGGATATATTCCGGCAAATGCTATTAATACCTCAAACGCATCGACAATACGCACCATTCCATAAGGGACATGTCCTCTCTGTCTGCGAAAGACCTTCTTTTCACCCAAACCGGCAACCGGCAGAGGCCTTGGAAATTCACCGAACCAATCCTTCAACAAAATGCCCTTCTCTGTATCTACGGCAAAACCGCAATACTTTCCTTTTTTTGAGAAAATAAGTCCACCACTGGATAAATGTTCCTTTATGACAACCTCAAAATCATTTCTGCCATGCTGTAAGGAAAAGTTTCTACTGCATTCCTCTCGTTGACAAAAATCCGCCATTTCATCCCTGCTCATCTTTTCACCGGAAGCATCACTCAACGTTACGGACTCAACAGGCACCTCTTCTCTAAAAAAGGCCGGAGAAAAGCCGAATTGGGAATAATAATCAAACAAGCTGTCCTCCGCCGGCATCAAACAAACCAACGGTGCCGTTTCTTTTTGCAAAACCTGACGAATCAAATCCGAAGCCAATCCCTGTCCCCGATACGCCTCTGCCGTCGAAACGCCACACATATATTGCATCGGCAAGACACAACCTGCATCCAATCTCAACGAATAAGGCAGCATGTAGAGTGCTGACACGACCTCCCCGTCGCGACACACATCGTGAGCAAAAGAAGGGTCATACACATTATTAAAAAATATATCCAGGTAATCATCGCTATCGTGAAAACACGCTTGCCACAATTGCCTCAATTGCAATTTCCGCTTATACTCCATATTGATTGAAAAAGCGGAATTAAGCATATAACTACACTTAATCCCGCTCCTTATTTTAAGATTACTAAATTACATCTGATGAGCCGGTCTCAACAAGTCGTTGACCGTCTTTACCGGATTGAATGTGCTGACAGGAACTTCAACGAAGATGGTATTCCAGTCACTCATCGCTCCGTTCCACAGACCCGGCAATTCCAATGCCTTAATTTCATGTCCGGCTTTTGACTTCTCCGAAATGAAACCAGTGTTTTTATCCACATATTTCGGCAAATCGAATTTCTTACCCTTGTAATCCGCAATATAGCAAACCAAATCAACCGGATTAAAGTGAGTAGCCTCGTTCATCAATTTCATTGACTCTGCATTATTCTTGTCAATCTGTGAGCTTTCAAGAATCTGAAGAGAAGCTGTTCCATCCTGATTGTAGGCAATGTACGGACCACCACCAGGCTCGCCTTCGTTCTTCACCACACCACAGACTCTGATAGGTCGGTTGAGCTTGTTTCTCAAGAATGCAGCCAATTCCGCATCACTCATCTCTGCTTCTTTTCCATGGCGTATTGTCAGAATTTGCTCAAGGAAGTTAACGATATCCTGCAATTGTTCTCTCGTGTACTGTCCACCGTCAAGCAATTCCATATATCCGGCAATTCTCTTCTGAGTCTCAATCAGAATACCGCCAAGTATCTTTTTGTACAGGATGGTTGACTCTCTCTTTGTGCCAGGAACCACATTATCGATATTCTTAATAAATACGACGTGCGCGTCTACATCGTTGAGATTCTCAATCAACGCACCGTGACCGCCCGGACGGAAGAGCAACTTACCGTTCTCACGGAAAGGAGTGTTGTCCATATTTACGGCAATCGTATCGGTAGATGCCTTCTGCTCCGACATGGAAATATCATACTTCACGCCATATTTTTTCGCAAATTCCGGCATAATCCGTGCAATCTCCTCCTTAAACAACTCTTTATGCTCATGAGAAACCGTAAAATGCACATTCACCTGTCCGCTCTTATTGCTTGCATACTGTGCGCCTTCCTCCAAATGCTCTGCCAAAGCAGTGTGCACAGTGCCGTCAGTCGCCATATGGAACTGCAGCAATGCTTTCGGAAGGTTTCCATAGTTCATATCCTTCAGCAGGCAGGCAACAATGGCTTTATATCCACCTTTGGCAATCATGCTGTCAATATCGCATCCATGAGCCTTCTGTACGGTGTCGTTCAACTTCTCATAAAAAGCGAATTGATGGATTCCTGCGAAAAAGGCCTTCATGAAGTCATCATTCGGCTGTTCCGATTCACCGTCAAGGAAAGAGAACAAAGCCTTGAACATTCGGCTGGCTGCACCTGAAGCCGGCACGAACTTTAAAATGTTACCGTCGGCATCAAGGTACTGCTCCCAAACGGAAGTATAGTGTTTTTCACCTGCATCATCCAGTCTTACGATGCCATTACCCACCGTGGCTGCCGACTCCAACTTCAAATAAGGAAATCCTTGCTTAAAAGCATTCAATTGGTTTTCAATTAAATCAACAGTTAATCCTCTGTCTTTAAATAGAGTTAAATCGTTTTCGGTAAACATGATTCTATAAGTTAAGTTTATTTAGTGTCAAACATACGAATTTTCAATAAATTATTAAAGCTATTTGAATAAATAATTTTAAATTTGGAGAGAATTTAAATTATTGGTGTAATGATTGAAGCATATTATACGAAAACAGAACAAGAATTTATCGTAAATGCCTACAAATCTTTACGGGGATATCTTGGAAATGACATTTCTCAATCTGAGATTTCCAAATTAAAACATATTATTTCCGAAAGCATTGAATCTGGCAATAGCCACCGCGATAAATACGACATCAACCCGACCGTCCGACATACCCACACGGCACTTTTGCTGTGCGAATATTTCGGCGTGGACAAAAATATGATTTTTGCGACACTTCTCTATCACCTCTGCTTGTCCAACTTCATCACTCTGGAGCAAATCAAAGCGGAGTTCGGAGAAGATGTGGCATCAATTACGCATGGACTGATAAAAGTAGCCGACCTTTACAAAAAGGAGACACGGCAGAAAGATGAGAACTTCAGCAAACTGATGATGGCCTTTGCTGAAAACATCCGGGTAATCATCATTATGATTATCGACCGTCTGGCCTTGATGAAGTCCATCAACCATCACCCCAACCAGAAGTTCGTCTTCGACATTGCAAGCGAGGCGAAATATCTCTATGCGCCCCTTGCCCACCGGCTCGGACTATACAAAGTAAAATCCGAGTTGGAGGATATGTCGCTGAAATATCTCAACCGCGACCTCTACACTCAGATTGCGCGAAAGCTCAACGAAACCAAGAAAGCGCGCGACCAGTATATTGCCCAGTTCATCGCTCCATTGGAAATCGAACTGAGAAAAAGCGGATTGGATTTCGAAATCAAAGGCCGCACCAAGTCCATCTATTCCATTTGGAATAAGATGAAAAAGCAAAATGCCGACATAAAGGACATCTACGACCTTTTCGCCATTCGTATCATCATCCGTACTCCGAAGGAAAAGGAACATCAGGACTGCTGGGCCGCCTTTGCAATTGTCACCAATATGTATCGGGGCAATCCGTCCAGAATGAAAGACTGGATTACCATCCCGAAATCCAACGGATATGAGTCACTCCACACCACAGTATATGGTCCTGACAACCGATGGGTTGAGGTGCAAATCCGCACACAACGCATGGATGAGATTGCGGAAAAGGGTGTCGCAGCCCACTGGAAATACAAAGGTCTTCACAGCGAGAAGAGCCTGGATGAATGGATGGCCAACGTCCGTGACCTTCTTGAGACATCAGGAAAGGATGCTCCTGCGTTGATTCGCCAGATGAACATGGATGTCTACAACAAGGAGGTATTTATCTTTACGCCCAAGGGAGATTTGCACAAACTTCCCTTAGGCGCAACCGTACTTGACTTTGCGTTCGCTATCCACTCTCAGGTTGGCTGCACCTGCATCGGCGGTAAAGTCAACGGACGCAATCAGAAAATCAACTATGTGCTCCATAGCGGTGATACGGTAGAAATCCTCACATCCTCGACACAGTTTCCGAAACTGCAGTGGCTCTCCTTTATCGTTACGGCAAAGGCGCGCAACAAAATACGCCAATTGCTGAACGAGACCAACAACACGTCGGTTGAATATGCCAAGGAAATGCTGCAACGGCGTTTCAAGAACCGTAAGATTGAAATCGACGAATCGGTTCTGATGAAGATGATAAAGAAAATGGGCTATAAAACTGTGACCGATTTCTACAACGACGTAGCCAATGAGAAGATTGACATGGCCTCCATTGTCGACAACTACATCGGAATGGTCGAGAAGGAAAAGGAGTCGGCCTACATCAACCGGTCTGCCCAGGATTTCGTCCTTCAACCGCATGAATCGGAGAAAGAGGCCAAATCAGACGACATCGTCAGAATCGGAGAAGGCATCAGAAACATTAACTATAAACTGTCAAAGTGCTGTAATCCTATCCAGGGAGATGCCATTATGGGCTTCATTTCGAGCGACGGAGCAATTAAGATACACAAGAAAGAATGCCCGAATGCCATCCACCTGACGCGCCGGTATCCTTACCGAACAATTCGTGCGGCATGGTCCGACAAAGTTGGAGAGAATCAGTTCGCAGTCACGCTGGAAATCGTCGGTAACGATGATATCGGCATAGTTAATACCCTAACATCTATAATTACTAAAGAAAAAAACGTATCTTTGCGTAGCATTGCCATTGATTCCAATGATGGACTGTTCAATGGTCGTATTGTGATTGGTGTAAACGATTCCACATCACTCAACAATGTAATCAAAAAAATAAAAACCATTAAAGGATTAAAAGATGTACGGCGCATTAAGTAAAAATATAATCACTGCAATCATTGCAGCCTTGCCGGTAGTGACAATGGTGTCATGCAGCGGCAACCAACAGAAATCGGAGAACGAGGTTAAAGCGGAAGCTCTGCTGAAAAACGTACAGTCACTGTACGAGGAGGCAAAGTATGACGACGCCATGACAATGATTGATTCGCTGATGAAAGTCTATCCCGGTGAACTCGACGTACAACGCCGCGCGCTTCACGTAAAGACGCTCATCAACGAGAAACTCATTTTCAACGACAGCATCGCCAATGAGGAACTTTACGCGCAGAGCAAGCAGATGGTTGATTCCCTCGGTGCCCGATTCAAATTCATGAAAGAGAAAGACATGGTAGAAGGCTACTATATCAGTAAAAGTCTCAACAATGACGCGTTGATTAAGACAACCGGTCTTATGCCCCGTGTCGGTGAGGACGGCTCACTCTCCCTTGTATCCTCCCTCTACGGTCACTCAATCAAGCATACACGCTTGTCGGCAACGGCCAATGATTCTACGGTTACCACTGTCGACGTCCCCGTAAGCAACGACCGCAACTACCGGTTTAACGACAACGGTGTACCCGTCGAAATGGTTACCTTTACAATGAAGGAATGCGACTCTCTCTGCCACTTCATAACGGAGAATGCAGGAACAAACATCCGGTTGACGTTTGAGAGCGGCAAGAAAAAGCATGCCACTACCCTCTCAAAAAAGACTAAGGAAATAATTTCCGAGACATACGAATACAGCCATTCGCTCCAAGACCTGAAAAAAGCGGAAATGGACCGTGTAAAATTTGCCAAGAAGTTGCAGCTGTCAAGAAAGCAAATCAAGCAGACAGCAACCAACATTCAGGGCAACAGAGAATAACGTAGAAAAATAAAAACAAACAAATTATATGGGATTTTTTAGTAAATTCTTTTCCAAAGAGAAAAAAGAAACGCTTGACAAGGGTCTGGAAAAAACGAAAGAAGGCTTGTTCTCTAAAATTTCAAGAGCAGTAGCCGGTAAACGGACAATCGACAGCGACTTCCTCGACAACCTGGAGGAAATCTTCATCACATCCGATATCGGTGTCGAGACCACATTGGCTATCATCGACCGAATCAAGGCCCGCGCTGCCCGCGACAAGTATGTAAGCACTGACGAGCTGAACGAGATGCTCCGTGAGGAAATTGCCGACATGCTGGCCGCTAACGAACACGATGACACTCCCGACTTTACCGTCCCAGAGTCTAAAAAGCCTTATGTGATTATGGTTGTCGGCGTAAACGGTGTTGGAAAAACAACAACAATCGGTAAGATGGCCTATCAGTTTAAAAAGGCAGGAAACAGCGTCGTTCTCGGTGCTGCCGACACATTCCGTGCTGCTGCCATCGAGCAGTTGATGATTTGGGGTGAGCGCGTAGGCGTGCCGGTCGTAAAACAGCAAATGGGTTCTGACCCGGCATCTGTCGCATACGACACACTCAACTCAGCAAAGGCATCCAATGCGGATGTCGTAATCATCGACACTGCCGGCCGACTGCACAACAAAGTAGGCTTGATGAACGAGTTGACGAAAATCAAAAACGTAATGAAACGCATTGTTCCGGATGCCCCACACGAAGTTCTCCTTGTGCTTGACGGCTCTACCGGACAGAACGCTTTTGAGCAAGCCAAACAATTTGTAGCGGCTACGGAGGTCAACGAATTGGCTGTCACAAAACTCGACGGAACTGCAAAAGGCGGCGTTGTCATCGGAATCAGCCATCAATTCAAAATTCCGGTAAAATATATTGGCTTGGGAGAAGGCATGGAGGATTTGCAAATCTTCCACAAGCGTGAATTTGTTGACTCTTTGTTCGGGAAATAAGGAAATATGAGAAAAAAACGTATTGATGTAATTTCCCTCGGATGCTCCAAGAATCTGGTCGACTCGGAAAGACTGCTCCGGCAGTTGCGCGACTGTGGCTTTGAAGCACACCATAATTCCGACAATGTTAAAGGAGACATTGTTGTAGTCAACACTTGCGGCTTTATCGGAGACGCAAAAGAAGAATCAGTCAACACAATCCTTGAGTATGCCGAAGCAAAAAACGACGGACGCATCAAGGAACTCTTTGTCATGGGTTGCCTTTCCGAAAGATATCGTAAGGATCTCCAGACTGAAATTCCTGAGATTGACAGACTCTATGGAAAGTTTGACTGGGTAAATCTCATATCGGAGGTAGTCAAGAAAAATCCGGCGACACTCCCCTACGAGCGTGTTATCACAACACCTCGCCATTATGCCTACCTGAAAATATCAGAGGGGTGCAACCGTTTCTGCTCTTTCTGTGCGATTCCTTTAATTACTGGTCGTCACAAATCCCGCTCGATAGAAGAAATTCTCAAGGAAGTTGAATATCTTGTCAAGCAAGGCGTAAAGGAATTTAATGTCATTGCCCAAGACCTCTCCTCCTACGGACTTGACCTGTACGGGAAACTCATGTTGCCCGAATTGATTGACCGCATGGCTCAAATGGAAGGCGTGGAATGGATTCGTCTGCATTATGCATACCCAGCGCAATTTCCGCATGAGATACTTGATGTAATGGCAAAGCATCCCAATGTCTGCAAATATCTGGATATCGCATTGCAGCATATCAACGACCGGGTGCTTGAGAACATGCGCCGCCATATCAATAAGGAACAAACGCTCCAATTACTTGAAGAAATCAGAACGAAGGTTCCAGGCATTCACATACGGACTACGCTCATGGTAGGATTTCCCGGCGAGGATGAGGCTGCCTTTGAGGAATTGAAACAGTTTATCAAAGATGCACGTTTCGAGCGCATGGGGGCATTCGCCTATTGTGAGGAAGAGGATACTTTCGGAGCCAAAAACTTCGAAGACTCAATTCCGCAGGAAGTCAAGGAAGCTCGACTGTCCGAAATCATGGAATTGCAAGAGACCATCTCTCTGGAGATAAATGAAGCCAAAGTCGGCCAGACGATGAAAGTCATCATCGACCGCGAGGAACCGGACTATTACATAGGCCGCACCGAATTTGACTCTCCGGAGGTCGACCCGGAAGTATTGGTATCGAAAGAAAAGACGCTTCAAATCGGACAATTCTATAATGTCGAGATTCAAGAAGCCATGCCATTTGAACTCATAGGACGTGTAACAGACAATAATGAATAAGTCAATTATCCGAAACGCTGTCAACCTTGCTATCAGCTCGCATACGGCATTCTATGCCTACCGTTTGCCGGACGATTGTGAGATTCATTTCGCAGCACAACGGACTCCGGGCTATCAGTCACCGACCGGTCTGAAAATAGTTCCGTTCGATATCAGTGGTAAATTACCGACTGTCAGAATTTATGACGAACTTTCTGCTGCTGAATTACTGAAGATGAATCCCACACCCCCTGTCAATCCATCGGAAGAGCTGGGTTATGACAACGTTACGACATCCAAACAAACATATCTTGAGGCAGCGGAAAGTTGCCTCAAGTTGTTAAAGACACATACGCTTGAAAAGATTGTATTGTCAAAAGTCATCACCGGTGATGCTTCCCATTTCGACTGGGGCACACTGTATGAGACACTGACGGAAATGTATCCGTCAGCATTTACTTTTATCGTTCAAACCCCTCAGACCGGAATATGGATGGGAGCCTCACCCGAACGGCTTGGCATTTATGACGGTTCTACATTTCAGACCATGGCATTGGCCGGCACCCGTAAAGCCGGCACGGTAACACCATGGGGAAGCAAAGAGATAGAAGAACAGGAAATTGTTGTCCGCTACATTGCAAAAGCTTTCGAAAACGCCGGAGTCCCGTTCACTCTTTCTGAAAAGACCACCCATAAGGCGGGAAGCATCGAGCATCTTTGCAACCACTTCACTGCCCACATATCTTCGCTGTCCGAAGTAGAGCGATTAGTCGGTTGGCTCCATCCAACGCCAGCCTTGTCGGGACTGCCAAAAGAAGACGCTATCCGGGCTATCAATCAAATTGAGAGACACGAGCGGGCATACTATGGAGGCTATCTGGGACCTTTCTCAGAAAAGTCGTTCAACTATTTTGTCAACCTCCGTTCTCTAAGTTCCTCCAACCGGGAATTCACCATCTATTGCGGCGGAGGACTGACAGCGGAATCTATACCGGAATCAGAGTGGGAAGAGACCGAAGCGAAATCACAAACCATGCTGTCGCTGCTCAATCACCCATAAGACTTGTTTCGGGGGAATCAATTTATCTTAAAATATTTTATCAATGAAAACCTTTGCCAAATTTATTATGCCACTGGCCTTAACCGCGGCATTACATCTTTCTGCGGAAGGGAAAACAACGGTTGCCGACTATACGGTCATTCCCCTTCCCCAGCAAATCACAACGGCAGACAAT
This sequence comes from uncultured Muribaculaceae bacterium, assembly GCA_944321875.1. Taxonomy (GTDB): domain Bacteria; phylum Bacteroidota; class Bacteroidia; order Bacteroidales; family Muribaculaceae; genus Limisoma. Next base: position 118,518 of record CALUMX010000004.1, read on the forward strand.
TCTCCGTTTATATTAACTCAATCAGCAACTATTTCCTTCCCTAAAGGAAATGCTGAAATGGAGCGTAATGCCCAATTCCTTTCCGACTACCTACAGCCGGCACTGGGGTCGGCACTCAAGATATCGGCTACACCGGGAGGAGAAATCACACTCAAACTCGATGATAAAATCAAAACTGCCGAAGGCTATCACATTTCTGTTGATTCACGACATGGCATCGTCATCACCGGTTCTACACCCGCAGGTGTTTTCTATGGCATTCAGACTCTTCGCAAATCCATAGCAGCCGGAAAAGGTCTTCAGAGAATAGAATTTCCTGCAGTAGAAATTACCGACAGCCCCCGATTCTCCTACCGTGGAACGATGTTGGACGTCAGCCGCCATTTCATGCCGGCCGATTCCGTAAAGGAAATTATTGACATCCTCGCACTCCACAACATCAACCGCATGCATTGGCACCTGACTGATGACCAGGGCTGGCGCATCGAAATAAAAAAATACCCCGAACTGACAAAGGTCGGAGCCATGCGTGAAGGCTCACAAATCGGGAAAAACTTCGACCGACACGACAGTATCCCTTACGGTGGATTCTACACACAACAGGAAATCCGCGACATTGTAAAATATGCGGCAGAACGCCACATTACGATTATTCCCGAGATTGACCTGCCCGGCCATCAACTGGCAGCTCTCGCCACCTACCCTGACTTGGGTTGCACCGGAGGCCCTTATAAGGTATGGACCCGCTGGGGTGTTGCAGATGATGTAATCTGTGCAGGCAACGAGAAAGCCATGCGTTTTCTCGAAGACGTACTTGCGGAAGTAATCAGCCTGTTCCCCTCGGAATACATTCACATCGGCGGTGACGAATGTCCGAAAACCCGCTGGGCAGATTGTCCGAAATGCCAGGCAAAGATAAAGGAGTTAGGAATAAAAGCGGATAACAGACATTCTGCTGAAGAATACCTGCAAAGCTATGTAATTTCCCGCATGGAAAAATTCGTAGAAAGCAAAGGACGGCATATTATCGGCTGGGATGAGATTCTCGAAGGCGGTCTGGCTCCTAATGCCACCGTCATGAGCTGGAGAGGTGTAGACGGAGGAATTGAGGCAGCGAAACAGCACCACAATGTCATCATGACTCCGAATACTTATCTGTACTTCGACTATTACCAGACAAAGAACGTCAAAGACGAGCCTTTGGCTATCGGTGGATATATCCCTTTGGAACGAGTCCTCTCCTTTGAGCCGACCAACGGTATCCCCAAAGAATATCAATCGTATGTAATCGGTGTTCAGGCTAATCTCTGGACAGAATACATCCCCTCTCTCCAACAGGCAGAATATATGCTACTGCCTCGTTTGGCAGCATTGGCGGAAGTGCAATGGAGCAGCCTACCCAAACCAAGCTATGAGGAATTCCTTCCCCGTCTCAAAAAGCTGACCGACTGGTACAATGTACTGGGCTACAACTTTGCCACCCACATTTTCGACATCAAGCCACATTACACAATCGATGAGCGGAGACAGAACATCATCGTTGAGTTGGAACAACTTACGGAAGGCAATATTTACTACACGCTCGACGGTACCACCCCGACTGAGAAGAGCACGCGATACACGACGCCATTCTCAATCAACCGTCCTTCCAATCTGAAAGCGATTTTAATCAACGGTTCGACAAAAAGCCATATTCTCTCGGAAAGAATCGTTTTCAACAAGGCAACCGTAAAACCGATTGAACTGAAAACAACGCTTCATCCTCAATACACCTATGGTGGAGCATCCATGTTGGTAGACGGCCTGAAAGGTGGCGAGGTATTCCGCGACGGCCGTTGGGTCGGTGTCAACCGCAACGATATTGATGTAGTCATCGACTTCGGCCAACCCACATCGTTCAGCGAAGTGACCTTCGATACTTTTGTGTCCGTTGGAGATTGGATTATGGACGTCTCTAAAATCGCCATTCTAAGTTCTGCTGATGGAAAGAATTTCCAGCCGATTCTTACGAAGGATGTCGCGCAACTGCCATTCAATACACCTCAAGGCATCCATAACCATAAAGTTACTTTTGACCAACAGAACGCACGCTACATACGGATTGTCCTAAGTCCCGACAAACTTCCGAAAGGGCATCCGAAGGCCGGCATCAATGCCTTCTTGTTTGTGGATGAAATTGAGATAAAATAATATGATTTATGGTAGGCCCTAAAAATTAGAATTTTCGGATTCTTATTTGAGCCTACCTTAAATTTTCAAGAGGTTGCAAATAGGACACACCCTATTAAAATAAAAATCCTATAGAAAAATGGAAAAGAACAAAGATTTAATAAAATTTCCTTAGCAGTATGCAGGCAAGGGATATAAAAATATACTCAAAGATACAAAAGAATCTACACAGCTGGTTGGTGTATTATTTTGTCTTTATTTGTATCATCTTGTCGGTAGGTTCCGTGATACTCGGATCATTCTCGGAGTTCTCAGTCTACCACAAGCTACTGAATAAAGTTACTTACTTCACATCTCTCATCTTCTTTCTCGAGTATTTGCTGAGACTTTATTCGGCACCGGCAGAGTATCCCCATTTAAAACAGTTGAAAGCAAGAATGAAGTATATCTTCTCATTCTACGGGTTAGTAGACTTTGTGGCGATGTTGCCCTTCGTGCTGACATATCTTTATTGGAACACGAATCACATCCATCTCATCATATTGCCCTACATCTTTATCGTATTCAAACTCATAAGATATTCCCGTTCGTTTCAACTTATCAGTTATGTGCTGAAAGCCATCAAGACGGAGCTACTTGTTGCCTACACGGCATGTGGCATACTTATATGCTTTTCCGCCATTATGATGTATTACGTTGAACGGGAAGCCCAGCCCGAGGCATTTCAAAACATCGGAGATGGATTCTGGTGGGCGACTGTAACCTTTACGACTGTAGGCTATGGTGACATCTATCCTATCACTCCGATGGGAAGACTTTTGGGTGGAATCATCAGCATGATTGGCATAGCGATGATTGCCGTACCGACCGGTATCATAAGTTCAGCATTTATCCGGGTAATGCAAGAAAAGAGCGAAAAAGGAAGAAAGTAGCGATACTTCAGTAATAATTTTACTGAAGTATCGCCTATGCCATCGAACAGCGTCATTTAAAAACGCTCTATTATTTCCACCAATCTTGTACCAACCTCACTCGTACGATAAGCACGACAGCCATCCTGCACAATATCCATCGTAACGACACCTTCTTCTATCACCTTCTCTACGGATGCTTTAACCATCGCAGCCTCCTCCTGAAGCTGGAACGAATAATCAAACATCATGGAAGCTGACAACACCGCAGCCAGCGGATTTGCCACGTCTTTTCCGGCCGCTTGCGGATATGAGCCGTGAATAGGCTCATAAACCGACGTAAATGTGCCGATGGATGCAGACGGCAACATTCCTAAAGACCCCGATATTACAGCTGCCTCATCCGTCAGAATATCGCCAAACGTATTCTCCGTAACTATCACATCGAAATCCCGGGGTGATTGAATCAATTTCATCGCAGCGTTGTCGACAAACAGATAATCCGTTGCAATCTCAGGATGGTTCCCGGCAATCTCCTGTGCCACTTCTCTCCATAGACGCGACGTAGCCAGAATATTCGCTTTGTCCACCACCGTTACCTTATTTCTTCTCCGTGACGCAAACTCATAGGCAAGATTGACAATTCGCGTAATCTCATCACGAGAATACATACAAGTGTCATAAGCCTGAGTACCATCCTCGCTGCGTCCTTGCGGACGGCCGAAATACATTCCGCCTGTCAGTTCTCGGATACAGACAAAATCAGCATTGCGAATCACTTCCTCTTTCAACGGTGACTTATGGAACAGTTTCGGAAAAGTCATAATCGGACGGATATTTGCATAAAGCCCCAGTTTCTTGCGCATGGCCAGCAATCCTTGTTCCGGACGAACTTTCGACGTAGGATTATTGTCATATTTCGGTGAACCTATTGCTCCAAACAACACCGCTTGCGAGTCCAAACAAAGCTGATGGGTCTCTTCCGGATAAGGAGAACCGACAGCATCAATTGCACCGGCACCTGCTATAGCTGTCGCATAGTCCAACGTATGACCAAACCGACGGCAAACAGCCTTAACGACATCCAAAGCTACATTCGTCACTTCCGGTCCGATTCCATCCCCCGGAAGAACGGCTATTTTCAGTTTCATAATATTTTCATTTAAAGTTAATGGTGAGTATCATTTTATCAAGACAGCACAAATCGAGCGCGGTAATTGCGGACAAGATGCCGTCTCTCTTATTCAAAGATAGCGAAAGCCGAGCACAGAGACAAATGGGAAACAAAGTTTTCAAGTTTGGGCTATGCCGAGGCGCATCCTATCTTATTCAAAGATAAGACAAATTAACGACAACCGGAAAATTCAGGTATACAAAAGAGCGGAGAACCGACGGCTCTCCGCTTCATTCATTTCTTATTTTCGTTTTGTTACTTAATCAAGTATTGTGAGCTGATTGACTCATATTCGTGAACACGACGAATCGTATCTGCGAACAAAGGAGCAATAGTAAGGATAGTCGCTTTCTTACACTCCTTATTGAACGGAATACTGTTGGAGAAGATGATTTCCGTAAGAGCACAGTTGTCAACTCTTTCTGATGCTGGGTCACTCATGATAGCGTGTGAAGCCAAAGCTCTTACAGACTTCGCGCCGTTAGCCATCATCAAGTCTGCTGCCTTTGTAATTGTACCGGCAGTATCAACCATGTCATCAACCAAAATAACATCCTTGCCTTCTACCTCACCGATAACTGTCATGTTCTCAACAACATTTGCTTTAGCACGCTGTTTGTGGCAAAGTACCAAAGGCACATTCAGATACTTGGCATAGCTGTTGGCACGCTTAGCACCACCTACGTCAGGCGTTGCAATCACCAAGTCCTTAAGGTTGAGTGATTGAATATATGGAATGAAAATAGAAGAAGCATACAAGTGGTCAACCGGCACATTAAAGAAGCCTTGAATCTGGTCAGCATGGAGGTCCATAGTGATAAGACGGTCAATACCGGCTGTGCTCAACAAATCAGCCACCAATTTTGCTGCAATTGACACACGCGGCTTATCCTTGCGGTCCTGACGAGCCCATCCGAAATAAGGAACGACTGCAATCACTGACTTCGCTGATGCACGCTTCGCTGCATCAATCATGAGCAAAAGCTCCATCAAGTTATCCGTATTCGGGAAGGTTGATTGAACCAAGAATACTTCACAACCACGGATTGACTCTTCAAATGACACCTCAAACTCGCCATCGGCAAAGTGCTGAATGTTCATTTTACCAAGTTCTACACCTAACTCCGCACAAATGGCTTCAGCCAGATAATGCGACTTTGTACCAGAAAAGATTTTAAAAGGAGGTAAATTTGTATTCATAGCTATTGCTGAAAATTTCTACAAAAGTACTAATTTTTTATTTTCCCGCCAATGTTTTCCTTTTTTTCTTGCCGTCGGCTTTCTCTTTTGAAAATTTAATTTTCCAAAGTACGGCATTGTTGCCTCCGACAACTGTAGCAAACGGTTCTGTGGCCGACAAGTGTTTCTTCTGCCGGCGACCGGTCAGAAGCTCAACGGCCATATAATCACCCGGGACAAGCTTCAGGAAGTCGAATGCATGCTGCGGAATGTTGATTTTGCACTCCTGAGGCATATCTCCGAAATTAACAATCACGACAATCAACTCTTCCTCATGTTTCCGCAAATAAGCGTAAACTCTATGAGGGTCAAGGCTTGGGTTATGGTAGTTGACATACATCAAATCGAAAAAATTGCCATCGCTGATAGCCGGCTCTTTGCGCGACATTGTCAGAATACGCTTGTAGGTTTCACGCAGATTGATTTCCGCCATCGACAGATTGGCATAGTCGCATTTGCCCTTATTATACCATTTCCGCAAAGCAGGAACGCTCCAATAGTCAAAAATGGTAGTCCGACCATCCCGTCCGCTGAATCCTTCCGCGTCTTCCGCCTTCTCACCAAGTTCCTGTCCTGCATATATCATGACCGGTCCCGTTGAGAATGTCGCACTGACAACCAAAGAAGGAATTACCAACGAAGCATCGCCGGCATATTCTTTCGAAGCGAATCGCTGCTCATCATGATTCTCAAGAAAATTCAACATGTGATTGGATATTCCGTCAACCGTCTGCCAGCAGCCTGTAATCTGTGCTGCCGATACGTTATGGCATTGAACACCACGCAACGTGTCGTAGAGATTGACCTTATCGTACAGGTAATCAAATCCTCCACGGAAAATATAATCTCTATAAATGTTTACATCATACAGCTCTGCGATAAACTTAACCTCCGGATATTTGCTCTTAACCGAAGCAATGGCCCATTCCCAAAACTCAACAGGAACCATGTGAACCATATCGCACCGGAATCCGTCAACGCCCTTCTGAGCCCAGAACCGGAGTATGTTCAACATCTTCAACCATGTATCGGGAATTGGTGAGAAATGACGGCTGCCATCACCATAATCAACGCCATAGTTCAACTTAACTGTCTCATACCAGTCATATTGATTCGGGAAAGCATTGAAGCAGTCATTTCCGGAAGCTTTGGCCGGAAATTCAACATATTCATCCTTCCCTTTTCCCAAATCAATCGAGGGTTGAAACTTCTGACGGGTAATATAATAAAAGTTATTGGACGGACTGAAAAACATTTCCGTATTGTCCTGCTTTCCAAAATCCTCCACTCCTGCCGGTGCAGCATCCGAATGGTACTGACGGGCCACGTGATTAGGAACGAAATCAATAATCACTTTCAGTCCGCAATCATGAGTACGCTTAACCAAGGCCTCAAACTCAGCCATGCGGTTCGGAACGTCCTCTGCCAAATCAGGAGAAATATCATAGTAATCTTTAATCGCATAGGGAGACCCAGCCTTTCCTTTTACAACATGGGGGTTGTCCGGCAATATGCCATAGGCAGAATAGTCAGTAGCAGTAGCATGCTCAATCACTCCCGTGTACCACACGTGGGTAACACCAAGTTCCGCAATAGATTGCAATACATGTGGCGTAAAGTCGTTTAATTTGCCACATCCATTCTGAAGAATTGTTCCATTCGGAACACAAGACTCATTCGTGTTGGTAAATAAGCGAGTAAATATCTGATATATGATTAGTTTGTCATTCATGATTTAAATCTTTTCCACAAACTTACGGAAAATCTCTGGAATATCCGCCGAATTGCAGCAGATTAACGCAACAGGATTTGATAATTAGGGAGTTAGAGGAAAAAT